>NZ_BAHC01000032.1 GCF_000298195.1 Gordonia rhizosphera NBRC 16068 | reverse complement strand
ATTTCCGGGCCGGGGACTGTGACAATGGCGCTTCGGGGGCCGGCGACGCGTGTGTGCGTCCCCTGTCCGGAGTTCGCAATCATGCTGTGAGGGAAACGCTTGTCTGTTATCACCCGTATTCGTCGCCCCTTGGGCGCCGCCGCGGCGGCCGCTGCTCTGACCGTGCTTCCGTTCGCCGCCGGGACGGCCTACGCCACACCCGAACCGGGACCCGTCGGCGTCCCGACCGCTGAGGTCCCGACCGCGGACGCGCCGGTGCCGGTCGCGGAGGGGGAGTACAGCTACCTCGCGACTCGTGCGGTCACCGAGCGGGCGGCGTCGATGAGGTTGCCCGAGGCGATCGCCTCGCTCCCGGTTCCCGAGCAGTACCGGCCCGCCAATCTCGCGCTGGCCGCCCAATTCGACATGGCCCTGCAGGATGCGCTGGCCACGCCGGGGGGATGCGTGCAGGTCGTTGTCGACCCGCGCGCCCGGTCGGGGAACCTCTTCGACTACGGCTTCTTCGCGGTGGCCGGGGAGTACTGCCCCTGATTTCTCTCAACGGTGCGCTCCCGGGCACCGCGGCGCCAGCGGCTAGAGTGTGCTCGTGACTGAACGGACTCTGGTACTCATCAAGCCCGACGGCGTGGCCCGGTCTCTCGTCGGCGACATCATCGGCCGGATCGAACGCAAGGGCCTGACCCTCGTGGCGCTCGAACTCAAGACGGTCAGCGACGAGGTCGCGCGCGGCCATTACGCCGAGCACGAGGGCAAGCCGTTCTACCCGGCGCTGCTCGAGTTCATCACCTCCGGTCCGTTGGTCGCGGCGGTCCTCGAGGGTCCGCGAGCGGTTGCGGCCTTCCGCCAGATCGCCGGCGGCACCGACCCGGTCGAGAAGGCGGTTCCGGGAACAATCCGGGGGGACTACGCGCTGAGCACTCAGAACAACCTGGTCCACGGTTCGGACTCGCCGGAATCGGCCGAACGCGAGATTGCGCTTTGGTTCCCCGACCTGGGCGCCTGATCCTCGACAACCCGTTGTCGCCCGGCTCGTCGCCGGGTGCGCGAGCCCGCGTCGTCGGCGAAACGCCGCATAGTGTGCGGGGAACTCCTCGCTGTGTGGGATACTTGGTCAGTTGTCGGTGGCACGCTCTGTCACCGGCGACCGGATGACACCTTCGGCGTCGGTTACCCCCGATGCCCGTCTTCCCCATCGAGGTCCGATTGCCTCCGGCAGCCGGACGGCGGGCCATGGTCCGCGACGCGGTGGTGTGGATGACGTGGCCGGAGCAGGTCGTCAACAACGCAAGGCGTCGTCTCGCAACCGGCAGCTGCCGGCGGAGAGAGGACGCGAAGACCACACAACACCGGTCCACAGCGACCGGGACACAGAGTGAAGCCCTCGCGTGGCCGCGTCAGCCCGACGCGCCCGGGGGCTCGAGGAGACTGAGTGACCGACAACGGGTCGCCGGCTGACGCGAACGCAGCGTCAACATCGGCGGAGGATTTCGAATTTCCCAGCAGGCTTCGTGTGCACGCCCTGGCAAGGACCTTGGGTCTGACCAGTCGTCAAGTGCTCGCGCACCTGTCCGAACTGGGCGTGGAGACGCGCAGCCCCCAATCCAGCATCGACCGCGAGGTCGCGCAGGCGGTGGCGGATCGGGTCCGCAGCCAGGCGGAGGCCGAAGAGGCGGCCACCGCCGAGACACCTGAGGCCCAGGTAGCAGCGGTGGCCGAGCCCACCTCCGAGGTTCCGGTCGAGCAGCCGGCGGCCGTGGAGGTTCCGGTCGAGGAGCCGGCGGCCGTGGAGGTTCCGGTCGAGGAGCCGGCGGCCGTGGAGGTTCCGGTCGAGGAGCCGGCGGCCGTGGAGGTTCCGGTCGAGGAGCCGGCGGCCGTGGAGGTTCCGGTCGAGCAGCCGGCGGCCGTGGAGGTTCCGGTCGAGCAGCCGGTCGCCGAAGAGACGCCGACCGAACAGCCCGCTGCGGAGGCCGCCGTCGAGGAGGCCACGGCGCCAGAGGCCGCGCAGGAGACACCGGTCGAGCAGGCGAGCGCTCCCGAGGTGGAGACGCCGACGCTCTTCTCGGCCATCGACGAGACCCAGCACCGACCCATCCCCGCGGCCGAGACGGTCGCGGCGCAGCCGCTGTTCCTGTCACCGCAGGCGGTCGAGCCCGTCGCGCGTCCGTCACGGGCCGAAGAGAGCCCCGAACCGACCGCAGAGGAACCCATCGCCGCCGAAGACGAGTCCGGCGACGGGGACCGCGGCGCACGTCGTCGGCGTCGGGGTCGACGCGGCCGAGGCCGGGGTCGCGGCGATCAGGGCGAGGGCCCGGGCGGCGAAGAGTCGTCGACCGAGGAGGAGGCGGCGGCCTCGACCGAGGAGGACTCCGGACGTCCGTCCGGCAAGAAGTCACGCAAGGCCGCGGCGAGTGACGAGGGCACCGAGGAGGCCGCCGAGTCGGAGACGGCAGGCGCGGAGGAGTCCGAGGAGACCGAGGAGACCGAGGAGACCGCCGGTGCCGAGGACGGCGAGCCGTCGTCGAAGCGTCGCCGCCGGCGTCGGCGTCGCAAGGGTGGCGGAGACGTCGACGAGAGCGCACCCGACGACCCGCCCAACACTGTCGTGCACGAGCGGGAACCCCGCAGCAAGCGGGCCCGCGACGAGGTGCAGGGCATCTCGGGGTCGACCCGCCTCGAGGCCAAGCGTCAGCGCCGTCGTGACGGTCGGGATGCGGGCCGTCGCCGGCCGCCCATCCTCAGCGAGTCGGAGTTCCTGGCCCGCCGCGAGGCCGTCGAACGCGTGATGGTGGTGCGTGAACGCAGCGCCAACAGCAGCATCGTCGCCGAGGGCAATGGTGGATCCGATTCGGCAATCCCGGTCGAGGACTACACGCAGGTGGCGGTGCTCGAGGACGGTGTGCTCGTCGAGCACTTCGTGACCACCGAGACGTCGTCGTCGATGGTCGGCAACATCTACCTCGGACGGGTGCAGAACGTCCTGCCGGGAATGGAGGCCGCATTCGTCGACATCGGTCGCGGCCGCAATGGGGTGCTGTACGCGGGCGAGGTCAACTGGGATGCCGCCGGACTCGACGGTGGGTCGCGCAAGATCGAACAGGCCCTCAAGCCCGGCGACAACGTGCTGGTCCAGGTCAGCAAGGATCCCGTGGGGCATAAGGGAGCGCGGCTGACCACCCAGATCTCGCTCGCGGGCCGCTACCTGGTCTACGTGCCCGGCGGTTCGTCGACCGGAATCAGCCGCAAACTGCCCGACGTCGAGCGCAAGCGACTGAAGAGCATCCTCGGCAAACTGGTGCCCGAGGACGCCGGCGTCATCATCCGCACCGCGTCCGAGGGTGTCAGCGCCGACGATCTCGCTGCCGACATCGAGCGCCTCGAGAAGAAGTGGAAGGACATCGACGCCGCGGTCGAAAAGGCCAAGTCCGGCAACGGTTCCTCGTCGCCGCAGGCGCTCTACGAGGAGCCTGACCTGCTGGTGCGCGTGGTGCGCGACCTGTTCAACGAGGACTTCAAGAAGCTGGTCGTCGAGGGGCAGAAAGCCTGGAATCTCGTCGAGCGCTACATCAAGGCGGTCGCGCCCGACCTCATGGACCGGGTGGAGCGGTTCTCCAAGCAGCACGCCGACGCACCCGATTCGTTCGTGGTGCACCGCATCGATGAGCAGCTGGCGAAGGCCCTCGAACGCAAGGTGTGGTTGCCATCGGGCGGCACGCTGATCATCGAGCACACCGAGGCCATGACGGTCATCGACGTGAACACCGGTAAATTCACCGGCTCCGGCAGCAATCTCGAGGAAACGGTCACCCGCAACAACCTCGAGGCCGCCGAGGAGATCGTGCGGCAGATGCGCCTGCGCGACATCGGCGGCATGATCATCGTCGACTTCATCGACATGGTGCTTGAGTCGAACCGCGACCTGGTGTTGCGACGCTTGACCGAGTCGCTCGCCCGCGATCGGACCCGCCATCAGGTGTCCGAGGTGACGTCGCTGGGTCTGGTGCAGATGACGCGGAAGCGGCTCGGCACCGGGCTGCTCGAGGCGTTCTCGACGACCTGCTCGCATTGCGCGGGCCGCGGCATCGTCGTGCATGCGAATCCCGTGGAGGTGCGTCCCGACGACGTCGGCCGCAGCGATGGTGGCAAGCGCTCACGACGTGGTCGGCGGAAGAACGAATCGGCACCGGAGACCCAGAAGCCGGCGCACAACCCGGCCGAACACCCGATGTTCCGCGCCATGGCCGCCCATATCCACGAGCACGACCACGACCATGAGCACGACCACGACGAGCAGGCTACGGCACCCGAATCTGCGGCGGCGGCACCCGAATCTGCGGCGGCGGCACCCGAATCTGCGGCGGCGGCACCCGAATCTGCGGCGGCGGCACCCGAAGTCACGCCGACGGAACCCGAACCCGCGGCGGCGGCACCCGAATCTGCGGCGGCGGCACCCGAATCTGCGGCGCCGTCACCCGAATCTGCGGCGCCGTCACCCGAACCTGCGGCGACGGCACCCGAAGTCACGCCGACGGAACCCGAACCCGCGCCGACGGCACCCGAGCCGACCGCCGTCAAGGCCGCAACCAGGCGTCGGCGCCGTGTCGTACGCCAGGCCGCCGCGCCGCCGACGACGTCCGAGCCGATCGTCATGACCGGCGAGAGTGCCGGTGCATCCGCGGCACCTCTCACCACGTTCGGACCGATCGGCGGTTCGACGACGTCGGAGGCAGCGGTCGCGGTACGGCGACGGCCCCGCCGGCGCACCGCGGGACGACCCGCCGGTCCGCCGCCCGCCGAACAGTGATCACGGTGACCGTGACAGCACGGTCGGGGCGGGCGAAGCGAGTTTGACCCGACCGGCGGCGGTCCCGTAATCTTGTTTGGTCGCCTTCCGCGGAGGGTTCGCGCTGTGCCCGGAACCAGGATTCGTCCTGGTCTCCCGATCGGCCACGCGAGATCCGTCGGCAGGCATCTGGTGTGTTCCGTAGTGACTCCCCGGCGCAGGATCGGGAATGTCGTGCGGTCCGCGCCAGGCACGCACCACCAGAACACCCCGGTGCCGACATCGGCACCGCGGGTCCGAGAGACGAGTTAAGAGGACAGCTTCGATGGCAACGTACGCGATCGTCAAGACCGGCGGTAAGCAGTACAAGGTCGCTGAGGGCGACATTGTGAAGGTCGAGAAGATCGACAGCGAGCCGGGCAGCACCGTCAGCCTGCCGGTGGCCCTGGTCGTCGACGGCTCGACCCTCACCACCGATGCGGACCAGCTCGCGAAGATCTCGGTGACCGGTGAGGTCGTCGAGCACGTCAAGGGCCCGAAGATCCGCATCCACAAGTTCAAGAACAAGACCGGCTACCACAAGCGCCAGGGTCACCGTCAGAAGCTGACGGTCCTCAAGGTCACCGGTATCAAGTAAACCGATTCCCGCACGTACCTCAGGAGGACTGCAGAGATGGCACATAAGAAGGGCGCGTCCAGCTCGCGCAACGGTCGCGATTCCAATGCCAAGCGCCTCGGCGTGAAGCGCTTCGGTGGTCAGCAGGTCAGCGCCGGTGAGATCCTGATCCGTCAGCGCGGCACCAAGTTCCACCCGGGCGTCAACGTCGGTCGCGGCGGCGACGACACCCTGTTCGCCCTGGCTGCGGGCTCCGTCGAGTTCGGCACCAAGCGCGGCCGCAAGACCGTCAACATCGTCCCGGAGACCACCGCGGTCTGATCCCGGACGTTTTTCGAGCACAGCTCCGACAGGGCGGGCAGGGTCACGGTAACCCTCCCGCCCTGTTTGCATTTCGAGAGAGGAAGTACCTCGCATGTCCCGGTTCGTCGACCGCGTGACGATTCACGTCGCCGCGGGTAACGGCGGCCACGGCTGCTCGTCGGTGCACCGCGAGAAGTTCAAGCCGCTCGGCGGCCCCGACGGCGGAAACGGCGGCAACGGCGGTTCGGTGCGCCTCGTCGTCGACCCGCAGGTGCACACCCTGCTCGACTTCCATTTCCGGCCGCACGCCAAGGCATCCAACGGCAAGCCCGGCATGGGTGACAACCGTGACGGCGCCACCGGCGAAGACCTGGTGCTGAAGGTCCCCGACGGCACCGTCGTGCTCGACGGCGACGGCTCCATCCTGGCAGACCTGGTCGGCGAGGGCACGACCTTCGAGGCCGCGCAGGGCGGTCGCGGTGGCCTGGGCAACGCGGCCCTCGCGTCGAAGGCCCGCAAGGCCCCCGGATTCGCCCTGCTGGGCGAGGAAGGACAGCACCGCGACCTCGTCCTCGAACTGAAGTCCGTCGCCGACGTCGGCCTGGTCGGATTCCCGTCCGCGGGTAAGTCGTCGCTGGTGTCGGTGCTGTCGGCGGCCAAACCCAAGATCGCCGACTATCCGTTCACCACGCTCGCCCCGAACCTCGGTGTCGTTCAGACCGCCGGCGACGTGTTCACCATCGCCGACGTCCCGGGACTCATCCCCGGAGCCTCCACCGGCCGCGGACTCGGCCTCGAGTTCCTGCGCCACCTCGAGCGCTGCGCGGTGCTCGCCCACGTCGTCGACTGCGCCACCCTCGAACCCGGTCGGGACCCGATCTCCGACATCGACGCGCTCGAGGCGGAACTGGCCGCCTACCGTCCGGCGCTCGACGCCGACCACGGGCTCGGCGACCTGGCCTCGCGACCCCGCGTGGTCATCCTCAACAAAATCGACGTACCCGACGCCGCCGACCTCGCCGACCTCGTGGAACCGGAACTGGCGCAGCGTGGTTGGCCCGTCTTCCGGATCTCGGCGGTGTCCCATGAGGGCCTTCGGGAGCTGACGTTCGCATTGGCGAAGATGGTGGCCGACTACCGCGAGAGCCACCCGAAGCCGCTTGCGCGTCGGCAGATCATCCGCCCCAAGGCCATCGACGAGACCGAATTCACCGTGTCACCCGATCCCGAGGTCGAGGGCGGGTTCATCGTGCGGGGTACCCGTCCCGAGCGGTGGATCGCGCAGACGCAGTTCGACAACGACGAGGCCGTGGGATATCTTGCCGACCGACTCAACCGGCTCGGTGTCGAGGACGAACTGGTGCGCCTGGGGGCCCTCCCGGGTGCGCCGGTCACCATCGGTGACATGACCTTCGACTGGGAACCGACCACGCCGATGGGCGAGGAGGTCCCGATGACCGGGCGCGGCACCGATATCCGGCTCGAGCACAACGAACGTGTCGGCGCTGCCGAGCGTAAGCAGGCGCGTCGTCTGCGTCGGGGTCTCCCGGTCGACACCGATTCGTCGTCCGAGCAGGATCTGCGGTGAGCGACGTCCGTGAGCAGATAGCACGGGCTCGCAGCATCGTGGTGAAGATCGGATCGTCGGCGCTCACCGACCTCCACGACGGCCTCGACCGCGCCCGCCTGGACCGCCTCGCCGACGCGCTCGAGGCCCGCATGCGGGCCGGCTCGGACGTGATCGTGGTGTCGTCGGGGGCCATCGGCGCCGGGATCGCGCCGCTCGGTCTCAAGAAGCGTCCCACCGATCTGGCCACCAAGCAGGCTGCGGCCAGTGTCGGTCAGCTGGCGCTCGCACACGCGTGGGGGACCTCGTTCCACCGATACAACCGAACGGTCGGACAGGTGCTGTTGACCGCCGACGACATCTCCAACCGGGCGCACCACGCGAATGCGCAACGCACGCTGGATCGTCTGCGCCTGCTGGGCGCGGTGGCCGTGGTCAACGAGAACGACACGGTCGCGACCACCGAGATCCGTTTCGGTGACAACGACCGTCTCGCCGCGCTTGTCGCGCACCTCGCGGGTGCGGATGCGCTGGTGCTGCTCTCGGACGTGGACGGACTCTACGACGGTGACCCGCGCAAGGTCGACGCCGACGGCCGCCGGGCCCGGCTGATCTCGGAGGTGCACGGTCCCGAAGATCTCGACGGTGTCATCGCGGGCTCCGGCGGTGCGCTCGGAACCGGTGGGATGGCCTCCAAGCTGGCCGCCGCCCGTTTGTCCGCGGACGCCGGGGTGCCGGTGCTGCTCGCGGCGGCCGAGCAGGCCGCGCAGGCGCTTGCCGACGCGTCGGTGGGCACCGTTTTCGCCGCCCGGCCCGAACGGCTCTCGGCGCGTCGCTTCTGGGTGCGCCACGCCGCGGACGCCAGTGGCCGGCTGGTCCTCGACGACGGGGCGGTGACCGCGGTCGCGCGGCGGCGTCGATCGCTGCTCGCGGCGGGCATCGTGGGGGTGAGCGGCCGCTTCTACGACGGCGACGTCGTGGAACTGGTCGACACCACAGGGGCCGTCCGCGCGCGCGGTGTGGTCGCCTACGACTCCGAGGACATCGCCCTGATGGTCGGGCGTTCCACGACCGACCTGGCGCCCGAGCTACGGCGCCCGGTTATTCACGCCGACGACCTCGTCGCCGTCTGAGTCGTCGCTGTCTGTGACCCGGGGTCGGCGAGTGCCGTCAGCACCACCGAGGCCAGGTGATCGATCTTCAGGTCCGCGAGGTCATCGGCGCGGGTCGCGCCACGGTTCACGATCACCACGGTCTTGTCGGTACGACGGGCGTGGCGGGCGAAGCGCAGGCCGCTCATCACCGTCAGCGACGAACCGACGACGAGCAGCGCGTCGGCCTCGTCGAGCATCGAGAACGCCTGCTGCACCGTCGGTTTGGGAACGCTCTCGCCGAAGTAGACGATGTCGGGCTTGACGATGCCACCGCATGCGGGGCAGTCGATCATGGTGAAGTCGGAGGTGTCGTCGACGGTTGCGTCGGCGTCGGGTGCCACCTCGATCGCGCCGCGGCTACGCACCCGCTCGGCGAAACCCATGTTGAGGGCCTCGAGTTGAGCCGCCAGCCGGTGACGGGAGATCTGCCAGTCGCAGGCCAGGCAGCGGACGCGACCGTAGCAGCCGTGTAACTCCAGCACCCGGCGCGTCCCCGCCTTGGTGTGCAGCATGTCCACGTTCTGGGTGATCACCCCGATCAGCCGGCCCTGTTGCTGCAGATCGGTGATGGCCTCGTGCGCCGCGTTGGGCCGCGCCGCATCCATGTGCCGCCAGCCCAGATGATTACGCGCCCAGTAGTGGCGACGGAACTGCGGTGACGACAGAAACATCTCCAACGTCATCGGGGTCCGCGCCGGGGCGCCGGGGCTGCGGTAGTCGGGGATACCGGACTCCGTCGAGATTCCGGCGCCGGTCAGCGCCACCAGGCGCCGGCCCGCCAGGAGTGCACGCATCCGGTCGATCCGTGCGTGGAGGTCGGTGTCGACCGGGGTCGGGTCGGCCGGAGTCCAGCCGATCTGCAGACGGGTACGCACCCTGTCCAGGGTAGCGGCGCCGCGTCGGTCAGTCCGCCGACACGGCCTCCGGGGTGGGCCCGCCGACGGGTTCGGGCACGGTGACCAGCGGGTACACGCCGTTCTCGTCGTGGACCTCGGTGCCCACCACAGGCGGGTTGAACACGCAGAGCATGCGCAACCGGGTCTGGGCGGTCACCTGATGGCGCTCGTGACCGTTGAGCAGATACATCGTGCCCGGAGCGAGCGGGTATGTGATCCCGGTCTCCTTGTCGAGCAGTGTGCCGGTGCCTTCGACGAGCCATACGGCCTCGATGTGGTTGGCGTAGTGGAAGTTGTTGACCGAGCCCGCATTGATGGTGGTCTCGTGGAACGAGAAGCCGACACGGTCGCCGCCGAGGACGATGCGCTTGGACACCCAGTTGCCAAGCGGGTCGGCGACATCGCGCTCGGTCCCGGTGATCTCCTCTGTGGTACGGACGATCATCCGATCACCTCCTTGACGGAATCGGCCAGGATCGCCAGGCCGCGATCCAAATCATCGTGTGAAATAGTCAGCGGCGGAAGAAGTTTCACGACCTCGTCGGATGGCCCGGAGGTCTCCGCGAGCAGACCCGCGCCGAACGCCGACGCGCACACCTTGCCGGCGGCCGTCGGCTCGTCGAAGACCAGGCCCTGAACCATCCCACGACCGCGGGTCGAGATGCCGTCGTAGGTCTCGCAGAGGCCGGTGAACGCATCGTGGATGGCCTGACCCTTGGCGTGTACGTCACGCGTCAGCGAATCGTCGGACCAAAAGTGCTCGAGCGTGCGGGTCGCGGTGACGAACGCGGGGTTGTTGCCGCGGAAGGTTCCGTTGTGCTCGCCGGGTGTCCAGACGTCGAGGTCGGACTTGAAGAGGGTCAGTGCCAACGGGAGCCCGTAGCCGCTGATCGACTTGGACAGAGTCACGATGTCCGGCGTGATGCCCGCCGCCTCGAACGAGAAGAACTCACCGGTCCGGCCGCAGCCCATCTGCACGTCGTCGACGATGAGCAGGATGTCGCGCCGCTGGCACAGCTCCGACAGGGCGCGCAGCCATTCCGCGCGTGCGACGTTGACGCCGCCCTCGCCCTGCACCGTCTCGACGATCACCGCCGCCGGCCGGTTGAGGCCGCTGCCGGAGTCGTCGAGGACGCGCTCGAACCAGGCGAAGTCCTCGACGACCCCACCGAAGTAATTGTCGAACGGCATCGGTGTGGCATGCACCAGCGGAATGCCGGCGCCGGCGCGCTTCATCGAATTACCGGTCACCGAGAGCGATCCCAGGGTCATACCGTGGAAGGCGTTGGTGAAGCTGATGATCGACTCGCGCCCGGTCACCTTGCGGGCGAGCTTCAGCGCGGCCTCGACGGCGTTGGTGCCGGTGGGGCCGGGGAACTGGATCTTGTAGTCCAGGCCGCGGGGCACGAGGATCTTCTCGGCGAAGGTCTCGATGAACCTGCCCTTGGCGACCGTGGCCATGTCCAGGCCGTGGGTGATCCCGTCCTCTGAGATGTAATCCAGGAGGGCTGATTTCATCACCGGGTGGTTGTGGCCGTAGTTGAGCGACCCGGCGCCGGCGAAGAAGTCGAGGTACTGGCGTCCGGACTGGTCGGTCAGCCATGAACCGCTGGCACGGGTGAACACTGTGGGCCAGCTGCGGCAGTAGCTGCGGACCTCGGATTCGTGCTGTGCGAAAACCGAATCGTCGACGGTCTGATCGAGAAGCTTCATAGGACTTCCCCCTTTGTTGTGTGTGACGATCATTCGGACGACGCCGACAACCGTCGATATCGCCGGTGCACGGTGGCACGGCGATGCGACGTGGGCATCGTCGGGATTGGAAATGCTGTTGGAATTGTTCAGGGTTCGACGAGCTCGGGCTCGAGCAGGTAGAGATCCTCGTCGGCGTGCGAGTCGGCGAACTGCTCTGCCGCGAACAGGTCGCGACGCTCGAACCGGAGACCCCGCCGCTGGGCGACCGAGGAGAACAATCGTTGGGACGCAACGTTGTCGGGGCTGATGGTCGTGTGCATCGCCACGACACCGGATCGCCGGACCCGGTCGAAGAGGTGATGCAGCATGGTGGCTGCGATGCCGTGGCCGCGGCAGGAGTCGTCGACGGCGACCTGCCAGATCATCAGCGTTGACGGATCGGTCGGACGCCGGTATCCGGTGACGAAACCGACGGGCCGTCCATCAAGGGTGGCCACAATGGAGGTGGCGGCGAAATCGTGACACCACAGGACATAGGCGTAACTCGAATTGACGTCGAGAACCTTTGAGTCCGAGGCGATTTCCCACAATCTCGCACCGTCGTCGGGTGTGGGCTGCCGGTAGTCGACAGCGAGTACAGTGGTTGGGGCGGTGCTTGTTCGGGACGGGCTCATGACACTTTCGACGTTAACAACGTGTATCCGCGAAGTCACCCGCGTCGGCGAATCGGACGTCGAAAACCCGTCCTCTCCCCAGTTCAGCCACGCTTTGTGAAGTGAATCACAAAATCTTGCGCCCGAGGGGCTCAGGTGGCAAATGGGTGCCTGCGTCGCGGCTGTGGCCGGTGGGCCACAATGGGTGCGGTGACCAGGATCATCGCCGGCCGCCTGCGTGGTCGCCGGCTGAAGGTACCCGATGAGGGGACCCGCCCCACATCCGACCGCGTCCGCGAGTCCATCTTCAATATGCTCGACGCCCGTGTCGAGCTGGCCGAGACCCGAGTCCTCGACCTGTACGCGGGACCGGCGCATTCGGTCTCGAGGCGATCTCGCGGGGTGCGGAGTCGGCGGTCCTGGTGGACGCGGCGCGACGCGCGACCTCGGTGATCACGGCCAACGCCCGCGAGTGCGGCGTCGCCGATCGGGTCTCGGTGATCACCCGGCCGGTCGAGGCCTACCTGGCGATGCCGGCCGCCGACACCTTCGACGTCGTGTTCCTCGACCCGCCCTATGACCTCGACGATGCCGCCACGACCGCCGACCTCGCGGGCGTGGCCGACGGATGGCTGGCCGACGACGGGCTTGTCGTCCTCGAGCGCGCGGCGCGGGCGAGTGAGACGAGCTGGCCGGCCGGTATGACGGTGCTCGTGCACAAGAACTACGGAGACACCCGGGTGGAGGTGGCGGCACGCGAGCAGCGCTGACATCGGGCCGGCCGGCCTGCGGATCGGCTCGTTGTCGGTGCGGTTGCCCATCGTGTGCGCACCCATGGCGGGAGGGCCGACCACCCCGGAGCCGCGCGCCACGGCGCGACCCTCGGCGATGCCCGGTTCACCGACGAGCAGGTCGCCGAGAAGATCGAGGCGCTGGCCGATCATCGGCCCGGCCTGGTCACCTTCACCTTCGGTGACCCCGGCGCGGCGCTGATCGGGCGTGTTCACGAACTGTTGCGGGTGCCGGTCGCGGTGACCGTCACCACGACCGACGAGGCCCGGGCGGCGGTTTCCTCGGGCGGACGCCGTGATCGCGCAGGGGATCGAGGCGGGCGGTCATCGTGGGCTCTGGTTCGACGACCC
The DNA here is from genome assembly GCF_000298195.1 of Gordonia rhizosphera NBRC 16068. Classification (GTDB taxonomy): domain Bacteria; phylum Actinomycetota; class Actinomycetes; order Mycobacteriales; family Mycobacteriaceae; genus Gordonia; species Gordonia rhizosphera. The sequence goes on along the minus strand of NZ_BAHC01000032.1, from coordinate 12,157 downwards.
GTCGTCGTCGGCCGGTGGGCCGCGCACCCCGACGGCGGTGCTGCTCGCCGCGATCGTCGAGACCATCGACGTGCCGGTCATCGCGGCGGGCGGGATCGCGGACGGCGCGGCGGTCGCGTCGGTGCTCGCGCAGGGTGCCGTCGCCGGGCAACTCGGCACCGCATTTCTCTGCTGCGACGAGGCGGGCACCTCCGCGCCGTACCGTCGCGCGCTTCTGGACCGGTCCTACCGCGACACCGTCGTGACCGGTGCCTTCTCCGGTCGCCCGGCCCGCTCGCTGCGCAACGGGTTTGCGACTCGCCATGCGCACGCCCCGGCGGCGTACCCGCACGTCCATCATCTGACGAAGCCGTTGCGTGCCGCCGCGACCGCGGCGGGAGAGGCCGACGACATCAACCTCTGGGCCGGCACCGGCTGGCGTTCGGTGACGCCCGGGCCGGTCGCGGAGTTGATGGCGCGGCTGGAGGCGGAGCTTACCGACAGGCCGTGACCCGACCGCGCTCATGCCGTCGCGTAGATTTCGGCGTATGACCGCAGCTGTCTTCCCCGGCTCCTTCGACCCGTTCACCGTCGGCCACCGCTACATCGTCGAACGCGCCGCGGCGCGGTTCGACACCCTTGTCGTGACCGTCGTGGTGAATCCGAACAAGACCGGATTGTTCGGTGTCGACGAACGCATCGCCCTGATCCGCGAGGACTGCGCCGATCTGCCGAATGTCCGGGTGGACCGCTGGACCGGACTCCTCGTCGATCATCTCCGCGACGAGGGCATCACCACGATCGTGAAGGGGCTGCGCTCGGGCACCGACTTCGACTACGAGGTGCCGATGGCCCACATGAACCGGGAACTCGCCGACGTCGAGACGATGTTCCTGCTGACCGACCCCCGGTACTCCCACGTGTCGAGTTCCCTGGTCAAGGAGGTCGCGAAACTCGGCGGGGACGTGACGCCGTTCCTGTCGACACACATCCACGAGCGGCTGCAGGCACGGCTCGCGGGGGAGCGGCGTATCTGAGACGTGTCGGTTCGCGAGAATACGACACGCCCGACCATCGGCTTCACCAGTCACAGGCGCAACATTCGGCACACTGGTCACAGTTGTTGCCTGAACTGACCAAGGCATTCGCCGGATTGGGGTTGCTGTGTACCGGGTTTTTGAAGCGCTCGACGAACTCGTCGCGATCGTCGAGGAAGCGCGAAGTGTCCCGATGACGGCGGGATGCGTCGTCCCGCGCGGGGACGTGCTCGAACTGCTCGACGACATCAAGGATTCGATTCCGGGTGAGCTCGACGACGCGCAGGATGTGCTCGACCAGCGGGATTCCCTGGTCGGCAACGCGCGTCATCACGCGGACACCGTGATCAACAAGGCCGACTCGGAGTCCGAGGCGGTCCTGGCCCACGCGCGTGCGGAGGCCGACCGCATCCTCGCCGAGGCGAAGGCCCAGGCCGATCGGATGGTCGACGAGGCGAGCGCCCACGGGCGTCAGCTCGTCGACGAGGCGACCGGTGAGGCCCACCGGCTCTCGACGAGCGCGGCACGCGAGTTCGAGGCCGTCACCGGCCGGGCGCGCGCCGAGGCCCAGCGCACCATCGACTCGGCGAACAACACCTACGACAAGTCGGTGGCCGACGGTATCGCCGAACAGCAGCGGCTCGTCTCCGAGACCGAGGTCGTGGCGGCGGCGAAGTCCGAGGCCGAACGCATCATCGACGCCGCCCACGCCGAGGCCGACCGGCTGCGCGGTGACTGCGACGTCTACGTCGACGAGAAGCTCGCCGGGTTCGAGGAGATCCTCACCGGCACACTGCGTTCGGTGAACCGTGGACGGCATCAGCTGCGCACCGGTGCCGCCATGCACGACTATGTGGAGTACCCCCGCAGCGTGGATGAGGCGCCCGCACCGCGCGGGGCCGCCGGGCAGACTCGCGACCGGATCGACGAATCAGGTGCGCCGCTGGCGGTCTGATCCGCGGCGTCCGGTCGACGGGCGGGGACATTCCAACCCTGCCCGGTGCTCGGGCGTATCGTGCAACTGTGACTGATCACGTGAAGAGCGCAGCGGGTGACGCGGCGCCCGGCGGTGCCGGCGGCCCGTCGCGCGATCCCTTCGTCATCGACATCCGGTCTCTGAATCGCCGCGCCGGCACCATGACGGAGGTGCACCGCACTGTCGTGACGCCCGAGAAGATCGGGCTCGACATGATCGGCATCCCGGCCGACTCGGAGGTCGATCTCGACCTGCGGCTCGAGTCGGTCACCGAGGGAGTCCTGGTGACGGGAACGGTCAGCGGTGAGACCGAGGGTCAGTGTGCGCGGTGCCTCGAACCCCTCGACGGCACCGTGACGGTGTTCCTCACCGAGCTGTTCGCCTACCCCGACAGCACGACCGACCAGACCACCGACGCCGACGACATGCACCGCGTCATCGACGATCGGATCGACCTGGAGCAGTCCATCATCGACGCCGTGGCCATGGAGCTGCCGATGGCGCCGCTGTGCTCCGAGGACTGCCCGGGGTTGTGTCCTGAATGCGGTGTTCGTCTCGCGGTCGCCGAGGCCGACCACTCCCACGAGATCATCGACCCGCGCTGGGCCGCGTTGCGTGACAAGCTCGGCACGTCGGCCGGCGGGGACGAGTCCACGCCCGATGGCCGGGACGATGGCCGAGGTCAGTGACCGGAGGAGGAAAGGTGACCGAAGCGACCGCCGGGGATGGGGTCTCGCCCAACAAGTTCGCTGATCTGCTCGACGCGTTGCCGGCGCAACTGTCCCCGGAGCTGCTGACGCTGGCGCTGACACACCGCTCCTATGCCTACGAGAACGGCGGACTCCCGACCAACGAACGCCTGGAGTTCCTCGGCGACTCCGTCCTCGGGGTGATCATCACCGAACGGCTGTATCTGCGGTATCCGGACAAGACCGAGGGCGAACTCGCGAAGATCCGCGCGAGCGTGGTGAACATGCACGCGCTCGCCGACGTCGCCCGGGAACTCGGCCCGGGCGGGCTCGGACGTCATCTCTACCTCGGTCGTGGCGAGGAACTCACCGGTGGCCGCGACAAGGACAGCATTCTCGCCGACGGCCTCGAATCATTGTTCGGCGCACTGTATCTCGAACACGGACTGGCCGAATGCAAGACCGTCATCCTCGGACTGTTCGACGAGATCATCGGGCGCGCCGGACATCTCGGCGCGGGCCTGGACTGGAAGACGTCGCTCCAGGAACTCTCGGCAGAGGGCGGTTACGGACCCCCGCACTACCAGATCACCTCCACGGGGCCCGATCACAACAAGGAGTTCACCGCGGTGGCCGTGGTGGCGGGGGAGAGCCTCGGTCAGGGCACCGGACGCACCAAGAAGGAGGCCGAGCAGAAGGCGGCCGCCCTCGCCTGGCAGGCGCTGACCGAGCGTGCCTCCTCGAGCTGAGCGGTAGGCGGCCGTGCCGGAGTTACCGGAAGTCGAGACCGTACGCCGAGGTCTCGCCGCCCATGTCGAGGGGCGCCACATCGTCGCCGTCGAGGTGCTGCATCCGCGTTCGGTGCGCCGCCAGCTCGGTGGTGCGGCGGATCTGACGGGTCGACTGCTCGGCCGGCCGGTCGCCGGGGTGCATCGTCGGGGCAAGTACCTGTGGCTCGACATCGGCGCCGACACCGACACGTTCCCGCTGGTGGTCCACCTGGGGATGAGCGGTCAGATGCTGATCACCCGCGCAGGTGACCCCGACCACGTCCATCTCCGGATCCGGGCGACCCTCGACGACGGCAACGAGCTGCGTTTCGTCGACCAGCGCACCTTCGGCGGCTGGCATGTCGACGAGTACGCCGAACCGGCCGCATCCCGCACGCCGGACACGACGAGCCGGCTGCCGGACTCGATCGCGCACATCGCACCCGATCCGTTCGATCCCGCGTTCGACGTCGGCGCGGTGATCGCGGCGATGGCCGCGCGCCACAGCGAGATCAAACGGGTCCTGCTGGACCAGACCGTCATCTCCGGTGTCGGCAACATCTACGCCGACGAGGCGTTGTGGCGCAGCCGGATTCACGGCGGCCGCGGTGCCGACCGGTTGAGTCGTGCCAAGCTCACCGAACTCGTCGCCGCCGTCACCGCGGTGATGGGTGAGGCGCTGGCGGTCGGCGGCACCTCCTTCGACGCGCTCTATGTCAACGTCAACGGTCAGTCGGGATACTTCGAACGGTCCCTCAACGCCTACGGTCGCGAGGGCGAACCCTGCCGTCGCTGCGGCGCGATCATGCGTCGCGAGCAGTTCATGAACCGAAGCTCGTACTATTGCCCGCGATGCCAACGCCGGGCGTCGGCACGGCCGCCGACGCCCCCGACGGCGCGGAAGCAAACACCGCCGGTGCGCGTTGTCGCACACGCACCCCGTGCGGCGACCGCACCGACGGGACGAGACGAGAAGGAATGACGCAGCAACCATGACCATCGACCAGCAGACCGCGCAGGCTCCGGCCGCCGACGCGATGGACAAGCCGCACACCGAACTGTGGGTGGAACGCACCGGCACGCGCCGCTACACCGGTCGCAGCTCGCGCGGTGCCGAAGTGCTCGTCGGGTCCGAGGACGTCGAGGGTGTCTTCACACCGGGCGAACTGCTCAAGATCGCGCTCGCGGCCTGCTCGGGCATGTCGTCGGACCGGCCGCTGTCGCGCCGCCTCGGCGACGACTACGACGCGACGATCCGCGTCAGTGGTCCCGCCGACCGCGACAACGAGGTCTACCCGGTGCTCGACGAGGTTCTCGAGATCGACCTGTCCGAACTCGACGAGGCCGCCGCCGAACGGCTGCTCATCGTCGTGCAACGCGCAATCGACTCGGTGTGCACCGTCGGCCGCACCCTCAAGGCGGGCGCCCAGGTGAACGTCGCGATCGAGACGGACTGACCCATGTCCGACGAGGAACGGGTCCGGCTCACCGCACACGTGCACGGGTACGTGCAAGGTGTCGGGTTCCGCTGGTGGACCCGGTCGCGCGCGCGTGAACTCGGGCTGGTCGGCTACGCGGCCAACCTCGCCGACGGTCGCGTGCTGGTCGTCGCCGAGGGGACCCGCGCGGCGACCGAAGCACTGCTGGCGGCACTGAGGTCCGGCGACACCGCCGGACGTGTCGACCTCGTCGTCGAACGGTTCGAACCGGCACGCGGAGATCTGCGCGGGTTCGTCGAGAAGTAGCAGGCCCTCCCGGCGTCGGGGCGGGGTGCGCCCCGCGTGGTGACGGTTCCTCGGCCGCGATGGTGAGTACTCTGTACGGTCGTGCACCTCAAGAGCCTCACTCTCAAGGGCTTCAAATCGTTCGCGTCGGCGACGACGCTGCGATTCGAGCCCGGAATCACCTGCGTGGTGGGGCCGAACGGTTCGGGCAAATCCAATGTCGTCGACGCCCTGACCTGGGTGATGGGCGAGCAGGGCGCCAAGGCGCTGCGCGGCGGGAAGATGGAGGATGTCATCTTCGCCGGGACCTCGGGCAGGCCGCCGCTCGGGCGTGCCGAGGTGACCCTGACCATCGACAACTCCGACGGCGCGCTGCCGATCGAGTACTCCGAGGTGTCCATCACCCGCCGGATGTTCCGTGACGGCGCCGGCGAATACGAGATCAACGGCAACTCGTGTCGACTGATGGACGTGCAGGAACTCCTCAGCGATTCCGGTATCGGCCGGGAGATGCACGTCATCGTCGGACAGGGACGCCTGTCGGCGATCCTGGAATCGCGTCCCGAGGATCGTCGGGCCTTCATCGAGGAGGCCGCCGGCGTCCTCAAACACCGCAAACGCAAAGAGAAGGCAGTCCGCAAACTCGATTCCATGCAGGCCAACCTGGCGCGGCTCACGGATCTGACCGCGGAACTGCGCAGGCAACTCAAACCGCTCGGACGCCAGGCCGAGGTGGCGAGACGGGCCCAGACGGTGCAGGCCGACCTGCGCGACGCCCGTCTGCGTCTGGCCGCCGACGACCTGGTCACCCGTCGGTCCGAGATGGCCGAGCACACCGCGGTCGAGGACGAGGTTCGCACTCAGCAAGACGAGGTGACCGCCGCGCTGGACGGGGTCACCGCCGAACTCAGCGAACACGAACAACTCCTCGCCGAGGTCACCCCCGCGGCCGCCGCGGCCGGGCAGACCTGGTTTCGGCTGTCCGCTCTCGCCGAGCGTGTCGACGCGACGTGTCGCGTCGCCGCCGAACGCAGCCGCTACCTGCGTGAACCGGTCGCCCAGAGCAGTGGACCCGATCCCGAGCAACTCGACCGGCAGGCGGAGGAGGCCGCGCTGACCGAGGCCGAACTGGGCGAGGCGGTGAGCGCGGCGGCCGAGTATCTGGAGGCTGCTCAGGCCGAGTTGCACCGCGGCGAGCAGGCGGCCGCCGAGGCCGAGCGGGCCCACCTTGCCGAGGTCCGGGCGATCGCGGACCGTCGTGAGGGGCTGGCCCGCCTCGAAGGACAGGTGAACATCCTGCGCACGCGGGCCGAATCCGTCGACGCGGAGACTGCTCGTCTCACCGCAGCCATCGCTGCGGCCACCGAACGGGGGGCGGCGGCCCAGTCGCAGCAGGATGCGGCCGCGGCCACGCTGAGCGAGTTCGAGACCGCCGAACACGGCCTCGACGATCACCACGAGCGTTCCGTGACGGCGCTGAACCTGTCCAACGAACGCGTCGCGTCCCTGCAGACCGAACAGCGCGAGACCGAGCAGCGGATCGCGTCGTTGACCGCCCGGATCGAAGCCCTGTCGGTGGGCCTGGAACGCAACGACGGCGGGGCTTGGCTGCTGGAGAACGCGCCCGAAGGTCTGATGGCACCGATGTCGGAGCTGCTCACCGTGCAGCCGGGCTACGAGACGGCGATCGCCGGTGCACTCGGCCCCGCCGTCGACGCGATCGCCACGGTCGACGCGCTCGCCGCGGTCCGCGCGCTCGCCGCGTTGAAGTCCGGAGACGGCGGTCGGGCGGCGCTCCTCCTCGGTGGGCTCCCCGAGGGAGCCGGACGCGCCGGCGTCGACCTCCCCGACGGCGCACGGTGGGCTTCGTCGGTGGTGGACTGCCCACCCTCGATTCGCGGCGCGGTCGACGTCGTGCTCGCCGACACTGTCCTGGTCGAGGATGCCGAGCAGGGCGTCGAACTGGCACGGCAACATCGGGTGCTGGCGGTGACCCGCGACGGGGACCGGGTGGGGCCGGCCTCGATCGAGGGCGGATCGTCGCGGCGCCCGTCGACGCTGGAGGTGCAGTCGGCGATCGACGTCGCGACCTCCGAGCTGACGGCCGCGCGCCGCCACGCCGAGGAAATCGAGGCGGCGCTCGACGGTGCCGTGACCGAGCAGCAGGCCCGTCGTGAGTCCGCCGAGGAGGCACTCGCGGCCCTGCACGAATCGGATGCCAATGTCGGCGGCACCTACGAGCAGATGGCCCGGCTCGGACACGAGATCCGGGCCGCGCGCGCCGAGGCCGACCGGCTGACCCGGCAGCGGGACAAGGCCGACGAGGGCCGGGCCGAGACCATGGCCAAACTCCACGAGCTCGAGGAGCGACTGCGCTACGCGCGCGACGAATCGGAGACCACTCCAGAACACGTCGGTGACGACGGCCCGCGCGCGGCCGCGGCCGAAGCCCTCGCGGCGGCCAGGGCCTCGGAGATGGAGGCCCGCCTACAGCTGCGCACCGCCGAGGAACGTCTCGCGTCGGTGCGGGGCAAGGCCGATTCGCTGCGCCGCGCCGCACAACGTGAACGCGAGGCCCGGGTGCGGGCCGAGCAGCAGGACCGCGCGCGTCGTCGGGCGGCCGAGGTGGCGTCGGCGGTGGCGCAGGCCGGTGCGGAGGTCTCCGCGCGCCTGTCGTCGGCCGTGCAGATGGCGCAGGCCGGTCGCGACGAGCTCGAACAGGTGCGGGCGCAGCGGACCGCCGCCCTCGACGGTCTCAAACAACAGGCCGCCGAGCTCACCGCCCGGCTCAACGATCTCCGCGATGCCGTGCACCGCGACGAGATGGCCCGCGCGCAGGCCGCCCTGCGCATCGAACAACTCGAAGAGCAGATCCTCGAGACATTCGCGATCGCGCCGGACGATCTCGTCGCCGAATACGGTCCGGACGTCCCGTTGCCGCCGTCGGCCCTGGAGATGGCGGAGTACGAGCAGGCCAAGGAGCGCGGTGATGCGGTGGTCGCTCCCGCACCGATGCCCTATGACCGCGCGACCCAGGAGGCCCGGGCGAAGAAGGCGCAGAAGGACCTCAACACCCTGGGCAAGGTCAATCCGCTGGCGCTCGAGGAGTTCGCCGCGCTCGAGGAACGCTACAACTTCCTGTCCGCGCAGCTCGAGGACGTCAAGGCGGCCCGTCGCGACCTGCTCGCGGTGGTCGAGGAGGTCGACGCGCGCATCCTACAGGTGTTCACCGAGGCCTACGCCGACGTGGAGCGGGAATTCGAGCAGGTGTTCGCCACTCTGTTCCCCGGGGGAGAGGGGCGGCTGGTCCTGACCGACCCGTCGGACATGCTGACCACCGGCATCGAGGTGGAGGCCCGTCCACCGGGCAAGAAGGTCAAGCGGCTGTCGTTGCTGTCCGGCGGTGAGAAGTCGCTGACCGCGGTGGCGATGCTGGTCGCGATCTTCCGGGCGCGTCCGTCCCCGTTCTACGTGATGGACGAGGTCGAAGCCGCACTCGACGACACCAACCTGCGACGACTCATCGCGCTGTTCGCCCAGCTGCGCGAGCGATCGCAGCTGATCGTGATCACCCACCAGAAACCGACGATGGAGGTGGCCGACGCCCTCTACGGCGTCAGTATGCGCGGCGACGGCATCACCACGGTGATCTCGCAACGTCTGCGCGGCGTCGACATCCCCGTCGCCGCGGGGACCGGAACACAATGAGCCAGAGGCCGTAGCGTCGAGGGCAGCACCCACGGCGGCGCAGTGCCGCAGCGGAGAACAGGACAACGAGAGTGAACACCGGAATCATCATCGGAATCATCGTCGCGGTCATCCTGATCGCGGCGTTGATCGTGCTGGGGATCATGCTGTCGCGCCGACGGCGTATCTCGCTCACCGACCGCCCGACGACCCAGGTCGTCGACGGCAGTAAGCCGCAGGTCGACCGCTCCGGCGGATACAAGGCCGGATCGGGGTTCTCGTTCAGCCAGGGCGGTACCGCCCTCGCCGAACCGCCCAAGCCCGCCCAGCCCAAACCTGCCCAGCCCAAACCTGCCCAGCCTCCCGTACAGCCGCCCGTGCAGCCACCGGTGGAGCGGACCGAGGTCGACGGGCAGCCCGGCGTCGGCGACGACGCGTCGGTGCCGCGGGACTCCGCGCAACGCCCGATCGCCGACGTCGCACTTCCCGACATCGAGGCACCCGACCTCGAGGTACCGGATCTCGAGGCGCCGGAGTCGATCGAGGAACAGGCGCCCGCACAACCCGCCGATACCACGTCGACCGCCCCCTCGGGTGCCGACCTGGACGTGACGACGCCTGAGGCCACCGCCGAGACCGCGCCGGCACCGGAGCCCTATGTCGCAGAGGTTCCCGATACCGCAGGGGCCGCCGAGGTCGAGACCGAGACCGCGGCAGAGACGGCGCCGGTTCCCGAACTCGTCGAACCGGTCGAGGTGCCCGACACCCCCGAGTCGGCGACGTCGGTCGTCGAACGGGAGGAGATCGCCCCGACCGCCGGGCGCCTCGGACGCCTGCGCGGCCGGCTCGCCCGATCGCAGGGCGCCATCGGCAAGAGTGTGCTCGGACTCCTCGGTGCCGGCGACCTCGACGAGGACAGCTGGGAGGAGATCGAGGACACGCTGGTGATGGCCGATCTCGGCACCGCCTCGACCACCGCCGTCGTCGAGAAACTGCGGACCGAGCTGGCCACCAGCAACGTGCGGACCGCCGACGAGGCACGCGCCCTGTTGCGTCGCGTCCTCGTCGAGCAACTGCACCCCGAACTCGACCGTTCGGTGCGTGCGCTACCGCATGCGGCCGGCCCCGCCGTGGTCCTCATCGTCGGTGTCAACGGCACCGGCAAGACCACCACCACCGGCAAGCTGGCGCGGGTGCTCGTCGCCGACGGACGCCGTGTGCTGCTGGGCGCCGCGGACACCTTCCGTGCCGCCGCAGCCGATCAGCTGCACACCTGGGGCGAACGTGTGGGCGCCGACGTGGTCCGCGGCAAGGAGGGCGCCGACCCCGCGTCGGTGGCCTTCGACGCGGTGGACAAGGGCATCGAGAACGGGGTGGACGTGGTGATGATCGACACCGCCGGGCGTCTGCATACCAAGACCGGCCTGATGGACGAGCTCGGCAAGGTCAAGCGGGTCGTGGAGAAGAAGGCGCCGGTCGATGAGGTCCTGCTGGTCCTCGACGCCACGGTCGGCCAGAACGGTCTGACCCAGGCCCGTGTGTTCGCCGAGGTCGTCGACATCACCGGTGTCGTGCTGACCAAGCTCGACGGAACGGCCAAGGGCGGCATCGTCTTCCACGTCCAGGAGGCGCTGGGTGTCCCGGTCAAGCTGGTGGGACTGGGTGAGGGCGCCGACGACCTGGCGCCGTTCGAACCCGAGGCCTTCGTCGACGCTTTGCTGTAGTCGCTCCTTGCTGTGGCCGCACGTTGCTGTGGTCACATCCCCGATTCGTCACCGCGAAAGCCTCGCCGACGATCGTTCGGCGCACCTGAGATCCAGCTGAGCTACGACCTGCGTTGTTACATGGCGGAAATATAAGACGGTCACTGGTTCACATGTATGAAACCTGAGAGCACCACGGCCGAAACCATCTGCCGACAGAGTCGTTGGAGGCGCCGAGCCGTCGGCGCATTCTAGGGAGGTTTCTTACAGTGGTTTTGGCACTGCCAGATAGTTCATTTGGCGTACCTGACACCGGTGACACCGCATGGATGCTCGCGAGTGCGGCGCTGGTGCTGTTCATGACGCCGGGGCTGGCCTTCTTCTACGGGGGGCTCTCGCGGGGGAAGTCTGTTCTCAACATGATGATGATGTCGTTCGGCTCGATAGCCACGGTCAGCGTCATCTACGTGCTCTGGGGCTTTTCGATGTCCTTCGGCAATGGCATCACCGGCGACGACGACATCCTTGGCATCTTCGCCAACCCGTTCTCACTCTTCGGAAGCGACCAACTCGGTAACACGATGGACGTCACCGAGAACGGTGAGACGGTCACCCAGGTGGTCACAGGTGGCGGCTCGATCCCGTCGACGGTGTTCCTGGCGTTCCAGCTGACCTTCGCGGTCATCACGGTCGCCCTGATCAGCGGTTCGGTCGCCGAGCGTGTGAAGTTCTCGACATGGCTGGTGTTCTCGGTCCTGTGGGCGACGATCGTGTACTTCCCGCTGTCGCACATGGTTTGGGGTGGCGGACTCATGTCGGGTGCCGAGACGGGCTTCGCATCCTGGATGTTCGGCAGCACCGACGGCGAGGCCAACGTCGCACCGATCGACTTCGCCGGCGGCACCGTCGTCCACATCAACGCCGGTATGGCCGGTCTGGTGCTCGCGCTGATTATCGGTATTCGCAGCGGCTTCGGCAAGACCGCCTACCGTCCGCACAACATCCCATTCGTCATGCTCGGTGCGGCGATCCTGTGGTTCGGCTGGTTCGGCTTCAACGCCGGTTCGGAACTCGCCGCCGACATGACCGCGGGCATGGTGTGGATCAACACCACCTCCGCCACCGCCGCCGCGATGATCGGCTGGCTTGGCGTCGAACTGTTCCGTGACAAGCACATGACCAGCGTCGGAGCCGCTTCGGGCATCGTCGCCGGTCTGGTCGCCATCACCCCGGCCTGTGGGGCTCTCACCCCGGTGGGTTCGATGATCCTGGGTGTCATCGCCGGTGTTCTCTCGGCGCTGGCCATCGGGCTGAAGTTCAAGCTCGGCTACGACGACTCGCTCGACGTCGTGGGTGTGCACCTGGTATCCGGTCTGTGGGGCACCATCGGCATCGGCTTCCTCGCCAAGGACACCGGCCTGTTCTGGGGTGGTGACTACAAGCAGCTTGTCGTCCAGCTCGTGATCGCCCTGTTCGCACTGGTATTCACCGGTGTCCTGACCGCGATCATCGCGTTTGCGCTCAAGCCGCTGGGTTGGCGGGTCAGTGCCGAGGACGAGCACAACGGCATCGATGAGGCAGAACACGCCGAG
>NZ_BAHC01000033.1 GCF_000298195.1 Gordonia rhizosphera NBRC 16068 | reverse complement strand
GTCCTCGGTCTCCGGACAGGTCAGCGCGACCTCGGCCTGCCGGACCATGTCCTCGTCGAGATAGGACGGCAGAACGGGTCGTCGCGGGTAGGCGCCGGACTCGGCGATCA
>NZ_BAHC01000034.1 GCF_000298195.1 Gordonia rhizosphera NBRC 16068 | reverse complement strand
TCGCTCAGACGATCCTGGCCGGTCAGCACATCGCCCTGCCGGCCGCATTCCTCTACGTTGCGGTGCGCTTCGCCGCCGGTCCGATCTCGTATTCGGCGGGGACATCGGGCGGCATCTTCGCCCCGATCCTCGCGTTGGGCGCCCTGATGGGCATGATCGGCGGCCAGATCACCGACGCCGTGGTGCCCGGGTTGCCGCAGGACCTCACCTCGGCCATGGCCATCGTCGGGATGTCGGCGCTGTTCGCGTCGATCGTGCGGGCGCCGTTCACCGGACTGGTTCTGGTGATCGAGATGACCGCGATCACCTCGGTCACCATCCCGATGCTGATCTCCGGGGCGATGGCGGTGGTCGTCGCGTCGGGGCTACGGTCGCCGCCGATCTACGACGCCCTGCGTGTCCGCATGCTGCGACACCACGCGGCCGAGGCCGAGGCCGAGGCAGATCGGGGTGGGCCCGACCGGGGCGGGGCGGGGTGAACTCTCCGGGCACCCTCACCCGCCCGCGAGTTCGATCAGCTTACGGATCGTCTTCAGATTGCGGCCGGTGCCCTGCACGCCCAGGCCCTTGGCGATCACCGGTGCGGTGAGCTTCGACGTCCCGGCACCCTCTGCGTAGCGGATGTGCAGATCGCTGCCGATCACGGTGAACACGTCGTCGCCGAAGCCGCGCTCTTCGAATGCGGCGACCTTGTCGGGGTCCGGGCGGCCGGTGAGGCAGTAGACGTAGGAGAACCTCGGTTCGAGGACCGGGAACGGGTGGGCGTCGAGGGCCGCGGCGAGTTCTTCGGGTGATCGGCTGATCACCTCGCGTTCGAAACCGAACCGTGCGGTGATCGCCTCCTCGAGGCCCCGATCGAATGTGTCCGTTGCGCCTGGCGTCGTGCACAGCAGGTTGCCCGACGCGATGTAGGTGGAGATGTCGGTGGCGCCGAGTTCGGCGGCCATCTCCCGCAGATCGGCCATCGGGAGTTTCGCACCGCCGACGTTGATCGCGCGGATCAGGACGACACGTCGCGGCATGACTCTCCTCGGGTTACCGGACCTTCGACAGGTCGGTGCGGACCAGCATCACGTTGTAGTCGTCCCAGCGGGACGTGACGAAATACAGGAACCGGCCCGACGAGTGCGGATGGATGTAGGGCGCATAGAGCCCGCGGGTCTGGTTGGGCGAGATGAGCACCTTCTCTGCGCTCCAAGGGCCCTCCGGGGACGGGGAGGTGCGCATCATGATGTTCCCGGTCCGTTCGGTCAGCATGACGAACCTGCCAAGGAAGTTGTTGTAGGCCACCGACATCTCGCTGACCGGCTGACCGATGATCGGGGTCGCGTCGGCCGGCCGCGGCGACCACGCGCCCCCGCCGCGGTAGTACTCGTAGCGGTTCAGGTTCAGGATGTCGGCCGGACGGACGCGGGACAGGTACGCGGAACTGCGGCGCCCGTTGGGTGTGCCGTACTGGTAGATGTAGTCGCCGGACCGCAGGAAGGCGCCCATCTGGAATCGACTGTGACCCTGTTGGACCTGGCGTACGCCGGGAAGGGTGACGTCGAAGTTCGCGCGGATGGTGTCGTTGACGGTGGTCCAGGTCTGGCCGTTGTCGCGAGAGACGGCGATCGCGGAATAGTTCGTCATCCAGCGCCCGGGCCCGGTCCAGCGATGAATCGACATGTAGCTCAGGTACTGCACGCCGTTGATCGCGATCCCCGACGTCGGGATCCGGCCCACCTCGACGTTGCGCACGCCGATCGCGTTGAACAGGGGCAGCGCGAAGGTCGGATGCTGCGGTGTGACCGCCGCACCGGACCGGATCGACCCGGGGATGGCGTCGGGGAAGGTCATGCCCTTGTCGAGGTCGGGCTTGCCGTCGCTGCGCAGCATGGTGTTGTGTCGCCACACCATCTGCCCGGCACACCGGCCCCAGGTGTCGCCGAAGGCCATCAGCACCTGGCCGGATCCGTTGTCCCAGGGCACGCCGACGTCGGTGGAGGTGATGGAGAAGCGCTGGTCGGTGCGGTTGGGGCTGCGCGGCCCGGTCACCCATTGGATCGCGGTGCTCGCCCCGTGCAGCTTGGGCAGCGGCATCTGGGGCTTCTTGCCGTCGGCGCGGTAGCTGCCGTAGTCGGCACTGCCGAGTCCGATGTCGGTGGAACCGGAACTCCCGGTGGAGCCGACGTCACCGCCGGTGGGGCCCAACGGGTTGCACACCGAGGCGTGCGCGGGTGCCGACGCCAGGGCGGTGCCGGTGGTCGCGAGTACCACGGCGGTGGCACCGGCGACGAGCAGACGCCATCTGAACATGGAGGTACCCCCCTGCGGACCCGACGAACCAGTGTTGCCAGTGTTGCAGAAATGAACCGATGTCCACATGTCGAGGCCCGAACCGAGATGCAGGCGTTATCGGTCACCAGTGAGTACGGTACCTGCCCTCGGCTGATCGTTCAGCGGTCCCCGACGACCCGCGGCGGCGGTCCGACGTAGCGGGCGCGAGGCCGGATGATCTTGCGGGATCGGGCCTGTTCGGCGATGTTCGCACACCACCCCACGACGCGGCTGACCGCGAACGTCGGCGTGAACATCGAGCGCGGGACCCCGCAGGCGTCCATCACCACGCCGGCATAGAACTCGACGTTGGCGTAACGCGGCTGGTCGGGATGGGCCTGCGCCAGTACCGCGGTCACCTTCTGTTCGACGTCGACGGCCTGCTCGACGACGGGCCCGCCCAGTTCGAGCGCGATCGATCGCAGCAGTTCCGAGCGGGGGTCGCGGGTGCGGTAGACGGCGTGACCAAACCCCATGATCCGGCGCCGGGCCGCGATCTGTTCGCGTGCCCAGGCGGTGGCATCGCCGTGGCGGGCGATCTCGTCGAGGGCGTCGAGGGCACGGTCGGGCGCCCCGCCGTGCAACGGCCCCGAGAAGGCCCCCAGTGCCCCGCACACGGCGGCGTACACGTCGGCGCCGGTGGACGCGATGACCCGGGCGGTGAACGTCGACGCGTTGAAACCGTGGTCGATCGTGGCGATCAGATACTGTTCGACGGCGCGTGCGTGTCGCGGGTCGGGTCGCCGTCCCGACAGCTGATAGAGCCAGTTCGCCGCGACAGAGAGATCGGGGTCGGGTGCCACCGGCTCCTCGCCGGACCGGATGCGGTGGATCGCGGACAGGATCGTCGGGGTCAGCGCGGCCACCCGCAACGTGTCGAGGCGGGTCGTCGCGGCGTCGCTGTCCCACAGTGGCCGTGCACCGGTCGCCGGCCCGGCCGCCGACAACACGGTCCGCAGGCCGGCCAGTGTGTCGCGTGCGTCGCCGAGCAGCGCCGCGGTCCGCAGCAGGCTGCCGAGTTCGTCGGGCAGGTCCCGCAACGGTGCCGTCGCGGAACGGAAGGCGTCGAGGTGCGCGTCGTCGGGGGGCTCGCCGTGCACGAACAGGTACCAGACCTCCTCGAAGGTACGCGTGCGGGCGAGATCGATCGCCGAGAATTCCCGATAGTGGTAGAAGCCCTCGTCGCCTCGGACGTCACCGATCTCGGTGTCGGCGACGATGACGTTCGCGAGTCCCTCCGGTGCGATGAGCTGTTCCATGGCGGGTGTCCTCCGTGTGGTGATTTCCGGTGCGGCAGTCGATTACGCGCCGTCGTAACCACACGATGCGCGGTATTGATCCAGCTCGTCAATGTTGATTTCATCAATATGTGTCCCGCACTCACACCCGACGTTTCCCGAAGCCGATCCGTCACGACGGCCGTGACTACCTGACCAGTGAGCAGGTGGCGCGTCTACTCGGTGTCAAGGTGACCACCGTCTACGCGTACGTGAGCCGTGGGCGCATCACGAGTGTCCGCATCGACGGGGTGGACGGCAGTGTGTTCGCGGTGGACGAGGTAGAGGCACTCGCGTCGGGCCGATCCCGCCGTGCGCCGGCCGGTGTCGTCGAACGCATCCACACGAGGCTCACCCTGCTCGAGGACGATCATCTCTACTACCGGGGACACGATGCGGTCGACTTGGCGCATGGCACGCCCTACGAGGAACTTGCCGCGCTGCTGTGGGATGTCGAGACCGATTGGCCCACGGGGTGTCTCGACGACGATCTGCGGCGTTCGATGCCGGCGCTGGCCGGTCCGCGGGCACGCGGGTTGGACCTGATCCGGCTCACCGTCGACGCGCTGGGTGCGCGTGATCCGTTGCGTCATCTCCTCGAACGGCCGGCGGTGGCGGCGAAGGCCGCCACCACCATCTCGGCGTGCGTCGACGCCCTCGGCGGCGAAGGAACGGGGTCGATTGCCGCCCGGATGTGGCCGTGCCTGACCGACGAGGTGTCGTCGGCGCGCAAGGTGGCGCTGCTCAACGCCGCCCTGGTCCTGCTGGCCGATCACGATCTCTCGGCGAGTGCGGTCGCCGCGCGGGTGGCGGCAAGCGCCCGGGGCAGCATCTATGCCGTACTCGGGGCCGGACTCGGTGCCTTCGACGGTCCGGTCCACGGCGGCGCGACGACGCTGGCGTTCCGGTTCCTCTCGAGAGCGCTCGATGATCCGGAAGGTGCGGTCGCGCAACAGCTCCACGCCGGCGATCCCATCCCCGGAACCGGGCATGTGGTGTACCGCCACCGCGATCCGCGCGCGGACGCACTGCTCGATATGCTCGGACGGACCGGCGGTGGTGATCGGCGCGTGTTACCGGCGGTCGACGCAATTCTGCGGCTTCTTCCCGAATCATCCTTCGCCAATTCGGATTTCGCACTCGCGGCGGTTGCGGTGAAATACCGGATGCGGCCGGACGCGGCCGAGACGATGTTCGCGCTGTCGCGCATGGCGGGCTGGACGGCGCATGCAATGGAGGAGTATGGCGAACGCCGCCTTCGGTTCCGGCCCGAAGGCGTCTACACCGGTGCCCGACCGGGCGCACGCTGATCGCGGCGCCCGGTGACCGTGGATCAGTGGCGGGTGGCCACCGCGAAACTGCGACGGAACGGCAGGACCGTGCCCAACGGACCCTCGGGGTACGCGTCTTTCAGCCGGGCCTTGAGTTCGCCGATGTACTCGTCGCGCAGTTCGCCGTCGAGGGCGTCGAGGAACGGACGTGCGCCCGTTCCCGAGATCCAGTGGTAGACGGGATCGTCGCCGTTCAGGACGTGAATGTAGGTCGTCGACCAGGCGTTGATGTCCAAGCCGTGCTCGCTGAAGAAGGTCACGTATTCCATGGCACCGAGTCCCGACTGACGTTGCACCGACGACAGCTGCTCGGCGAATCGAGGGTCCTCGGCGAGCGCGGCCAGGGTTCGGTGGGTCCGGGCGTCGCTGTTGTCGGGGACCTGGACGGCGAAGACGCCACCGTCGGTCAAGTGGTCGAGCAACCGCTCGATCACCTCGAACTGATGCGGTACCCACTGGAACACCGCGTTGGAGACGAAGAGGTCGACCGGCTGATCCGGTGTCCAGGTGGCGACGTCGGCGATGTCGTAGTTCGCGTGCGGGTCGGTGTTGTCTCGGAAGGCCTGATCGATCATCTTGTCCGACGAATCGATGCCGAGCACCTGCGCGTCCGGCCAGCGGGCGCGCAGGTGCTTGGTGAGATGGCCTGGACCGCAACCGAGATCGACGATCATCCTGGGGTTGGTGGGAATCTGTGCGATGAGATCGAGAAATGGTCGGGCGCGGGCGTCGGCGAATTGGAGGTATCGGTCCGGATCCCAGGTCGGCATGCGTACACCCTATCTAGCCGGTGCCCTGATAGTTACCCTTGCGATCGTAGAGATCGACGTACTGGTCGCCGTTGATGTCGCGGTACCAGCATTCGTAACCGCTCACGTACCGGATACCGGTCGAGTTGGTGCTGTACTCGACAACCCACTGGCCGTTGGCCTGGCGGCATTCGCTCTGCAGATTGCTGATGGGCAACGCGGTTGCGGTGGGTGCGGTCATGCCGAGGACACCGAGCACCGCCAGCGTGGCGGGCGCCGTTGCGGCAACAGCCCGGGTCAGTAGTCGGGATTTCCCGTGAATGTTCATCGTGCTACTCCTGTTGGTCGAGGTTGTGCCCAGATCGTGTGTTTCGGGCGTATTTGACGATCGTCGATATGCAGCAGATCGACATGGGGAAATTGCCCCTATTTTCGGCGAGCGGGTCGCCCGCGGACGACGGGAAAGCAGGGGCGGGTGAGTACCCTTCGATGAGTGACCGAAGCTGTGTTCAATCACCCCCAGTCCGATGCCTCCACCGGAACAAGCGGCGGCGACCTCGTGGAGATCTCCACCGATGGCGCCTGTCTGGGCAATCCCGGTCCGGGTGGCTGGGGTGCGGTGCTGCGCTATCGCAATCACGAAAAGCGCATCTCCGGCTCCGACCCGGACACCACGAACAACAAGATGGAACTCACCGGCGCCATCGAGGGCCTCGCGGCCCTCACCAAGCCGTCGCGGGTCGTCATCTACACCGATTCGAACTACGTCCGCAACGGCATCACCAAGTGGGTGTCCGGCTGGCAGCGCAACGGCTGGAAGACCGCCGACAAGAAACCGGTGAAGAACGCCGACCTCTGGCGTCGCCTCGTCGACGAGGAGGAACGCCACGAGGTCACCTGGAAGTGGGTGAAGGGCCACAACGGCGATCACTACAACGAGATCGCCGACGAACTCGCCACGACCGCCGCACGCCAGATCGCGGGGTCGCGACGATGAGCGACGCGCTGCAGGTCGCCATCGAACCCACTCGTGACGAGCATCTGGCCGCGGCCGTCCAATCGGTGGGCGCTCGGATCGTCGGCCTCGGCGAGGCCCGGATCCTCGTGTGGATCGGACCGCCGTCGGAGTTCCCGGACCTCCCGGATCACGTCGAATGGGTGGCCCTCAAGACCGCCGGCATCGAGGATTTCGTGACGGCAGGTGTCATCGACAACCGGCGGATCTGGACCAACGCGTCCGGCTTCTACGCCGAGAACGTCGCCGAACATGCGCTCGCACTGCTCCTCGCCGGATTGCGGCAGATCAACAGCGCGGTGCTGCGGCACTGGGACAAGCAGCCGATCGACACCGCCGTGCGGTCACTGCACTCCTCGACCGTCGCCATCATCGGCGCGGGTGGCATCGCGGCCTCGCTCATCCCCCGACTGACTGCTTCGGGTGCGCGAGTCATCGCGGTGAACCGTTCCGGACGACCCGTCGACGGCGCCGCGGTGACGTTGCCGTCGGCGCGAACCGACGAGGTCTGGGGGCAGACCGACCACGTGGTGCTCGCGGCCCCCGCCACCGCCGAGACCCACCACCTCATCAACGCGAAGTCCCTGGCGACGTTGCCTGCGCACGCCTGGGTCGTCAACGTCGCGCGCGGCCCCCTCGTCGACCAGAATGCGCTGGTCGCCGCGTTGCGCGACGGTCAGATCGCCGGCGCCGCCCTCGACGTCACCGATCCGGAACCGCCCGCCGACGACGATCCGCTCTGGTCGCTGCCCAACGTCATCATCACCCCGCACGTGGCTAACCCGGCGTCGGGGCTGACACGCGTCATGGCCCCGTTCCTCGCGGAGAATCTGCGTCGTTTCGCCGCCGGTGAGATCCTGCTCTCGGTGGTCGAGCCGGGACGGGATTACTGACCGACCGCATTTTCTACAGAGCGTGGTCTCGTCGTGGGTCCGGCGTGGCATGCTCTGGGCGTGATCCTGGACAGATTCCGTATCGACGACAAGGTCGCCGTGGTGACCGGGGCAGGTCGCGGGCTCGGGGCGGCGATCGCCGTCGCGTTCGCCGAGGCGGGTGCCGATGTGGTGATCTCCGCGCGCACCCAGGCCGACCTCGACATGGTCGCCGCCCGGGTCTTCGCGGCCGGGCGACGCGCCCACGTCGTGGTGGCCGACCTGAGTGATCCCGCCAGTGCGGCCGGCCTGGCGCAGACCGCGGTCGACGAGTTCGGGCGGCTCGACATCGTCGTCAACAACGTCGGCGGCGCGATGCCGAGGCCCTTGCTCGACACCACACCCGAGCACCTCGTCGAGGCGTTCACCTTCAACGTCACCACTGCCCATGCACTCGTGACGGCCGCGGTCCCGCGCCTGCTGGACAACGACGACGGCGGATCGATCATCAACATGACCTCGACGATGGGTCGTCTGCCCGGCCGTGCGTTCGCCGCGTACGGAACCGCGAAGGCGGCGCTCGCGCACTACACACGTCTTGCCGCAATGGACCTCAACCCGAAGATCCGAGTGAACGGCATCGCGCCGGGAGCGATCGCGACCTCGGCACTCGACATCGTCGCCGCCGACGAGGACATGCGAAACGCCATCGAGAACGCCACCCCGATGCGGCGGCTCGGCGACCCCGAGGATGTCGCCGCGGCCGCGCTCTACCTGGCGTCGCCGGCCGGAGCGTATGTCACCGGCAAGATCCTCGAGGTCGACGGCGGGATCATCGCACCCAATCTCGACCTGCCGATTCCGGATCTGTAGGGACGGTTCTCGGGTCAGGGCCGTTCGTTGCGGGCGGCCTTCTCCACGATCGTGGCGATGCGTTTCGTCTTCGTCGCCGGCTGCTTGGCGAAGGCGATCTGGGCGAGCGCGGACTTCCGGGCGCTCGGCGGGAAGGCGTCCCAGTTCGCGCGAGCCGCCAAGTCGGCGTCGAGCGCGGCGGTGAGTTCGCGCGATTCGATCAGGGCCTCGGCGTCGTCGAGCAGATTCCACAGCCCGCGGCGTTTCGCTTCGTCGATGACGGCCTGACCGGCGGGTTGCATGCGACCGGCGGCGAGGAGGTCGGCCACGCGTGCCTTGTTGCTGGCCGCCCAGGCGCTGTTGCGGCCGCGGCGGGTGAACCACATGCTGCGTCGATCCTCGTCGAGCGTGCGGGTGTGGCCGTCCACCCAGCCCCAACACAGGGCTTCGCGCACCACCTCGTCGTAGTCGAGCGGCTCACGACCGGACTCTCTGCGCCAGAACACAAACCACACGCCACCGGAGGTGTCGTGGTGATCGGCGAGCCAGTCGTGCCATTGCTGCACGGATTCGGGATGGAGGTGCTCGGCATTCGGGTCGGCCATACCAGCAGAGTAGGTCGGTGAAATGACGGCGTCGGTACAGTTGAAGCGTGGGCGGCATGATGAACTTCGCCGGCGACTTCTGGTGGCTGATCTTTCCGATCGGCGGTGTCGTCGGGGGGTGGGCTGCGCGGATCGCCGCCTACAACGAGAAGCGCCGCCGCGACAAGATCGAGCTGGAGCGGATCAAGGCCAACGCGCAGATCGAGCAACTGCGGATCACCCAGACCAGCCGGTCGGCGATCACCAAGACCTTCGCCCGTCACGACGACGTGAACGACCGCTGGTTCGGCTACGAACTCGACCTCGCGACCCTGATCCAGTACCCGATGATGACCGATCTGCGCGAACCGCTGACCTTGGCATTTCACAAGGCCAAGGTGCGCGCCGATGATCTGCGTCCCACCGATCCCGATGAACTGCTCGACCCCGCGGTGTTCGCCGAGTATCGCGACGCTGTCGGCGAGTATGCGACTGCCTTCGACGCGGCCGAGCGGGAGGCACGTCGTCGCAAGCAGTCCGACTTCTCACCGGTGGAGCGGGAGCGGCTGGAGCGGGCGCGCCGGCTCGTCGCGATCGCCGGCGACGAGGCCGCGACCCCGGCCGAACGGCAGGCCGCCTATCGGAAGGCGCGCGACGAACTCGAGGGCCTCATCGTCGTGCCGCCGCCGGCCGCCCAACAACTCGAGACCCGGATCGTCGCGGCGCTCGAACCCGGCCGCGAGCACTGACGGCCGGGACCTCCGTTCAGGTCGCCTCGACCGGCCCCGCGAACTGGCTGTTGTAGAGCCGGCAGTAGGCGCCCTGCGCGGCGAGCAGCTGGTCGTGGTTGCCCTGCTCGACGATGTGTCCGTCCTCCATCACGACGATGACGTCGGCGTCGCGGACCGTCGAGAGCCGGTGCGCGATGACGAAACTGGTGCGGTCGGTGCGCAGGTTCGCCATCGCCTGCTGGATCAGCAGCTCGGTGCGGGTGTCCACCGAACTGGTGGCCTCGTCGAGGATCAGGATGGTCGGTTTGGCGAGGAACGCACGGGCGATCGTGATCAGCTGGCGTTCGCCGGCACTCACCCCGCCGCCCTCCTCGTCGATGACGGTGTCGTAGCCGTCCGGCAGGGTCCGGACGAAATGGTGGACATGGCTGAGCATCGCCGCCTCCATCACCTCGGCCCGGGTGGCGGTCGGATCGCCGTAGGCGATGTTGTCGTAGATGGTGCCGCCGAACAGCCACGAATCCTGCAGCACCATCCCGATGCGTTCGCGGAGGTCGTCACGGGTCATGCGCCGCGAATCCACCCCGTCGACACAGATCCGGCCGGCGTCGACGTCGTAGAACCGCATGATCAGGTTCACCAGGGTGGTCTTGCCGGCGCCGGTCGGCCCGACGATGGCCACCATGTGGCCGGGTTCGGCGACCAGCGACAGGTTCTCGATCAGCGGCGTGTCCGGCTCATAGCGGAACGACACGTCGTCGAAGGCGATCAGCCCGTGGTCGTCGGCGGGAGTGTGGGGATCGACCGGGTCGGGGGACTCCTCCTCGGCGTCGAGGATGTCGAAGATGCGTTCGGCCGACGCGACACCGCTCTGCATCAGGTTGAACATCGAGCCGATCTGGGTGAGCGGCTGGGTGAACTGCCGGGAGTACTGGATGAACGCCTGCACCTCGCCGAGGCTCAACGACCCGGACGCGACCCGCAGACCACCGACGACGGCGACCGCGACGTAGTTCAGGTTCCCCAGGAACATGATGGTCGGCATGATCACGCCCGAGATGAACTGGGCGCGCCAACTCGACTCGTAGAGCTTGTCGTTGCGTTCGTCGAAGGTCGCCTCGATCTCGTGCTGGCGACCGAACGCCTTGACCAGCTCATGTCCGGTGAACGCCTCCTCGACCTGGGCGTTGAGTTTGCCGGTCGAGGACCATTGGGCCATGAAATGCGGCTTGGAGCGCTTCGCGATGAACGCGGTGGCGCCGAACGCGAGCGGCACCGTGAGGACCGCGATGACGGCCAGCAGCGGCGAGATCCAGATCATCATGGCCAGCAGCGCGATCACCGTCAGGACCGAGTTGAGGAACTGCGAGATGGTCTGCTGCAGACTCTGCGACAGATTGTCGAGATCGTTGGTCACCCGGCTGAGCAGGTCGCCGCGGGGGATCGTGTCGTAGTAGCGCAGCGGGAGACGATGCACCTTGTCCTCGACGTCGGCGCGCAGGCCGCGGATCGTACCCACCACGACGATGTTGAGCAGATAGGCCGCCAACCACGACAGCACTGCCGAACCCACATACAGGGCCAGGACGATCAGCAGCACCCGCCCGACGGCCGCGAAGTCGACGCCGACGCCGGGGATCACGTTCATCGAGCCGACCATGTCGGCGAATGTCTCGTCGCCGCGGGCCCGCAGGCCGGTCACCGCCTCGTCCTTGGTGAGCCCGGCCGGCAGCATCCGGCCGATGACGCCGTCGAAGATCAGGTCGGTGGCATGACCGAGGACCCGCGGCGCGACCGCGGTCAGCGCCACCGAGACGACGATGGCCACCAGGATGACCGCCATGAAACCCCGATAGGACAGCAACAGACTCAGCAGACGACGCACCGACGGCCCGAACGACCGGGCCTTCTCGACCGGGCCGCGCATCATCGGCGGGCCGCCGGCACCGGGGCGGGTCATGCGGGGTCACCGATCGCGAGCTGGGACTGGGCGATCTCGGCGTAGGTCGGGCACGTCTCGAGCAGATCGTCGTGGGTCCCGAGGCCGACGATGCGCCCGCGGTCGAGCACCACGATCTGGTCGGCGTCGATGATCGTCGAGATGCGCTGCGCGACGATGACGACCGCGGCATCGGCAGTGGCAGGTCTGAGCGCCGCCCGCAGCCGCGCGTCGGTGGCCAGGTCCAGCGCCGAGAACGCGTCGTCGAACAGATAGACCGACGGCCGACGGATCACCGCCCGCGCGATGGCCAGGCGCTGGCGCTGACCGCCCGACACCGTCGTACCGCCCTGCGCGATCGGGGTGTCGAGCCCCTCGGGCATCGCCCGTACGAAGTCCTCGGCCTGTGCGACCCGCAGCGCCTCCCAGATCTCGTCGTCGGTGGCGTCGGGTTTGCCGTGCCGGACGTTGGAGGCGACGGTGCCGGAGAACAGGTATGGCCGCTGCGGAACGAGTCCGATGACCGCCCGCAACGCGTCGGGATCGAGGCGTCGCACGTCCGTCCCGCCGACGAGCACCTCACCGTCGGTGGCGTCGATGAGGCGGGGCACCAGCCCGAGCAGTGTCGTCTTCCCCGAACCGGTCGACCCGACGATGGCGGTGGTGGTGCCGGGCCCGACCCGGAAGGTCATGTCCGACAGCACGGGGGCGTCGGCGCCCGGATACCGGAATTCCGCATGCCGGAACTCGACGGCGGCCGGGTCGCCGGCGAAGCCGACCGGGCTCGCCGGCGGGTGCACCGACGTCTCGGTGCCGAGCACCTCGGTGATGCGTTCGGCGCACACCGCCGCGCGCGGCGCCATCATCGCCAGGAACGACGCCATCATGACCGACATCATGATCTGCATGACGTAGGTGATCATTGCGGTGAGCGCACCGATCTCCACGGTGCCGTCGGACACCCGGTGTCCGCCGAACCAGATGATCGCGACGATGGTCACGTTGGTGATCAGCATGACCACCGGGAACATCAGCGCCATCATGCGCCCGACGCGCAGCGTGGCGTCCGCCAGTTGGTCGTTGGCGACCGAGAACCGTGCGATCTCGTGGCGTTCGCGGACGAATGCGCGCACGACACGGATGCCGGTGATCTGCTCGCGCAGCACACGGTTGATGTTGTCGATACGGTCCTGCATCGCCCGGAAGCCGGGGATCATCCGGCCGATGATGACGCCCATCGTCACGCCGAGCACCGGCACGGCCACCACCAGCACCCACGACAATCCGGCCGCCACCCGGATGCCCATCACGATCCCGCCGACACACATGATCGGGGCCATGACCAGGATCATGGTGCTCATCACGATGAGCATCTGCACCTGCTGCACGTCGTTGGTGGTGCGGGTGATCAACGAGGGCGCGCCGAACGAGCCGACCTCGCGGGCGGAGAAGGTGTTGACCCGGTGCAGCAGGTCGTGGCGGATGTCGCGGCCGGAGCCGAGCGCGGCCCGCGCACCGAAGTACTGCGCGCTGACCGTGCAGATCACCTGGGCGACGGTGATGACCAGCATCCAGCCGCCGATGCGCAGGATGTAGTCGGTGTCGCCGCGTGCCACGCCGTTGTCGATGATGTCGGCGTTGAGCGTCGGCAGGTACAGCATCGCCCCGGTCGCGACGAGCTGCAGGGCCACGACGGCCATGATGTTCGTGCGATACCGCGACACATACGTGCGGATGAGCTGAATCAGCATGACGAGATCACTCCGATGACGCTAGCAAGATCCACCGACGAGACGCGATGCGATTTCCGCGGCTCCGGACGGGTAGACCCCGGAGAGTCCCTCAGAGAAATCCCGATTCCCGCGCCGCCCGGGTGAGGTCGTCGCGATGTTCAGGGGCCGCGATCGCGATCAGTGCGCTGGCGCGCTCTCGTAGGCTCCGGCCCCGCAGCATCGCGATCCCGTATTCGGTGACGACGTTGTCGATGGTGTTCTTGTGGGTGGTGACCACACTGCCGGGCGACAGTCGTGCGGTGATCCGGCTGTTGCCCTTCGACGTCGTCGCGCGGGTGACCAGGAAGCCCTGCCCGCCGTCGGAATACAGGGCGCCGCGCGCGAAATCCACCTGTCCGCCCGACCCTGACCAGTAGCGGCCCGCGATGGTCTCGCTGGCCGCCTGCCCCATCAGGTCGACCTCGGTGGTGGCATTGATGGAGACCACATTGGTCTCCTCGCCGATGAGACGCGGATCGTTGGTCTGGTCGACAGGCAGCAGCGCCACCCCCGGGTTCGAGTCGATCCAGTCGTACAGTTCACGTGAGCCCAGACAGAACGTCGCCACATGCTTGGCGCGGTGATGCGTCTTTCGGGCGCCGGTCACCGCACCGGACTGCACCAGGCGCATCACGCCGTCGGTGATGACCTCGGTGTTGATGCCCAGGTCGCGATGGCCCGTGAGTAGGGCGGCGATCCGGTCGGGCACGGTACCGATGCCGAACTGCATGCACGCCCCGTCGGGGATGCGGTCGACGATGTGCTCGGCGATGGCGTGATCGCGCGGGTCGTCGCCGTTGGTGTGGGTCTCGAAGAGGGGGCGGTCGACCTCGGTCCAGCCGACGATCTGGCTGATGTGGATGTGGTTCTCGCCGTAGGTGTGGGGCATCTGGTGGTTGGCCTCGAGGAAGAACGGCATCTCGCCGATGAGCGCGGCGCAGTATTCGGCGTTGGTGCCGAGTGAGAAGTAGCCGTGTTCGTCGGGCATGCTCGCACCGGTGATGACGATCTTCGGTCCGTGCAGGGCGCGCAGCAGGGTCGGCGTCTCGGAGAAGTGGCTCGCCACGAGGTCGCAGGTGCCGTTCCAGAACGCCTGTCGGGTGGCCGGTGAGAGGAAGTAGTCCACGTGGCGGAGTCGGTCGCCGAACTCGCCACGGATGTAGGCGCGTTCGGTGACCGCGCTCATCTGGTGCACCCGCACCCCCGAGAGCTGCTCGTTGCCCGCCTCGAGGGCGTCGAGCAGTGATTCGGGTTCCGCCGCATACAGCGGGGCGATCACGTTGCAGCCGGGCCGGATGTGGTCGAGCAGACGTTCCGCGGGGACCGAGCTCGTCGAGGTTTTGGTCATGGGCGGTCGCTCAGCCCGCGAAGGTGAACGGCACGACCGCCTCGGGCGTGTAGGTCAGGTAGGTGAACGATTCCTGGAAGTACAGGGTCACCGTCTCGGAGTCGTGGGAGTCGTACCCGATCGACACGTCCTGGCCGATGCTGAGTTCGAAGTCGCCGCCGCGCGTGCTGAGCAGGAAGGCGCCGGTGATCGCGGGGGCCCACACGATGTCGCCGCCGCCGACGAGCATCCGCTGCAGGTGATCGCGGATCGGGATGCCGTGGTCGGACGTCTCGTTCACGAGCTGGTAGACGTCCGCCGACAGCGCCAGCGAATACGGGCCCTCCACCGAGGCCAACCGCAGCGCGGTGGTCGCCTGGGCGAGCGCCTCCGGGTAGTCGCGAACCTCGGCCGGCAGGTCGATCGGGGTGGCCGACGCCGACGCGCGCAGCCCGCTGATGCCGCCCGCCGCGTAGCTCTCGAAGACCGCCCGGTCCTCGGCATGCGCCAGCTGCGCGGCCGCGTCGCGCACCGGATCCCAGTCGGAGTCCTGCGAGCCGCGGTCGACGTCGTCGATGGCCTCGCGGCGCAGCGTGAACGGCACCTTGAGTTCGATCAGCGGCTGCGCCAGCCGGGTGTGGGCGACGATGCCCTCACCCGGCGGGTCGATCTTCGACCGATGACCCAGGGTCACCGACGCGACGTCGAGACCGAGGGGGCCGTTGACGTCGACCAGGCGCCGGGCCGCGCTGTTGCGCTTGAACGAGCGGGTGGCCTCCTCCTCGATCTCGGCCCACGCGGCGGCGGAGATCGGGGCGAGCTCGCGGTGCAGGTTGTTCATGGACTACCTCCTCGGTCGGCCGGTGTCAGACGGGTAGGGCTCAGTGCAGCGATCCGATGCCCAGGGAGCCATCGGATGGATGTGGTCGGGTTGGCTCGTCACGCTCGGGATCGGCGTCGGCCGACTGCCGTTCGGCCTCGGGTGGGTCGGGGAGGTTCTCGAGGAAGTCGACGGTGGGGGTGTAGAACTGCGCTCCGCTCACGGCGGTCGTGAAGTCGAGAAGGCGGTCGTGGTTGCCCGGCGGGTCACCGATGAACATCTTGCGCAGCATCTGTTCGGTGACGTCGGGTCCGGCCGAGTAGGCGATGTAGAAGGTGCCGCGGTCCCCGGTGCCCGAGGCGTCGCCGTAGGGCATGTTGTCGCGGACCACGTCGATCTCGTTGCCGTCGGCGCCTTCGACCACGTTGAGCGCGATATGCGAGTTCGTCGGCTTGACGTCGTCGTCCATCTCGATGTTGTCGAGCTTCGTGCGGCCGATGGCGGCTTCCTGCTCGGTGACCGGCAGGGCGTTCCACGCGGTCAGGTCGTGAACATAGCGTTGGATCGCGACATAGCTGCCGCCGGCGAACGCAGCGTCCTCGTCGCCGACGGTGATCGCGTCGACGGCCGCCTGCCCGACCGGGTTCTCGGTGCCGTCGACGAAGCCGATCAGGTCACGCAGGTCGAAGTAGCGGAATCCGTGCACCTCGTCGGCGACCCTCACGGCATCACCGAGCGCAGACATCACCAGTCGTCCCACCTCGAAGCACAGATCCATCCGATCGGCCTTGATGTGAAGGAGGAGATCGGCAGGCGTGGCCGGCGCGGTGTGTACCTCGCCCTCGCAGGCGACGAACGGCCGCAGCGACCGGGGCCGCGGGCCGACGAAGAGACGATCCCAGGCCTGCGATCCGATGGAGACGATGGCGGCCAGCGCGGCGTCTGGTGCGCGTGATCCCACGGCGTTGGTCAGCGACCCGAGATCCCCCAGCGTGTCGCGGACGGCGTCCTCACCGCCGGAGTCGATGGTGAGGACCAGGAAGAGGGCGTGTTTCGTCTTGCGTGTCAGGATCGTCTGGGGAACCGGCACGATGGCCACTCTAGCCGACGGCGCGTTCCGGTACGTCCGTACGACATGACGCGAGGCGAGATGGTCAGTCGCGCGCGACGGCGAGGCCGGCGGCCCGGCCGGAGAAGATACAGCCGCCGAGGAACGTGCCCTCCAGCGCGTTGTAGCCGTGCACCCCGCCACCGCCGAAGCCGGCGACCTCACCCGCGGCGAACAGTCCGTCGAAGGCCGTCCCGTCCGGGCGCATCACCTGCGAGTCGAGGTTGGTCTCCAGCCCGCCGAGCGTCTTGCGGGTCAGGATGTTGAGCCGGACGGCGATCAATGGTCCGTGGTCGGGATCGAGCAGGCGGTGTGGTTTGGCGACCCGGGTGAGTTTGTCGCCGAGGTACTGTCGCGCGTTGGTGATGGCCATCAACTGCGCGTCCTTGGAGAACTTGTTGTCGACCTCGGCGTCGCGGGCCGAGATCACCAGTTCGATCTGCTGCAGGTCGAGTTTCGGTCCGCGGGCGATGGCGTTCATGCCGGCGACGAGTTCGGGGAGGTTGTCGCGGACCACGAAATCGATGCCGTGCTTGGTGAACGCGTCGACCGGACCGGGTGCGCCCTTGGCCAGGCGGCTCTTGAACGCGAACTTCATGTCCTTGCTGGTGATGTCGGGGTTCTGCTCCGACCCCGACAGCGCGAACTCCTTCTCGATGATGCTCTGGGTGAGGATGAACCAGGAGTAGTCGTGACCGGTGGCCAGGATCTCCTTCATCGTCGCGTTGGTGTCGAAGCCGGGGAAGTTCGGCGGGACGAGCCGGTTGCCGTTCGCGTCGAGCCATAGTGACGACGGACCGGGGATGATGCGGATGGCGTGGTCGGGCCAGATCGGGTCCCAGTTGTGGATGCCCTCGGTGTAGTGCCACATGCGGTCGCGGTTCACCAGACTGGCGCCGGCGGACTCGGCGATGCCCAGCATCCGGCCGTCGACATAGGCGGGAACCCCGGAGATCATCGTCGACGGCGCGGGGCCGAGCCGCTCGGTCGGCCAGTTCTGCCGGATCAGGTCGTGGTTGTGTCCGATGCCGCCGGTGGTGACGATCACCGCGCCGGCCCGGACCTCGAAATCGCCGACGACCTCCCGCGACGACGCGACACCGCGCTCCAGGTCGGTGGGCTCGAGGATCGCTCCGCGGACCCCGACGGCCGCGCCCTCCTCCATGACGAGTTCGTCGACGCGATGACGGAAGCGGAACTCGACCAGGCCGCGCTTCTCGGCCTCGAGCACCGGATCGGCGAAGACGCGGACCACTTCGGGTCCGGTACCCCAGGTCAGGTGGAATCGGGGCACCGAGTTGCCGTGGCCGTCGGCGAATCCACCGCCCCGTTCGGCCCATCCGACGATGGGCGTGATCCGCAAGCCGAGGTCGTGGAGGTACTGGCGTTTGATGGTCGACGCGAAATCGACGTAGGCGCGGGCCCACTGTCGGGGCCAGAAGTCCTCGTCGTCGCGGTCGAAACCGGCCGACCCCATCCAGTCCTGCAGGGCCAGTTCGGCGGAGTCCTTGATACCGAGGCGCCGTTGCTCGGGACTGTCCACGAGGAAGAGTCCGCCCAGCGACCAGAACGCCTGGCCCCCGAGGTTGTTGCGGTTCTCCTGGTCGACGACGATGACCTTGCGTCCGGCTCGGGTGAGCTCGTAGGTCGCCACGAGGCCGGCCAAGCCGGACCCCACCACGACTGCGTCGGCTTGCTGCTGGCTCACACGCCCTCCTCGTGTCGATTGATGTCGACCTTAGTGGTCCTGTCCACAAATTCGTCGGGGGTCTTCGGCGTTCGATGAACGACTGGCTGCGTTGTCGTCGATCACGATGACGCTGTCATCGCTCACTCCTCCGCCTTGCCAGTCGCCCATCGCTCCACCGAACACCCCGGACGAATTTATGAACAGGACCACTTGGCCCTCGGGTCGTCGCGCCGGGACCGGTCCGAAAACGACGGGATCGTGACCGGCTGGTCACCGTTGGGTGAGCAATCGGATAACAGCGCCGTGGCGCGCGTCGTCGGGAGAATGCGCCGGGGGAACCGGTCGCCTGGGGAGCCGGCGAAATGCGCTGGTTGTGCCCTCGGTGGTGTCGTGGCTGCGACCGAGCCGCCGGTCACGGGGCACGTCACTTGCCTTTGCCGGAGCGTTATCGAGCCGTTACACTGCCTCACGACGGGGATCGGGCGGGGGAGTTCAGCCTTAGAATCCCCTGAGAGTGACCGTTGCCCTTTGTTCGAGGTCAAGATCGTAAGGATTGTTAATGCTGACACGTGCCCGTAGGCGCCTCGTCGCCGGACTCGTCGCCCTCGTGGCCGCGACCGGCGGCGCCGTGGTGGCCGCACCCACCGCGCAGGCGGCCGGAACCACCGAGTACGTCTACTCCGCGGCGATGCACCGCAACATCCCGGTGCGCATCGTCGACGGTGGTGGCGGGGGCCCCAAGCCCACCCTCTATGTCCTCGACGGTCTGCGGGCCCCGAACAACACCAGCGGCTGGCTGCAGAACACCGACGTCGACGACTTCATGGTCGGCAAGGGCGTCAACGTCGCGATTCCGTTCGGTGGCGGGGGCAGCTTCTACACCGACTGGGATCAGGTCGACCCGAAGCTCGGCGTCAACAAGTGGGAGACCTTCCTCACACGCGAACTGCCGGCGTACATGGCCCGCAAGCACAACAGCGACAACCGTCGCAACGGCATCGCCGGTCTGTCGATGTCGGGTACCTCGGCGCTGAACCTCGCGTCGCGTCACCCCGGTTTCTACAAGGCGGTCGCCTCCTACAGCGGCTACCCGACGGTCACCTTCCCCGGCTTCACCCAGGGCATCCAGCTGTCGGTGGCCGAGATGGGCGGTGACCCGACCAACATGTGGGGCCTCTTCCCGGCCGGGCAGTGGTTCCAGAACGACCCGTTCCTGAGCGCAGGCAACCTGGCCGGTAAGTATGTGTATGTGTCGTCGGGCAGCGGGCTCGGTAGCCGGTACGACACGTCGGTCGATCCGACCAGCGCCAACTTCAACCCGGTGAAGTTCTCGCAGATGGTGCCGCTCGAGGTGGCCGCGTCGGTGAGCAGCCAGATGTACATCGGTCGCGTCGCGCTGGTGCCCGGCGTCAAGCTGACCACGCATATCACCCCCGACGGCGTGCACTGGTGGGACTACTGGGAGAGCGACTTCAAGCAATCGTGGGCCACGACCTTCCGCCCCGCCTTCTTCTGATCCTTGCTCTCATCCACGAGGATCTGAACTCCACACACCGCGGCCGGTGACCTTCGGGTCACCGGCCGCGGTGTCGTTGTCGGGGAGCCCCGGGGCGTCGGAGGAGGAGGTGTCTACTCGCCCGGCGGGCGCCGGAACCCCCGGGGTGGGGCTACTCGCTCGGCGGGCGCCGGAACTCCTGGGGTGGGGCTACTCGCTCGGCGGGCGCCGGAACCCCCGGTGGGCTACTCGCCCGGCGGGCGCCGGAACCCCCGGGGTGGGGCTACTCGCTCGGCGGGCGCCGGAACTCCTGGGTGGGCCCATCCTGCCCAGGTGGGGAGAAGTTCTGCGTCGGTGTATCACCCGGGGAATCCTGCACGCGCGGGATCTGCTCGGTCGGCCGGTCCCAGGGGCTGGTCGACTGGTCATCGGCAGCGGCCCCGTACCCGGTCTCCGGCTCGATCGGTTCATCGCCCTCGGTGGTGTCCGCGGGGGGCGTGTCGTCGGAGCCCGAGCGGCGCGACCGCCAGAACAGGAAGCCCCACAGGCCCAGCAGTGCGACGCCGATGACGCCGAGGATCAGCGGCAGCCAGAAGCTGGCGAGCTTGAGCAGTCCGACGTTCTCGTCGGCGCGGCTTGCCTGACCGGAGACCGTCGAATCCGCCCACTTGAACCGGCCCTTGAGCACAGTCATCTCGAAATCGCGCACCGGTTGCGGGGTGGCGTCGCTCTGATCCGGCGAGCGGAAGTATTGGTACTGATCCTCCATACCGTCGACGATGATCCCGGTCTCCGGCTCGACCCACATGTGCTTGGTGGCCGTGGCATACCGGTGCATGGTGACCGAGTCGTTGGGCCGTACACCCGGGCCCGAGATACCCCACCAGCTCGCCGGCATGGTCAGGATCGAGCCCAGGGGTGCTTCCCCCTGCGGGTTGGGCAGGTTCGACACGTCGGTCTCGGGAATCTCGGCGACGAACTCGTAGGTCTTGACTCCGTCGATCGTCTTCTCGGCGACGAACTCCGCCGGGACGTCGAGGCGGACGTTCGTGTCGTAGACGAGATAGGAGCGCTTCTGGACGTCGAAACCGAACTTGTATTGGAAGCCCTGGCGGCCGGGCAGCTCGACCGACACGTCGGCGGGGTTGACGCCCTGGGGTGCGGCCTCGAGTTGCAGGGAACTCACGTTGCCATTGGGCACCGCGGTCTTCCGGTCGACCGAGACCCGGTCGATGTTGGCGCTCAGGAGTCCGTCTTTGCATGTCCGCGGGGTCCCTGCGGGTGCCATCTTCGGCTCGGTCTCGGTGCCATCGGGGTAACGGAGCCGATCGATCTGGACCGTCTGGGCCGACTGCAGCGTCGCCTGATCGCGGTCCGACGGATCGACGATGATCGAGCGGCGCTGCTGGGTGAGGTGGGCGTCGAGGACCTGCGCCTTACTCTCACTGATCGAGCAGCGGTCGAAGACCTGGGCCGGGAACCGTTCGCCCGAACCGTCCTCGGGCACGGTGGTCGCATCCGACGTGATGTCGAGATCGAGCGGCACCACCTTCAGTTGCGGGATCAGGATCAGCGGCACGGCGATCGCGGCAGCGATGAATGCAGCGCCGAAGAACGCCGGCAGCGCCAGCCAGACTCGTCTCATACTCCACTCCTGAAATCCGGACTCAACGCCCCAACACTAGTGGTACGAGGCCCGAGTTATGCCGAGACCCGTCGAGGACGTGTCGGGCAATTCGGACGCCGAGGAGTGGTGGGTCGCCGAGGAGTGGCCGTGTGATCGACGATGTTCAGCCCAGCCGAGCCCGCTCGGCGCGCCGATCCCGCTCGGCTTCTTTCATGATCCCGGCCATGTATCCGTAGATCTCCTTGTCGGACATGGCCTTCCATCGCGGAGCCAGTAGCTTCATGTACTTCTCCACGTAGAGCAGCTGCTTGCCGACCAACACGAGTTCGCGGGGGAGGCGCGCGTCGTGCGCCTTGGCGACCGCCGCGAGCTGACGTCCGAGGTCGGTGTAGGACATCGAACCGAGGTCGGTCGCCGACAACGGCACCGCAACCTTCTTGATGTCCTCGGCCCCCTGCGCCGTCGACGACGGGTTGTGTACTGCGCCCAGCAGGAAGATCGCCCGACCCGCCGACTCGTAGTCTCCCCGAACGATGAGGTCGACGACCAGCTGCCGCAGGATGCGGCGCGTGCGTTTGGTGAAGCGACCGACGATCCCGAAGTCGAGCAGGACCAGCCGTCCCTGCGCGTCGACGAGCACATTGCCGGCGTGCAGGTCGCCGTGGAACAGTCCGCCGTGGAATGCGGACTCGAGCAGTGACAGCAGTAGGTTGCGGCACAGCGCCACTCCGTCATGCCCCGCCGCACGGACCGCTTCGGCGTCATCGATACGGATCGCGTAGATCCGTTCCATGGTGAGTACCCGCGAGGTGGTCAGTTCGTCGTAGACCTCCGGCACGCGGACCCGATCGCCGAATGGCCCGTCCTTCAGGCACGCGTACCACTCACGCATCGTGTCGGCTTCGTTGCGGAAGTCCAGTTCGGCGGACAGCCCGTCGGCGAAGTCCTCGACGACGTGTCGTGCGCTGAGCATGCGCCCGTACTCCGAGATCTCGACAAGTCCGGCGAAGCGCTCGAGCAGCGCGACGTCGGGTGCGAGGCGTTCGGCGATGCCGGGCCGCTGGATCTTGACCACGACCTCGTCGCCGGTGTGCAGGGTCGCGGTGTGGACCTGGGCGATGGAGGCCGAGGCGATCGGGTCCGGATCGAACGTGGCGAACACGTCTTCGGGCGGTGCGCCGAGTTCGGCGACGAACAGGTCGCGGATCTGCGCGGGGTCGGCCGGTTTCACCCGATCGAGGAGGGATTCGAACTCGGTCGACAGCGTCTCGGTGAACACCCCAGGGCTCGAGGCGATGAGCTGACCGAGTTTGACGTAGGTGGGGCCGAGATGTTCGAACGTGGCGCGCACCTCGTGGGCGGCCCGTTGGCTCGACGGCGCCCGCCCCTGCAATGCGTCGCGGACCGTGTGCAGCGCATAGCGCCCGACTCCGGCCCACGCATGCGCGGTCATGGCGCCGAGTCGGGTGATCTCGGCGAGCGTCGACACTCCGGACAGCTGGGTCTGGAGGCCGGTCGTGGATTCGCCGTCGGCGGGGCTGTGCGTCATCACCATCGGTCAGTGTAACGAGGTCCGGCGGCCGGGGGTCGATGCCGCGCGGGCAGGTTCGGTGTGCGTCTCGCCCGCGGAAGTATCAGTGTGAACCAGGGGGTTTGGTTAATCTCGGTCCGGAGGGGTCCGACCGACACAAGAGGGCGGGATGCAGCACAAACCGGTAGTGCGCGGGCTGGTGAGCGTGACCGCGGCGACAATGCTCGCCTGGGTGGGTAGCGGTGGTGCCCTCGCGGACCCGAACATCCAGATACCGGGTGTCGACGACGGTGTGCCGAATTGCGCGGTGCTTCGACCGCGCGGGTTTGCCGGCTACATCGGCACCAACGATCCGAAGCCGGCGCGCACCATGGATGAGGACTTCACCCATGTCCCCAATGACTGGTGCAATACATCGGTCGGCTACAGCCGGTTGTGGTTCGACGTCAATGGCGTGACCTTCGGGCTCCCCGACACCCTGCACGCGCTGTTCCCGTACAACAACGCGGAATTGCTCGCCAAACCGGTCTTCGAGCCCGGGTGGACGATGACCATGCGGGTCGGCGGCACCCAGAAGATCCCGACCTGGGCGGGCACCACCGGATGGGGGGTGTCGAATCGGTCCGTGGACCCGATCGGCCTCGAACTCGCATGGTTCATGTACAACGGCGCGAACGATCCGGTGGGCGATGCCAGTACGCTCGCCAAGCCGATCATGAACGCGCTCGGCATGGACTTCCCGCGCGGATTCTTCATGATGACCAAGCGGGCCGGCGGGCTACCGCAGATCAGGTTGCTGCCGCTGAGCATCCTGAACGAGGAACACGACTACTCGGTCGTGCTGACCGACCGCGATGTGACGTTCTACATCGACGGTGAGCAGGCCGGCACCGATGTGGCCCCGTTCGTCGTCGACGGTCGGATGCGGGGCGGCCCGGGGTCGCGCTACGGCACGTTCGGCAACCCGCCGGTCGGCACGCACGTCGACATCTCCGGCCAGCCGGTCCCGTTGCTCGGCCAGATGTGGCTGGACAGCGGCTACTGGTTCCCACTGCCGATCCCGCAGGTCAATGACCGGTGGCAAACCGCATACCTGAAGCGATACGTCCAGGGGCCGACGGACCGGACGCCACTTACGCTCGACGGCTGGCAAGGCTTCGACTAAGCCCTCACCGATGGCCGGGTTCGCCGGTGATCTGATGGTCGGCGAGGTTGAGGGCCTCGAGGATCAGCCGGCTCAGGTGACCGTCGCGGATCCGGTAGATGACGTGGCGGCCTTCCTTGCGGGTCTCGACCAGCCCGGTGAAGCGGAGTTTCGCCAGATGCTGGCTGACTGCGGTCCGCGACGCGCCGACCGCGTCGGTGAGCGCGCCGACGTCGGACTCGCCCTCGGTCAGCAGCCAGAGGATGTGCAGCCGGGTGGGATCGGCCAGCATGGAGAAGGTTGCGGTGGCGACGCGCAGCAGCTCCGGGTCCGGGGTGACGGCGTGAAACAGGCTCGGCTGGTCGCGACGTTGGGTCGTCTCGTCCGACATCGTCTCCCGATTCCTCCTCGACGCGCCCGCGGCCCCGGCCGATCAGCCGCCGACCGGCTCGCCGACGGTGGGCTCACCGGCCATCGTAGGCGTTGCGGGTCGGATCGTCGGGTGTGGTCGCCACGTAAGCACGGCGGCCATCCCGGCCGCGACCGCGACCACGGCCAGCAGCAGTGGGGTGCCCCAGACACCGAGCACCGCGGGCGCCCACCCGGCGATCGGGTAGGTGACGAGGAACGCCGCATGCGACAGCGAGAACTGCGCGGTGAAGATGGCATCGCGGTCGGCGTCGTCGGTGTGATCACGAACCAGCCGCGGCGACGCGGTGTTGATCAGCGACGTGCCGATACCGAGCACGAACCACACGGTGGCGAGGGCGACGAATCCCGGTCGCACCGCGAGCATCAGCGCAGTGCCCGCGAGCCCCGCGCCGCAGATCATCGCGCCGACGACGATGACCCGGCGCGTCGTCGTAGAACGCAACAGCCACGGCAGGACCAGTGCGACAACGATCGACCCGCCGCCGAAGACCCCGAGCGCGACCGCCACCATCGCGTTTGCGAGTCCGAGTACCGACCGCACATAGACCACCGACGACACGATGACGACCGCGGTCGCCGCGGCGGTGGCCACATTCGCGGCCAACAGCCCGCGAAAAGCCCGCTGCGACACCATCGCGCGCACACCGGCGGTGGCCCGGGGCCAGAAGCCGTCGACCGGGCGGGGCCCGCCGGGCGCGGCGGCGGCGAGCCCGGAGGTCACCACCAGTGCGGCCGAGCCGGCGAAGCCGACCGCGGTGACGACAAAGAGCACCGAGAAGTTCATCAGGGTGAGCAGCGCTGCGGCCAGCAGCGGACTGACAACGGACTCGAGGTCGTAGGCGATCCGCGACGCCGACATCGCGCGCGTGTACTCGTCGCGGTCGGGAACAACCTCGGGGATGACCGACTGAAAGGTCGGAGTGAACGTCGCCGACGCGGACTGCAACGCGAAGACCAGCAGGTACACCTGCCACACCTCGCCCACCCACGGCAGGGCCAGGGCCATCAGGATCCGGACGACATCGGCGCCGACGAGGACCGACGTCGCGCTCAAACGGGCGCAGACCGCGCGCATCACCGGTGCCATCACCACATAGGCAACCATCTTGATGGCCAGTGCGGTCCCGAGGACCTGACCGGCTCGCGGTCCGGCCAGCGAGTAGGCGAGCAAGCCGAGCGCGACGGTCATCACCCCGGTACCCAGCAACGACACGATCTGGGCCGCGAACAGGTGACGGAATGTCACACCACGCAGGAGTCCGGCCACGACCTGAGCGTAACTCACATGTGCGCAACCATGCACATGTTGTTTCGGTGATCTGGATCCCGATGATTAGCGCGGAGAAGGATCTTGACGAAGAGTGGAACGGTTCGGGCCACGAACCCGATCCACGCACTGATGTCGACAGGGAGGATGCCCCATGCCCACCACCGTCAATGCCTACATCGCCACCGCCGCCGACCGGCCCCTCGAGCCGACGACCATCGCACGCCGCGACCCAGGCCCGCACGACGTCGTCATCGACATCGCCTACGCCGGTGTCTGTCATTCCGACATCCACACCGCCCGCGGTGAGTGGGGCCGGACCGCCTATCCCGTCGTGCCCGGGCACGAGATCGCGGGCACGGTGTCCGCGGTCGGCGCCGCAGTGACCCGCTACGCCGTCGGTGATCGCGTCGGCGTCGGCTGCTTCGTCGACTCCTGCCGTGACTGCGATGCCTGCCGCCAAGGCGAGGAACAGTACTGCGAGCGCGGGATGACCGGCACCTACAACGCCGTGGGGCGCGACGGCGAGCCGACCCACGGCGGCTACAGCGCCGGCATCGTCGTCGACGAGAACTACGTGTGCGCCATCCCCGAGGGCATCGCCCTCGACGTCGCGGCGCCGTTGCTGTGTGCCGGGATCACCCTCTACTCGCCGCTGCGCCACTGGCAGGCGGGACCGGGGAAGAAGGTCGCCATCGTCGGGCTCGGCGGTCTCGGACACGTCGGCGTCAAGCTCGCGCACGCCATGGGCGCGGAGGTGACCGTGCTGTCACAGTCGCTGAAGAAGATGGAGGACGGCCTGCGGCTCGGTGCCGATCACTACTACGCGACGAGCGACCCGGACACGTTCAAGACGCTGCGCAACGAGTTCGACCTGATCATCAACACGGTCTCGGCGAACCTGGACATGAAGCGCTACCTCGGCATGCTCGCGATCAACGGCACACTCGTCGAACTCGGCCTCCCCGAACACCCCATCGAGATCCCGGCATTCGCGGTGACCGCCAACCGGCGCAGCTTCGCCGGCTCGATGATCGGTGGGATCGCCGAGACCCAGGAGATGCTCGACTTCTGCGCCGAGCACGGGATCGGCGCGGAGATCGAGGTCATCGCGGCCGACCGGATCAACGAGGCGTACGACCGAGTGGTCGCCAGCGACGTGCGCTACCGGTTCGTCATCGACACCGCCACCATCTGACGTGCTCTGCGGCCGGCAGCGGCGGACCCGTCGTCGCGCTATCGTGGAGTAAGGTTTTCGACTGGGAATCGAAAACACGTCGGGGTGGTTGTCCTGACTACACGATTTCCCGTCCGAGAGGTTGAGCGATGGCGCAGATTCAACGCGACGTCTGGTCCGCCGACGCAGTGCGCGCGGACTTCGTGGTGGTCGGCGCGGGTGTCGCCGGCCTGGTCGCCGCGCTACGGGCCGCCGAGGCGGGACTGCGCGTGGTGATCCTGAACAAGGGGCCGGCGTGGCGCCCGGATCGCGTCGAGCAGTCGACGT
>NZ_BAHC01000035.1 GCF_000298195.1 Gordonia rhizosphera NBRC 16068 | reverse complement strand
GACCACGAGGTTCATCTGGCCCGCGGTGCCAACCGAACACTCGACACACACCTCGATCGGCTGCGGGTGCACCTCGGTGAGCTCGTCCGGCTCGACCCGGCGTCGGCGCAGCGACGCGCGCGGTCGATCGTAGAGGCCATGGCTCTGGCACTGGAAGCGTCACTGCTGGTGCGGTTCTCACCCGCCGAGGTGTCGGATGCGTTCATCGCCGCACGGCTCGGTGACGACCGTGCGTTCGAGTACGGTGCACTGCCGGATGGCGCTGATCTGCAAGCGATCCTGGCTCGGCACTGACCGGACCCCGAGTTCTTCCCTCGGGTATTGCTACGTCCCCCGCGAGCAGACGGAGAGGAAAGCGATACCCGGGGGACGAGCCAACGGGAG
Organism: Gordonia rhizosphera NBRC 16068; assembly: GCF_000298195.1. GTDB lineage: Bacteria > Actinomycetota > Actinomycetes > Mycobacteriales > Mycobacteriaceae > Gordonia > Gordonia rhizosphera. The sequence goes on along the minus strand of NZ_BAHC01000035.1, from coordinate 16,832 downwards.
TCGGGCCTACAGGATCACGCCGGGGTTGAGTAGTCCCTGCGGATCGAGGGCGTTCTTGATCAGCGCAGTGAGTTCCATGACGTCGGGACCGACCTGATTCGGCAGCCACGCCTTCTTCAGGCGGCCGACGCCGTGTTCGCCGGTGATGGTGCCGCCCAACGAGATCGCGAGATCCATGATCTGACCGAACGCGACTTGCGCGCGGGCGGCCTCGTCGGCGTTGTCGGGGTCGAAGACGATCAGCGGGTGGGTGTTGCCGTCGCCGGCGTGGGCGATCACCGAGATCATCACGTCGTTGTCGGCGGCGATGTCGGCGACACCACCGATGAGCGCGGGCAGTTGCGGCAGGGGTACCCCGACATCCTCGAGGAGCAGCGACCCGATCTTCTCCACGGCGGGGATGGCGGCGCGGCGGGCGGCGGTGAACGCCTCCCCTTCCTGCGGGTCGTCGGTGTCGAAGACGTCGGCGGCGCCGTGGGCCTCGAAGGCCTGCCGGATGATCGCCACCTCCGCGGCGCCCGCCGGGCCCGGCGCGTCGGACTGCGCGACGAGCAGCGCGCCCGCCTGCCGGTCCAAGCCCATGCGCAGCATGTCCTCGACCGCGTTGATGGACACCGAGTCCATGAACTCGAGCATCGCCGGTCGGATCTTCGAGGTGATCGCCAGCACCGCCTCGCTCGCGTCCGTCACCGACGCGAAGCTCCCGACTACGGTGCACGCCGGCGCCTGCGGCGGCAGCAGTCGCAACGTCACCTCGGTGATGATGCCGAGCAGACCTTCGCTCCCGACGAACAGCTTGGTCAGCGGAAGGCCCGCGGAATCCTTGAGTTGCTTCCCGCCGACGCGCACCGCCCGGCCGTCGGCGAGCACCACCTGCAGACCCAGTACGTAGTCGGTCGTCACGCCGTACTTCACGCAACACAGACCACCCGCATTGGTGGCGACGTTGCCGCCGATCGAGCAGATCTCAAACGACGACGGGTCGGGCGGATACCAGAGGTCGTGCGCGGCGGCGGCCGCCTTGACCTCCGCATTGAACAGCCCGGGCTGCACCACCGCGGTGCGCGTGGCGGTGTCGATGGTCAGCTCACGCATCTTCTCCGTCGAGATCGTCACCGCGCCGTCGACGGCGGTGGACCCGCCGGACAGGCTGGTGCCGGCACCTCGGGTGATCATCGGGACACGGTTCTCCGCGCACCAGCGCACCGCCGTCTGTACCTGCTCGGTCGTCGTCGGCCGGATCAACGCCAGCGGGGTCCCCGCGTCCGGGTCCTGTGCTCGGTCCTGGCGGTAGGCGGCGAGGATGTCGGGATCGGTCACCACCATGCCCGGCGGCAGAGCGGCGATCAGTGAGTCCAGGGCGACGACGGCGGCCATAACCACACCCTATGCTCCGGCGCTGTGGCGTCGACTCGCTCGGCTCATCCTCCCCGCGCCTTTCTCACGATGAGACTGTCGGCGACCTCCGGTTCACAGCGAATCCACAGTCGGACTGCAGGCCGCATGGGGCACGCGGTCCTAACGTGTCCCATATGTCTGAGATGCACGACCACGACCGCGGCCTCCACTTCGACCTGAAATCGCTGAGCCGACGCCGGGCGTTGATGCTGTTTGCCACCGGGGCCGTCGCCACGACCGCGGCGGCATGCGGCACCTCATCGTCGACGGACTCCGCGTCGTCGGCCACCGAATCGACGTCGGGAACCGCGGCCACCGGAACGTCGACGTCGGGAACCGCCGCCTGCGCGGCCGCCGCACCCGGCGAGACCGCCGGCCCCTACCCCGGTGACGGCAGCAACGGACCGAACGTCCTGATCGCGTCCGGCATCGTCCGCAGCGACATCCGCGCGAGTTTCGGCGACTATTCGGGCACGGCGCCGGGAGTCCCGGCGACACTCACCATGACCCTGCAGGATCTTGTCGACGGGTGCTCACCAGGCGAGGGCATGGCCGTCTACGTCTGGCACTGCGACGGCGAGGGCAACTACTCCCTCTACAGCCAGGCCACCGCCGACCAGAACTACCTGCGCGGTGTGCAGGTCGCCGACGCCGAGGGTGTCGTCCGGTTCACCACCGTCTTCCCCGCCTGCTACGCAGGACGCTGGCCACACATCCACTTCGAGGTGTTCGATTCCCTCGAGCAGGCGGTCGCCGGGTCCGACGCGCGGCTGACCTCTCAGATCGCCCTTCCCGAAGACGCCTGCAACGCGGTCTTCGACCACGACTCGGGGTACGCGCAGAGCGTGCAGAACATGACGCAGATCAGCCTGGCGTCGGACAACGTCTTCGGCGACGGCTGGGATGCCGAGCTGGCCACCGTCACCGGCACGCCCGCCGACGGCATGGACATCACCATCACCATCGGTGTCGCATCCGCGGCGGACAACCAGCAGAGCATGGGTGCACCTCCCGGAGGTCCGGGTGGTCCCGGCGGACCGCGCCCGGCCGGCTGAACCGGTGACGGCCGGTCGCGGCCACCGGCAGAATGAACAGCGTGAGTGACTTCAACGGCACGATCATCGACGAGTTCCGCTCGAACGGCGGGTTCGTCAAGACCGCCGGGTTCGGCGACAACCTCATCCTGCTGCACACCGTTGGCATCAAGTCGCGAGAGCCGCGGATCAACCCACTGTTCGCCCTGCCCGACGACGGGTCGTGGCTGGTGGTGGGCTCGGCAGCCGGCTCCCCGAAGACCCCGGCGTGGGTGCACAACCTGCGCGCGATGCCGGAGGTCGACCTCGAGGTACCCGTCGACGGGACCGTCGTCGGGCGCCGAGCGACGGTCCGCGAACTCTCCCCCGAGGAGCGGGATGCGGCGTGGCAGCGCTTCCTCGGCGTGTCCGACGGTTTCCGCAAGTACACCGAGACCGCGGAGGGCCGCCGGTTCCCGATCTTCCGGCTGACGCCGGTCGACCGATAGCCGACGGCGTCCGTCGTGAGCACCACGGGTCAGCGCGCCGCGCGGGTCCCGCGCGGCTACTCTGACGTGGTGTTCGGGGTGGGCGACGAGATCGACGACTTCACTGTCGACGAGTTCCTCGGCAGCGGCGCCAGCGCCGAGGTCTACCGGGTCCATCGCGGCGACGACCGGCGTTCGGTCGCGCTCAAGGTGCTGCGCACCGGGGTCGGTGATCCGCGCCGGGCTCGGGAACGCTTCGAGCGGGAGTTCACCATCGCGTCGCTGCTGCACCACCCGCACATCGTGGGCGTCTTCGCGCGCGGGGAGATCACCGACCCCGAGGTCCTCGGCGAGAACACCTCCACCACTGCCGTGCTGTGGACCGCGATGGAGTACATCGACGGCACTCCGGCATCCGCGCACGTCGCCCATCCCCCGGACGAACCCGACATACCGATCGTGCTCGCGATCGGTACCCAGATCGCAGAGGCCCTCGATTACGCGCACGGCTGCGAGGTACTCCACCGCGACGTGAAACCGGCGAACATCATGGTGTCCACCGGTCCCGGTGGCGTCCGTGCCGTGCTCACCGATTTCGGCATCGCACAGTTCCTCGACGACGCGCGACCGCTGGCCCGCAACGGCCGCGTGCAGGGGTCCATCGCTTATGCCGCCCCGGAACTGCTTACCGCACAGCATCTCTCACCGGCCACGGACCTGTATGCGTTGGCGGTCACCATGTTCGAGATGCTCACCGGGGAACCCCCGTTCCCTCGTGCGACGGCGTTTGCGATCTCCCACGCACACCTCTACGAGCAGGTACCACGGCTGACGGCCATCCGAGGTTGGCTGCCGTCGTCGTTGAACTCCGTCTTCGCCAAGGCTTTGGCCAAGGACCCCGCCGACCGCTACGACAACTGTGCCGAGTTCGTCGCCATCGTGGTCCGGGCACTGCGTGACGTCCCGGTGCCCGAGGCACCAGGATCTCGGCGGTGGCCCTGGCGTCGATCACGACACGACTGAGGTGGTCTCGATACGCGGGCTCCCTGCGCTCGGGCGCTACTCGACCAGCGATTCGGATCGACCAGCGGTCGGGGGCGGGTCGGCGATGCGGTACACGCGCAGTGCGTTCTCCCGGAAAGCCTTGCGCAACATGTAGTCCCCACGCGGTGCGAGGAGATCGATCAACGCTCCCACGACCATGTCGAGCGAGGTATTGGGTTTGTCGATCGGGAAATTGGACCCGAACATCACCCGGTCCGCGCCGAAGTGTCCGACAACGTGCTCCACGAGCGGACCGACCATCTCGGCCAGAGTCTCCCGGCTGCCGATGTTACCCCACCGTTCGCGCCCGTACCCCAGGACCGGCATCCCGAGGCCGGACAGTTTCACCACGACGTTCCGACACGTGGCGACGGTGGTCATCCGCTCCCGCCACAGCCGCAGGATGTCGGCGCGCGCGCTCGCACTGGCCCCGGTGCGGGCGCCGACGGGGCCGAAGACGCCGACCGGTGTCCCTATGTGGTCCACCACGATCGTCGACTCCGGATACTCGCGCGCCAACGTCACCACGTCGTAGAGCTGGTGGGAGTAGACGAACGCGTCGAAGACCAGCCCCCGCTCGGCAACCTCCGCGAACCCCTTGAGAAACGCGGGTGACGCGAGAATGCCGTCGGCGTCGCCACCGTTGCGCACCCGGGGATCGGGGTGACGGGTGGTCATCAACCGAATCCCCCGGAGCCGATCGTTGACCGCGGCATGCTCGTCGAGGAGATCCCCGAAACGCTCGGCCCGCGGATCGGCGTGCGCCACCACCGCCCCGAGTCGTGGTGCCTGTCCGATGCCGAACGGCAGACCGGTGACGTAGCGTGTCTCCTCCACTGCCGAGCGGCCCTCGGGGGTGTCGGCCGCACCCGCGGACTCGTCATTGCGCCAATGCGACTCCAGGTGCACGACGGTGTCGACTCCGACGCCGGCCACGGCAGGTATCGCGGCCGCGTCGGACACGTACTGCGGCGGTTCGTAGACGCGGGCGACCGTGTTCGGGGTGAGGACGTATTCCTTGTCCGATTGCGGGACGACCACGGGGAACACCCGATCCCCGAATGCCGGGACATAGCGGTAGAGCCGCGACAGGCGGTTGGCCGCCCACGGGGTACGCCGCGGGTTCCACTGGTGCAGATGGGCATCGACGATGCCCGGAATTACACCATCGAGCGTGCTCACGACACCGACATTGCCACATCCTCGGCGAACACGATATCGATTGACCGATCGCAAAGCGGAGCCGATCCACCGCTAAGCTTGCTCATGCGAAACCGGGGTTGACGTGGGAGGTGACCGGACGTGGCGAATCACTCGCGGCACACGCTCCATCATCTCCGTGAGCTGATCAATCGCGATCCGGACCGATTCGTCACGAATGTCTACACCCGTCTGTTCACGATCGATCCAGACCTGCGTGACCTGTTCCCGGCGGTCATGTCCGAACAGCGCGCCGCGTTCTTCCACGTCATCGACCATGTCCTCGAGGTCGTGCCGGCCGAGACCGGTCACGCCGAACTCATCGAGTTCCTCGCACAACTCGGCCGTGATCACCGCAAATACGGGGTACTGCCGGAGCACTATGGCCACATGTACCGCGCGCTGGTCGGCGAGTTCGCCGCGGTGCTGGGCTCCTACTGGGACGACGACGCAGCCCAGACCGTGTCCCAGGCGATGATGCTCACCACCGGCGTGATGCGAGGGGCCGCCGAGACGGCCTCGCTCCCGGCGTTGTGGACCGCGAAGGTCGTGCAGAAGTTCCGGATCACCCGGGATCTCGCCGTCATCAGGCTCGTCGCCGATACGAAACTGCGCTTCGCCGTCGGCCAGTACGTGGAGGTCGAGGTGCCGCAACGCCCCAAGGTGTGGCGCAACCTGTCTCCGGCGATCCCGCCGAATCCCGCCGGTGAACTGGAGTTCCATGTGCGGGCCGTCCCGGGCGGGTTGGTGAGCGCCGCCATCGTCGGGGAGACCCGGGTCGGTGACACCTGGTACTTCGCGCAGGGGCACGGCACCTTGCACATCGAACCGGAGCGTCCGGTGCTGATGGTCGCCGGCGGTACCGGTCTGGCCCCGCTACGGGCGCTGCTCATCGAGATGTCCAAGCGTGCCGACACCCCGGCCACGCACATCTTCTACGGCGTGCGCTACCCGGGTGAACTGTATGACCTGACGGTGTTGCGCCGCATCGCCGCGACCAACCCGTGGCTCACCATCACCGCGGTGTCCGAGGAGACCGACGATCCGTGGTGGATCACCTCGGTCGCCACTCCGGAGGCACTGGGCATCGACCACCGGATCGGCATACTGGCCGACGTGGTGGTGGCGGCCGGACCGTGGGAAGAACATCAGGTCCTGATCGCCGGATCGCCCGGCATGATCGAGACGACGCGACGCCGACTGCTCATCGCCGGCGTGCGCGCCAGCCGCATCCAGCACGACCCGTACGAGTCCCTGTGAGTCCGCGACTCAGGGAAAGGGCGGCGCAGTGCCACCGCTGGACACGGTCTCGGTGACCGTGACGGTCTCCGTCTCGGTCTGGGTCTCCGTCTGAGTCTCCGTCGCGGCGGCGGTCTCGGTCTGGGTCTCGGTGGCCGTGGTCGTGCGGGTGACCGTCTGACGATCCTGGGTCACCGTCGCGGTGACCTGGCGGGTCTCGGTGACCGCGTCGGCCTCGGTGGTCATGGTGATCGTGGACGGCGGCGCGGTTACCGTCGACGTCGGGATCTCGGCCTGCTGATCGGCCTCGACGCCGGCGAAGACCGCCGACGCGGCGATCGCGCCGACCAGCAGCGCGGCGGCGATCGCGGCACCGATCACCCACCACCGCCGATTCGACGAGCCGTGCGGAACCGGGGTCGGACGCAGTACAATGACCGCGGCCCCGGCCGCCGATGCGAGAGCCGGCTGCGCGGCGATGACGACGGGGCGGGCCAGCGCGTATTCCATGGCCGACGCCACGCCGGGCACCTCGGCGCCGGGTCCGGTGCACACCACCGCGGTGACCGATGCGCCGCCGGGCGCCGACGTCACGGCGTCCGCGACGATGCGGGCGTGCGTCGGGTCGGTGACCGGGCCAGGCGTGCCGAACGCGAACTCCGCGGTCCCGAGGACCTCACCAGTGGCCGAATCGAGGGTGACCACCGACGACCCCGGCGACGGGACCGCCGAACGGTCGAGGTCGAGGACCGCGACGATGCCGCGACCGCCGAGCTCGGTGGTCGCGACCTCGGCCAACGCCGACGGCAGGTCGGTGACCGCGACCTTGCTGTGCCAGGCCGGATGCGACGGGCCGGGTGCGAGCCGGGTCTGCAGGTAGTTCTGGGTGGCCGGGCGGGCGCAGGCGATGCCGATCCGGTCGATCTCGTAGGGCACCGACCCGACGAGTTCGCCGATCGCCGTCTCCGCGCCCTGCGCCGACGGATCGGGCAGGTCGACGAGGTTGGAAGCGATGATCTCACCGCCGGGCCCGCGCACCACCGACGCGATCTGATCCTCGACCACCGAGATACCCAGGACCGCGCTGCCCGAGGCGGAGTTGCTCGGCGAGCGGACGCTCGTCGTCTCGGCCATCTACTGCTGTCCTGTCTTCCCCGGTCGGTGTTCGACGACCCAGGGTATCGGGTCGGGATCAGCGACGATCAGTCGGCGTTGCGCTTACGCCGCGGCTGCCACACGACGAGCGCGCTCGTGCGCGGCACAGGGACGAGTTCACCACTCCGACGTTGCGCCGCGGCGTCGAGGTCGGCCTGCAGTTCCCGGACCCGCTGCTGGAGGGCATCGACCTGGTTGCTCAGGTCGATGATCCGCTTGATCCCGGCGAGGTTGACCCCCTCTTCCTGCGAGAGTCGCTGGATCTCGCGCAACAGCTCGACGTCGCGCGTCGAGTAACGGCGACCGCCCCCGCTGGTGCGCTGCGGGGTGACCAGACCGAGCCGGTCGTAGGTCCGCAGGGTTTGCGCGTGCATGCCCGCGAGTTCGGCGGCGACGGAGATCATGAACGTCGCCGCGCTCTCGGCGTCGTAGTTCCTCGACATCATCATCGCCCCCATCCCGCGCGCGGATCGAATCCGCCGGCCTTCTCGGCCTCGGCGTAGCGGCGCATCGCCTCCACGGCCGCGTCGTCGAGCTTCGACGGCACCGACACCTTGACCGTGACCAGCAGGTCACCGGCCCCACCGGACCGCTTGGGCACGCCGCGACCGCGCACCCGCAAGGTACGACCGTCGGCGGTGTTCGCCGGAATCTTCACCCCGACTGAACCGTCGAGCGTCGGCACGGACACCGTGGCACCGAGCACCAGCTCGGAGATACTCACCGGCAGCTGCACTTTCAGGTCGTTGCCACTGCGTGTGAACACCTTGTCGGCACTCACGTGCACGACGACGTACAGGTCGCCCGACGGCGCCCCGCGCCGCCCCGCCTCTCCCTGCCCGGCGAGCCGGATCCGTTGACCGTCCTCGACACCGGCCGGGATGCGGACGTTGATCGTGCGGGCCCGCACCTTCACGCCGGTCCCGTCGCAGTCGCTGCACGGGTCGTCGATGCGCGATCCGGTGCCCTGGCAGTCCTGGCACGGTTCGCTGAATCCGAACGCGCCCTGGTTGCGGCTGACGAATCCGGAACCGTTGCAGCTCGGGCAGACCCGCGGGCTGGTTCCCGGCTTCGCGCCGCTGCCATGGCATGAGGTGCAGGGCGACGGACTGGTCACCCGCAATGGCACGGTCGTGCCGACCGCCGCATCCCGGAAGGTGAGCGTGGTCTCGGTCTCGAGGTCGTTGCCGCGCTTGGGGCGCGTCGCCGTCGACCCGCGGGGCCCGCGGTTGAACAGGCCCTCGAAGAGGTCGCCGAAGCCACCACCCTCGGACCCGCCGCCACCACCGCCGAACAGGTCACCGATGTTGAAGTCGGCACCGCCGGACGTGGTGTAGTGCGTTCCCCCACCGCCGGGGAAGCCCCCGGGAAAGCCGTTGCCCCCGCCACGGAATCGCCCGCCGGCGAACATCGCGCGGGTCTCGTCGTATTCCTTGCGCTTGTCGGCGTCGGACAGCACGCTGTGGGCTTCGGACACCCGCTTGAAGCGCTCCTCGGCCGCCGCGTCTCCCGGGTTGGCGTCCGGGTGCAGCTCGCGCGCGAGCTTGCGATAGGCCTTCTTGATTTCTTCAGCCGAAGCGTCAGAAGCAACGCCCAGGTCCTTGTAGAAGTCGTGTTCGAGCCACTCTCGCTGTGGAGCCACCAGACGTCACCTCCTTCGATGTTTCATTGTCTGGATGTAGTTGTGGGCCGTACTGCTCTGCCCGGCGACGCGACGCGGACTCCTCGGTCGCAGTCGCATCGCCGGGCAGGCATGGTGGCGTGGCGCCTATTCTGCACCAGTTTCTTCGGTTTTCGGAGTCTCCGCCGGCACCGGGTCGGTGACGGTGACCATCGCGGTCCGGATCACCTTCTCGCCGAGGCGGTATCCGCTGCGGTAGACCGCACCGACGACCGGGTTGGCCCCGTCGCCGTCATGGTGGACGGCCTCGTGCAGTTCCGGATCGAACTCGTCTCCGGATTCACCGAACTTGGCCAGCCCCTCCCCGGTGAGGGTGGCACCGAGCTTGTCGGCCAGTACCTTCAGCGGCCCGCTCTCGAGGTCGCCGTGCTCGCGGGCGCGGTCGAGATCGTCGAGGATCGGGAGCAGCTTCTCGATCAGCACCTGCTTGCCGAAGGCGACCGATCCCTGCTTCTCCTCCGCGGCCCGTCGCTTGAAGTTGGCGAACTGGGCGCGTTCCCGTTGCAGGTCCGCGGTCAGCTCGGCCACCTTCTGCTCGGCGGCACTGGGTGCCTCCTCCGCCGGGGCGTGCCCCGCACCGGGGCGCACCTCTCCCGTCTCGGGATCGATGAGCCGCCGGTCGGTGACGGTGATCGGCATGTCGACCTCCCGCTCGACGTCGACCGCTTCGAGTTCGAGTTCGGGCTCGCTTGGCGCGCTCCCGGTGTCGTGTGAGGACTCGCTCTGGGTCACTTGTTGTCCCCCGAGCCGGCCGGCTCGTCGACGACCTCGGCGTCGACGACGTCGTTCTCACCCGCGGCAGCACCGTCGGGGCCCGAGCCGTTGGGCGACTCCGCAGCCGAGGCGGCGTAGATCGCCTGACCCATCTCCTGCGACTCCGCGGACAGCTTCTCGATCGCGCTCCTGATCGCGGCGATGTCGGTGCCCTTCAGCGCCTCGTTGGCCTCCGCGACCGTGGCGTTGACCTTGTCCTTGACCTCGCCGGGAACCTTGTCCTCGTTCTCCTTGAGGAACTTCTCGGTCTGGTGCACGAGCGACTCGGCCTGGTTGCGGGTCTCGGCCTCTTCGCGACGCTTGCGATCCTCTTCGGCGTGGGCCTCGGCGTCCTTGATCATCCGGTCGATCTCGTCCTTGCTCAGGCCCGAGCCCTCCTGGATGCGGATCGAGTTCTCCTTGCCGGTGCCCTTGTCCTTCGCGGTGACGTGCACGATGCCGTTGGCGTCGATGTCGAAGGTCACCTCGATCTGCGGGACACCCTGCGGAGCCGGGGCGATGCCACCGAGTTCGAAGGAGCCGAGCAGCTTGTTGTGCGAGGCGATCTCGCGCTCACCCTGATAGACCTGGATCTGCACCGACGGCTGGTTGTCCTCGGCGGTGGTGTAGGTCTCCGACCGCTTGGTCGGGATGGTGGTGTTGCGCTCGATCAGCTTGTGCATCACGCCGCCCTTGGTCTCGATGCCGAGGCTCAGCGGGGTGACGTCGAGCAGCAGCACGTCCTTGACCTCGCCGCGCAGCACGCCCGCCTGGAGGGCGGCGCCGACGGCGACGACCTCGTCCGGGTTCACGCCCTTGTTGGGCTCCTTGCCGCCGGTGAGTTCCTTCACCAAGTCGCTGACGGCCGGCATACGGGTCGAACCACCAACGAGCACAACGTGATCGATGTCGCCGACGGAGATGCCGGCGTCCTTGATGACCGCCTGGAACGGGGCGCGGGTCCGCTCGAGCAGATCCGAGGTGATCTTCTGGAACTCGCTGCGGGACAGCTGCTCATCGAGGAACAGCGGGTTCTTGTCCGCGTCGACGGTGATGTAGGGCAGGTTGATCGAGGTGCTCTGCGAGGCCGAGAGCTCGATCTTGGCCTTCTCGGCGGCCTCGCGCAGGCGCTGCATCGCCATCTTGTCCTTGGTCAGGTCGATGCCGCTGCTGGCCTTGAACTTGTCGCTGAGCCAGTCGACGATGCGCTGATCCCAGTCGTCACCACCGAGGTGGTTGTCACCGGAGGTGGCCCGGACCTCGACCACGCCGTCGCCGATCTCGAGCAGCGAGACGTCGAAGGTACCGCCACCGAGGTCGAAGACGAGGATGGTCTGTTCCTTCTCGCCCTTGTCGAGGCCGTAGGCGAGCGCCGCCGCGGTGGGCTCGTTGACGATGCGCAGCACGTTGAGGCCCGCGATCTGTCCGGCCTCCTTGGTGGCCTGACGCTGGGCGTCGTTGAAGTAGGCGGGAACGGTGATGACCGCGTCGGTGATGTCCTCACCGAGGTAGGACTCGGCGTCGCGCTTGAGCTTCATCAGCGTACGGGCGCTGATCTCCTGCGGGGTGTAGTTCTTGTCGTCGATATTGACGCTCCAGTCACCCTCGCCCATGTGGCGCTTGACCGAGCGGATGGTGCGGTCGACGTTCGTGACCGCCTGATTCTTCGCCGGCTGACCGACCAGTACCTCGCCGTTGCGCGCAAAAGCGACCACCGACGGGGTCGTCCGGGAGCCTTCGGCGTTGGCGATGACGGTCGATTCGCCGCCTTCGAGCACTGCGACCACCGAGTTGGTGGTGCCGAGGTCGATTCCAACTGCACGAGACATATGTCTTTTCCTCCTAGTTCATGGGTCTGCACCCAAGTACGTGCCCGGGTCCGCGTGGATCGCACGCGGACGCGGATGTCGTTCGAAACCCGCATCTGAAGGACCCGAACTTCAGCGCGTCCGACTCATGTCCTACTGAACTTGCGAGCCGGAGTCAACCTGGGTTGAGTCTACACGACTCAGGTTTCTCGCCGTGTTCAACTCGGAGGGGTTGTGGATTGTTCCCAATCCGACCGACTAAATTGAGCGTAGTACGCTCAACCAACGCCTGGGCGCCGGCCTGCGCACACACGCGCACCCAGCTGGTCAACGCGCACGTCGCGACGTGGGCACGAACGCGGCGAGTGCGCGTGTGCGGGGTGAGGGCCCGGTCAGCGGTGGTGGGCGGCGAAGAAATCCCAGATCACCGCGGTCGCGTCGAACGCCGTCGACGGTGCGTTACCCGGGCGCACCAGGTCCATGAGGGGCGATCGCGACGAACCCGGCCACTGATGCCCGGCTCCGTCGACCGTGATCAACTCGACCGTCCGACTTCCGGGACACCGGGCGACCGATGTGGTCACCACACCGGCTCGGCGAACAGACGGAGGAGCGCACGAGTCGATTCGGCGGAAGGTCGCGTTCACCGCGGGCACGGACGGGCCGTCGACGCGCGCGGTTCCCTTCAGGCTGTAGTAACGACCCGGTCCGCCACCGTAGGGCACCGATTGGTCATTCGTACCGTGGATGTGCAGCACCGAGATCGGATGTGCTCGGGAGCAATCGGTCAGGATCGTGCCCGCGACCGGGGCCGCCGCGGCGAACAGGTCGGTCTGGCAGGCGAGGCGGTAGGCCATCATCGCGCCGTTGGACATGCCGGTGACGTAGGCGCGGGACCGGTCGATCGGCGTCTGCGCGGCGACCTTGTCGACGACGGCGCGGATGAACGCCACGTCGTCGGCGTTGCTCTGCTGTGCGGGCCCGCAGCAGGTCCCCGCATTCCAGGAGCGCCCCACACCGTTGGGGAACACCGCGACGAAACGGCCACGGTCGGCCTGTGCATCCCAGTGGTAGCTGCGTTCGGCTTGCTTCCCGCTGCCGTATCCGCCGTGCAGGACGACGACGAGTGGTGCGGGGCGGGTAAGTCCGGCCGGGCGGTACATCTCGAAGGTCCGCGCCAAGGCACCCGCGCCGATCGTTCCGGTGGAGTGGCCTCCCACCGACGGGGCGGCGAGAACACCTCCCGGTGCGGCGGCGAGACACAACGCGACCACGCCGATGCCGGCGAGCAGGACCCGGATGCGTATCCGACCAGGTGTCATGCCTGCACGATCCGCCGAGCCCGGAGTATCCGCAACCGGCTGACCGGAGGTCTCATGGAATCCTTAATCCGCGTCGGCAGCGGCTCGCTGAGCGTCTTGCCGTCGTCGTCAGCCGGTCACACGGGCTCCGGCGGCAGCGCGTCACCCGGGAAGCCGCGGGCGGGATGCACGTCGAAGGTGAACACGCCGGCCATCACTCCGGGGTCCTCTTCCATCAGCGCAGTGGTGGTCTGCAGGTCGCGGTCGAAGATTCCGACGCCGCAGACGTCGGTGTCGTCGATGATCGGCAGGACCACCGACAACGCGCCGGCTGCGCGCAGCGCGAAGTTGCGCCGGCCGTGTTCCCAGATAACCGACTCCGCTTCGGCCGTGCCGTACTTCGGGCCCGCCCGCAGGATGACCACCGAGTACGGATTCGCGCTCGGCAACATCTCCTGCATCTGTGCGTCGGTGATCTCGGGTAGATCGGACATGATGGCTCCTCGTCGGGGCGCGCACGTGGATACGCGGGCAACGTACGCAACCACGATTATCAGCTCTTCGGAGCGTTGCGCGGGCCGATTCCCCGCAGCTCGGCGATGAACGGACGGCGCCTTCTCAGTTCAGTTGCCCGAGTTTGTCGAGCACCTCCTCGGGAGACGACGTGGGTGGGATGGCGGCCAAGATCAGGTCGCCGTCGGGTATGGGGGCACCACCGTTCCAGTACCCCGGCGGAAGGTCGGCGATGACGATCTCACCGGTCGTCTCGACCCGATCGGGATGCCGCATGGCCGCCGACCACCCGAGGTGGCCGATCACGTTGGTGATCGCGGTGTAATCGCGCAGCGACTCGTCGAGACCGTCGAGCGGCGTCGAGGCATCGAGCAGGATCAGGTCGACCGGCAGCGACCCGAGTTGCCCGAGCCATTCGGCGACGTACATCGACGCACTGTCGGCGCTGTCGAAGTCGATCTCGTCCAACGGGTTCCCGGCGACCGCATGCGCCCATCCCAGCCATGTTCCCGGAGACGGGAGGCCAAGCACGATACGGCGGCGGGTGGCGTCGGAGATCGTAATCACCGTCTTCGTGAACTCCTCGAGCAGACCCTCGTCACCGAGGAGTGTGCGCAGGGGGTAACCGATGCGGGCGCGTGCGCCCATGTCGTCGACGATCCGGGGCGCCGCGGCGAGCTGAGCCTGCTGCCAGCGCTGGACGTCGACCCACGCCGCATCCGGCCCCAGCAGCGACTGGACCTGCCCGTAATGGCCGGCGAGCGCGCCGAGATCGGTCCACGGGATCTGTGAGCCCTGCCGGATGACCGCGGTCGAGTAGTCGGTGTCGTCGATGATGACGGGTCGGCGGCGCCCGCTCGGCGGCGCAGAGGTGAGGGTGCTGATGGTCATGACATGTCCTTGAGGGTGAGCGGATTCGAGGTGCGGGCCGTCCGGGGGCGGGACCGACTCGGTCTCGCCCCCGGACGACCGGCGGATATCAGGAGCGTCGGTTGACGACGACTCCGTGGTCGCTCTCGAGTTCGGCAATGCGCTGCTCGAGAGCGGCGATCTTGACCTCCCGACGATCCGGGATGTTGATGATCGGCAGGTCGGCCAGCGGCGCGGTCACCCGTTGCGGACCGTCGATCGTGTAGACCGTCGCGGTCAGCTCATCGGTGTCCGAACCCCAGGACCCGTAGTAGGGCAGGTCTTTCGGCGGTTCCGGCGTGACGAACTCGGCACAGAACTCCGCGAACGGCTTACCACGCTCCAGGCGTGCCGCACGGGCGGCGGCGCGCGCCTGCTCGGTGCGTTCGGCGTCGAGACGGAATGTCTGCGGGTCGTAGTGCACCGCGAAGATGTCCTCGGCGACCTGCCGGCTGATCCGTCCGAGTTCGGCGTCGGCGACCACCGATTCCGGCAGCCGCTCCAACGGATCGCCGTAGCCACCGCCGGCGCCCTGACTGATCATGTAGAGCTCGCCGTCCTTCGCGAGGTCGAACTGCAGCCCCATGTGCGAGGTCTGATACCGCCCCTCGGCGAACGGCCGCTCGTTCATAATCTTCTCGATGGACAGATCGAACGTCGTGTTGTCACGGCGAAAGTGCTCGTAGACATTGGTGCCCTTGACCATCGCCAGCGGGTAGGTGCCACAGCCATAGCCGCCGAACATGCCGTAGATCGAGGAGAACTTGGCACCGGAGGTGACGGTCATGAAGCCCCACTCGGGGGTGCCCTCGGCGGCCACGATCATCTCGTAACCCATACCGCCGGTGAACTTCCCGAACCCCATGTTGTCGCGCACAAGCCGCTTGGAGACGAGCTGCATGAACGGCACCTCTTCCTCCATGACCTCCTGCTCGGCGGTGTCGGCCATCGCACAGAACAGCGGCGACACCGCATCCTCGCCGTCGCGGAACGGTTTCGCGCCGCCCGGCATCCCGTTCAGGTCGGCACACAGATTGCCCACCATGTCCCCGTGCTGGGTGACACCACCCCACAGGAACGTGTTGATCTGGTTGAACCAGTTGGCCACCACGTTGCTGTACTTGTGCGGCGTCGAGAACGACATGCGGCTGTAGAGCGCCTGCATCATGGAGAACCCGCGGAACGACGCCTGCAGGGACTGCCCCATCGGCGCGTCGTAGGAGGCGTCGGTCCAGGTGCCCTCGTCGGAGATGATCTCGATGCAGCTCATCGCCGCGGTGCAGCGCGGCAGGTCCGGCCACCAGAACGCCAGGATCGCCTGCATCATCATCGATTTCACCGAACACAGTGGCGAGTTGATGGCACGGTTGCGGATCTCGGGCCCCGATCCGCGCAGGTCCACGGTCATGTGATCGCCCTTGACGGTGACCTTGCACGCCACCTTGATCAGGATGTTCTCCTTGAGCGTGCTGTCCATGAACTGGTCGAATCGGTACGTGCCGTCGGGCAGTTCGGCGATGCGACGGCGCACCTCGACGTCGACGTCCTCGACGGTGGTCCGCAGTGCCGCCACGAAGGTGTCCACGCCGACCTCGTCGATGACGGTGTCGATGCGTTCCATGATCTTGCGGACCGCGGTGATCTTCACCTTCAGGTCCGCGAGTTGCAGTTTCGGGTCCCGGACCGAATGCTGCAGGAACGTCAGCAGGTCGCGCCGCAAGTGACCGCCCTCGACGATCTTGAAGGGGCTCATCCGCAGCCCGTCGTCGAATGCGGTTTCCGACCCCGACGGCATACCGCCGGGCTCGCACGCACCGTTCTCGCCCTCGTGGATGGTCGCCGCGACCCACGCGATGATCTCGCCGTCGCGCATGATCGGCATGATCATCGACTGGTCGGTGTTGTGCACGTTGCCGAATCGGGCGTCGTTGTGAATGAACCCGTCTCCCTCGTGGATTCCCACGGTGGGCTCATCCTTCCAGTACTTCATGATGTACCGGATCGGGTGATGCAGGATGGCGCTGAACGCGATCACACCGTGGCACGAGAGGTAGGAGACGTCACCGGCCGCGGTGTAGATCGCGGTGGTCAGGTCACCCCATTTCGCACCGGGAGCCGCGCCCTGCGCCTCACACATCTCATAGCCCTCGTCGAGAGCGCCGGCGATACGTTTGCGGATGCGTTCGACCTCGAGTCGGTCGACACCGACCGCTATCGCGACCTCCTCGTGGTCACTGCGTTCGGAGATGCTGTGACTCCGCATGATCTCGCGGTCCGGCCCCAGGAACAGGGTCGTCTCGTCCATGAACTTGTCCACCCACTGCTGTTCC
>NZ_BAHC01000036.1 GCF_000298195.1 Gordonia rhizosphera NBRC 16068 | reverse complement strand
CCCCGGCGCGGGCGACATCACCCTGTACGAACCGAAGTACGATCCGCCCGCCCTGAGCTGACCGGCGGTGACCGCTCACATCTCACCTCAACCCGGCAGTGGTGTCGACCAGCCTTGTCGCGTTAATGACCCGGCCGATCCGGCTGACCAGGACCGTCGATGCCCACGCGGTTCCGCGGGCGGCCCACGCGGTCGCCCTGAACGGTGAAGGCGCTGAGATTTCCCGCTGCGCACCGGAGAGCACTGCCTCATCCTGAGGGTCCTCGTCGGGGACATGCGCCGCATCCCAGAACTCTCGTGGGTACCCAGCCGGGATCGACAGCGTGCGCCGACACGTCGGGACCCCCTCCGACGCAGGTCGGAGGGGGTCCCTCGTCGGTGGAGCTAAGGGGACTCGAACCCCTAACCCTCACACTGCCAGTGTGATAGTCGGTGTTCGCGGGTCTTTGCCGTCGTCCGGCGTCGCATCTGCCAGCGGGTTTACGTCCTCGGGTATCCACCGTGTCATGCGGCGTTGCTTGGTGTCTTAGCTGAGGCTGAGAGCGACCGAAGAAACCCGGAATGTGGCCGTCGCCCGGCGCGTCTGCGCTGGCTGGGCGCGGTGCGGCCCTAGATTGTGGAGTGGCGTCGTGTAACCAGAGTGAAAAGAAGGGAGAGTCGCATGCCGAACTCAGTGTTGTGGGTCTGCCTTGTGGTCGTATGGCTTTTCGTGCTGGTGCCGATGGTCATCAAGGGACGTCCTGCGTTGCGGAAGACCACGGATGCGGTCAAGGAGACCCGGCTGCTGCACCGCGGTGGCACGCGGACACGGACCAGCACCCGGCGCGCATCGGGGGCGCATCCGCACGATCCGTCCTGGAAGGCCGACCGCAAGAGACGCTCCACGCGCGCGGCCGCGACCGACTCCGAGATCGACGTGACAGCCGAAAATGATTCCGCGACAGGGGATTCGGCGACCAAGGTTGCGAAGGCCCAGACGCGTGTGCGGCGTGCGACTACTGAGACGGTGGCCGCGCCGACCGTCGACACCGACACCGACACCGACACCGTCGAGACCGACGCGGAATCCGCCGGCAACGTCGAGGTGGCCGCCGAATCCGGCCGCGCCAATACCGATACCGCTGGCACCGGATCGAGTGACAGCACCACGGGTGCCGACGAGGCCGACGAGGAGATCACCGTGGACGGCGAGTTCGTCGATCCCGAACGCGACGAGGACGAAGCCGACCTCGGTGACGTCGTGGATGCCGAGATCGCGGACGCGGAAGACGCTGAGATGGCCGACGCCGAGGACACTGTCGACGACGACCTCGATGATGAGTACGGCGACCGCGACGAGCACGACCTCGATGACGAGTACGAGGACGACTACGAGGACGAGGAATACGACGAGTACGACTCGGACGACGAGCATGACCTCGACGACGAGTTCGACGACGATTTCGACGACCTCGACGAGGACTTCGTCGCGCAGCACGCCGACGACGACGCCAACGTCACGGATGCCTCCGACGCCGACGCCCATGACGACGAGCCGGAGGCGTCGACTGCGGCACCCACGCGGGCATCGACACCGGCGCGTCGTCGGCGGGCGGTGTACTCGCCGGACGCCAAGCGTGAGCAGCTGCGGTACAAGGAGCGTCAGCGGGTGCTCATCGGCCTGGGGGTCCTGCTGCTGGGCGCGATCGTGTCCGGCGTCGTCCTCGGCACCGTCGGATGGGTCGCGACCGGTGTCGCCGGGGTGATGGTGCTCGCCTACCTCACCTACCTGCGCCGGACGGTCGCAACCGAGCAGCGAATCCGCGCCCAGCGCGCGGCCCGGGCGCGACGCTCCGCCGCGGAGCAGGCCGAACGACGCCGTCGCCAGGAGTCGGTGCCCGAGTTCGCCTCGGCGCCCCCGCCGCCGCGTCTGCGTCGTCCGGGCGGCGCGACCGTCCTCGAGATCGACGACGAGGACCCCGTGTTCGACCACCTGCCGCCGTTCCAGCGGCGCCGGATCATGCGTGAGGACGACACCCTGCGCCGCGTCGGCTGACCGCGTGGGGCGGCGTTTGGGAGTTCTACGGCCGGTGCTGCTAAAGTGGCCAAGGCCGGTCAGACGATGACCGCCCGGGGCTATGGCGCAGTTGGTAGCGCGACTCGTTCGCATCGAGTAGGTCAGGGGTTCGATTCCCCTTAGCTCCACAACAGAAACCCCAGGTCAGAGCACATTCTGGCCTGGGGTTTCGTCGTCAGTTGGTCGCGTCGCCCCCCAGGCGTCCGTGTCACCATCGAATGGATCTCGACCTCGCATCCGCCGCCCGGTTGCCGGGGGTCAGCCGTTTGCCGCAAGCACGCCGGGAAGCTCAGTCCGGGAAGAGATTGAGAGCTTTCGGTAGGCGTTGCCGAGGTGCTTTTCGACGGCTTTTCGAGTGACGAACATGGATTGAGCGATTTCGGTGTTGGTCATGCCGTCAGCCGCCAGTCGAGCGACGCGGTTCTCGGAGGCGGTGAGAGCCTCGACGCCGGTGACGGATCGGCGGCGGGGGCGTGCTCCGGCGGCCTTCAGCTCCTCGGCGATGACATCGGCCAGGATCGGTGAGCCGCACTTGACTGCGAGATCCAGAGCTTGCCGCAGTGGTTCGCGCGCGTCGCGTGGGTGGCGGTTGTGGCGCAGCAGGACACCGAGTTTGTGCAGGGCGTGGACATGTTCGAGGCGAGCCTCGGAGGATTCGAGGACCGCGACCGCCTCGCGTAACAGGTCGATGCCGTCGTCCCCGCCGAGAACCGTGCCAACGGTGCTGAGTGAACTTCCGAGCCAGGGCGCGGCCCCGAAGGCGCGGGCGTCGCGGAGTTGTTCGTCGGCCAACGCGGCTGCTTCATCGCGCCTGCCCAGTACGGCCAGGCAGCGGGCGGCCCCGGCCCGCCAGTTGAACCCCGCGCTGCGCCGGCTGTGCCACCGCTCGAGCCGGCTCCCGCAGGCCGTCAGGTCGGTGAGCGCCGCTTCGGGACGACCGAGCGCCAGGTTCAGCCACCCCCGGGCCTCCACTTCGGTCAGGTCCAGCACGCTGAGTCTGCGTTCTTTGGGGCCCTCGCCACGCGCTGCCAAGACCTCGGCGGCCCGCATCGGGCCGTAGCGCTGGGCCAGGATTCCGACGAGGACGGCGGTCTTGGCTTGTCGACCGAGTACCCACCCGTGTTCGTGATCGGCCTGTATGGAGGTTTCGATGTCCGCCTCGGCTTCGGTCAGCCGGCCGAGCTGAAGATGCGCCTGGGCGCGGAGCGTCGAGTTCCACTCGAATTGAATCAGCGCACCCGTGCCCAGAGCGTGTCCGAGTGCCTCGTCGACGGCGGCGAATGCGTGAGACAGGCGCCCGGCGCGGAGCAGGCACAGCGCAGCCCACGCATGCGCCCACGCGTCGGGGTTCCCGGCGAGTAGCACTCCGTCGCCGAGCGCCCGTTCAGCGAGATCGAGGACTTGCGAAGCGGGTGCGCAGTCCATGAGCGCCTGGAAGGCTACGGCTGCCAGCCAAGTGCATTCTGCCCAGGTCTTTCCTTCTGGTATCGGGCGCCGAGGACGTTGAGCCGGTGGGATCGGAGGCGCGTCCCAGAAGCCGTAACCCATCATGGTGCGCAAAGCGTCCAGGGCCAGCCGCTGGTCCCCGTCGGCGTCAGCGGCAGCGGCCCACACTTCGTCGGGCGAGTCTTCGCCCCGATAGGTGGCGGCATCGACGAGCGCGAACACGGCCTGCCCACGTTGTGTCGCGCTCGTGGCCGTCCGAACAGCGAGCTCCAACCACCGGGTCGCCTCGGGGTTTTCGGCACGCAGGCCGGCCGAGCCGAGTTCCAGCAGGATTTGGGCCCGCTCGCTCTCGGTAGGCCGTTCGCTGAGGGCTCGCTCAAGGTACGGGATCGCGGCTCCGGGTGCTCCCCGCGCCATGCTGAGTGTGGCTGCCGTGCGCAGCGACCCGACCATCCATGGTTCGGCCGTCGATTCCATCGCTACGACATGCCGGGCAATGGCCTCCGGACCCGCCCCGTAGTCGGCCAGCAGAACGGCCGCGCGGCGGTGCAGTTCCGAGCGCGCTCCGGGCCCCAGCTCGTCCGTCACCGCGGCCCGCATCAGGGGGTGGGTGAACCCGGATGAGCCGTCGGGGCGAAGGATTTCCGCGGCGACGAGCGTATCCGTGGCGGCCGCTGCTGCGCCGGGGTCGAGCCCGGAGAGCTCGCCGACCTCGCGTAGCGAAGAGGCTTCACCCAGGATCGCGGCCGCCCGTGCGAGCGCCACCGAGCCGGGGCCGAGGTGGTGCAGCCGGGGTAGCACGATCCGACCGATCCGGTCACCGCCGGCCACCAGGACACGGTGAGCATTTCGGGCGGTCGGCTCGACCCCGGTCGCCATCAGGCTGGTCACCAGGGTGCGCACCAGCAGCGGGTTGCCCCCGGTAGCGCGGTGCACCGTCGTGCAAAAGGCCCTCTCAGCGTGGCCGGCCAGATCTTCGACGACTGTGGCGGTCGCGGCTGCGGTCAGCTCACGGGGCTCGATGACCACCAGCTCGGGCGACGAAGCGAGAGCATCCGCCAGGCGGCTGGCCGGGTCGAGCTCACGAGGGCGAACGGTCAGGGCAAGAAGGACGGATTCCCCTTCAATCCGGGGGATGAGATAGGCCAGCCAGTTCTGCGAGGCGTCGTCGGCCCAATGCGCATCATCGACGGCGAGCACAAGCGGGCGCGTCTCGGCGAGGTTGGCGGTCAGCCAGTAGAGCCCGTGGGTGACTGCGAACGAGGAACTTGAGGATTGGCCGTGGCCGAAGTCGAACACGGGTGCGGCCAGGCCGGCGGCACCGGCGAACAGGCGCGACCGTTGCTCGGTGTCGGCGCGGGAGACCGGACGCTCGAACAGTTCCCGGACCACCGCGAGCGGGAGCTGACGCTCCTGTTCGCCGCCGCGCCCGCGCAACACCAGTGCGCTTGCGTCGGCATCTGCGCATACCGCGTCGAGCAGTCTGGTCTTTCCGACACCCGGCGAGCCCCGGATCAAGGCCACGCGCCCGCGACCGCCGAGCGCATCGGCCAGAGCTTCGCCCAGCAGTGCCAACTCGGCATCGCGCTCGCGCAGCGGCAACTGCGAGCGGTTGCCCATACCCGCAATGCTAGCCGCGATCACCTGCGACAAGGGGTGAAGGCGACTGCTTCACCACCTGCTCGACGGGCAACGTGGCGGCGGCCAGACGCCGACGCAATTCCTTCTTGTTCAGCTTGCCGACGCTGGTCTTGGGAATCTCGTCGACGAACGCGAACGCCTCCGGCAGCCACCACCGGGCCACCGAATCTCCCAGATGCCGTCGCAACTCGTCTGAGCCGACGTCGACGCCGGGCTCCCGGACCACGCATGCCAATGGGCGCTCGCCCCACCGCTGGTCGGGGATCGCGATGACCGCAGCTTCCCGCACCCGGGGGTGCGCCGCGATCGCATTCTCCAACTCGACCGAGGAAATCCACTCCCCACCGGACTTGATCACGTCCTTGCGCCGATCTCTCAGGCGCACAAAGCCGTCAGGGTCGACCGCCGCCACATCGCCGGTGCGCAGCCAGCCCCCGCTGAATCGTTGTCCGCTGGTCGGGTCGTCAAGGTAGTCCGCGGCAATGCTTGGACCGCGTACTTGCAGCTCGCCAGTGCTCTCGCCATCCCACGGTAGGACTGTGTCAACGTCGTTGACGATCCGGGCCTCCACGAACGGCAGCGGTCGCCCGGACTGCTCCCGGTAATGCCAGTGTTCCTCACCGTCAGTGTTCGGCGGTGGCACGCTGACCGCTACCACGGCGGTGCATTCGGTCATGCCCCACACCTGCAGGACCGTCACCCCGTGCCGATCTTCGAAGCCCTGCATCAGCGGCCGGGGCACTGCGGCTCCACCGCACAACACCAGCCGCAGCGACGACAGATCCGGACGGTGGGCATCGGCATAACGCAACAGGTCGGTCATGATCGTCGGCACCGCGCCCGAGACGCTCACCCTCTCCTGCTCGATCAGCCCGGCGAGCGACTCGCCCCGTAGAAATTGCCCCGGCAGCACCAGCGACGCCCCAGCCAGAGCGGCGGCGTAGGGCAGTCCCCATGCGTTCGCATGGAACATAGGCGCGGCCGGCATGACCCGGTCCGCTGCCCGCAGTCCAAACGAGTCCGGCAGGCAGGCCAGCAACGAGTAGACCGCCGTAGACCGGTGCGAGTACAGCACACCCTTTGGGTTGCCGGTTGTGCCCGAGGTGTAGCAGAGACTCGATGCCGACCGCTCATCGATCGTCGGCCAGTCAAATTTCTCCGGTTGCCCGGCCAGCAGGTCCTCATACCGCACCGCGCCCGGCAACCCGTCGGCCTCGCCGGAACCGACGACCACGAAACGCTCGACCAAGGGCAGCCGGGGTACCAGCGGCGCCAGCAGCGGCACCAACGAGTCGTCCACCAGGATCACGCGGTCCCGAGCGTGGTTGATGATGTAAACCAGTTGGTCGGGGTGCAACCTCAGATTCAGGGTATGCAGCACCGCCCCCATGCACGGCGCAGCGTAGTACGCCTCCAGGTGTTCCTGCGTGTTCCAGCAGAGCGTGGCCACCCGGTCGCCCGGTTCCACGCCCAGTGACTTCAGCCCGCCGGCCAGTCGTGCGATCCGACCGGCCAACTCGCCATAGCTCGTGCGCCGCACTCCCTCGGGGTACAGCGTCACTACTTCCGAACTGTGGTGGACCGTACTCATCCTGTAGAGCAGGTGCTGCACTGTCAGCGGGAAGTCGTTCTGCATCAGACCGGTCAACATCTCGGTCTCCTTCCGAAGGTCTGTGGACTATTCCCACGATGCCGGTTGCCGGTCACGCGAGCAGTGGGGAAGCACCCCACAGTTTGGAGCGGCTCCTGGTGCCTTCGGTGTCGTTGACCCCCGGAGGTGCAAGTGCCAGGAGCGCCGGCTGTGAACCGGGGTCCACAGACGAATCTCCAACGGACACACTGAGGCTCGAATGCGCCCGCTGAGCTCCGCCCCGAGCAACAGCCTCGGCCCGTCGCCGATTCGCTGCGCTCGATCTTCACGACTGTCGGCCGGCCGCCGAATATTCGGTGACCACGGCCAGTTCGCACTGTCCAGGTATCAGCGCTTACAGTCCTCCGGCGATGGACGTCAGTCCATACTTTCGGGGTGATCAAGGCCAACGGCGAATCCGAATTGCTCTGGCTCCTGATCGATTCCGGTGGTGTCTTCGGGACCATCCGTCGACGCTGCCGGCCAGCGTGCCGTCGGTCGCCAAGATCTCGTGCTGCGCTCCCGCCGGAACGACGCTGCTGTACTCGTACACGACCAACGCCACGAACTCCCACAGTCTCCGGCACGACGGCGAACACATCACCGGAACATCCCGTTTGCCCTGAACCGGATCCACCTCGGCTACGACACTGCCCTTGGCACGACCAGATTCGACTTCTGACAGCGCGACACCACGCATCGCACAAGTCACCGGCGTGGGCCTGAGCTGGCGCGCAGGTCGCGCAGCTCACTGGACTGTTGTGGTGCTGAGATTCTGAGCGTACTCACCACCAGACGGTGGCTTTGTCGCTCTGCCTGGGCGCAGCCAGGGGCTGTCCACTGCCGAGCAGATTGCCGGTGATGGTGCCGCAGAACCGGTACATCGGCAGATCGAACACGCTGTTGTTCATCGGCCGCTCGAGGAAGAAGCCCAACCGTTCCGCAGAGACGAACAGAGCCATGAAGACCAGGCCCAGGAAGATGCTGCCGACGAAATGGTCGGCGACATGGAGGAGGTTGAACGCCACGAGCGCGAACACCCACGCCAGGCCGCGGACGAACATGTCGTAGTGGGTCGGGATGGGCTGATTGCGGATGCGCTCCAATCCACCCTGCGACGCCACCAGGCCGGTGTTGACCGACATCAGCATCACCCGGGCCGGGCCGTCGATGTAATCGCCCGCGGAAAGCCATTGAACATCCTGTGCCTGACGGTTGAGCAGATCGGTGGCGGTTGCGCCAGGTGGGTCCTCGGTGAGGTCGACGACCCCGGGCAACGGCGCGATACCGCGCAGTTCAGCGGCCAACTGCCAGGCGTGGCGGACCTGACGGTGCCGCATGCGGTCGAGGACCGGTGCAATATCGGCCGACCCGGTGTCGACCGCGGACAGCCCGTTGTGCATGGCCCGACAGTCGTTGATGACCGCACCCCACAGCGTGCGTGCCTCCCACCAACGCTGGTAGGCGTTCATGTTGCGGAACCCGACGAAGATCGACGTTACGATGCCGGCAGTGGCCAAGATGGCGTCGTAGTCTTCCGGATCGACGGTGTCTGGAAGCGGCAGCAGGATGGCGGCAATCACCACCACCGCCAACAGGTCGTACCTGAGCTGCCACCCCACCAGCCCGAGAACCTTGACCGGACCCGTCGGCCCCACACTGCGGATCATCGTCGAAAGCGTACGCGGTGACCGCTCGGACCACTATGCCAACGGGCTTTCCGGGCGATCCCCCACCCACCAGAATTGGCGTCCGACACCGACTCGATCGTCAAGGACCTCATTGGCCACGGTTACCCGCGCTTGCCCGCGACTGCCGCCTCACCGTCGCGCGACAGTCCTGGCGATGGACGTCATTTGGGAGACTCGACCTCCAAGAGGTCCTCGGATCGAAGGGCGACACGAATCTTGAATTGGTGGCTGGTGTGCTCCATGGTCTTTCGTAGCCATTCGGCATCGGCGTGGGAGACACGCTCGAGTCGCATCTGCCGCACACGTAGCGGAATCATCTGCAGCGAAATCAGTTCCGGGCCGGCGGGATCGATGGACGCCGAGTACAGCAGTCGGAGGTCACTGCGGAAGGATTCGTGCCTGCCGATGCCCTCGTAGTCATCGATGACATCGCCGCAGCCGTACAGGATGGGTCGGCTGCGGTAGATCTCGATCGGGCGGGGATGGTGTGAGGAGTGTCCGTGAACCATGTCGACGCCGGCGTCGATCAGTCGGTGCGCGAACTCGACGTCGCTGGGCGCGATCGCATAGCCCCAATTGGATCCCCAGTGCACCGAGACGATTGCGATATCGCCGTCACGCCGGTGCGCCAGAAGCTGTGACGCCAGGTCGTCGGTGGCGTCACGCTGCCACGGACGCGAGATCAACCAGACACCGGCTCGGTCGCGGTGTGCGGCCCACGATTCGGGAACCCCGGCCGATGTCATTGCCACCGAGGCGATCAGGATTCGATGGTTGTCGTCAACCGCTACCACTGCCGGGCGGCGGGCGGCGGTCAGGTCGACACCGGCCCCCGCGCCCTGGATTCCCGCTCGGGCGAGGGTCGCGAGCGTGTCGTTCAGCCCTTGGTAGCCGAAGTCGAGGATGTGGTTGTTGGCCAACGCGCACACGTCGGGCCGCAACGCCGTCAGCGCGGGCACGTTGTCCGGGTGCATCCGATAACACACCATCTTGCGGTCTGCGAAGTCGCTGCCGACCGTGATCGTGGTCTCCAGGTTGATCAGGCGAACGTCCGGAGCGGCATCGTCGAGGAGTGCCGGCACGTCACCCCATGGCCACTGCCAATCCACGGGGCTCGGGATGGGCCCGTTCGCGCGCTCGGCCAAACGGACATATCGTCGCGCGTCGGTCACAACCGGCTCGCGTAGTTCCGG
Source organism: Gordonia rhizosphera NBRC 16068 (assembly GCF_000298195.1). Taxonomy (GTDB): domain Bacteria; phylum Actinomycetota; class Actinomycetes; order Mycobacteriales; family Mycobacteriaceae; genus Gordonia; species Gordonia rhizosphera. The sequence continues at coordinate 10,019 of NZ_BAHC01000036.1, read as the reverse complement.
ATCGCCGGGATGGGGCAGAATCTGATCGACGCCACGGCCGAGCATGACGTCCCCGCCCAGCAGCACCGTCACCATGTCAATCGCCGGCCACTCCGTCGGTGTCTATTGATCCCGCAAAAGTCAGTCCGCGGCGTGCTGTCCGTCAGCCAGCCGGACCACATAAGTGTGGTCGGCGGGGTGGTACTCAACCGTGCCGCCCTCGACAACCATCCCGACCAACGTGTCGCCGGCCTGGAAGAAGTAGGCATTCTCCTCGTCGCGCAAGGAATCGATGTGGCAACCGGGCACGATGACGACTTTCCGCCGCGGATCGCAGGTGAGGACCTCGATCCTCGCCCCAGTCGCGTTCATTGCCGCCTGCTCCTTCTGGTGCGGCTGGTGTCGCCTTATTGCATGCTCAGCCATGTGCGTTGTCCTCTCTGGAAAGCGCCGATTGCTGCGAGCATCTGGATGACCCGAGTGTCGCTTCGCACCAACCGCCTGGCGAGGGCCGAACATCCTCAAGTTCACTCTCCCCGGCATCCCATTGCAAGAAGCCGCCGTCAACACCCTTCGCGTTTCCGCAGCTCATTCGTGTATGTTCGCGTCGTTTTCACGTCGTCAGTCTCGGTGTTTCCCAGTCGGCGCGATTTCTGAAGTGAGTTCGATTCCCTTTGGCTCCACATCTCGGGTGGTCAGGGTGAGGAATCGAACTGGTGGCTCGCACCAGCGGACCCGAGCGTAAGACTCGCACCCGTGCCCGAATCTGGGACACTTGGCCTATGAGGACCGCGATACCTCTCGATCTCGATGCGATCGCTGGTGCGTGCGATCGTTACGGGGTTGCGCGGCTCAGGGTTTTCGGTTCGGTGATCACGGGCAACTTCGATCCTGTGAAGAGCGACGTCGACTTCCTTGTGGAGTTCAAGGCCGGCCGCGTCAACGTCTTCCATGACTACTTTGACCTCAGAGCTGCGCTTGAGAAGATCGTCGGTCGCAAGGTCGACCTCGTCATGGCGAGTGCGGTGAAGAATCCCTACTTCGCGAGGTCGGCTTTCGACAGCGCCAAAGATGTCTACACGGCCTGACTTCGGCTCCGCGGCCTATGTTTGGGACGCGCTCAACGCGGCGCAGAACGTGTCGCAGATCGTCGCCGCGATACCGTTTGAGCGGTATGCCGGCGCCCTACTCTATGAGTCTGCGACCGAACGGCAAATCGAGATCGTCGGCGAAGCCCTCCGCAACCTGCGCCGTGTAGACGAGAGTCTGGCCGAGCGAATACCTCACCTACACAAGATCATTGGCATGCGGAACATCTTTGTTCACGGATATGTGCAGGTTGACAGCTTGATGGTATGGACCGCGGCGACAACAGACGTGCCGGCCCTCATCCCGGTGCTTGAGCGGCTTCTCGATGAGTTCGAGAACGAATCCTGAGGTCGACGTCGGGTTCTGTCGTCATCGGCCACGCATCCGGAAGTTCTTGCTCCACACCTGCGACCGTCCTCCGAAAGCATTCGGGGGACGGTCACAGACGCGGGGGAAGAACTGCTGCCGTGTCAACGCCGTCGACTTCACTCGCGTGTCCGCGGGTCAGTGCGCGTACTTCGCGCCGCACGTCGTCAATCTGGGCGTTTCCCCCCAGCCAGCGCGATTTCTGAAGCGAGTTCGACTCCACGGATTGGAACCGGATCGATGGAACCAGCGTCGAAGATGTTGTGCTGGTCCACCTGACTTGACGACACCTGCCGGTCCACGGCGAGCGGCTACTGCGGGAGATAGAGTTGGCTCATGAAAGTGACGACAATGCGGAGCGCACACGCGAAGGCGACACGTCGCGGCGTCGACACAATGAACATTCAGCCTCGGCGCATGCTGACGCCACGTCGGCGAACGGCTATATCAGCGCAGACGATGACTCAGAACGCTGTAAAGAGGATCCGGGATCTGGGCTGACTGCCGCTGGGGACGCCCATCACCAAGTTCTTCCGCCACGCCCGTGACCGTCCACCGAATGGCAACTGGGGACCTTCACAAACGCGGGGGAAGAACGGTTGCGGCTACATGTTCATGTCGCTCATCTGCACCTGACCCGGAATCGTCAGGCCAGGAACGGATTCCGGGGCGGTTGCCACCAGTACCCCCAGCACCAGTAGCACCGCGGCGGTGCCGTATGTCGCGACCCGGCGCCACGGCAACAGTTTCTCGACCGTGATCAGCGCGGTGACGAACGCCATCCAGGTGATGCTCATGATCCCCAGTGCAAACAGCGACGCCATCAGTGCCCAGCAACAGCCCAGACACCACATGCCGTGCGCGGCGCCCATGCGCAACGCCCCGGACAGGCCGGCACGCCAATGGCCGAGCAGGACGCCGAGAGGACTGCGGCAGTGCCGCAGGCAGGCGGTCTTTGCCGGGGTGAACTGGTAGACGGCCGCCACGACGAGGATGCCGCCGGCCACCCAGCGTCCGGCGCTGTCCCAGGACAGGGTGTCACCGAGCAGCCATCGTCCCGCCTCGGCGACGGCATAGGCCAGGAGTCCGGACGCGGTCCAGGTCAGCAGGTAGCCCAATGTAAACACCAGAGGGGCCACCGGCGACCGCTGCTTCGTCATCCGCGAATACAACGCCACCGTCGGCCACACCGACGGCAGCATCATCGCGGCCATCATCACCAGCCAGACGAGCAGGAACCAGCCGAGGGTGCCGAGTGCGGTGCCCGGACCGGCGTCCATGCCGCGCATCTGATCGACCGTCCACCACCAGGCGAGCACGGCGAGCGCGAACAGCAGCACGACGAGCCCGACCCGGACGCGCGCCGCCGAGAAGGCCGGCCGCAGGCCCTGCTCCGCATCCGCATGCCCCCGATGCGCATGGCCGGCGGCAGTTGCCATCTCCTCAGGCCGCCCAGGCGAACTGTTCGATCGACACGCCCGACTTGCCCTCGTAGGCGATGCCGAACATGTCGACGGTCGCCCGCGTCGCCTTGGACACAGTCATCTCCGAACCGGCGGGATGGAAGATCCCGACGACCTTCGCCGGTTTCCCCGTTTCTACGCCGAACGGCACGACATCCTGGATCTCGAAGTCCACCGCGTCACCGATCTTGACCGAATGGGTCAGTCCCTCCTCGTGCACCTCGATGGGCGCCCGCTGCATTCCTAGATGCTCGCCGATCAGCGGCGCCAGGGCCTCCATCGGTCCACCGAGCTGCCCGCCGAAGACGCCCTGCAGTTTCTCGGCCTGCTCATCGGACGCCTTGGCGTCGATGACGGCGCCCACTCTCCAGTTGCCCTCGGTCATGATCTTCGGCGCATCGGCGACGAGCGCCACGACCAGGCCGCCGACATCGGTGCCCGTCACCTCACCCTCGGTGATGTTGAATACGAACACCACGCGGCAACGGTCGTAGTCTGCACCGCCGGCCAGGTTGAAGTTGCACGGGCAGAAGAACTCGCATGAACAGGTTTCGATATATGTTCCCTTGACATTCCACGACATGTTCCGGCCTCCTCGCGGATTTGGTATCGTGACAAGTTTTGATTGTCCGCCCCTACTCGCGAGTCCACCAGAGGCGGCCGCGAACTCACGGCCAGTCGGCGAGATATGCCCGATACGTCCCGACCGGGAGCGTCGCCTCGTAGACGAGTTCGCCCGAGCGGGAGAACTCGGCGATGTGCGGCGACGTGCCCCAACTGCCGAAGACACCGCCGTTGGCCAAGCCCTGGGAGTTGCCCATCGCCAGACTCGCCAGACCGGCGGGATGCGTCGTGGCGCGGACCAGGCGGGCGGTACGTCGTGCGGGATCGATCCGGATCCACTTGATACGCGAGTAGCCGAGCTGGTTGTTGCCGGCCTCGTTGTTGTCGAAGACGCGGATCGTGTGGGCGTCGGTGAACTCGGCGTCGTGCTGGCCTGCGATGGAGGTCCCCGGCCCCATGGCAAGAGTGGGGTGTTTGCCGCCCAGTTGCCATTTCACCCTCCCGCTCTGAATGTCGACGCCAACAACGGCATCGAGATTCCGGAACGAGATGAGCAGGTCTCCGGAAGGATCGAGCGCGACCGAATTCATGTGGTACGCGTCGTAGGTGGTGCTGCCGGGGCCGAGGGGCATCGTCGATTCGGTCAGCGGGATGTGGGCCCGCGTTGACCAGCGCATCAGTGCCTTCCCGGATGCGACGTCGACCACCGAGGCGACGCAGTCGAACAGCGTTCCGTTGCTCGGCCCGCCGACCGCGGTGAGGTCGGCACGGACCGGTACGTAGGAGATGATCAGGGCGCGCCCATCGGGTGTGAGCTGGAACTCATGGAGGTCTGAAGTCAATCCGGCGCCCGGCCGGACCGTCTTGATGACGCGGCCGCGGAGGTCTGCGATGTAGTGCACGCCCGAGCCGATCCCGTTGGTTCCGTCGCCCTCCCACCAGGTGAGCACCTTGCGGCCCCGATAGGTCTGGGGGCGGAAGTCGGCGACCAGCTTTCCGTTCGGCGGGGTGTAGCGCCACACTTCGCGACCGGATTTGTCGGCGATGATGTTGGCCGGTCGGAGCTGGTCGAACGCGGACGTGTCGATCGGGACCGGGAGTGCGACCGCCATCCCGGTGGTGTAGAAGACATACCCGGAATGGCCGTTCGGTTTGTTGACCCAGACGGTGTACCACGGCGTGCCGAAGGGCAGGCTGGGCTGTTGTGGTTCGGCGGTCGCCACCGGAGTGAAGGTGGTCGAGATCCCGACAATTCCTGCCATCAACAGGGCGGCACAAATGTTCCGTCCACGCCGCTGAGTCTTCTTCTGCATCGTGTCCTCCCAACGAGGCGCTGCAGGGACGCTCGGTCGAGGTGATCGTAGTCGCTGGCAGGCCTCAACAGGTGTGAATCGGGGCCGGCGCGGCGTTTGCGTTCGAAACCCTCTCGGCTCCACAGAAACAACCCCAGTTCAGAACGCGATTCCGACTTGGGGTTGTTTTCGGTTATCGCCTGCCGGTCACCTGACGGTCACGGCCAGGTATCCATGTATGCGCGGTAGGTCCCGACCGGAAGTGTCGCGTCGTAGACCAACTTGCCGGTCGGGGAGAACTCGGAGATGTGCGGAGCCATTCCCCAACTGCCGGCGGTGAATCCCCTCGGCAGCGCCTGGGCGTTCCCCATCGCAGCGCTGGCAATATCGGCGGGATGGTGTTGTGCGCGAACCAGTATGGCGGTGTGCTTGCGGGGGTCGATCCGAATCCACTTGATAGCTGACTCGCCCTGCTGGTTGTAGACGTCGATGTTGTTGTCGAAGAAGCGGACTGTCGAGGCGTCGGCGAACTCGGCGTCGTGCTGGCCGAACATCGACGTGCCCGGGCCCATCGCGAAGTCCGGATGCTTGCCGCCCAGGCGCCACCTGATCTTCCCGGTCGCCATGTCGACGTCGTAGATGGCGTTGAGGTTGCGGAACGAGATCAGCAGGTCACCATCGGAGCCCAGCGCGATCGAGTTCATGTGATACGGGTCGTATTCGCTGCCGCGCACGATGTCGCCCAGTCCGTTGGGGCGCGAGCTCGACGCGGCGACCGGAATGTGCTCGAGGGCCGACCAATGCGTGAGTACCCGATTCGTGGCGACGTCGACCACCGCTGCGACGCAGTCGAGCATGACCCCGTCACGCGGTCCACCGACCGAGGTGAGATCGGCCTTCACCGGCACATACGAGGTGATCAGCGCGCGTCCATCGGGGGTCAGACGGAACTCGTGCACATCCGAATGCAGACCGTCACCGGGCGTCACGGTCTTGATGACGTGCCCGTTGATGTCGGCGATGTAGTCCACGCCTGCGCCGTGGCCGGCGGCTCCGGTGCCCTGCCACCAGGTCAGGACCTTGCGGCCCTGGTAGATCTGGGTGCGGAAGTTCGCAACGGACTGTCCCCTCGGGGGTGTGTAGCGGTACACGATCTTGCCGGACTTGTCCGCGATGATGTTCGCCTGGCCGATCTGATCGAGCCCCGGCTGGTTGATCACGAAGGGGACCGCGGCGGCCTGGCCGGTCGTGTAGAAGACCCGGGCGGCGGACCCGTCCGGCTTGTTGACGTTGACGGTGTAGTCGAACGTGCCCACCGGCATCGTGGGCAGCCGGGGTTCGGCGGAAGCTGCGGGGGCTACCACTCCTCCCGCCAGGACCAACGTCGCGATGCCCGCTCCGACGCGTCTTTGCCAACGACGATCCCGAGTCCGGAAGCACATACGATGTCCTTTCGACGACCACCCAATAGTTGAACAAAACATTCATATGTTCAACTCTCAGATTTCGGTCAAACCGCTCTCGTGACTGGCGTATCGCGCGGTCGCGGTTCGCTATCGTTACGCTATGACGCTTGGCGCCCCGACGGACTTTCCGGAGCACTCGACCAGGGAACGCCTACTCGATGTCGCCGCGCACAGGTTCGCCGAACACGGATACCGGCAGACGTCGCTGGCTGCGATCGCCCGGGAGGTGGCCATCACGCCGTCGGCGGTCTACTTCCATTTCGCCGGCAAGGAGGAGGTGTTCCTCGCGGCGTTCGACCGGGAGGCCGGTCGCCTGGGAGACGCCATCATCGGGCGGGAACCGCAGGCCGTCGGCGACGGGTACTGGAACGCGGTGCTGAACGACGTGGTCAAGCACCTGCCGGAGTATCCGCTGGTGGCGCGGGTGCTAGGCGGTGCGGAACCCGAACTCATGAGCCGCATCGTCGCGGGCGAGTTCTCGACGCGGCTGCGTGCAACGGTGGCGGTCAGCCTGCGCAAGGGGCAAGAGGTGGGACGAGTGCGGATGGACATCGATCGCGACCGGGTCGCGCTCGCGGTCGAGACGATCATGCTGGCATTTCTGGTGATGACCGTGCAGGCTCGCGGCGTGGGCCGCGACGAGCGCGTCGGGGCGATCGGCGAGCTGATGCAGCTCGCTCTGTCGCGGCGGTGAACGGCGGGGCGACGGACTCGACACCTCGACCGTGTCAGAACTGAACGATTCGTGGTTTTCGTCGGTTGTTACTCGTCGACCCGGCTGACGGCGCGTAACTGAACGGCCAGCCGACCGGGCCTTGGGCGGCGCACACCGGTCGTCGGTCAGGGGCGAACTCATGCCGACCGCCTGCCCGGGCAAAGGCGGGGAGCGTGAGCTGCCGGGGGCCGACGGTGCGGCATGACGTCCGTCACTGTGATTTGGCCGCTCTGTGTGCCCTCGCGTAGTGTTGGCGGTATTGATGCACCCCAAGGGTGCCGTCAACGCGTCGTAGAACGCTTCTTCGACAGGCGACACGCGCCTGGTCTTTGACTTCATACGGCGAACGAACACGCACACATGCGTCTTCGCCATTCGACACAGCGCGGGCCGTCCGAGTGCTGCCGTGCGCCGTGTCCACCACAGAAAGAACGGGACGTTGTCCGTTACCTTTGCTTCCCTCGGCGTGCCCGCCGAACTCGTGAATGTTCTTGCCGCCGACGGCAAGACCGAACCATTTCGTATCCAGGCCGAGACGCTGGGCGACACGCTGGCCGGTGACGACGTCATCGGTTCCGGTAAGACCGGCTCCGGCAAGACGCTGGCCTTCGCCATCCCACTGGTCGCCGGGCTCGCCGAGATCGGCGTGACCCGTAAGCCCGGCGCTCCGACGGGGCTGATCCTGGCCCCGACCCGCGAACTCGCCACCCAGATCGCCGGCGTCGTCACCCCGCTGGCCCGCGCGATGAACCTCACCGTGACCACCGTCTTCGGTGGTGTGAAACAGAACCGCCAGGAGGAGGCGTTCCGTCGCGGCGTCGACATCGTTGTCGCCTGCCCCGGACGACTCGAGGACCTGATGCGCCAGGGGATCGTGCGGCTCGACGAGGTGGAGATCACCGTCCTCGACGAGGCCGATCACATGGCCGATCTGGGCTTCCTGCCCGGCGTGACCCGGATTCTCGCCGCCACCCCGCACGACGGCCAGCGCATGCTGTTCACCGCGACCCTCGACAACGGGGTCGACAAGGTGGCCAAGCGATTCCTGGACCAGCCGAAAATGCACTCCACCGAGGAGACGACGGCGCCGGTGCAGATGACCCATCACGTCTACGAGGTCTCTCCCGGCGAGAAGAACGCCCTGGTGCAGGAGCTCGCGTCCGGTCGTGGACGTCGAATCCTGTTCACCCGCACCAAACATCAGGCCCGCAAGCTGGCCCGCAAACTCAGCGACAGCGGCATTCCGGCGGTCGACCTGCACGGCAATCTCAGTCAGGCCCAACGTGATCGGAACCTGAAGGCCTTCGGCGGCGCCGACGTGCGGGTCCTGGTGGCCACCGACGTCGCGGCCCGCGGCGTGCACGTGGACGACGTCGAACTCGTTGTCCACGTCGACCCGCCCGCCGAACACAAGGCGTACCTGCATCGTTCGGGCCGCACGGCCCGTGCGGGCAGCGCCGGTGACGTGGTCACCGTCTGCCTGCCGGACCAGCGGCGAGACCTCGCCGGGCTGCTGCGCAAGGCCGGCATCAAGGTGGCGCCCACACCGGTGACCGCTGCTTCGGCCCACGTCGATGCTCTCGTCGGCCCGCGCGCGGATTTCGTCGCGCCGCAGGAGAAGCCTGTCGCCGCGCCGACCGCCCGGAAATCGTCACCGCGACGCGGTCGCTCGGCGGACGGACGGGGCCGTTCGACCGACGGACGTCCCGCCGAGCGACGTTCCGCAGACGGACGTCGGGAGACCGCGTCCGGTCAGCGCCAGCGCGGCTCCGGCCGGGCGACAGCGGCGCACTCGACGGGCGAACACTCGGGCAACGGTCGGCGACCGGCCAGTCGCCAGCGCAGCGGACACTCCGGCCAGCGCTCGGCGCGCCGCGGTGCCCCGGCCGCTCGGTAGGGAGGCCTCCTACGGCACCCCGGGCGCTTTGCGGCACCCCGGGTGCCTTGCGGCGCCGGGCGCCTACGGCACCGGGTGCTCTACGGCACCCCGGCCGCACGCAGACCGGCGGCGACCGCCGCGGCGAGGACGATGACGACAACGAGGGGAGCCCGGCACAGGGCGGCGCCCACACCGATGGCGACTCCGGCGGGCCGGGCCCACCCGGCGAAGTCCTGGCCCACGAACAGCGCCCCGGTCAGGGCGACCCCGACCAGCAGAACGATGGCGGCGCGGTCGAGCAGTGCCGCCGTCTGCTCGGAAACCTCGACGCGTCGACGTAGTGCCGGACCCGCCAACCGGATCACGTAGGTGCCACCGGCGAGAAGGGCGACACCGGCGAACAGGTCCAGGCCGCTCATCGGGCGACCTCCGGGACCGTCAGCGGGCCGGCATCCTCGCGCGAGGGTGCCTGCCGGTCCCGGCGTCGCCGGCGAATGACCTCCACGGCGGCCGGACCGGCCAACGCCATCAGGATTGGCAGACCCGCCGGCAGAACCGGGGACGCCGCGACGGCGATCCCGCCGCCGACGAGGGCAGCGGTCAGCGTCGTGCGGTCCCGCAGCGCGGGAACTGCCAGCGCGGCCAGCAGGGCCGGGAACGCGGCGTCGAGACCGAGCCACTCGGGGTGTGCCACCACTTCGCCGATGGCCGACCCGAGTACCGAGCCGAGTGGCCAGCTGACCAAAACCCCTGCGCCGCAGAGAAAGAACGCGGACCGTGCGCGGCGTGCGTCGGTGTGGCCGGCGGCGATCGCGGCGGTTTCGTCGTTGATCAGGTGCGCACCGAGCAGCAGGCGCGGCCCGCCATCGAGGTGTCTGCCGACGGCGAGTCCGTATCCGAAGTTGCGGGTGTTCACCAGAATCCCGGCGAGCGCGCCCAGGATCGGGGCGCCACCGGCGGCCAAGATGCCGATGAAGACGAACTCCGACGACCCGGCGAGGACGACGGTCGCGATGGTGAGGATCTGCCACCACTGCAGGCCGGCCCCATGCGCGGCTACGCCGTAGGACGCGCCGATGACCAGCACGGAGGCACTCATCACCGCGACGGTGCGACACGTCTCCGCATTAAGTGTTCTCCAAAACGAACGCATGACCACTATGATGAACACTATGGATGATGTTCGTCAAGATGGACGATCGTCCG
>NZ_BAHC01000037.1 GCF_000298195.1 Gordonia rhizosphera NBRC 16068 | reverse complement strand
CATGTTGACGCCCTGGTCCGCGGGATGGGGCATATCGAGAAGCGGTCGCCGGAACCGTTGAGCGAGGTGTCACGCATCGAACACCAACTCGCCCTGATCGCCCAGGCGTTTGCCGGGGCCACCCCACGCGAGGTGCTCGACACCGCCCGCAGCATCGGCAACCAGGTCGCCGACGACCACGGCGGTGTGCCGGCCGGTGAGGACCGCACCATCAACGAGTGGACTAGCACGCCCACCGACGATGGGCGGTTGGAGGTACACGCGAACCTGGACATCGTGATCGGGGAGAAACTGGTGTCGGCGATCGAATCCCTGGCCGGTAAACGCCCCGAACCCGACGGCTCCGAGGATGCCCGATCCGCGGGGCAGCGCCGTGCGGATGCGTTGGAGATGATCCTGGACGCGGCCGCACGTGCCGCCAGTTCGGGGGTCACCGAACTGGTGGCCGCACCGAAAACACACCTCAACCTGACCGTCCCGGCCGACACCCCCGATGCGGCGGCCCTGCAGTGGCTGGGCCCGATCTCGCAGACCCTGGCGAAAACCCTGTCCTGTGACGCCACCGTGACCGCGATCATCGTCGACGGCGAGAAGGTGCCGTTGGACATGGGACACCCGCAGCGCCTGTTCACTCATCATCAACGCAAAGCATTGATCGTCCGCGACCAGTGCTGCGTGAAATGCGGTGCGGCAGCAGGATATACGCAATGCCATCATCTGCACCATTGGGCCGATGGGGGTCCCACCGACCTGGACAACGGCTGCCTCCTGTGCACCTCATGTCACGCCCAAATCCACGCCTCCGGCTGGGACATCATCATGGGCGCCGACCGGCATCCCTGGCTGCTCCCACCCGTCGAGCAGGACCCGAACCGCACGCCGATACCCGCGTATAACCGCCGGACCATGCGCTTGGACGGCGTCGCCGCCTGACCGCAGGGCCCTGATAGCAGGGCCTGACCCGACCACGACCGAGCACACCTGACCAGCAGCACGTCCTGCCCCGACCGAATAGACCACCCGGGACTGCCCGGGACGCACGTTCCTTGAAAACTCCATAGTGTGAAACAGGGGCGCCCCGTGTGCCCGCCGGATCTCGGTCCGGCGGGCACACTGGTGGCGACGTGAACCCGCTACCACGGCCGAATCATCCGCTGGTCACATCTGCGGTACATGTGACACCTCTGATCGACGACAGGCCGACGAAAAGGCTTGAGCCGCAGGATGAACGGTGCCGACTTCGATCTGGTGGTGTTCGGCCTGATGATGCTCGCCCACGGGTGGGCACTCAAACACCCTCAACCCCGACGGACCCGCAGTCGGTCGATGGACTGCTTCCACATCAGTTTCACCCCAGCACCCATGTGCGCGGGGGTGATGCTGTCGCGAGCGAGCAGCGCATTGGCACGTGCGACGGTCGCCGCGGAGGCCTTGGCCGTGCTTCCCGAGTCGAACGGCGGCTCGGGGTCGTACTCGATCGCCAGTTGAATGGCCTTGGCCCGCTCCGACCCGGCGACACGGCCGGCGATCCACAATGCGAGGTCAATGCCCGCGGACACGCCTGCACACGTGATCACGTCGCCGTCGTGCACGATGCGCTCGTCGCGAACGGCAGTGGCGCCGAAGACGCGCACGGCCGACACCACCTGCCAATGCGATGTCGCCCGTCGGCCCCGCAGCAACCCGGCGGCGCCGAGGATCACCGAACCCGCACAGACAGAGGCGGTCCACGTGGCGTGTTCGTGCGCCGACCGCAACCATGCACACAGCCGTTCATCGTTGGCGTGTATCGCCACCGAGGAGCTGCCGCCCGGCACCAGCACGATGTCCGGGGTCGGAGTCTCGTCGAATGTATGGGTCGCACCGAGCACCAGCACGCCGGAGTCCGCAGTCACCGGACCCACCTCGTGCCACACGAACCGGACCTGTGACGACGGCAGCATCCGCAACACCTCGTACGGACCGACCAGGTCCAACGCCGTGAACCCCGGATAGACGACCAGGGCGACCTGGGTCATGCGGCCGGGTGATCGACGGAGGGACGTCGAAACGGCTTGAGCCGCAATACGTGACGCAACACGAACCCGAGGATCGGACGCATGAACGGGGCACCCCAGCGCCAGGGCAGGAACCCGATCCAGCGCGGTGAACCACCGATCTCCCAGATGACCGTCACCGTGCGCGACCGCGCGCCGTCGACGATGGTGAACCGTTCGGCGAAATTCTTGATCGCGAACGGCACCGACACCCCGGTGCCGGTGAGGGTGAGCCGCTCACCGTCGACGACCTCGACGACCCGCTGCCCGACGGACAGGATCGTGCCCGACATCGACCGCTCCGACCCGACGCGGACGCTGTGCCAGTCACCGTCGGGGTCCCCGGTGTCGGGCGCCCACGACGGCCCGCGCAGGAACGGCAGCGTGGTCAGGTACTCGGCCTCGGTGAGCCTCTCCCACACCTCTTTTCGTGGCAGCGGCGTGGTCTCCACAATCTTGATCGCGAACGATGCCTTGCGGTCCAGGTAGTCGTCGATCTCGTCGAGCCCCAACTCGCGGACCGCGAACCGGTTCGGTTTGGTCGCCAGTCCGTAGAGCACGATCGCTCCGGCCGCCGCGAACAGACCCAGCACGGCGAGCACCCCGACCACGACACCAACAATTGCCCAACCACTCATACTTCCCCCGTCAGCAAAGAGGCCACCCCTGTTGCCACATATATGAAACATGAGGGTAGACGAGCACGCGAAAGCGCACCGGTGATTCGGCCGATACCCTCTCTCAGCCCGCGATGAGCCGGTCGATCCGGCCCTCGAGCACCTTCACCGCCACACCCAGGCGCGCGTAGGCCTCGTTGGTGGTCTGACCGTGGTAGTAGCGGTAGTAGATCTGCTGCGCGATGACCGCGCTGCGGAACGCGCCGAACACCTCATACCACCGCCAGCGTTCCGGCGACATTTCAAAACCCATACGCTCGCAATACCGTTCGACGAACTCGGCGCGGGTCATCATGCCGGGCAGATTGGTCGGGACACGGCGCATCGCCTGCGTCATCTCGTCGTCGTCGGCCTGCACCCAGTAGGCCATGGAACCGGCGACATCCATCAGCGGGTCACCCAGCGTGGCCATCTCCCAGTCCAGGATGCCGATCACCCGTGTCACGTCGTCGCCGGCGAGGACGACGTTGTCGAGCTTGTAGTCGTTGTGGATGACGCAGTTCGCGACGTCGTCGGGCTGGTTCTCGGCCAGCCACGCCATCGCCCGCTCGTAGTCGGGCGCATCGTCGGTGCGGGCGTTGTGGAAGCGCGTCGTCCATCCTTCGACCTGCCTACGGACATAACCGAACCCCTTGCCCAGGTCGGCGAGTCCGGCGGCCTTCGGGTCCACCGAGTGCAGTTCGACGAGGACGTCGATGAAGTTCAGGCACAGCTGCCGCGCCTGCTCCGGGGATACCGACACACCCTCGGGGAACTCGGTGCCGGCGATGATGCCGTCGATCTTGCCCATCACGTAGAAGTCGGCGCCGAGCACCGACGGGTCGTCGCAGAAGGCGACCATCGGCGCGATGTAGGGCAGTACGGCCGACAGCCTGGACTGGATCCGGTACTCCCGTCCCATGTCGTGGGCGCCGCGCGCCTTGGTGCCGCGCGGCGCGTGCCGCAGGATCAGTTCGCGGTCCGGGTAGGTCAGCAGGAACGTGAGATTCGATGCGCCGCCGGAGAATTGCCGAACCGACGGCAGGCCCTCCAGTCCGGTCGAATCGTCGGCGTTCTTGCGCAACCAGTCCGCCACGCGTTCCACGTCGAACGCGTCCTCCGCCCGGACCTGCCGTGCCCCCGCCACCTGACTGCTCACCTGTGCTCCCTCCGACGACGACCCCGTGCACCGGGGCTACCCGTGAACGGTATCCCGCGTCGATTCACCGATACTTGCCGATCTCGATCCGCGCGACCACGGCGCGGTGTACCTCGTCGGGGCCATCCGCCAGTCGCAGCGAGCGGGCACCGACCCACGCCGCGGCGAGCGGGAAATCGTCGGTCAGCCCCGCACCGCCGTGCAGCTGGATGGCCAGGTCGATCACGCCGAGCGCCATGTTGGGCACCTCGACCTTGATCTCGCTGACCGCCGACACCGCCTCACGACTCAGGCTCTGGTCAAGCAGCCACGCCGCATGCAGGACCAGGAGCCGCGACCGGTTGATGGCGATGCGGGCGTCGGCGATCCGTTCGCTGTTGCCGCCGAGTTTGGCCAGCGGACGGCCGAAGGCAGTCCGTTCCAGCGCGCGCCGCACCCCGAGCTCGAGGGCTCGTTCGGCCAGCCCGATCGCCCGCATGCAGTGATGGACGCGGCCGGGACCGAGGCGGCCCTGCGCGATCTCGTTGGCGCGGCCCGGACCGAGGATGATGTTCGACGCCGGCACACGCACATTCTCGAAAGCCACTTCTCCGTGGCCGAGCGGTTCGTCGTAGTAACCCATCGTGGTGAGCATCCGCTCGACCCGCACCCCAGGCGTGTCGATCGGCACCAGCACCATCGTGTGCCGGGCGTGCCGATCGGCGGTCGGGTCGGTGACACCCATGAAGATGAGGATCTTGCAGTCCGGGTGACCGACTCCGGTGGAGAACCACTTGGTGCCGTTGACGACGACGTCGTCACCGTCGAGGACCGCGGTCGCCGCCATGTTGGTCGCATCCGACGACGCGACGGCGGGTTCGGTCATGCAGAATGCGCTGCGGATCTCGCCGGCCAGCAACGGTTCCAGCCACTCCTTGCGCTGGGCCTCCGAGCCGTAGCGCAGCAGCACCTCCATATTGCCGGTGTCGGGGGCGCCGCAGTTGAAGACGAGCGGCGCGAGCATCGACGACCCCATCGCCTCGGCGACCGGCGCGTAGTCGATGTTGGACAGTCCCTCACCGCCGTCGGTGCCGAAGTCCGCGGCGTAGCGCCCTGCGTGCGCCTTCGGCAGGAAGAGGTTCCACAGCCCGGCGGCGTGCGCTTTCGCCTTCAGCTCGTCGATGATCGGCGGCGGCGTCCAGCGTTCGATGCCCTGCTCGCGCCGTCGGGCGATGTCGTGGTGCACCTCGGCCTCGACCGGGGTGATCTCGGCGGCGATGAACGTGCGGACGCGTTCGGTCAGGTCGGCCGACCGGGGCGACGGAGCGAAGTCCATCCCCCGACCGTAGCGGCTCGGTCACCGGAGGCGGTTCATTTCCAAGTCCTACGGTCGGCTCCGCCCTCCATGTCCGACGGTCATGTCCTACGGTCGGGTTCGCCCGACACCGCCCTGGAAGCCTCACACCGCAGGGCAGTCATCGACGCCGGTGCATCCGCGCACGTCTCACGCGTGGACGTCAGGGTGAGCGGGTCGGTCGCGCGCCGTCGGCATCCAACGCGCGGACAGCCGGGCGCAGAGCGCCACCCACACTGCTCCGATCAGCCAGCCGGCGATCACGTCGGTGGTCCAGTGCACCCCGAGATATACCCGCGTGAGACCGATCGCGATCGCCCAGACGGGCGCGATCACCAGGACCAGCGGGTGATCGCGCACCCAGGCACTGAGGCGGTAGGCGACGACGGCGAGCAGCCCGAAGACGATGGTGCTCATCATCGCGTGACCGGACGGGAACGAGTGGGTGTCGATGTCGATGAGTCGGTCGGGAACGGGTGGCCGCGGCCGGGCGAAGAACTGTTTGAGCCCGATCATGAGGAGATATCCGGTCAACGATCCGACCGCGACGAGGGTCGCCGCCGCGTAGGCGCGGTACACACCGAGGGCGATCACGGCGACCACGACGACGGCGGTGAGCGCCAGTGTGTTGCCGGTCGTCGTGATCACCCGCGCGATGTCGCTCAGAGCCGGAGTGCGGGCTTCGATCACCGCGTCGGTGATCGATTGGTCGACACCCGGTGGGGTCAGCAGCACAGGTCACCGCACCCGTCGACCGGCGACAAGTCGGGCCCCAAGCCACACCCAAGAGATCCGCAAGTCATGGATTCCACCCTATCGGTGAGAAGTATCCGCCCTTTCCACCGAAAGAGACCTCCATGCACACCACCCTGCTCTATCGATTCGGGCACGCCTGCGCGGCCCACCCGTACCGGGCTCTGCTCGGCTTCGTTCTCGCACTCGGACTGTTGATCGGCGTCTCGTCGGCCGTCGGCGGTGAGACCCGCGAGAACTGGGACGTCACCGGCACCGCATCCCAGGACGGGATCGAGTTGCTCCGCGACCATGTGCCCGGCGCGGGCAACGCCTTCGCCGACGTCGTCGTGCACTCCGATCAGGGCACGCTGCCCGCCGCGGCCACCGACGACCTGCGACAGCGCCTCGCCGCTATGCCGCATGTCGCCACCGTCGCCGATCCGCGCTTCAGCGCCGACGGCGACACCGCGGTGATCGACGTCGGGTACGACGTGCCCGAGACCGACCCCTACCTGATGGGCAACGACAAGGACCTGACGGCGGCGATCGAGCCGACCCGTGCCGACGGGCTGCAGGTCGAGATGAAGGGCTCGCTACCCGAGACCGCGGCGGCTCCGATGAAGGGCCACGCGGAGATCATCGGCATCACCCTGGCACTGCTCATCATGGTGCTCGCGTTCGGGTCCGTGGTGGCGGCAGGTCTGCCGATCGCCTCGGCGATCGCCGGCCTCGTCGCGGGCTCGTCGGGCGTCATGCTGCTGTCGGCCGCCATGAACGTCAGCCCGTCGGCCCCGATGGTGGCCAGCATGGTCGGCCTCGGCGTGGGCATCGACTACGCCCTGCTGGTGGTCAGCCGGCACGTCGAGTTCCTGCGACGCGGTCACGAACCCGTCGACGCGGCCGCCGCGGCGGTGGCGACCGCCGGACGGTCCGCGGTGTTCGCCGCCACCACCGTGCTGGTCTCACTGATGGGGTTGCGTCTGGCCGGGCTGCCGACGTATTCGTCGTTCGGGTTCGCGACCGCGATCGCGGTCGTCGCGATGCTGGCGGCGACCCTCGTCGTCGTCCCCGCGCTGTGCAGGCTGGCCGGGCGTCGCATCATCCCGCGCCGCGTGCGACGGACCATGGTTGTCGGACAGCCCGATTCGACCGTCGCGGCCCGCCCGCCGCTGACCGCCCGATGGGCCGCCCGGATCGGTGCCCGCCCGGTGACGGCGATCGTGATCGCTCTGATCGCGATGCTCGCACTGGCGGCGCCGACGGTGGCGATGCGGACCTGGCCGCAGGACTCGGGCGCACAGTCGAGTGAACTCACCACCCGCAAGGCACATGACCTGATGGCCGCCGAGTTCGGTCCCGGTGTCAACGCCGACGTTCTCGTCGTCGCGCCCGCCGAGCAGGTCGGCGCCGGCGAGCTGAGGGCCGCACTCGCCACCATCGACGCCCTGCCCGGTGTCGAGGCCGTCGCCCCAGTGACCCAATCCCCCGACGGTGCACTGGATCTCGCCCCGATCACCATCGCCTACGATCCCGCCGACGAGGCGACACAGACCGTCCTCGACGACATCCGGGCCGAACTGCCCGACGGCGCCATCCTGACCGGCTACACCGCCTACCTCGACGACATCTCCACGCTGCTGCAGCACCGTCTGTGGGTGGTCATCGGGTTCGTCGTCGCCGCGTCGGTACTGCTGTTGACGGTGGTCTTCCGATCGGTCGTCATCCCGGTGAAGGCCGCGTTCATGAACCTGCTGTCGGTCGCTGCCGCCTACGGCGTCATCACCATGGTGTTCCAGTGGGGCTGGGGCTTGTCCCTGCTCGGCGTGGATCATCCGGTGGCGGTGTCGAGCTGGGTGCCGATCCTGATCTTCGCGATCCTGTTCGGCCTGTCGATGGACTACGAGGTGTTCCTGCTGTCCCGCATCCGCGAGGAATGGCTGGCGACCGGTGATGCGAAGGCCAGCGTCGTCCAGGGTCTGGCGAAGACAGGCCGAGTGATCACCACCGCCGCGGCGATCATGGTGGCGGTGTTCATCAGCTTCGCCTCCGAGACCGACATCGTGCTCAAGATGCTGGGCCTCGGGATGGCCGTCGCGGTGCTCCTCGACGCCACCGTGATCCGAATGGTGCTGGTGCCGGCCACCATGTCGCTGCTGGGGCGCTACAACTGGTGGCTTCCGACCTGGCTCGAATGGCTCCCCCGGATCGGCATCGAAGGTCCCACCGGGATCGACCGGCCGCGTACCGGCGGCGACGAGCAGCCGGAAGTCGAAGAACTGCTGCCGGCCTGAGCATTTCACCCTGACGATAACCCCGAAAGGAAGACTCTGATGACCACGACCACCCCCGCCGCCACCCGCCCGACACAACTCGTCCTGCCCGGTCAGGCCGCCGCCCCCAACGGACCGGTCGACCCGTTCATGATGTACCTGATGCATCACGCCTTCCGACGCGATCTCGCCGACTTCGCCCGGTGCGCGCCCCGCACGCCCGTCGCCGACCGCGTCACCTGGCGGCGGTTGCGCGACCGGTGGGCGGACTTCGGTGAAGTGCTGCACCACCACCACAGCGCGGAGGACCAGATCGTCTGGCCCACGCTGACCCAACGCGCCGACGCCGACGGCCGCGCGGTCCTCGACGCGATGGAGGCCGAGCACGACCTGATCGACCCGCTGCTGTCGGGCTGTGCGCTGGAGTTCGACCGGCTGGGGCGTCATCGCGACATCGCGGCCCGGGAGCGTCTGGCCGACTTGCTGGTCCGCACCCGCGACTGTCTGGGCGCGCACCTCGCGCACGAGGAGACCGAGGCGCTGGTCCTGATCCAGAGGCATTTCGACGCCGAGGACTGGGAACTGATCGAACGGCAGATCAACGGCGCCGCCGACACAGGTATCCGCGACCTGTTCCGCTTCATCCCGTGGCTGCTGAAGGGCATCGAGCGCGAGGACCGCGCGGCGATCCTCGCGAAGGTCCCCGGGGTGTTCCGGTTCCTCGCGAAGCTCGGCGAGGGCCGGTTCGCACGAGCCGAACGACGCACGTTCATCTACGACCCGGCGGCCGCGATCTGACCTGACACCGAAACATCCACCCCGCCAGACGGTTTCACCCTCGCCCGAGGGCGATCGACAGGCGGGGTGGATCGTTGTCGGTGCTTGGCTCAGCCGGCGGCGAGCTGACGGCCGATGACCAGGCGCTGGATCTGGTTGGTGCCCTCGAAGATCTGGGTGATCTTGGCCTCGCGCATATACCGCTCGACGCGGAAATCGCGGGTGTAGCCGTAGCCGCCGAGCACCTGCACCGCGTCGGTGGTCACCTTCATCGCGGCATCGGTGGCGACGAGTTTCGCGGTTGCGGCCGCTCGCGAGTACGGGCGCCCGGCGTCGCGTCGGCGGGCCGCGTCGAGGTAGGTGGCGCGCGCCGAGTCCACCGCGGCCGCCATGTCGGCGAGCAGGAACGACAGTCCCTGGTGGTCGATGATCTTGCGGCCGAACGTGGTTCGTTCCAGCGCGTACTCGACGGCGGCATCCAGCGCGGACTGTGCGAGACCGGTGGCCACCGCCGCGATCCCTAGCCGGCCGGAGTCGAGTGCGGAGAAGGCGATCTTGAGGCCATCTCCCTCGGCCCCGAGTCGACGCCCCTCGTCGATGAACGCATCGTCGTAGGTGGCCGAGGTGGTCGGGACCGCGTGCAGGCCCATCTTCTCCTCCGGCTTGCCGAAGGACAGACCGTCGGTGTCGCGGGGAACGAGGAAGCAGCTCACCCCCTTTGATCCCTCACCGGTACGGGCGAAGAGGTTGTAGACATCGGCGATACCGCCGTGGGTGATCCAGGCCTTGGCGCCGTTCACCCGGTAGCCGCCGTCGACGGGGGCGGCCTTGCAGGCGACCGCGGCGGCGTCGGATCCGGCTTGCGGTTCGGACAGGCTGTAGGCCCCGACGAGCCGGCCGTTGAGTAGATCGGGCAGCCACTGCTGCTTCTGCTCGTCGGTGCCGAAGGTGAACAGCGGGTGGCAGGCGAGACCGTGCACGCTGACCGCCACCGCCACCGCCGCCCAGCGCGCGCCGAGTTCCTCGAGGACCTGCAGGTAGACCTCGTAGGGCTGCCCGCCGCCGTCCCACTCGACCGGATACGGCAGACCGAGCAACCCCGCCTCACCCATCTCGGCGAACAGTCCGTCCGGGTACTTCTCGGCCTTCTCGTACTCGTCGACGATGGGAGCCAACCGTTTGTCGGCAAAGTCCCTGGTCAACGCGATGAGGTCGTAGGCCTCGTCGCTGGGTAGGAGTCGATCGACCGCCATGTCGGCACCTCCGAAGGAAGAGAAACAGTACTCAAGTACTTCTGATAGTACTATGTGGACCATGGCCACGGACACCTCCTTCGCCACCCGACGCCGAGGCGACCTCTTCGACCGCCTCCTGGAGTTGCTGCTCGCCGAGGGTTTCGCCCAGTTCGGCGTGGCCGACCTCGCCGCACGGCTGCGGTGTTCGAAGTCGACGCTGTACACGCTCGCCGACAGCAAGGAGCAACTCGTCGCCAAGACGGTGACCCACTTCTTCCGCTCGGCAACCGAGCAGGTGGAGGCGCGGGTCGCGCAGGAATCGGGTGCGCGGGCCAAGGTGATCGCCTACCTCATCGCCGTCGGGGATGCGTTGTCACCGGCGTCGGATGCGTTCATGACCGACCTGCACGGCCATGCCCCGACGCGTGAGCTCTACGAACGCAACACCGCCGCGGCCGCCCGGCGGGTCGGCGAGCTGATTGCCGACGGGGTCGCGACCGGCGAGTTCCGCGACGTGAACGCGGCGTTCGCCGCCGACCTCGCCGCGTCGATGATGAGCCGCATCCAGCGCCGCGACGTCGCGGCCACCACCGGCCTCGACGATGCGCAGGCCTATCGGCAGCTCGCGTCGATCCTCACGACCGGAATCGACGCTGCAGGTGGGTGATCCCGCGACCGTCGACCCACAAGTCCACGCGCACATCGTCATCGACCCCGTTGCGCCGCAACCGTATCCATAGCTCGTCGTGGAGCCTGACCTCGCCGCCGGATGGTTCGCGCCCCCATTGTGCGGCATACAGCACCGGCTCAACGTCCCCGGCGGTGACGGCTTCACCGGGATCGCGGACGACCGCGTCGAGTTCGTCACCGGCGGTGGGCAGGTCAAGGATCTCGGCGAGAGTCTCGGCGGCGTCGGTCTCGACGGGTAGCCCCGCCAGAACCATCTCCCGCGCGTCGAGCACCTGCACCAGCCATGGCCGGTCGACGACGAGCGCACGCTCGACCGCCTCACCGGAGACCGCCCGGATACGTTGCGGCACAGCGATGTCCGCGAGAGACACAGTCCCGGCCCGGACGGCCGCGACCACCGACGCGTAGACCGCGACGGCCACTCCGGGTGTGATCGTCCGGTCCCGATCGCCCAGATTCGCCAGCATGGTCTCGGCGTCGTGGGCCGATTCGACCGCGATGCCACCCAGGGCGGCGCCCAGGGCATCGGCGTGCGGATGGTCCAGCGGATCACGGACGCCCTCGACTGCGGTGTCCGACGGTGCGCGGTACCACCCCAACCGATGGCCGTCGACGACGGCGTGCCGACGCAGCCACCAGGCCGTGTAGCCATCGCGGTCGGCGAGCAGCGGCGCGGTCGTGTCGTCGGTGGCCAGCAGGGTCAGCGCCCGGGGCCAGCGACGTTCGTCGACCAGATCCAGGTCACGCACGGCGGCGAGGGTTTCCGGTGCGTCGGGTTGCGCATCCCACCACTCCTCCTCGTCGGGGAGGTCGTGGTCGGGGGCCACCGGGAGGTCGTCGACGAGGGTGAGGAAGCCCCATCCGGCGCCGAGCCGGCGGAGCACCTCGGCGCCGACCCGCTTCTCGAGGTCGGGGTCGACGGTACCGAACGGCGCGTCGTCGACGAGCACCGACGCCAGCGGGCTGTCGGCGAGCAGCAGTTCGTCGACGTTCCGCAGTTCGCCGTCGGAATCCGGTACCAGCAGCCCCGACAGCGCGTCGGGGACGGTCGCATCCGGGTCGGCGGCGAGCAGGGCGAACACCTCGTCGGCCAACTCGGCCGCCTCGTCGTCGTCGACGGTGTCGATCAACGCGGCCAGCGCCGGATCGGCCAGGGCCTGCTCGACCGAGAGAGCCTCGGCGCCCAGCCGTTCCAGCAAGGGGTGCCGGGCCTGCGGCGTCACCGTGGGGATCCAGCTGATCGGGCGGTCGATCCGGTCGGTCACGAACAGCCCGCGCGCACCGATATTCGTGCGGCCGTCCGACCGCGGGACCGGCAGCGCACCAAGCTCTTCGGCGTCGATCGCAGTGGTCACCAGAGGGGACAGCGCGGCATAGAGATCATGCCACCACGTCGGCGGGCGGTCGATGCCGGCGAGCCGTTCGGCGAGGTCGGCCAGACCGATCTCGCGAACCCCGACCGATCGCAACCGCGCGAGATCGCGCCGCTCCGAGACGTCGGGATGGGCGAGGTCACCCATGAGGGGCGCCAGGACATCCGCGAGCCCGGCCGTCAGATCCGGCAGGACGACGGCACGCTCGGGAGCCAGGTCGGTCCCGGCGACAGCGGGAAGCCAGGCATGTGTACGCAATTCGCCGAGAACCCCCGCGATGAGCGACGCGTCGTCGCGGTTGTGTGCCCGCGCCGGGACGGGGATGAGCAGCGGGCGCCATGGCGCGACGAGCGCGGCGACGAGATCGGCGTATCCCACTGCGGCCGTCTCGATGTCGGCGTCGGGGTGCAGGTGCCGACGGTCCGGGGTGAGCGCCAGGTCGGTGATGCAGAGCGCCGGCAGGGACAGCTCGATATCGGTGGGAGTGGGCGCGCGCAGCGTCGAGAGGTGGGCGATCACCGGTCCGTCGGCACCGATCTCCACCAGCCACCGGGTTCCGGATCGTGTTGCCTCGAGCCAGGTTCGGGTGTGGACACCGTGCGGCGAGTCGGTGGTGACGCCGATCCGCGACGTCCCGCCGGCGCCGCGGTCGCGCCGGATCCCCACGACCGTGTCCCCGACCCGCACCTCGGCGAGCGCCTCCAGCTCCAACAGCAGATCGGGCGCCTGATCGAGAGCCGCGGACGCCAGCACGTCGGTGTCCCCGCCCGCGCTCGGCACCAGGACGATCTCGGTGTCGTGGTCGCGCGCCGGCCCGACCTCGATCGGCCAGGCAAGGCGGAGCAACGGCGCACGGTCCACGGTGTCCGGGTCGAGGCCCGCCGCGCGGACCGCACGGGCCGTGTCGGCGCGATCGAAGGCGAACGACCCCGTCGTCGACCGGACCTCCACGCGGTCGGCCACGGCGGCGGTCGCGGTGAAACCGACACCGAACCGGCCGACCTTCCCGGGCCCCGCATCGTCGGAGGTCTTCGCCGACACCCGCAGCGCCAGCAGCGACTGCGCGCCGGCGACCGTCACCGGCGCGCCGGTGTTGGCGACATGCAGCCCTCCGTCGTCGGCCCAGATCGTCAGGCGGCCGGGCACACCCGCGGCCGCCGCGGCGTCGGCGGCGTTCGCGGCGAGTTCGGTGATGAGCCGGTCCCGGTAGCCGACGGTGACGAGGTCGTTCTCGCTCGACGAGTCCTCGGCGAAACGGGTGGGCGAGGCGCGCCAGGCGCGCAGGGTGGCCGAACGGAGATCGGCGAGCCCGAATGGATCGGGAAGTTCTGACGGATCGGCCGTCGACACGTCCGTCAGGACGTCACGTCCGCACCGGCATCCGCGGTGGCGGTGGCGGTCGCGGTGGCGGTGGCGGCGACGATCTCCAGCGCCCCGTCGTCGTAGGCGTCGTAGGTGGGGGTGCGGTCCCCCTTGGGGGCGGCCACGTCGGAATGGGCGCCGCACCCGTAACCGGCGGACACCACCTTCCCGTCGGCGGAGTATTCGTTGGCGCACACACCGAACGCCGGGCGCAGCGCACCGGCGAGCGGGAGGTAGAAGCCACATGTGGCGCACGGATACGGCGCGGCGGCGGCCATGTCGGAGTGCGGCCCGCGCTCACCGTCGTGCCAGCGGGTGGCGGCATCGTCGCGGCCCTCGCGGCTCAGCAACCGGCGGCGCCCGAGCCCGAGTTCGCCGGCGATCTGGCCGTACTCCTCGGCCTCGTCCTCGGACGCGAAACGGAACTCGTCGGCGGTGTCGATCTGATTCGGCACGAGTCGCGGATCGTCGGGTTCGGCGGCCAGCAGGTCGCCGGGCGACAGGTCCCCCGCGGCGATCCGTTCGTTCCACGGGATCCAGGCCGGCGCCAGCAGCGCACCCTCGCCGGGGAGCAGGACCACTTCGCTGACCGTGATCTCGTCGACGTCCGGTGCACCGGACACCACGACACACCACTGCCACCCGCGATAGCCGGGCAGGTCGGCCTCGAAGTAGTGCGCGGCCGCCCATTCACTCTCGGAGACCGCGTCCAGGTGCCTCCCCGGCTGCTGTCCATCGTCGACGAGCGCGGCCCGCGCCACATCGACAGCACCGAGCAACCGCTCACCGTCGAATGCAAAACTCACCCTTCCAGTGTGCAATACGGACCGGTGTCCGCGGCATCGACCCGGCATTTCGCCCGGTCGCCGTATCGAAACGCGACGGTGTCGGCCCAAGGTGGGCCCCCGGTTCTCCGGCGGGGCACGCGGGGCGCGGGCCGTGTCCCCACCCCGTCGGTGGGATGGGGGACAATTGTCGGTGTGAACCGACCCAGTCCTCGCTTCCCCCGTGGGCAGCGCGCTGAACCGACGGGGCCGGGCCCCCACGGTGGAGGTCGCGATGTGACGCCGGGCGACGACAACGATCGTCGGAGTCCGCGGCAGCATCCCGGAGCCGCGAACTATCCGGTGGACGAGAGCCGGCCGCGGCGTCCCGCGAGCGGCCGCTCCGGTCTGCGTGGCCCCGGCGACCAGGCGTATCTGCCGCCGCGGACCCACAACCCGCACCTGCCGCCGCTCGAGGGCGAGCACGGCTACGACGAGAGCGGGTACGGCCCCGGGCGCCCCGACGACACCGCCACCGACCGCTTCGGCGGTACCAAGGCGATGCCGACGGCGCAGACCCCGAATGGCGCGCCCAAGAAGCTGACCGTCACCCGCGTCGCCGCGATGCGCTCCCGGCAGCTGACCAGCCGCGGCATCGGCAAGATCTACCAGGCCGCGACCGCCGACGGCGCCGACCGGTCGGGGCTCACCGCGCTGACGCTGCCGGTGATCGTCAACTACGCGGTCGACGCCGCGATGGCGGTGGCGCTGGCCAACACACTGTTCTTCGCCGCGGCCACCGGGGAGTCGAAGACCAACGTGGGGCTCTACCTGCTGTTGACGATCGCGCCGTTCGCGTTGATCGCACCGCTGATCGGGCCGCTGCTCGACCGGCTGCAGCATGGACGCCGGATCGCCATGGCGACGACGTTCGGTCTGCGCACCGTGCTGGCGCTGCTCATCGTGACGAACTCGTCGTGGGATGCCGCGGCCGGACAACTGCAGTACGACCCGTGGGTGCTCTACCCGTGTGCGCTGGGCCTGCTGGTGCTCTCCAAATCGTTCGGGGTGCTCAAATCCGCGGTGACGCCGCGTGTGGTCCCGCCGTCGATCGACCTGCCCCGCGTCAATTCGCGGCTGACCACCTTCGGGTTGATCGGCGGAACCCTCGTCGGGGGCGGTGTCGCGGCGTTCTTCGAACTGCTGTTGGCGAAGGTGCTCCCCTTCCACGTGCCCGGCGCCATGGCGTGGTTGGCCGTCATCGCCGCGGTCGGTGCGTGGCTGTGCATGCGTATCCCCTCCTGGGTCGAGGTCACCGAAGGCGAGATCCCGACCACACTCACCTACCACGGCGAACCCGCCATGTCGTATGCCCCCGACGAGGACGGTGAGGGCCACGGAGGTCTGCGCGGCGCCCGGCGGACCGCGAACGCGCTCGCCGAGAAGATGCGGCAGCCGCTGGGCCGCAAGGTCGTCGCCGGCCTGTGGGGCAATGCCACCATCCGGATCCTCACCGGCTTCCTGACCCTCTACATCGCGTTCTATGCGAAGGCGCAGCAGGACGTGCACTCCGACTGGACGCAGCTGCTGCTGCTCGGCACGGTCGGCGTGGCGGCGGGGATCGGCAACTTCATCGGCAACGGACTGGGCACCCGGGCGGAGCTCAAGAATCCACCCCGGATCGTGGTCTGGTGCACCACGGCCTGCTTCGCCGGTGCCACGATGACCGCGATCTTCGGCAGCATCGTCGTCGCCACGATCGCGACGCTGGTCGCCTCCGGTACCAGCGCGATCGGCAAGGTGTGCCTGGATTCGTTGATCCAGGACGACCTGCCCGAGGAGTCGCGCGCCTCCGCGTTCGGGCGCTCGGAGACGGTGCTGCAGTTGGGGTGGGTGTTCGGCGCCACGCTGGGTGTCCTGCTCCCGACGACGCTGTGGATCGGGTTCACCGTCGTCGCCGTCCTGCTGGGCATCGGGCTGCTGCAGACGGTGTTGACCACTCGCGGGTCGTCCTTGCTGCCGGGTATCGGCGGGCAGCGACCCGACTACGCGGCACCGACGGTGGCGTTCATGGCCGCCGATCCGTCGAGATCCGCTGCCCGGCGCGGCGCACACGGGTCACCCGCCGAGGCGGCGACCAGGGCGCAGCCGCGGCAACCCCGCCGCCGTCGCCCGAGCGACGACACCACACGCAAGATGCCCACCGATCGCACAGGACACTAGGTACGGGACACCAGGACAGTGAACAGCGGAGACAAGAAGGCGATCGCGATCATCGCGGCCGTCGCGATCGCATTCGTCGTCATCGTCGGCGGCGCCGTCGCCATTCTGACCCGCGACCAGTGGTCGGAGGACGGCAACAACAACAACAACACCGACGACCTCTACCTGCAGCTGGCGGTCGGAGACCGTCTGGTGCGTGTGGAGCCCACCCGCATGTGCGACGTCTATCTCAAGAACTGTGAACCCAAGAACGTCGCCGACATCCACGTGCAGCAGGTGCCGGTTCCGGTGAGCGAATCGGTGATGCTGTCGGTGTCCAAGAACATCGCCAAGGAGCCGTGGAATCTGGTGGTCCAGTACCTGACTCCATGGGGACTCGACGGCACATCGCAGCCGATGCGATCGAACACGACCTACACCACCGTGCTGCACTCCACACCCGAGAGGATCCTCGTGAACATCGAGGTGCAGCTGCCCTCGGTGGTAGCGGTCCAAGGCGACGACAACGGTCTCTTCGCCCGCGGCTTTCTCGCCGCGGACACCGCCCCGCAGGGCGTGGATCTCCCGACCTCGGCCCTGGGCTGATCACCCGGGCCGCCAGGACCTGTCTCAGCGTTCGAGTTCGCGGGTGACCGCGCGGACCACCTCGGAGATGCGCTGAGAGGTCTTGCGGTCGGGATAGCGTCCCTTGCGCAGTTCCGGCTGCACCGATCCCTCGAGAAGCGTGATCAGATCGGCAACCATGCCGTGCAACTCGTCGGGGGTGTGCCGCTTGACCTCCTTGCGGGCGGCTTCACGCGCGGCCTCGCGGGTGTTCTTCGCGACGCTGGGCGCCGGCTCGAGGAGGGTGACGGTCAGCGCCTGCGGCCCACGACGACCCGCGGCCATGCCGAACTCGACCCGCTGGCCGGGCTTGAGGCCCTCCACTCCTGGGGGCAGCGCGGAAGAACGGACATAGACGTCCTCCCCGCTCTCCTGTGCGAGGAAGCCGAAGCCCTTCTCCGCGTCGTACCACTTCACCCTGCCGGTCGGCACAGCTCTCACCCTCACCTGTCACATCGGACGTCTCATGACAAAAGCGCCCCTCACCGGATCCCGGCTGGTCCTGGACGGAACCCGACTCGGTCTCCGATGAGCAGAGGCGCCTATTGACTACCCAGTTTAGCCAACGCCGATCCGGCCGGTCACCCGGATTACCCAGTGCGGCGATGACCTTGTATTCGACCACGACCCAATCGGTGACCCGGGTGCTCTACCGTTGATGTCATGGAGAGGCAATCGTCACCGCGGCTGCTGCAGGCGGCCATGATCGTCTTCGCGATCGGCCTGGCCGCGATCGCCGCGCTGTTCGTCACACCGTTGGTCACCGATGGCGGGACCGCACCCACCTTCGTCTATCTCCTGACCATGTGTGCCCCGCTCGGGTTCGTCCTGGGTCTGGTGTTCGCCCTGCGGTCCGGACGGAGGGTGCGTTGAGCCTGGAGTCCGTGGTGCCGGTCGCCGATGACCTCTCCCCGGCGACCGACTCGACCATGCTGAAGCGGGCGTTCAGCTGTTTCCCGTCGGGTGTCGTGGCGGTGTGCTGCCGCGTCACCGACGCCGACGGCTCCCCGGAACTCGCCGGGATGGCCGCCAGCGCCTTCACCACGGTCTCGCTCGATCCGCCCCTCGTCTCGCTGTGTGTGCAGAACACCTCGACCACGTGGCCGAGACTTCGATCGGCACCGTCCATCGGGGTGAGCGTGTTCGCGAGCGATCAGTCCGCGCTGTGCCGCCAACTCGCCGGACCGGCGGAGGACCGGTTCGCCGGGATCACCCCGCTGGCCACCGACGACGGCGCGGTGTTCATCCCCGACACGGCCGCGACCCTGTCGTGTTCGCTGTTCCACGAGATCCCGGCCGGCGACCACACCGTCGTGCTGTTGCGCATCGAGGCGCTGCACTGCGATCCGGGTGTCGAACCGCTTGTGTTCCACGCCAGCACGTTTCGCGCGCTGGAAGCACGAAGGGACGCGTCATGACCATCGTCGCGCTCGGGTTGCCCTCCACACCGTCGTCACACCACGCAGCTCCTGCCGATGTGCCGAGCACCGGGCCGCTGCGCGACCGCTTCGGTCGCACGGTGCGGGACCTGCGGGTGTCGGTGACCGACCGGTGCAATCTGCGCTGCACCTACTGCATGCCCGCCGAGGGGCTCGACTGGCTCGGATCGGAGTCGCTGCTTTCCACCGCCGAGCTGATCCGGGTGATCACCGTCGCGGTGCGTGACCTCGGTATCGAGACGATCCGCTTCACCGGCGGCGAACCGCTGCTGCGTCGGGACCTCGAGGATCTGATCGGGGCGGTGTCGTCGTTGCCGTCGCACCCCGAGATCGCGCTGACCACCAACGGCCTCGGCCTGACCCACCGGATCGACGGGCTCGTCGCGGCCGGCCTGCGGCGCATCAACGTCTCCCTCGACACCGTCGACCCCGCCCGGTTCGCCGAGATCACCCGCCGCGATCGTCTGCACGACGTCATCGACGGTCTCGCGGCGGCCCGCGGCGCCGGCGTGCACCCGATCAAGGTGAACGCGGTGGCGGCAGACCACAGCGACCTCGATCGCCTCCCCGACCTGCTCGGCTTCTGTCTCGAGCACGGCTACCAGCTACGGATCATCGAGCAGATGCCGCTCGACGCCGACCACCGCTGGGACCGGTCGTCGATGGTCACCGCCGACGAGATCCTCGCCGCCCTGCACCGCCGGTACCGTCTACTGCCCGATCCCCGCCCGCGCGGCAGTGCTCCGGCCACGACCTGGCTGGTCGACGGTCATCTCGTCGACGGCGAGCCGGCGCGCGTCGGGGTCATCGCATCGGTGACGCGACCGTTCTGCGGCGACTGTGACCGCGCCCGGCTCACCGCCGACGGCGCGCTGCGCAACTGCCTGTTCGCCGAGTCCGAGACCGACCTGCGTCCCCTGCTGCGCAGCGGCCTTTCCGACGACGAGCTCGACGCGGCCATCGCCGAACGCTGGCGCGGCAACGCCTGGGTCAAAGCCCCCGGCCACGGCGTCAACCGGCCCGACTTCCACCAACCGACCCGGCCGATGTCGGCCATCGGAGGCTGACCGCGGATGCAGATCACCATCCGGTACTTCGCTGCCGCGCGCGCCGCGGCGGGTGCGGATTCGACGGTTGTCGACGTGACCGCCGATACCACCCTCGGCGACCTGGAGACGACCCTCGCCCGCGACAATCCCGACCTCCGGAGTGTGCTGGCGCGCTGTTCCTACCTCCGCGACTCCATCGCCCTCTGCGATCGGACCGTCGCCCTCGGGGCCTGCGAGACGATCGACGTTCTGCCCCCGTTTGCCGGCGGCTGAGGCCGACACGCCACTGTGAGCTTCCTCACATAACGCTTCGATAACGAGATGGCCACAACTCGACTATCGGCCCCTGAGCAGGACGTACGCCGAAACTGGGTCGAAAGTCCCGATTTCCCACCGAAAATTGGCTTGCCAACAACGTGATTCGGACCCCGAGACGCCGTACTGTAACCAGGGACCGCTCAGGGTGGTCACGAACAAGTAACCAAATGCATACCGTTCCGTCGGCCGCGCCGAGCCTCGCTCCGCCACGGAACGTACCTGGAACGAGATCTGGGAGCGAGGACGGGGGACCCACTCTCCCGGCAGAGATCGGGCGTCACGACGACGTCCTTGGGGTTAAGTCCCGGCCGATCACGGATCGCGTCGGGGCCGGGCAGCCTCTCGCCCGAACCCGACAGCTGACTTCGTAGGCGCGTGGAGAGAGGAAGCACCCAACATGTCCGGACGTCATCGCAAACCGTCGACTGCCTCGACCACCAAGACCTTCGCCAAGGTCGCCCTGACCGGCGCCGTCCTCGGCGGCGGAGCGGCCCTGCTGGGCACCGGTTCGGCCAACGCCGCGACCGATGCCGAATGGAACAAGGTCGCACAGTGCGAGTCGGGCGGCAACTGGGCCATCAACACCGGCAACGGCTACCAGGGCGGTCTGCAGTTCAGCCCGAGCACCTGGGCCGGCCACGGCGGCACCGAATTCGCCCCGTCCGCCGACCAGGCCACCCGCGAACAGCAGATCGTCGTCGCCGAGCGCGTGCTTGCCACCCAGGGCAAGGGTGCGTGGCCGGTGTGCGGCACGGGCCTCTCCGGTGCCACCCATCGCACCGCGCCCGCCGCCCAGCCGCGTCTGGAACTCCCCAAGCTGCCGCCGGCACCGTTCAGCTGGACCACCGCCCCCGACGCGCACACCACCTCCGACGTGACCAAGCAGGTCGACAGCGCGGTCAACCAGGCTCAGAAGAACGGCAGGATCGCCCCCGAGGTCAAGGACCTGTGGGAGGCCGCCAAGAACGTCGGCTACGAGCTCACCCCGGACCAGATCAAGCTCTTCAACGAGCACAAGGATCAGCTGCCGATGCCGTGACCCGGCACCGCTCGGTCACCGTCGCGTGACCCCGCCCGACTGACGGGCCCCAGCGAAGGGCCCCGCACGATGAGTAATCCGTGCGGGGTCCTTTTCCAATTTCTGCCCCACCACAGTGGCCTTGATACGCGGCTCCTGCGTCGCCGCTACTCGACCAGCTGGTGGGCGGATCGCCTCGACCAGCGAGTGGGAGCCTTGGCCTACTTACGCCGAGCCGACCCATTCGTCGGTGCCGTCGCCGAACCACTGGTGCTTCCACACCGGCAGCTGCGCCTTGACCTCGTCGACGAGGCGGGAGCAGGTGTCGAAAGCGGCCCGACGATGGTCTGCGGCGACCGCCACCACGAACGCGACGTCGCCCACGGCGAGATCCCCGACCCGATGCGACACGGCGACGGCCCGTACTCCCGTCGCATCCTCGGCGACGGCGCCGACGACGTCGGCAAGGATCTGCGGCGCGGTCGGGTGCGCCGAGTAGACGAGCCGGGTGACCTCGCGCCCGCCGTCGTGGTTGCGCACCGCACCGACGAACCCGACGATCGCTCCGGCGGCGCCGCCCGCGGCATCGGTGACCAGCGCCTCGTGGCTGGGAAGGTCGATGGCGGTCTCGGCCAGGGCGGCACGGACGACCCGCACTCGGGCATCTGGTGTGGTCATCAGTGGTCACCGCCTCGGATCTGGTCGAGCGCATGATCGAGCACGCGGTCGAGCACCGAGAGTCCGTCCCGCACACCCCCGGGCGAGCCGGGCAGGTTCACGACGAGCGTGGAGGACGCCACCCCCGCCGTACCGCGGGACAACACCGCGGTGGGTACCTTCGGCAGTCCCGCCGAGCGGATGGCGTCGGCGAGGCCCGGAATCTCGATGTCGAGCAGAGCTCGGGTCTCCTCCGGTGTCCGGTCGGTCGGCGTGATGCCCGTTCCGCCCGTGGTGACGATCAGGTCCGCGTCGGCGTAGATTCCCGCCCGTATGGCGGCGCCTACCGGCGGGCCGTCGGATACCACGATCAATTCGTCGACCACGAAGCCCCGCTCGGTCAGCCAGTCGCTGATGATGGGGCCCCCTCGGTCGAGGTATTCGCCGCGACTGGCCCGCGTCGAGGCGACCACGACCCGCGCGATCCGCGGGCGACCATGCATTTTCGGTTCAGTCACGTGTCCACGTTCCCGATTTGCCGCCGGTCTTCTCGAGGAGGCGGACGTCGTCCATCCGGGCGCGGCGGTCGACCGCCTTCACCATGTCGTGCAACGTGAGGCCGGTGACGGCGACGGCGGTGAGCGCCTCCATCTCCACACCGGTCTGACCGCTGGTCGCGACGATGGCGGTGACGTCGATGTGATCGTCGGCGATCGCGAAATCGATCTCGACCGACGACAGCGCCAGCTGATGGCACAGCGGGATCAGCTCATCGGTGCGTTTCGCGGCCATGATGCCGGCGATCCGTGCCGTGGCCAGGACATCGCCTTTGGGCAGATTGCCCTCGGCGAGCAGCGCGATGACCTCGGTGGTGGTGTGAAAGGTTCCCCCGGCGACGGCGCGCCGTGCGGTCCGCGCCTTGCCGCCGACGTCGACCATCCGCGCCGCGCCGGTGGAGTCGATGTGACTCAACCCGCCGTCGCTGGATCCGATCGGCGCGGGCGACCGGTGCTGGTCGGACACCCGCTCGTCAGCGGTTGATGACCGTCTTCGGCTGGAGGTAGGGCAACTCGTCGAGCGGCACCGGCAACTCGGTGTCGCCGAAGGGTGACAGGGCACCGGACAGACCGGCCGCGAACTCGGAGACCGCGTGGTGGTGTTCGCCGTCGGAATCCTTGGGCCAGCCGTTGTCGATGTACTTCTTCTTCTCAGCCACGGGCATATTGTGCCATGTGCGCTACGGGACCGTCCCACCGAAACCTCATGTCCCGTCACGCTCAGTAGAATCGATCGGATGACCGCCGATCACCAGGGCGTAAGCCTCGCCGACGATCTGGCGCAGCGCAGCGACGACGAACTCACCGATCTGTTGATCGCACGGCCAGATCTCGCGTCCCCGCCACCGGCCGGGACCGGCGTGCTCGCCTCACGGGCGCTGTCGGCGGCATCGTCGGCGCTCGCCGGCGACGACCTGGACCTGTTGTCGGTGGCCGTCCTCGAACAAGCGATCGCGCTCGGCACCGACCACCACGCGCGGAGATCCGTCGTGACCAGCATCGATGCGATCGCCGACGCATTGTCCGGTCGCACCGACACCGGTGCGGTCACCGCTCGTGTGGACCTGTTGCGGCGGCGCGCGTTGCTCTGGGGCCCCGACGACGCGTTACGCACGGGGGCCCACGCCCCGGCCGCATTGCCATGGCGCGGCCATCACCTGAGCGGCCCGCTCGCGACCGCATCCGTCGAGGACCTGCGTGCCCGACTCGATGACCTCGACGAGCGCGAACGCGGCCTGCTCGAGACCCTGTCGAAGGGTCCGGCGCTGGGCCGCAGCCGCGACGCCGCCCCCGACGCCGATCCCGACAAGCCGGTCGCGCGGCTCATCGCGGCCGGTCTACTCGCCCGCATCGACGAGCAAACGGTGGAACTGCCCCCGACGTTGGGTCAGCTGCTGCGCGGTGAACCCCCGCTGCCCGTCGACGACCTGAGACCGCCCGAGCTGCACGATCCGGATGCCAAGCGGCGGTTCTCCCCGGCCGCGATCGACGCCGCGGCCGGGGGTGAGGCGCTCGAACTGATCCGGCACACGACCTCGGTGATCACCGCACTCGGCGCCACGCCGGCGGCCGTGCTGCGGTCGGGTGCGCTCGGCGTGCGGGAACTGCGGCGGCTGGCGAAGGTCACCGGGCTGGAACTGCCGCGCCTGGCACTCATCGTCGAAATCCTCGCCTATCTGCGCTACATCGACGCCGGATTCCCCGATCCGCCACCGCCCGGCGACACCGGCGAGCACGCGTTCGCGCCGACGCCGGCCGCCGACACCTGGCTGCACCAGTCCCCCGACCGGCAGTGGTCGGCACTGCTCGGCGGCTGGTTGGACATGCCGCGGCGGGCCTGGCAGGTCGGTGAACCCGACCGCGACGGCAACGCCCACCCGGCGCTGTCGGGCGAGTTGCACGACGCCTTCGCCCCGGCACAACGTCGGATCGTGTTGGAGACCCTGGCCGCGGCGAGCCCGGCGATCCCTGTCGACACCGATGCGCTGGTCGTGGTCCTCGGCTGGCATCGTCCCCGACAGATCCGCCGCTTCTCCCGCCGGATCGTCGACGAAACACTGAGGGAGGCACGCGAACTCGGTGTCGTTGCGCACGGGTCGCTGACCGGGGTGGGGCGCACGGTGATCGCCGGCCACGACACCGGCGAGGCTGACAAACGTACCCTCGAGGCGATGCACGCGGCACTGCCCGAGCCCGTCGACCATTTTCTCGCCCAGGCCGACCTGACCCTGATGGTGCCTGGGCCGATGACGCCGGAGCTGGCCGAGCAGGTGGAGTTGGTGGCCGACCTCGAATCCGGTGGCGCGGCCTCGGTATACCGGGTCTCCGACCACAGCGTGCGACGCGCGCTGGACGCCGGCCGCAGCAGCAGCGAACTGATCGCCATGTTCACCGCACACTCACGCACCCCGGTGCCGCAGTCGTTGACGTATCTGATCGAGGACGTCGCGCGCCGGCACGGACAGTTGCGGGTCGGGGTGGCGTCGTCCTTCGTCCGTTGCGAGGACGCCACCACCCTGGCCGCGGTGTTGCGCAGCCCCGTGGGCGAGCATCTCGCGTTGCGGGCACTGGCCTCCACGGTCGCGGTGTCACCGGCCGACGTCCGCGACGTCATCGACCAGTTGCGCGCCGCCGGGTTCGCGCCCGCCGGCGAGGACTCGTCGGGAACGGTCGTCGATCTGCGGGAACGCGGTAGCCGGGTCACCGCGACACGGCAACGCCGCCACGGTCCGCCGCGGCGCGCGGTCCCCTCCCCCGACCAGCTCCGGTCGGTCATCACGCGGATGCGGTCGGCGGATCGGGCGGACTCGGCGCGGCCCGCCGCGGGCGCATCGTCGGGGCCGGTGCGCGCCGTCGGCGGAGGCGAGTCGGCCTCTGCGCTCATCCAGCTGGCGTTGCGCCTCAAGCGGCGCCTGCGGGTCGACTATGTCGACGCACACGGATCGGCGAGCCGGCACGTCGTCACACCGCACGCGCTCGGGGCCGGGCAGCTGGTCGCCGTGGATGCCGGCTCGGACACCGAGCAACGGTTCTCCCTGCACCGGGTCACGAGCGTCGAATTGCTGGAGGACTGAATCCCGCGACGCCCCGCGCCGGCAACCGTGACCGGGTCTGACAGGAGTTGCGGCGATCTGGACAATGGATCGGGTGACCGATGGACCCCTGATCGTGCAATCCGACAAGACGCTGCTGCTGGAGGTGGATCACCCCGATGCCGCGGCGGCGCGCGCGGCGATCGCCCCGTTCGCCGAGCTCGAACGCGCCCCGGAGCATGTGCACACCTACCGGGTGACCCCGCTGGCCCTGTGGAATGCCCGCGCCGCCGGACACGACGCCGAGCAGGTCGTCGACGCGCTGGTGAGTTACTCGCGCTACGCGGTGCCGCAGCCACTGCTCATGGACGTCGTGGAGACCATGAGTCGGTTCGGGCGCCTGCAGCTTGTCAAGCATCCCGCGCACGGCCTGACCCTGGTGAGCCTCGATCGCGCCGTTCTCGAGGAGATCCTGCGCAACAAGAAGGTCGCACCGATGCTCGGCGCCCGCATCGACGACGACACCGTCATCGTGCACCCGTCCGAACGCGGCCGCCTCAAGCAGATCCTGTTGAAGGTCGGCTGGCCGGCCGAGGACCTCGCCGGTTACGTCGACGGCGAAGCGCACGCGATCGCACTCGACGAGGGTGACTGGCACCTGCGTGACTATCAGGCGTTGGCAGCCGACTCGTTCTGGGCGGGCGGGTCGGGTGTCGTGGTCCTCCCGTGTGGGGCGGGCAAGACGATGGTGGGTGCCGCGGCCATGGCCAAGGCGCAGGCGACGACGCTGATCCTGGTCACCAACACCGTCGCCGG
Source organism: Gordonia rhizosphera NBRC 16068 (assembly GCF_000298195.1). Classification (GTDB taxonomy): domain Bacteria; phylum Actinomycetota; class Actinomycetes; order Mycobacteriales; family Mycobacteriaceae; genus Gordonia; species Gordonia rhizosphera. The sequence goes on along the minus strand of NZ_BAHC01000037.1, from coordinate 14,216 downwards.
CCGGCAGTGGAAACGTGAGCTGGTGGCCCGGACATCCCTCACCGAGGACGAGATCGGTGAGTACTCCGGGGAACGCAAGGAGATCCGACCCGTCACCATCGCCACCTATCAGGTGATGACCCGCAAGTCGAAGGGCGAGTATCGCAATCTCGATCTCTTCGACTCCCGGGACTGGGGCCTGATCATCTACGACGAGGTGCACCTGTTGCCGGCGCCCGTGTTCCGGATGACCGCCGATCTGCAATCACGCCGGCGTCTGGGGCTGACAGCCACCCTCGTCCGCGAGGACGGACGCGAAGGCGACGTGTTCAGCCTCATCGGCCCGAAACGCTATGACGCGCCGTGGAAGGACATCGAGGCGCAGGGTTGGATCGCGCCCGCCGAGTGCATCGAGGTCCGGGTCACCCTGACCGACGAGGAGCGCCTGCAGTACGCGGTGGCCGAGAACGACGAGAAGTACCGGCTGTGCTCGACCGCGCATACCAAGGTGAACGTGGTCAGGTCGATCCTGGACCGCCACAAGGACTCTCAAACCCTGATCATCGGCGCCTACATCGACCAGCTCGAGGAACTCGGACGCGAGCTCGACGCGCCCGTGATCCAGGGATCGACGAAGAACAAGGACCGCGAGGCCCTGTTTGACCGGTTCCGGTCCGGTGAACTGCAGACGCTGGTGGTGTCCAAGGTCGCCAACTTCTCCATCGACCTGCCCGAGGCGTCGGTCGCGGTGCAGGTGTCGGGAACCTTCGGTTCCCGACAGGAGGAAGCCCAGCGCCTGGGCCGGCTCCTCCGACCCAAACGCGATGGCGGGCAGGCACATTTCTACTCGGTGGTGTCACGTGACACCCTCGACGCCGATTACGCGGCGCACCGCCAGCGATTCCTCGCCGAGCAGGGTTACGCCTACCGGATCACCGACGCCGACGACCTGCTCGGGCCGTCGATCGGCGAGGGTTCGGCCTGATCAGCGCGCCGGTCCGCCAGCCGGCGGTCCTCAGCCCTGCGTCACCTTGGTGAGGCAGAAACCGACCGCGGAGGGCAGGTCGAAGCCGGCTGCGAGCTCATTCGGGTCGCATGCCGGTTCCCCGCCCTCGGTCCGCTTGGTCACCTCGTAGACGACGGTGTCGGTGCTGGGAGCGGCGTCGCACGCGATCTCGCGATAGTCGACGAGCGACGCATTCGCCCCTCCGGGCACCTGGTAGCACTTCCCCGCGGCGAAATTCGGGGTGAGACACAGGGTGTCGGTCGAGCCCGCGAAGGTGAGATGGGAGTAGTTCTCGGTCGGGCAGGACGCGCCCTGCGCAACCGTCGTCGCGGCGAGGAAGGTGAGACCGTCGGCATTGCAGTCGACCTTCGTGGCCTCCACGTTCCCGTTCTCGTCCACTTGATCGCTGACCTGGAGGCATTCGCCGACCGCGATGTCGTCGGGTTTGGTGATCTGGTCCGAGTTGCCGATCGAGACGCTGGCACTGCACGCCGTCAACACGCCGAAGATCACACAGGTGGTGGCCACCAACACACTCCGCACGAGGCGGTCCCGGTCGCGGATGTCCGAATGGAGAAGTCTCATGGCGTGAGGGTACGCCGAGTCCGCCTGAGCCACATGGTTTACGACCAGAGTGCGATGACTGTTCGCGGTGGGTATCCGGCCTGTTCAGGATGGCGGTGTCAGGATGCGGTGGTGGCCGCGAGACAGTAACCGATGGGCTTGGGCAGCGCGAAGTAGACGGCGAGCTGATCTGGCTCGCACGAGGGTCGGCCGGCGGTTCGTGCCTCGATCCGAATCACTTCGGTGCCCGCAGCTCCCGACAATCCGCAATCGATCCGCCGGAAATCGACGAGGCTGCTCGTCGGCACAATCGTGTTGGGGATCTGATAGCACTCACCCTCGATCAGATTGGGCACCAGACACAGCTGCTCACCGGTGGCCTCGCCGCCTTCGGTCCAGTAGAGGCGCGAGTAGTTCTGACTGGGGCATGACCCGGCCGACATCTTCAGCGCGACATAGAAGGTCATCGTGCTCGTCGACGAGCAATCGGTCTTCCTGGCGTGAATCGTCTCATCGCCCGATTGGCCGCTGACCGACACACAGTCGCCGACCGCGACGTCGTTGTAGTCGGTGATGGCATCGCGGGCGATGAATCCGATCAACACCACGATCGCGATGATCAGCAGGGCGACGACGCCCAGCACCCACCACAGTCGCTTCGCCTTCTTGGCCGCCGGTGCCGAGGGGCCGGGCGCACTGGGATACGGCTGGCCCGGATGGGCCGGCGGCGGACCTCCTCCCGGATACTGCGGTGCCCCCGGACCCGATTGAGCACCCGGATAGCCGGGGTACTGCTGTTGGGAGCCCGGGTACTGCTGCGTCCCGGGGTACTGCTGCGTCCCGGGGTACTGCTGCGTCCCGGGGTACTGCTGCGTCCCGGGGTACTGCTGCGTCCCGGGGTACTGCCCGGCCCCGGGATTCTGCTCCCCGGCCCCGGGATTCTGCTGGGCCTCCGGATACGGCCCACCCGATGACGGCGGCTGCATACCCGGATCCGGTTGCGACGGCGGCTCGGAGCCCGACCCGGTCGATTGGTCCGGTGACCCTGGATGCGGCGATTCCGGCGGCGTGGTCATAGACGCCGATCGTACCGCCGTGTCCGGATCACCGGAGTCCATTACACCGCGAGGGGGACCCGAGAGCCGGGTGTGACAGCCTGGACACATGCCCCTCGTGCAACGACTTCGCCCCTTCGGCACCACCATCTTCGCCGAGATGTCGGCCCTGGCGGTGGCACACGATGCGGTCAATCTCGGCCAGGGCTTCCCCGACACCGACGGTCCCGCCTCGATGCTCGCGGCCGCGCAGCGGGCCATCGCCGAGGGCCACAACCAGTATCCGCCGGGGATCGGGGTCCCGGAGTTGCGCACCGCGGTGAGCCGTCATCAGCGCGACCACTACGGCCTCGACTACGATCCCGACACCGAGGTGCTGATCACCGTCGGGGCGACCGAGGCGATCGCGGGCGCCGTCGTCGGGCTGGTGGAGCCGGGACGCGAGGTCGTCATGATCGAGCCGTATTACGACTCCTACGCCGCCACCGTCGCGATGGCCTGCGGCGTGCGCCGCACGGTACCTCTGATCGCCGACGACGACGGATTCCGCCTCGACCGCGACCGCCTCGCCGACGCCTTCGGGCCCGCCACCTCGGTGATCCTGGTCAACTCCCCGCACAATCCGACCGGCACGGTGTTGTCCGACGACGACCTCGCCGAGATCGCCCGCCTGTGCGTGGAACACGACGTCATCGCGGTGACCGACGAGGTATACGAACACCTGCTTTTCGACGGCCGGCCCCACCACCCGCTGGCCACGTTCCCGGGCATGCGGGAGCGAACCCTGCGAATCTCGAGTGCCGCCAAGACGTTCAACTGCACCGGCTGGAAGGTCGGATGGATCAGCGGACCCGCCGAACTCGTCGCTGCGGCCCGCGCGGCCAAACAGTTCATGTCCTATGTCGGGTCGGGTCCGCTCCAACCAGCCGTGGCGCAGGCCCTCGACACCGAGATGGCCTGGGTCGCCGGCTCCTCGGCCGCGCTCCAGACCAAACGCGACATGCTGTCGGCCGCGCTGAGCGAGGCCGGGTTCGGTGTACACCGGAGCGAGGCAACGTATTTCGTCTGCGCCGACCCGCGGCCGCTCGGCTTCGACGACGGCGAGGCGTTCTGCCGGATGCTACCCGAACGGATCGGCGTGGCAGCGGTCCCGGTCAGCGTGTTCGTCGACGACGTCGAGCCGTGGCGGCATCTGGTGCGGTTCGCCTTCGCCAAACGTGACGAGGTCATCGCCGAGGCCGCACAACGGCTGCGGCGACTGTGATCGCCGCTCAGCGCAGCGCGGGCATCACCGTCTTCACGAACAACTCGAAGGCGCTGCGGTCGTACGCCAGGTCGGGGAAGTAGAAGATCCCGTACGACATCCCGAGATCCGTCAGGGCCGAGAGGTTCTCGATCACCTGCTCCGGCGTACCGACGGCGGGCATACCGCGGAACGCACCCAGGCTCGCGGACGCGACGTCGGCCGGCACATGCCGTGCCAACCGCTCCTCGAGGGCGGCGAGTCGTCGTTGCACCTCGTCCTCGGTCTCGGCGATGATCACGTTGTAGTTCGAGGACCGGACGATGGAGTCGTAGTCGCGCCCGAGGTCGGCGCAATGTTGTTGCAACACAGACGATTTATGCGCGAATCCGTCGGGCGTGCCGTCGAAGTTGGTGTAGTCGGCATATCGGGCGGCGATCCGCAGGGTCTTGCGTTCACCGCCACCCGCGATCCACAGCGGGAGACGTCCGGCAACCGGCTGCGGAGCGCAGATCGCGTCGTCGACCTGATAGTGCTTGCCGGCCATGGTGGCTCGTCCGGTCTCCCAGGCCTGCTTCATGATCTGCACGCCCTCGTCGAGGCGGGCCAGCCGCTCCCCCGCCGACGGGAAGCCGTAACCGTATGCGCGCCACTCGTGCTCGTACCATCCGGCCCCGATGCCCATCTGTACCCGGCCGCCGGAGATCAGGTCCGCGGTCGCCGCCACCTTCGCGAGATACATCGGGTTGCGGTAGCTCATCGCCGTGCACATCTGCCCGATCGCGACGCGTGTGGTGGTCGCCGCGAACGCCGACACCAGCGTCCACGCCTCGTGCGTGGCCTCGTCGGTCGGCCTCGGCACCGTGTGGAAATGGTCGTAGACCCAGATCGAGTCCCAGTCGGTGGATTCGGCGGCGGCCGCCAGCGACGACATCACCGCCCACTGGTCCGCAGGCGCGATATCGACGAGATCGAGACGCCAACCCTGCGGAATGAACAGACCGAAACGCATGCACCCCACGCTACCCGGGGCGACGCCTGGTCAGATCACCGTCCCGACATCGCGGGTGACGATGTTGTCGAGGGCGCGTTCGGCGACCGCCGCGATCGTCATCGACGGGTTGCAGGCGGCCGCCGTGCCCGGGACCAGTGCCCCGTCGATGACGTACAGGCCGCGCTGGTCGCGGACCCGGCCGTCGAGGTCGCAGACCACGCCCATGTTCGCACCGCCGAGCGGATGCCAGGTCGACGGAAAGCCGAGGTTGGTATCTGTCAGCGCACCGGTCGGCCCGGCGATCGCGCGTACCGTCGGCCCGATCGCCCGCGTCTGGATGTGCGCATCGCCCTCGCGCGGCCACCGCAACACGGCTTCCTCGCGTACGGCGTCATACGCGATCCGGCCGCGGGCGTCGCTGACGCCGTACCCGACCATCATCGTGCTGTTCACGTCGGTCCCGAATCCCGGCATGGATGCCTGGATGACGGTGTGCGCGAGGTCGGGATTCGACCAGTTGAGGCTTCCGTAGACCACCGGCCCGCCCTGTTCGGCGCCGAACCGGTCGGTGACGTCCGACCAGACGTAGATCCGGTCGGCATTGGTGCCCCACCCGTGCCCGAGACCGTCGGGAAGATCCCGGATGCGATCGCGCGCCGCCGCAGTCACGAGCATCCTGGTGGTGTGCACGCTGCCGGCGGCCATCACCAGCGTCTTCGCCGTCAGAACCAGATGTTCTTGCACCACACCCGACGCATCGATCCGGTCCACGTGTACCGTCCAGCGACCGTCGCGCGCACGGGCGACGTCGGTGACCTGATGTTGGGGCCGCACGTCGACAAGGCCGGTGCGCTCGGCGGCGGCCAGATAGGTCACGTCCACCGAGTGCTTGCCGCCGTTGTTCACCCCGAAGGCGCAGTCGCCGTTGGTATACGCCGGCCGCATCCGGCCAGACAGCTCAGCCAGCGCGTAGTTCCAGTCGATCGGCATAGGAATCCGCGACAGCGGAAGTCCCGCGGAACGCACGTGCGCCGCAAAGGTCCTCACGGCCTGGTAGTTCGGCGAGTCGATCAGCCGGTCGGGTGCGGTCTGCAGCCGCAACATCCGGGCGACCCGCGGGTAGTGGATACGGTTCATCTGAGCCCAGTCCAACTGCTCAAGCAGATGCGAGGCGAACACATCCTCGGCCGGCTGCAGCGACATCCCTTGGTAGACCAGCGAACCCCCGCCCACACCCGCGGGGCAGATCGCGGTCATGTTGTCCCCGGCGACGGCATCCAAAAGCCCGACGTAGGGCTCGAAGCTGACCGGGCGCCCGAACAACGTCGGTGCGGATTGATACCACAACACGCGTTTGTCGGGCGCGGATGCGCTCGGGAAGGTCCGGGCGTTCGGTCCGGTCGGCCATCGCCGACCCCGTTCGAGCACCACCACCGGCACCCCCGCCTGAGCCAGCCGCAGCGCGGTGACCCCGCCGCCGAAACCAGAGCCCACCACGACGACCCGATGGTCCTCGCGGATCAGCCGAATGCGCTTGGCCGGTGCGCCGTTCGCCGGCCCCGACGCCCCGGTCGCGGCGACCCCCGCCGCCGCGACACCTGCCGCCGCCGTCAAGAATGCACGACGCTTCATCATGCCCACGCTCCCCCTCGTGACACGTTCGCCCGGGCTGTGACCCGGACAACCCCGGGACATTGAACCATCTGTAAGTCACACGACTCAACCGGAGGAGCGGACGGGTTACAGCGGCAGGCCCTGCTCCAGCAGATCGACGGCGTCGAGCAGGGTGGTGAGCAGATCCTCGTCGGGCACGTCATGGTCCTCCATGTCGTGCGCGGTCTGCGCGAAATGGAACATCACCCCGCCGGCGGCGGCGATGAACACCCGCAACCGGAAGTCGCCGGGGTCGGTGCCGGTGTACTCGGCGAAGAAGTCCGTGGCCTTCGAGATCGCGGCGTCGGCCTCGATCTGGTACGCCGTGCGGAGCACCGGTTCGGACTGGATCAGCCGCATGCGCTCGGGGCTGCTCGCCCACTCGTCGGCGCTGCCGATCCTGAACATGCCGGTGATCACGTGCCGCAGCAGGTCGAAATGACCGAGGCCGGGCGGGATCGCGGCGACCACCTCATCTCGCGCGTCCTCGAGATCGTCGGAGATCACCACCTGTTCCTTGGAGGCGAAATATCGGAAGAAGGTGGTGTGGGAGACCTCGGCCGCCCGGGCGATCTGCTCCACGGTCGTGTGGTTGTAGCCGTTCTCGGCGAACAATCGCATCGCGGCCTCGCGGATCGCCTTGCGGGTACGCATCTTGTTGCGCTCCCGCAAACCGATCCGACGCCCCGGCCCGGCGGCCGGGGTCGTCGTCGGTGTGGCCATGCTCGACCTCCTCGAATCAGCTCGTCGCGCCGACCGGTTCCTTGTCGGGCGCCGTGTCGTCGTCGGTGGGCAGGCCGCGGTCGCGGACCGCCGCACCCTCGATGTCGACGTTGAGCACGAGTCGATCCAACCACTTCGGCAGACCCCAGGCGCGGTCTCCCAGCATCGCGATGATCGCCGGCACCACCATCATCCGGATGATGAACGCGTCGAACGCGACGGCGACGGCGAGCGCGAACCCGATCATCTTGGCCGTGGTGTCCGGGGAGAGCATGAACGCGGCGAACACGCTGATCATGATGATCGCGGCGGACGTCACGACCCGCGCACCGTGCCGGTAGCCGGCGATGATGGCATCGGTGGCCGACATCCCGTGCACGTACTCCTCGCGCATGCGGGTCACCAGGAACACCTGGTAGTCCATCGCGAGGCCGAACACCAGACCGATCAGGAAGATCGGCAGGAACGACAGGATCGGCTTGGTGTTGTCGATCAGGCCCAGCGAGCCCTCCTGGAAGATCGCGACGGTCATGCCGAAGGTCGCGAGCACCGAGAAGACGAAGCCGATGGTGCCTATCAGCGGGACCCAGATGGACCGGAACACCGCGATCATGATCAAGAACGCCAGGCCGACCACGACCACCAGATACGGGATGAGTGCCCGGTCGAGCTTGGCGGACAGATCCGACATGATCGCGGTCTGCCCACCAACGTGCAGTTCCGCACCGGCGGATTCCGCAGCGGGTGCGAACGCGCGGATCTGCTCCATCAGGTCGTGGGTCGCCGCGGCCGACGGCGCGCTGGTGGGCGTCACCATGATCAGCGCGGTATCGGCTCCGGTGTTGGGCTCGGGTGTGCCGTTGCCCGTCCACGTCAGCGTGTCGGTGTTCGCGACACCGGGAAGCGTCTTGATCTGCTCGACGGCCCGGTCGGCGACCGCGGTGATGTCACCGCTGTCGGTGTGTGCCACCACGAGCAGTGCACCATTGATGCCCTCGCCGAACCCGCGCTGCAGCAGCGACTGCGCCGGCGCCTCGTCGTCGCTGGTCATCGACATCCCCAGCTCGAGGTTGGACATCGGGATGGCGGCCAACACCAGCACCGCCAGCCCGGCGACGACATACGGCAGCGGACGCTTGACGACGGTCCGCCCGAACTTCACGCCGAGGGTGTCGGCGGTGTCGGATTCCTCCGCGTGCTTGATCCACGGGATGCGCGGGGCGAACGCGAACCGCCCGACCGCACCGAGCAGCGCGGGGATGAGCGTCAGGGCCGCGATCACCGCGACGAACACCGCCGCGGCCGCGCCGAGCCCCATCTGCGTGATCAGCGGAATCCCGATGACGGTCAGCGCGATCACCGCGATCATGACGGTGATGCCGGCGAACACGACCGCGGTGCCGGCGGTGCCGACCGCGCGGCCGGCGGCGTCGGCGGCACTGCCGCCGCGGCGGGTCTCCGTCCGGTAGCGGGTCACGATGAACAGCGCGTAGTCGATGGAGACCGCGATACCGAGCATGGTCACGATGGCGGTGGCGGTCTGGTTGATGCTGAGGAACTCGGCCGACAACGTCACCAACAGCATCGTCAACATGACGCCGACCATTCCGGTGATCAGCGGGATGAACGCCGCGACGAGCGCGCCGAAGGCGACGATCATGACGACGAAGGCGACCGCGAAGCCGATCAGCTCCGCCGTACCGCCGGCCTCCATCACCTGCATCAGCGAGCCGGTCGCCTCGACCTGCAGGCCATCGCCGCGATGGTCGGCGAGGATCTGCGTAAGCTCCGCCTTGTCCTCGACGGTGAGGTCCATGCGCTCGATGTTCTGCCGGATCTGGATCAGACCGACCCGCCCCTCGTCACCGAGGACCGACGCTGCGGCGGCGGGTTGGGCCTGCGCCGCCGCGAGCGGGCTTGCGACCGTCGAGGCGTCGGTGAGGTCCGGGAGTTCACGCAGATCGGCGACGAGTGCGTCGATCTGTTCCGAGTGAGCGGCCAGCCCGTCCTGGGCATACACCAGCACACTCGTCGAGGCCTGCTCCTGCTGGGCCATCACATCCGGGAAGTGCTCTTGCAACTGTTCGGTCGCGGTTCCCGAATCCGTGCCGGGCAGGCTGAAGTCCTTCGCGAACTTCGGGCTCAACGCACCCACCAGCCCGGCCACGGCGACCACCGCGACGAGCCAGGTCGCGATGACCCACCACTTATGTCGGAAGGAGAACCTTCCGACCCGATACAAGAACGACGCCATCGCCATCCCTCCACAACTTCGAGCCGACATCAGCCACCAAAACTGTTAGTGACTACCACTTGTTACTGGATAACAGAAGATTGCCGACGCGGCCACAATCCGCAGGTGAACCGTGAGCGATCTCTCGCAGGCATCGACTTTCTGCACACGTCATCGAATGCCTGTTCGAACGAGCTGGTACTCTCGGGGAATGACGGTCGGCATCCAGGGGTCGCTGTTCGACTCGACGGCCACCGTGACGAGCATCGGCGGCCTCGACGACACGGTTCGTCGGCCACTGTCCGACGGCGCATGGATCGATGTGCGGCCCGGCTGGATCTCGGGGTCGCAGTGGCTGTTCGACCGGCTGCACGACCGGTCCGCGTGGCGCGCCGAGCAGCGTCAGATGTACGACCGCGTCGTCGAGGTCCCGCGTCTCGTCGCGACGTACCGCGAGACCGACACGTTCCCCGATCCCCTGCTGGTCGCCGCTCGGGACCGGCTCAGCGAGCACTACCTCGACGAACTGCCCGAGGGTTTCGCGACGGCAGGATTGTGTCTGTACCGCGACGGCGGCGACAGCGTCGCGTGGCACGGTGACCGCATCGGCCGGGGCGCCACCGCCGACACGATGGTCGCGATCGTCTCCCTCGGCTCACCCCGCCCGCTACTGCTGCGACCCCGGGGTGGCGGGGCTTCGCTGCGGTTCGTCGTGGGGCCGGGCGACCTGCTCGTGATGGGCGGCAGCTGTCAGCGGACCTGGGAACACTCCGTGCCGAAGGTGCGTGCCGTGGGCCCGCGCATCAGTATCCAGTTCCGGCCCCTCGGCGTGTGGTGATCACCTCCGCCTGCCCCCGCACCCGGACAGCGCACCCCTGAGCTCGTGGTTTAATCGAATCGTTACCAAAGCCCCGGGGATGAGTTGAGAAGGAAGTCATGATTCGTAAGTCCACAGCCGCGGCCGCCCTGGCCGCGGCGGCGCTCGCCGTCGTCGCAGCGCCCGCGTCCGCCGACAGTCTGTTCGGCAGTTCCGGGGGTTCGAGCTCCGGGAGCGCGGGTCTCCTCGACGCCGGCAGCTCCGCGCTCGGGTCGTCCAGCAAGGAGCCCGAACATTACGGCACGCTCGGTCGCCCCGACGCCCCCAACGGCCTGAAGTCGATCAACGTGTGGGTGTACGCGCCCAAGGCCACCCCGATCAGCGACGGCGTCTATCCGAAGAACTCGCAGCTCGGTGTGCGCTGGAACTCCACCATCGCGGCCGGCAACGTGATCGACGGCAACGAGTGCCAGATGGCGATCCGGCTGACCGGACCGAAGGTGCCGGCCAAGGCCGCGGTGACCAAGACCGAGGACTGCACGTCGGCCAAGCTGTACACCCTGCGCACGCCGGGTGCCTACACCATCAGCGTCACCGACGGGATCTCCGGAGCGTCGAACTCCATCCAGTTCTCCGTCCAGTAGCCGACCGGCGGTCACACGGTCGGCGGTGTCGGATACCCGACGTCAGATATCGAAGGTGATGCCCGTGAGCTTCTCCGACACCGTCCACAGGCCCTCGCGGAGGGCGAGGTCGTCGGCGCGTTTGCTGTAGCCCGAGCGGCCCGGCGCGCCGCGGGAGCCGAAGAACTCGGTCGGCCCGTAGAAGGTGCCGGTCGTGATGTCCGGAGAGGTCGCCGCGTAGAGCGTGGGCAGAGCACCGCCGGCGGCGGACTGCGGGATCGGTGTCTTGTTCACCAGGTTCATGAACACGTCTTCGAACGATTCCGAGTGGCCCTGCAACCCGGTGGCGGCGTAGCCGGGATGCGCGATCAGCGAGACCTTCGACGACCCGGCGGCCGAGAGCCGGGCGGCCAGCTCCTTGCCGAACATCAGGTTCGCCATCTTGGAGTCGCCATAGGCGCGCCACCGGCTGTAGCGCCGTTTCTCCCAGTTCAGGTCGCCCAGGTCGATCCGCCCGATCTGATGCATCATCGACGAGAGTGTGACGACCCGTTCGGTGATCTTCGGCAGCACCAGCGCGGTCAGCGCGAAGTGCCCGAGATGGTTGGTGCCGATCTGCATCTCGAAGCCCTGGGCGGTGCGCCGCAGCGGGATGGCCATCACCCCGGCATTGTTGATCAACACGTCGGCGCCGGTGAACTCGTCGGCGAAGGCCCGCACCGAGTCGAGGTGCGCGAGGTCGAGATGCGCGACGGTCGCTGCGGCGCCGATCTCGGTCGCCACCCGGTCGGCCTTCTCGGTGTTGCGGCATGCCAGGATCACCTGCGCGCCCGCCCCGGCGAGCGCCTTGGCCGTCTCGGCACCGAGGCCGCTGTTGGCGCCCGTCACGACCACCGTGCGCCCCGTCTGATCCGGTATGTCCGACACCGACCACCCCATGGCGTGCTCCCCTCATCGCGAATGTCGTGGTCCACGCTATTGGCGTTCGGAAGGAGCGTCAACGGGCCGGCTCGGCCGCGTCGTCAGCGTCCGATCAGCGTCAGCGGCAGCCGGATCAAACCTCCGACGACGCTGCGGCGCGGCCGCAGCAGACCCGACAGCACACCGCCGACACCCGTCGCTTCGGACGTGGGGACCATCGCTGCCGGGACGTAGACCTCGATCGCCTCGGACCGCCCACGCAGCCTGCGGGCACCCACCGCGCGCCACTCGGGTCGCTCGTCGTCGCCGGCGGCAGCGACCGCCCCTTCCCCGGCCAGGACCGGGACCTCGGCCCCCTTCGCCAGCTCCGAGAGCCGTGCGCACTCGTTGACCGGATTGCCGATGACCGTGTACTCGTAGCGACGCTCGGCCCCGACATTGCCCGCGAACGACAGTCCGTAGGACACCCCGATGCCCCAACCGATCGGGAGCTCCCGGAGCCGCCGCGCGAGATCGCGCGCGGCTCCCAGCGCAGCGGCGGCCGGATTCGTGACGGCGACGGGCACACCGAACACCGCGAGTGCGGCATCGCCCTCGAACTTGTTGACGAATCCGGAGTGCTGGTCGACGACCTCGGCGACGATGGTGAAGAAGCGGTTGAGCAGCGCCACGGTCTCCTGGGGATCCTGTTGGGCGGCAACCGTCGTCGACCCGACGATATCGACGAACAGCACGCCGACCAGCGCATTGGTACCGTGCATGCCCGCGCCGCGTTCGAGCGCGAGGTCGGCGACGGTGTCCCCGACGTGGCGGGCGAAGAGTTCACGCATCCGGTCGCGTTCGTCGAGTCCGGTCACCATCTCGTTGAAGCCGTGTTGCAGCACGCCGAGTTCGGAAGAGTCGTAGACCGCGACCTGCGCCGACAGGTCCCCGCGGTCGACTTGTTCGACGGCGCGTCGCAGATCGGTGAGCGGGTCGGCCAGGGACGTGCCGACCAGCGCCACCACCCGGGCACCTGCGACCAGGCCGACGATGGCGAGCACGACCGTCGTCCAGTCGATCGGACCCTGCACCGGCGGCAACCAGTCGGCCCACCGACCGGCATTGATGATCAACAGACCCACCATCGGCACCGCGGAACTCACCGCCCAGACCGCGATCATCCGCGACCGCACACCGTGGATCACGTGGCGCGTCGGATTGTCGTGCAGTGCGACCACCGCCAGGGGCCGGGCGGCGCGTTCGGCGAAGACATAGGTGATGCATGAACTCGACACTCCGGCCAGGCCGAACGCCACCGCGACACCGAACACCGTCTGCGTCGTCAGGTCGTCGGCCGCCAGCAGGTAACACAGCACCGCCGTCGACCAGGCGCCGAAGGTGGCGAGGACCTGGATCATCGGAATGCGTTGGACCGCGCGACGACGCGCCTGGTTTGCGGGCCGGCCGTCGACAAACCAGCGCAGCTGCGGTTTGAGCAGCCCCAGCCCGAGGAGCAGGTTCACCCCGACGCCGACGAGGATCGCGAATACGACCGCGGGGAAATTCGGTGCACCGACGGTGGAGGCGAAATCAAGCCGACCGCCGTTGAACGCGAGCTGGACGAGCAGGAAGGTCTCGAGGCCGACGAAACAGTTCGTGACACTGATCGCGAAGGCGGCGGCGACCGTGGCCCACCGAGCCATCCGGGCGCGTTCGGATGTGGTGACCGCGGTCCAGTCACGGCATTGCGGTGCGGCAAATCGTCCTCGGGCGAGGGAGGGCAGGTGGATACCGCCCCGCTCGTCGGCGTGGGCGCGTCTACGCGGTCGTGCCATGCACCGCCTCCTCTCCCCTCGGCCTGCCCCCAGCTGTCAGGGTACCGACGGGCCGGTGAGCGCGGACACCAAGAAAAAGGGAGTCGGCGCTGCGCCGGGGTGTGCGCAGCGCCGACTCCCGTCCGGGTGGGTCGACCAGGGAACGAGCCGGTCCCCGGGGGCGACGATCAGGCCGGCTGGACGGCCTCGATCTCGAGGGTGATGGTGACTTTGTCGCCGATCACGACGCCGCCGCCCTCGAGCGGCATCTGGAAGTCGATGCCGAAGTCCTTGCGGTTCAGCACGGTGCTGGCCTCGAAGCCGGCGACCGGACCCTGGCCCATGCCCGCGCTCACACCGTTGAACTCAAGCGCGAGCTCGACGGACTTGGTGACACCCTTCAGGGTGAAGTCACCGGTGAGGACGTAGTCGTCACCCTTCGGTGTGACACCGGTGGAGACGAAGGTGGCCTTCGGGAAGGTCTCGGCCTCGAAGAAGTCGGCGGAGCGGACGTGCGCGTCACGCTGATCGTTGCCGGTCGTCAGCGAGGTGACGTCGATCTCGGCCTGCACCGACGGGGTGCCGTCCTCGGCGACGGTGATGGTGCCG
>NZ_BAHC01000038.1 GCF_000298195.1 Gordonia rhizosphera NBRC 16068 | reverse complement strand
CAGCCGAATCGTCGACGTGTGGCGTCCAGACCTTCGCGGCAGGCGCAGAGCGCGGAGGATCAGGAGCTGTTTCAGGGCCTGCGCCACGCGCTGAGATCGGACGAGCCGATAGACCTGCTCATGTCCGTGAGTGGTCTCGTCGCGGTGACTGATCCGCGCAATCGTGACCCGTTCTCCCGCGACGAACCGGGGCTGCCGACGCTGTCTGACCTGGTGGAGTCGTTCATCGGCACGCCGTACGCCGAGACCACCGCGGCGCTGACGATCATCCGCGCCCTCGCCACCGACGAGGTGCTCGCCGCCCGGATCGGCCGTGAACTCGCCACGCGGCGGCACCCGATGCCGGACTGGCTGGCCGGGCTCGATCGGGCCCGGATCGAGCCCAATGTCTGGTTCATGACCCACGTGTTGGGAGACGGTGACGACTATCTTCTCGGGATCACGCTGCCGTCCGGCCACGCACTGTCGGCGCTGGTCTACGTCGATCACAATCTCGGGACCGTGGTCAAGGACGCATTCGTCGTCCCGGCGCCGTTGGAGGACCTGGTGATCCAGATGGGCGGGTTGATCGACGACCCTGACCAGTCACTGACGCGGACGGATGCGGCGACGGCGCGGGCGATGATCGACGAGGCGATCGATCTCGGATCGAGGATGTACCCACCGCTCGAGTCCGAGAGTTGGCCGATGTGCCGGCCCCTCATCGAGTGGATGGTGCGGATGCTGCCGTCGGGGGGCGTGGCCACGCAGCGCCAGGAGTGGTCGGAGGAGGACAAGGCGGCGATCGCGGAAGACTTCTTCGCGTCACCGTTCGGCAAGTCGCTGGACCGCGACGACGAGCGGTCGTTGATGGACAGTCTGCTGTGGTTCGGCACGGATTACACGAATGGGGATCCGTTTCGCTGGAGCACGGTCACCGTCGAGATTCTTCTGGTGGACTGGTTCCCGCGCAAGGTCGTCGCGGAGCCCGCGTATCTCGCGAAACTGCCGAATCTGTTGCGTGCCTTCATTCGCTACGCCCACGACCGTGAGGGCATTCGCGCGTCGCTGACCGAGGACACTCTGACTGCCGTCGACGAGTACGAGCCGGATTATCAGCGGGTTATCCGCTCGTCGCGTCCGCAGGGGCCGACGGCGCTGCTGGCCGGATTGCTCGAGACGGGCGACCTCGAGGGCTTCGACGGCTTTGGCAACTTTGACGACAAGGATTTTGACGACGAGGACGCGCTGACCATCGGCGAGATCATGCTCGAGGGCCTCGATCGCAAGGTCGGTGGTCGCCCGGCGTTGGTGCGCCTGGACGACCTGCCGTTGCCGGATGAGCCCTTCGAGTGGTCGGGTGTCGCCGACGACATCGTGCCTGTGGTCCGCGAGGTACTCGCTGCTTGCGACGCATGCGCCGACGAACTCCTCGATGTCGAGCACCGCACCGCGATGCGGCGATTCCTGCGCCGCAGCGCGGTCGGCGACCCCGCGATATTCCGCCGCAAGGCGTCGCCTGCCCGCGGTGCGGCCGCCGTGGCATGGGTCGTCTGCCGCGCCAACAACACTGCCGGCGCGTACTGGTCCGGGCTGACTGTGCAGGATCTGTTGGCCTGGTTCGGTGTGAAGGGCAGCGTCTCACAGCGGGCGGAACCCATGCTCCGGGCGAACGGCGTCGACCCGCACAGACTGTATGGACAGATGGACTTGGGCGCGGCGGATCTGCTCACATCCACGTGCCGGGCATCGATCATCACCACCCGGGACCGGCACCTGCTCGGGTGACGCGCCACCTCAGCGTCGATCGTGCGCACCCGGGCGTTGATCGTGCGCACCTGGGCGTTGATCGTGCACTGGCGCGCACGCTCGATGTTCTGGCACGGTCGACGGCGGAGCTTTCAGCACCGGTGAGCAATCAGCTGAGCTTGAACAGGGTCTCCGCGGTCGCGGCATAGGCGGTGTCGAATCCGGCGACGGCCAGTGCTTCCGCGGTTCCGACGAATGACCGCTTCTCCCAACTGTTTCCATCCCGACTGCGCCACGCGAAGCCGTCAGCGCCAATACCCCACACCGCTTCAGTCGAACCGGCGACCATCACCAGCGCCGGCGCGTTCTCGACGGTGACGAACGAACGGCCCTGGTCGGTACTGTGCTGTAGTCCGGCCGGGGTCAGCGCCCACACCCCGGTGGAAGTCAAAGCCAGCGATGCCGCGGCCACGGTCGCGCCTGGTGACCAGGTGGCACCACCGTCGGTCGACACGCGCAGCCCGGTAGTGCCGTCGAAGCCGACCACGACGGTGCCGTCGGTCGCCAATGCGTGGAAGTCGACCTCGCCGAGCAGGGACTTGTTCGTCCAGGTTTGTCCACCGTCGTCGCTGCGGCGTAAGCCGAGAGGATTGGGGTCCGTACTCGAGGGTCCCGGGTGGCCCGACGTGACCAGCATGTCGGTGCCCGGTGCACCGGAAAAGCCCATCAGGTCGTCGTCGGTGGCTCCGACAGGGGTGGTCATGCCGGCGGCATCGATCGCCCTCAGTCCGGAGTGGGTACCCGCGAGGACCGTCCCGTCCGCGTCGACATGCAGACCGTGCACGTGGTCAAGGGCCGGGGTCAGTGCAATGCGTGCTGCGGCAGCGTCGCCGGCCCCGGTCGCCACACCCGGTGCGGTGGCGACCCCGGAGGTGGTCGGTGCGGAGCTCTCAGAGCCGCATCCGGCCACGATCACCACGGCAGCCAGTGCCGTCGTGGCGCCCAGAACCGAGCGGGTGAGCATGGTGCGTTGTCCTTCCGGTGGACCGAGTAGGACCCGAGGATAGCTGTCCCGACCATCCGCGTGCTCTTCGGGATTCTCAGGTGCGGAACCCGATGTGGAGGAACCCAGTGTTCCGCGGAACGCACCCACTCGTCGACCGTGCGCGCACGATCGACGAGTGGGTGGGCACGGTCGACGCGTGGGTGCGCACGGTCGACGTGGTGGTGGGCACCGCGGCCGGTGCGGCGTTGACCCGTCGGTGACGGATCGATCTGGCGAGGCCGCGATCAGCGGCTCGCGAGGATTAGATCCGCGGCCTTCTCACCAATGAGCACCGACGGAGCGTGCGTGTGGCCGCGCACGATCGTGGGCATGACCGAGGCGTCGGCGACGCGCAGACCCGAGACCCCACGAACCGCGAGAGCGGGTGTGACGACGCTGTCGGAATCGTGGCCCATCCGGCACGTACCAACCGGGTGATACAGCGTGTGCGAGTGTCGGTTCAGCACCTCGGCGAGGGTGTCGTCGTCGGGCACGCGAGAAGCGGTGCGCGGCTGGGACACCACACCGAGCCGCCCGCGCAGCGACGGCGCCTGCGCGATCTCGACCGTGGCCCGCAGGCCCGCCATCATCGCTGCCCGGTCGACACCGTCGGGATCGCTGAGGTAGCGGGGATCGATGACCGGCTTCGCGGTCGGGTCCGCCGAGCGCAGTGTGATCGATCCGCTGCTCTCGGGCTTGAGCAGGATCGGCCCCATCGTGACGGCATGGTGCGGATAGGGCTCGCCGAGGCCCTCGTTGTAGAAGGCTGCCGGTGCGAAGATCAACTCGAGGTCCGGCAGCCGCAGGTCGGTGCGGCTGCGGATGAAGCCGTAGGCCTCGCCGACGTTCGAGGTGAGCATGCCGCGGCGGCGCAGCAGATAGTCGGCGAGTTGGAGCAGGCTTTCCGCGTCGGTGAGCGATCCCTTCTCGACGTCCCAGCCCATCGGGGCGAGGAGGTGGTCGAGCAGGTTGCGACCGACCTGGGGATTGTGCGCGACGGTGTGGATGCCGTGTCCGGCAAGGTCGTCACGATGGCCGACACCGGAGAGCATCAGTAGTTGCGGGGTGTTGACGGCGCCGCCGCACAGCACCACCTCGCGCCGCGCGCGCACGGTGTGCGTACGCCCCTCGCGGGTGTATTCGACACCGACCGCGCGGGTGCCCTCGAACAGCACCCTGGTGGCGGTGGCCTCCGTGAGAAGGTGCAGGTTCTTGCGTTTGAGCGCTGGGCGCAGGTACGCGTCGGCGGTGCTGAAGCGGGCGCCCTTGTGCTGATTGACCATCGTCTGCGAGAACCCTTTCGGCTCCGGCAGATTCGCCCGTTCCACGGGATGCCCACACTCGGCTGCGGCCTCGAGGAATGCGCGGGTCAACGGGCGAGGCGAGCGCTGGTGTGACACATGCAGCGGTCCGGTGGTGCCCTCGTCGTTCTCGGTGGCTCCGGCGACCTTCTCGATGCGCCGGAAGTACTCGACGAGGGAGTCGAACGACCAGTCGTCTCCGGCGTGGTCGGCCCACTCGTCATAGTCGGCGGCGAATCCGCGCACCCACATCATCGCGTTCATCGACGACGACCCGCCGAGCGTCTTGCCGCGCGGGTAGAACACGCGTCGCCCGCCGAGTTCCGGCTGCGCCTCGGTCGAATAGTCCCAGTCAGCGGCACCGCCGAAGAGCTTCGAGAAGGCGGCCGGGATGTGGATGAACTTGTCGGTGTCCTTCGCGCCGGCTTCGAGGACGAGCACCTCGTTACGTGGGTCGCTGCTGAGTCGGTTCGCGACGACGGCACCGGCAGAGCCGGTTCCGACGACGACGTAGTCGACGGTTTGTGGCGTTGTGGTGGGCATGGTGTGGCCTTTCGTGGTGGGCTGGATCAGCCGCGGAGGGCAGAGGCGAAGATGGCGGGCAGTTGCGTCGGGCTCGGGGCCGTGGCGAACTCGGCGAGCAGGCGACCGGTGGTGGCGGCCGTCCGGTTGGTGACGAACCACGGCGGCTTGGGGGACAGCGACCACTCGCCATGCAGGATCGACCGCGGCGCGGGCCGGAAGGGACCGCGCACCACCGTGCGTTCGGTGTCGGCGAGCAGGAACGCGTTGTGCACCACGCCGGTTCCCGACTGGATGTCGTCGAGCGTGTGGCCCCCGAACGCCCCCCATGTCGCGGCGGCGGTGAGGAAGCCGACCGCGGTCCACGCGTTGACGGCGATGGTCCCGTAGCGCAGGTCGGCGATCATCGTCTCGAAGTCCGCGCCGAGCTCGGCGATGGAACTCGGGTGCGCGATCACGTTCGCCCCGAGCGTGCCGAGGAAGTGATCGTTCGCGGCATCGGTTGCGGTGGTGAGGAACTCGGCGCCGGATCCCGGCAGTTCGAGGACTCCGAGGACGGGACCGAAATACTCGGTGCGCAGCATCGGCTCGTCGACGTCGAGGGACAACCCGGTCACGAGCAGTCGCTCGCCGGCCGTACCGCACCGTTCGGCGTCTGGGTACGCCGCGTGGGCGGCGGCGACCCGGTCGTCGCTGCCCGGGTAGTAGGCGACCCGTGCCGGCGCGCTGTGGAACGCATCGCGCAACGCGGTCAGGAACTCCTGCTTCTGGTCCCAGTCGGCGGGGACGACGACGACCTGGGCGGCGACGCAGTTGTAGCCGCCGTTGTGCAGGCGCTGGGTCGCGATGTGCTCGGCCTGGAACCGCAGGTCGGCGGTGCGCCACTTGCCGGGAACCACGATGGTGGGGGAGACGCCGCCGAGTTCGCTGGTGATCGGCTTCGTCAGGCGGGGATCGCCGGTCGCGCGGCGTCGCTCGGCATCCGTGTCGGTGCCCCAGACGATCGCGTCGTGCGTGGCGGCGCTCCCGGTCATGTGCACGTGCGCGACCGCGTCGTGGTGCACGAGGTACTCGCCGACCTCCGCTCCGCCGGTGAGGATGCGGATCGCGCCGAGTGCGATCAGCGGTTCGAGGACCCGTTCGAGTACCGGGAGCAGGGGATCGGTGAGCGGGTTGAGCTTCAGAGCGACGACCCGGTTGTGCGCGATCAGTTCGTAGACGACGTCGAGCGGTGCGATCGAGGTGATGTTGCCGGCTCCGAGCACGACACCGATACCGCCGGTGACGGTGGGGTCGAGCTGGGCGAGCCCGGCGGCTGCTCGGGCCTGTGCCGGATCTACTCCCGGCCGCAGCCAGACGTCGGCGGTGAACCCGCTGAGCAACAACGCGTCGTAGCGCGATGTCGGCAGCACCTGCACGGTGGTGCGATCCGCCGCGGTCCCGAATGCGGCGTCGGCAATGGGACTGCGGCCCGACGCGAGGTCACGGAGCGATTGTGCGACGGCACCGAGACCGGTGGCGAATGCGTAGGGACCTGAGATCCATTCCTCGCCGGCGAGCGCCGAATGCGGCCCCAGTCGCTTGATCGATGACGCGGCCACGACCCAGGCCGAGGCATGGTGTCCGGTCAGCGCCCGGACCCGGTCGAGCAGGTCCGCGCGTTCGGTCAGGGACAGCTCGGCCCAGGCCTTCTCACCTGCGGACAGATCGGCCAGAGCGGCCTCGACCACGGTCCGGTGGTCTGTATTGTGCTGCGTGTCGACGCTCACGGCGTACATCAACTCCTGTCGTCGGGCTGGGGTGGCGGGTGTGCCCGATGTCTCAATTCTTCGTGCCCGGCCACTCCGTCACCATGGGCGGCCGCAAAGACGCCGAGACCGGGATCTTGTGCCGCGGCACAAAGGGGATGTGGCGCAGCTCATGTTCGGTGGATACGATGTCCGATGTGTCCATCTCCACCGGCAGCTCCCGCGCAGCTGCACTCGCCGCCGACGTGCTCGACGATCTTCCCGCGCTGACCGAGACCCTCGTGGAACGGTTGGAGGCCGCCGAGCGGACTTATCTCGACGCTCAACTTCTCACCGTCGGGCAACTGCGCACCGCCTGCACCGAGAACCTGAGTTCGATCCTCACGGTCCTCGCCGGACGCGGCCGCGTCCGCTCCGACGTCGCGCGCGCGACCGGGCGGCTCAAGGCCGAGCAGGCGATACCCCTTCCAGCAGTGCTCCGCGCCTACCGGCTCGGTGGGCAACTGATCTGGGAACAGATGTTGCGCCGGGCACAGGGTGTGCCGGCGGATGAACTGCTCGACGTTCCCGCCCATCTCTGGGAGGCGATCGACACCTATTCCGATGCCGCCGTCGAGGGCTACCGCGAGGCCGAGATCTTGCGCACCCACGCCGATGCCGAGGCCCGAGCTCTCTTGGTGCGGACGGTGTTCGACGACCACTCGGACAACCCCACCGCGATCATCGACGCCATGCGCGCCCTCGGTCTCCCCGAACGCGCGTGTTTCGTAGTCGTCTGCGCCGAGGATGCCGAGCCGCGCCCGGCCACCGCGACCGACACCGCGACCCGGCTGAAGAACAAAGGCATCACTTCGGTTTGGGACACACAACCCGACGGCTATCTCGGGTTGATCTGTGGCCGGTCCGATGCCGACGTCGACCTCGCCCTCGGTGAGCTGGGTTCGGTGTTCGACCGGCGCGTCGGTGTGAGCCGGGCGTTTGCGGTGCCCGCCGAGATCGCGAGCGCGCTCGACGAGGCACGCCTTGCGCGACGTTGTGCACCTGCCGGCGTCACGACCGTCATTCGATACGAAAGCCTTTCGCTCGCACTGCTACTCGTCCGCATCCCGGGCGCTGCCCGGGAGGTCGCGGGACGTACGCTGGGCGCGCTGCTGGAGTTGCCCGACGAGGAACGCGACGAGATGATGGCGACGCTCGAGGCGTGGTTCGAGTGCGACGGGTCCACTGCCGCGACCGCGGAGCGGTTGCACTATCACCGCAACACGGTGCTCTACCGCTTGCGGAAGATCGGTGATCTGACCGGCCGCTCGGTCGACAAGCCGATCGATGCCGCCGAACTCTACGTGGCGCTGCGGGCGATCCGATTGCTCGGTCATCCTCGCAACTGACAAGACCTCGCGAAATCCCCACGAAGACACAGGTCGTCGTCGACGGCTGTGCACGGGCACAAGCGCAGCGGAACTCTGTTGTACCCGCGACCATCGACTCCGGATGTGATTGACGCGACACTTGTGTCATCCACTGAAATCGAGGCCGGGAGACTGAGCAGATGACCAACCTTTCCATGAATCTCGTTGCCACGGCGCGCGATCACGGCGACACCGTGGCGTTGCGGTGTGGCGACGACGTGTTGACCTACGCCGAGTTCGATGCTGCCGCAGCGCGAGTGGCGACGCTGCTCGAACGGGAAGGGATCGAACCGGGCGACCGGGTCGGGATCATGCTGGGCAACACGCCCGCATTTGCGTTGGCATTCTATGGAATCCTGCGTCGCGGCGCGATCGCGGTGCCGATGAATCCGCTGCTGAAGGCCCGGGAGGTCGAGTTCTACCTGACCAACACCGGGGCGTCCGCGCTGTTCGCGACACCGATGTTCGCCGACGAGGCGCGCCCGGCGGCCGAGGCGGCGGGTAGCCGGTTGTGGCTGGTCGACGACGCGGGTCTCGCCGAGTTGATCGCCGACCTGCCGGCTCAGCCGAGCCCGGTCGAGCGTGGCGAGACCGACACCGCGGTGATCCTGCACACCTCGGGCACCACCGGCAAGCCCAAGGGTGCCGAACTGACCCACGGTGGCCTCGCACGAAACGGCGAGATCACCGCGCGGACGTTGTTGGGCATTGAGTTCGGTGATGTCGTGATGGGGTGCCTGCCACTGTTCCACGTGTTCGGACTGACCTGCGGGATGAACACCTCCGTGCTGGTCGGTGCGACCCTCACACTGATCCCGCGTTTCGATCCGCGCACCGCGGTACAGGTGATCGAGCGGGACAAGGTCACCGTGTTCCTGGGCGTCCCGACGATGTATGCGGCGATGCTGAGCGTGGCGCAGGAGTTCGGTCCGTCGGCCACCGCGACCCTGCGTACCTGTGCATCGGGTGGCGCGTCGCTGCCGGTCCAGGTGCTCAACGACTTCGAGAAGACCTTCGGCTGCATGATTCTCGAGGGCTACGGACTGTCGGAGACCTCCCCGGTCGCCTCCTTCAACCATCCCGACCGCGAGCGCAAGCCCGGGTCGATCGGCACCCCGATCGAGGGCGTGCGCATGCGCGTCGTCGACGCCGACGGCAACGAGATCGCCACCGGTGAGCCCGGTGAGATCCAGATCGCCGGCCACAACATCATGAAGGGTTATTGGAACCTTCCGGACGCCACCGCCGCGGCGATCGACGACGAGGGGTGGTTCTCCTCCGGCGACATCGGGAAGAAGGACTCCGACGGCTACTACTTCATCGTCGACCGCAAGAAGGACCTGATCATCCGCGGTGGGTACAACGTCTACCCCCGCGAGGTCGAGGAGGTGCTCTACGAGCATCCTGCCGTCGCCGAGGCCGCTGTCGTGGGCATCCCGCACGACTCCCTCGGTGAGGAGATCGGCGCCGCGGTCTCATTGAAGCCCGGCACCTTCGCCGATCCGGCCGAGCTCATCGACTTCGTCAAGGATCGGGTCGCGGCCTACAAGTACCCGCGTCACATCTGGATCCTGGCCGAGCTGCCCAAGGGTGCCACCGGCAAGATCCTGCGTCGCGAGATCACCGTTCCCGAGGTCGAAAGCATCCGATGATCTGAGGTCGGTGGAGCGCTGCACTGTCCACCGACGACGACACCATCACCGTCCACCCCGCCCTGTGCGGCGGGGTGGACGGTGACGTCTATGGGTCGGATCAGCCCATGGGTCGGATCAGCCCATGGGTCGGATCAGAGGGTTGCGAGCCTGCCCTCGACCAGTCGGATCACCGAACGGTTGACCGCCATGCCGTTGTGGGTGCTGCACACCTCGAACGTCTGGGCCGACGGATCGAGACAGGCGTGCCACCGCACGATCCCATCGGTCCGCGAGTAGATCGACGTGAACGACGTACCCGCGGGCATCGGCTCGGCCAGCGCGGCCGCGGTCGACTCGGCGCACGAGCCGCGAAGGCAGCCCACGTTCAGCGCCGTCGGGCGGTCGTTTTGGTTGCGTCGGGCAATCTCCTCGGCGACCCGCAGCACGTGGGTGCTCGCCGCGAACTGTGTGGTCAGCGGGCTGCCCAGCGTGACGATCCCGCGCACCAGGTCGGGGCGGCGCGTGGCGAGGAGGCGGGCCAGGGTGCCGCCGCGACTATGGCCGACGATCGAGATCGGCCCCGCTTCACCCGCAACGTCCTCGACCCGACGCTCGAGCATGTCCACCGTCGCCGATGTGCATCCAATGTTGCTGCGGATCCCCGACTTATAAGTGCGGTGACCGGCCTGGCGCAGTCGTCGGCTCATGCTCCGCAATGACCAGTCCCCGGCGAGGAATCCCGGAATCAGCAGCACGGGGGTTCGCGAGCTCACGGGTGGCTGCGGAACCCCACGCCCGACGGTGCGCACCGCGCCGGTGAGCGCCAGCACCTCGTGAGCCGTGCGATGCCCCTCGGGTTTCCAGGTGGTGTGGGACACAGCCGGAGCGTGCCCGCCGTGTTCAGGATGTTGAGACATCGAACTCCTTTGCAAGTGCTACCAATTCGGCCTGTAGTTCCGGTACGAGCTGCCAGACGTCGGGCATCAGTTCGCGGTCGGCCGTGAATCCGAAGTCGAGCCGATCCTGGTAACTGAGCAGCGTCAGGCTGAGGCCGACACCGTCGAGCAGGACGTTGACCGGGTGCTGGGACACCACCGCCGCACCCGCGAGGTAGAGCGGCACGGGCGAGCCGGGGATGTTGGAGATGGTCACGTTGAACGGCGGACTGATCCAGCCCGCCGCGGTGGTCGCCGAGATCACTCGCGCCGTTCGCATGAACAGTGCCGGCGGGACCGTATGGTTGGCGTCCCGCAACAGTTTGGCCGGGATGGCTTGGTGACGATCCTTGGCCGAGCGCATCACCGCGTGGGCACGCATGACTCGTTCGCGGACGTCGGGTTCGTCGGTCGGGATCGCGACGATCATCGAGGAGATCTGGTTCCCGTACTCCTCCTCCTTCGTGCGCACCGAGACCGGGACCATCGCCACCAGCGGGGTGTTGACGTCGTCGCCGCGGGCGATCATCCGCCGGCGCAGCGTTCCGGCGCACAGGGCCACCACGACGTCGTTGAGGGTGGCGCCCGGCACCTGCGCCTTGATCGCCTTGATGGTCTCCAGCGAAAGCGTGCCGAAAGCGAAGCGACGATGCGACGAGATTCTGCCACCGAAGGAGACCTTCGGTGTGTCCGCGCGCGGGCGCTCGAGGGTCCGGCCGTCCTTGTTGCGGGTGGCGACGCGCGCGGCGCGGTCGGCCGCACCGGAGATCAGGTTCGCCGCCGGAAGGCTCCGCATGGTCGGCAGCTGATCGAGATAACGCAGCGTCGCGGGCAGCGCACGCACCATCCGGACCGGTTGGAGCGGTAACGAGGCGACGCCGCGCAGGAACAACTCCGTGTCGGTCGGGTGCTTACCCGCCGCGTGGACCGGTGTCGGATGCGCCGGCTTCTCCGGCGCCGGCTGGGGAGTGGGATCGAGTAGCACACCAAGCATCTCCATGCCCGAGACCCCGTCGATCGCACTGTGGTGAACCTTGGTCAGCATCGCGACATGCCCGCCGGCGAGGCCGTGGATCACATGCAGTTCCCACAGCGGCCGGGCCCGATCGAGCGGCCGGGAAGCGATCTGGCCGACCGCCTCCCCGAGCTGGACGTCCGTGCCGGGTTCCGGCAGCGCCGTCTCCCAGATATGGGAGTCCAGATCGAAGTTGTCGTCGTCGACGAAGACCGGGTAGTCCAGCCCGAACGGAACCTCACCGAGCCGCCAGCGGAACGGCGGCATCAGGTCGATTCGTTCGCTGATCAGTTCACGGATGCGTGCGGCGTCGAGCTTGCTGCCGTCGGCGGTCGTGCCTTCGAGGATGGTCAGCTGACACACGTGTGCATGGGTGCGGCCGTCCTCCATGGCCAGGAACTGCGCATCGACGCTGCTCAGGCGCCTCATTGGATCACTCCTTCGGAGGATGTCGCGGATTGTGCCTCGTTGAGTAGTTTCAATTCGTCGGGGAACGCGGCCGCGAGGCCATGCAGGTTCTCCACGAGCGTGCTGTCCCCGACCAGACCGATCTCGAGCCGGTCGGTGTAGCTGAAGACCGTGACGTTCAGACCGAGGCTGTCGCTGATCGTCGACACCGGATAGTGCTCCAGCACCGCGTGACCCGCGCAATACAGCCGTGAACGTGAACCGGGCACGTTGGAGACGACGAGGTTGGCGGCCGGAGCCAGCGCCTCGCTGGATGCGAACGTGGTGACCAGACCCATCGCCCGGCCGAACAGGATCGGCGGGACGAGGTCGTTGGCGTCGCGCATCAGCGACGCGGGCACGGCGTGCATGGTCTCTTTCGCCTCGCGCAGCCCTTCCCGACAGCGACGAAGACGCACAATCGGATTCGGCTCGTCGGTGGGTAGTTCCGCAACCATCGACGAGACCTTGTTACCGAAGGTGCCGAACTCCTTCTTGGTGCGCACCGAGATGGGGATCATGCCCACCAGGGGCTTGTCGGGCAGCTCGCCGAGATCGAGGAGCCAGCGACGCAGTGCGCCGGTGCAGAGGGCGACCACGACGTCGTTCACCGTCGTGTGGAAGTGTTCCTTGAGTGCCTTGACCTCGTCGAGCGGCAGGCTGACGAGCGCGAGCTGGCGGTGGGGACTGATCCTGCCGTTGATGCGCAGACGCGGAGCGGTCACCGACGGCGCGGTGAGCGCGCTGCCGTCGCCCTGGTACAGCTGGGTGGCGCCGCGGACGGTCCGCCCGATGCGCCCGATACCGGGGATCGATCGCAACACCGCGACGTGGTCGAGGTTGGTCATGGTGCGCTGGGCTGCACCGATGGAGTTGAGCTGCTGGCCCGGGATCGCGGCGAGGCCTCGGGCGAGCATGCTCAGTTGCCCGGGTTCCTTCTCGGGACGGTAGCGGGGTGCCGGCGCGATGTCACGCCCGTCGGGGGAGCCGTCGAGCAGGATGTTCATCACCTCGGCACCGGACATACCGTCGACCGCGGCGTGGTGCAGCTTGGTGAGCACCGCCACCCGGTCGTCTTGCAGGCCGTGGATCAGATAGACCTCCCACAGGGGGTGGGATCGATCCATCGGGTGCTCGGCAAGGCGCGCGACCTGTGTCTCGAGTGCGGCGAGATCCCCGGGGGCGACGAGCGCGAGTTCGCGGACGTGGAAGTCGAGGTCGACTTCGCCGTCGATCCAATACGGGTGGCCCACCCCGAACGGCACCGTCGCGAGCCGCCATCGCAACGGCGCAAGCAGGTGCAGGCGTTCGCCGATGAGGTCTTGTAGATGCTTGCGGGTCAGCGTCTTCCCGTCCGGGCCGTACTTGTCGAGGATGGCCAGGCTCGAAACGTTGGTCACGGTCCTGCCGTCCTCGGCGGCGAGGAAGAAGGTGTCGAGGCTGGTAAGCGGGCGCATCGGTGAGTTCACTTTCGAGACCTACGGCGTGGTCGGCGGGTTGATGTGATCTACCTCACCATGTTTCGGATCGTTTCCCGCATTGCCTTGACATCAGAGGACGATTTGTTGATCTGGGAGGACGAATTGGCCGCCGTAGGGCCTCTGTTGCGGCCTCTGTACGCAGTGGGGGTGGACGTGGCGCGCGCGGGCGCTCAGCGGTTGAGCTGGAGCGTGCGCCAGGCATGCAGCGTCACGCCGACCACGAGGATCAGCAGTGGAGCCAGCAGCGCGAGCTGCAACCCGGAGACATCGTCGCCTTCCGACAGCGCCCACAGCGCGGGGGCGGCGACGGTGAACCAGCCGCCGGCCCCGCCGATCGTCGCGACTTGCGCGGCGATCACCAGTCCGATCGCGCCGACGACGCCGATCAGGACCGACCGGCCGACTGTCGCCACCCACGCCACGGGCAGCGCGACGAGGGCGGTCATCACGCCGAGCGCGAACTGGCGTGCCAAACCGCCCGCGGTGTCGGTCGGGGGCAGGCCCAGTCCCAGCGCCAGACCGCCGACGATGAGGGCACCGACGATCAGCGCGCTGACGAGAACCGCCCAGGCGAGGTAGACGATCAGCTTCGCCGCGGCGATCTGTGCGCGCGACACCGGAAGCCCGAACAGCCCGGTGATGGTGCCATCGACGAACTCCCGGCCGAACATCCAGCCGAGCACCACACCGAATCCGAGCAGTCCGCCGGCGCCGGTGATCTGTGCCGCTCCCGAGAGCAAGCCGTCCCAACTACGTTCACCCGCCTCGCCCAATTTGTCGAGCATGCGCGGGTCACCGCTCTGTGCCGCGAGCGGCATGACGGCGGCCAGCAGCGCTATGCCGATGCCGAGCAGGGCGGTGCCCGTCCGGCCCACCGTCGCGTGGCGGAACTTGGTCGTCTCCGTGGAGATCGCTTCGATCATCGGTGTTGTCCCTCGTCGTCTGCCAGGACCGCTTCGAAGAAGACGCGCTCGAGCTCGCTGACACCCGGGTCGAGGCGGCCGATCAGCCGGCCCGCGTTGAGTACCTCGATCCGGTCGGCGATCCGTGCGACCTCGTCGAGGTGATGACTGCTCACCAGCACGGCGGCCCCGTCGGACGCGCTGCGACGCAAGGCGTCCCGCAGCAGGATCACCCCGGCCGGATCGAGCGAGTTGGTGGGCTCGTCGAGGATGACCAGATTCGGGTCGTGTTGCAGGGCCGCGGTCAGGCCAAGCCGCTGGCGGTTGCCGAGCGAGAGTCGTCGCGCGCGTTTGTCGGCGTAGTGCGACAGGTTGAACGCGGTGATGGCCTTGTCGACGACATCGGCCCGCGCCCAATGCAACCGCGCCGACAATGCCAGGTTCTGCCGGGCGGTCAGCTCGCCATAGGTCAGCGGGTACTCAACGAGGTGTCCGACCGACGCCCAGGTCGACCGTGGTACCCGATCGATCGGTACGCCGTCGAACTCCACGCTGCCCGATGTCGGTGCCAGCATGCCCAGCAGGACCCGCATCAGCGTCGTCTTGCCCGCGCCGTTGAGCCCGACCAGCGCGACGATCTCGCCGGGCGCGAGTTCCATGGTGACGTCGCGGATTCCGGCGCCGTCGCCGAACTGCCGGGTCACATCGCGCAGCGCGACTCGGGGCGTGGTCATCTGCTTCCCTCCAGTACATCGAGGGCCTGCTCGATGGCTTCGGAGAGCGGGGCGTCATCCCGTCGGGACCAGGCCATGAGGGCGGCGTTGAGGGCGGCGATCGCTGCGGCCGCGGCGATCTCGGCGTCGTCGGGATCTGTTCCGCGGATACGCAAGGCGCCACAGATGGCGAGCTCGCTGGCCGCGGCGCTGCGGGTCATCGCCGAACGCAGGCGATCCGACGACGCGATCACCCGCAATCGATCCCGGATGGCACCGGTTTCGGTGGTCGGCACCGACGACCAGACCTCGCGGATACCGGCGGCGATCGCAGCCAGCGCGGGGAGATCGTGGTGTTGGTGGATGATCGCGTCGGCGATGACCGGATCGAACGGATCGTCGAGCACGACGCTGTCCTTGGTGGGGAAGTTCCGGTAGAAGGTCATCTCCGTGACCCCGGCCGCGCTCGCGATCTGGGCGACGCTGGTGTTGTCGAACCCCTCGACGGAGAACAGATCCAGTGCCACGCGGATCAGTCGCTCGCGTGTGCGTTGCGCCTTGCCGGCCTTGGTCATAACAGAATGTTAGACTCTAACATTTTCTTCGGCAAGGGCCTTGCGCAACGATCTGGTACGGATACCTGCGGCTCATGGTGCGAAGCGATAATGTCGGGCCTCGGAGCCGTCGAAAGCGAGATCGCCCGTGGATCACCCCATGGATCAAGCAGCACCCGCGCCGGTCCACGTGCGTCCGGGCGCTGCGACCGAGCCGGCCTGGTACGGCCTCGATCCCACGGCCGTCGTCTCCGCCTTCGGGACCGACGCGGTCGCGGGACTCACCGCGCGGGAGGCGGATGCCCGCCGAGAACGGTTCGGCGCCAACGAGATCGTCTCGGAGCCAGCCCCGTCCGCAGCGATGATCGCCCTCGCGCAACTCAAGGATCCGATGAACCTCATGCTGGTCGCGGTGGCGGTGATCAGCGTGGTCATCGGCGAGATCCCGACCGCCGTCATCGTCGCCGCCCTGGTGCTGGTGAACATCGTGCTCGGCACCCAGCAGGAGTTGAAGGCGCGCGCGAGCGTGGACGCGCTGGCGAAGATGCAGACGCCGCAGGCTCGGGTGACGCGCGACGGAGTGCTCGTCTCGCTGGCGGCAACAGATCTGGTGCCGGGAGACATCGTCGACGTGGAGGCCGGTGACATCGTGCCCGCCGATGGCCGGCTGCTGCGGTCGGCGACACTGGAGACGCAGGAGGCGTCGCTGACGGGGGAGAGCGCGCCGGTTGCCAAGGACCCGGCGACGATCACCGACGCCGAGGTCGGCCTGGGTGATCGAACCGACATGCTCTTCCAGAACACGTCGATCACCCGCGGGACGGCGACGCTGGTGGTCACCGAGACGGGGATGGCGACCCAGATGGGGCGCATCGCGTCGATGCTGTCCGCGGTGACGCCCAAGAAGTCGCCACTGCAGCGTGAACTCGATACGTTGACGAGGGTGCTCAGCATCATCGCGTGGGCTGCGGTGGCCGTCATCGTCGTGATCGGTGTCGTCCGTGGCGAGCCACTGAGTGTGGTTCTTCTGCTGGGCATCTCGATGGGTGTGGCGGCCATCCCGACCGGCCTGCCGACATTCGTGCAGGCGATGCTGGCCAGCGGCGCGCGACGGCTCGCCGACGCCAAGGCGGTGGTGAAGAACCTCAGCGACGTCGAGACGCTCGGCGCCACCAGCGCGATCAACTCGGACAAGACCGGCACCCTGACCATGAATGCGATGACGGTGCGGACGCTGTACTTCCGCGGCCGGTGGTA
Source organism: Gordonia rhizosphera NBRC 16068 (assembly GCF_000298195.1). Taxonomy (GTDB): domain Bacteria; phylum Actinomycetota; class Actinomycetes; order Mycobacteriales; family Mycobacteriaceae; genus Gordonia; species Gordonia rhizosphera. The sequence continues at coordinate 12,351 of NZ_BAHC01000038.1, read as the reverse complement.
CTCGGTGGAGGGCGAGGGCTACGCCAAGACCGGTGCGATCACCCACGCCGCGGGTGCCGACGTCCCGGACTTCACGATGCTCGCCTACGGGCTGTGTCTCGACAGCGACGCCACCGTGTCGGATGCCGGTGAGGTGGTCGGTGACCCGACCGAGGCGGCGCTGGTTGTCCTCGCGGCGAAGATCGGGGTCGACGCGGCCCTCACCCGCCGGACCTACCCGCGGGTGGCCGAGGTGCCGTTCGACTCCGCGTACAAGTTCATGGCGACGTTCCATCACCTCCCGGTGAATGGCACCCCGCACTTCGTCGAACTCGTCAAGGGTGGTCCCGACGTCCTGCTCGCCCGGTGCTCGCAGGCCATCATGCCCGACGGCTCGTTGGTCGACATCACCTCCGTGCGCGGCCACATCGATGCGGCGAACCGCGAGCTCTCCGAGAAGGGCCTGCGGGTGCTGGCCTTCGCCGCCCGGATCCTCGACGGACGCGAGGACGAGGTCGTCGCCGACCCGATGGGCTTCGTGAACGAACTGGCCTTCGTCGGCATGGTCGGCATCATCGATCCGCTGCGACCGGAGGCGATCGAGGCGGTCGCGACCGCGCACGCCGCCGGTATCGAGGTCCGGATGATCACCGGCGACCACGCGATCACCGCGTCGGCGATCGGCGCGGAACTGGGATTGGGGCCGGGCGCGATGAGCGGCGCCCAACTCGCCGCGATGAGCGATGCGGAACTCACCGCCGCGCTGCCGCACACCCACGTGTTCGGGCGGGTGACCCCGCAGGACAAGCTGCGTCTGGCCGAGCTGATGCAGACACGCGGCGACGTCGTCGCGATGACCGGGGACGCGGTCAATGATGCCGCGGCCCTGAAGAAGGCCGACATCGGTGTCGCGATGGGGTCGGGAAGTGAGGTGACCAAGCAGGCCGGCAAGCTCATCCTCACCGACGATAACTTCGGCACGCTGGTCACCGCCATCCGCCTCGGCCGCGGCATCTACGACAAGATCGTCACCTACATCCGGTTCCAGATGGCGAAGCTGTTCTCGCTCGTGCTGCTGTTCCTGACGGCGAGCCTGTTCAACATCAACGACGGGGTGGCATTGTCGCCGTTGATGGTGCTGTTCCAGAACTTCTTCGTCACCATCTTCCCGGTGATCGTGTTCATGTCCGACCCGGTGCCCGACGACCTGATGAACCGGCCGCCGCGGGACCCGAAGGTGCCGCTGGCCAACCGCCCGGCGATGATCCAGTGGTTGGGGTACGGAATCCTGCAGTTCGCGGTCGCGCTGGCCGCGCTGCTGACGGCGCCCGGACCGATGAGCTCTGACGAAGCCAACGTTCCGATGACGATGTCGTTCGTCGTGCTGTCGCTGGGCTCGATCCTGGCGGGGCTGGTCATGCGTCGCGACCCCGAGTCGGGTCTGAGCGCGCCGATACTCGGTGCGGTGAAGATCCTGGTGATTCCGGTGATCGTCACCGTGTTCGCGGTCGAGCTCGCGTTTCTGCAGGAGTTGCTCATGACCACCTCGCTGACCGGTTGGCAATGGCTCGCCTGCATCGGGTGGTCGGTCATCGTCCCGGTCGTCATCGAGGCCGAGAAGCTGGTCCGCAGGCGTCGAAGGGTCGTCGCGCCGACGACGCTGCCGGCTTTCACCGCACTCAATCCGGCGCGGGCGCGCTGACAAAGACCGGACATCCATCGTCGACGAGGAGGTTCATGTGGGAAAGAAGTCGAAGAAGAAGGCCAAGCACGACCAGCGGCTGCCGGCCCCGCCGAGGTATGGAGTGGCCGAGGAGGCGGAGCGGCCACGGATGAAGAACAAGGAGTACCTGCCATACCTCAAGGAACTCCACGCCGAACTGGTCGCCATGCAGGAGTGGGTGCGTTCGACCGGTGCGAAGATCTGCATCGTGTTCGAGGGGCGCGACACCGCGGGAAAGGGCGGGGTGATCAAGGCCATCACCGAACGGGTCAGCCCGCGTATCTTCCGGGTGGTGGCGCTGCCCGCGCCGACCGAACGCGAGAAGTCGCAGATGTACGTCCAGCGGTATGTGCCGCACTTCCCGGCGGCCGGCGAGGTTGTCATCTTCGACCGCAGTTGGTACAACCGCGCCGGGGTGGAACGGGTGATGGGCTTCTGCACCGAGGAACAGTCCCGGCAGTTCCTCGACGACGTGCCCGGGTTCGAGCGCGCGATGGTCGCCTCGGGGATCATCTTGCTCAAGTACTGGCTCGAGGTCAGCCCCGACCAGCAGACGCTGCGCCTGCAGAGTCGCATCGACGACCCGCGCAAGTACTGGAAACTCTCGCCGATGGACCTGAAGTCCTACACGAAGTGGGACGACTACTCCCGCGCCCGAGACGAGATGTTCCGTTACTCCGACACCGGGTGGGCACCCTGGTACGTCGCGAACAACGACGACAAGAAGCGTGGCCGGCTCAACCTCATCCGGCATCTGCTCGACCACGTGCCCTACACGCCGCTGGAGAAGCCGGACATCGAACTTCCCGAACGCGAATCGCACGACTACCAGAGTCCGAACCTGCCGCTGAACCGCATCCCGGTCGTGTACTGACGCCTCGGGTGACAAAGCCGACGTCGCCGCGAGGGTGCCGCGGACCCGATCGTCAGGTTCTCGTCGTTCCCAGGAGTTCCGGGCGGCGGTGGTCCACCTCCGCGCGGATCGCGGCGACGAACGCGGCCACCTCCGGCCGCCGCAGGGACTCGGTGCGGGTCACCAGCCAGTAGCTCAGTTGCGCTCCCACCGTGGGCAGGACACGGACGAGGTCGTCGTGCCGGTCGGCCATGAAGCAGGGGAGCAGTCCGATGCCGGCGTGTGATCGGGTCGCCTCCACGTGGACGAACACGTTGGTCGAGGTCACCGACTCCGCCATCTGTGGCACCAGCGTGCGCGCCAGGTCCAGGTCGTCGACCTGCAGCATGGCGTCGACGAAGTAGACGAGGGGGTGTGCGGTCAGATCCTCTGCGCTCGCCGGCGTCGCGTTTTCCTCGAGATACCGGCGCGAGGCGTACAGGCCGAGCCGGTAGTCGGCCAGCCGCACGGCCTCGGCGCGGTGAACGTGCGGCTCACCGACGACGATCTCGACGTCGAGTCCGGTGCGGTTCTGCGACGCGAGTCGGGTGGCCGTCACGATCTCGACGTTGATCCCGGGATGCCGTCGACGCACCGACACCACGGCCGGCGCCGCCAGATAGGCGGAGAAGCCGTCGGTCGCCGACATCCGGACCACCCCGCTGAGTGTCGGGGATCCACCGACATCGCTCGTGAGTCGCCGCAGGGCCGCTTCGACCTGTTCGCCCGCGACGAAGGCCTGTCGGCCGAGGTCGGTGAGTTCCCACCCGGCCGCACCCCGGGTCAGGGCCCGCCCGCCCAGAGCCTGCTCGAGCGTGTCGATCCGGCGGGCGATCGTCGTGTGGTTCAGGCCGAGGGTCTCGGCGGCGGCGGTGAACCGACCCGTGCGACCCACCGCGAGCAACACCAGAAGGTCATCGGAGTGAAGCCGGTCAAGGAGCATTTCTGCATTTTTGCAGATACTGGTCGATGATCCGGCCATTGCGTGCGCAGTCTTGTGTATCAATACTCGCCTTCATGAGTGATTGGCGTCACACGACCATGTCAGTGAAGGAGAAATCATGTCCGAAGCAGTGAGCACGTCACCGGCGCGGATCGTCGACGACACATCGGGACTCCGCCGGATCGTCGCCGCCTCGATGGCGGGCACCATCGTCGAGTGGTACGAGTTCTTTCTGTACGGCACCGCCGCGACGCTGGTGTTCAGCAAGTTGTTCTTCCCGGCCGGCGGCAACGAACTCGATGCGATCATCGCGGCCTTCGTCACCTATGCCGTCGGCTTCGTCGCCCGCCCGCTCGGCGGGATCGTGTTCGGCCACTACGGCGACAAGTACGGGCGCAAGAAACTGCTGCAGTTCAGCCTCGTCCTCGTCGGTGCCGCCACCTTTCTGATGGGATGCCTGCCCACCTTCGGCCAGGTCGGCTACCTCGCCCCGGCGCTCCTGGTGGCGCTGCGCTTCCTGCAGGGATTCGCGGTCGGCGGTGAGTGGGGCGGCGCGGTCCTGCTGGTGGCCGAGCACAGCCCGAACCGGTCCCGGGCCTTCTGGTCGTCGTGGCCGCAGGCCGGCGTCCCGATGGGCAATCTCGTCGCGACGGTGGTGCTGCTCGTCCTCACCACAACGCTGCCCGACGACGCGTTTCTGAGCTGGGGCTGGCGTGTCGCGTTCTGGCTGTCCGCGCTCATCGTGCTGATCGGCTACTACGTCCGCACCAAGGTCACCGACGCGCCGATCTTCGTGGCGGCGCAGCAGGAGGCCGAGCAGATCAAGACGTCGTCGTTCAGCGCCGTCGAGGTGTTCCAGCGCTACCCGCGCGGCGTGTTCACGGCGATGGGGCTGCGGTTCGCCGAAAACATCATGTACTACCTGGTTGTCACCTTCTCGATCACGTATCTGAAGGTGGTCGTGCAGGCCGACACCGCCGACATCCTGTGGTGGATGCTGGCCGCACACGCCGTGCACTTCCTCGTCATCCCGCTGGTCGGTCGGCTCGCCGATCGCATCGGACGTCGCCCCGTCTACATGATCGGCGCGGTCGCCGCGGGTACCTGGGGCTTCTTCGCCTTCCCGCTGATGCACACCGGTCACCACGGGGTGATCATGTTCGCGATCATCATCGGCCTCGTCTTCCACGCGTTCATGTATGCGCCCCAGCCGGCGATCATGGCCGAGATGTTCCCCACCCGGATGCGGTACTCCGGTGTGTCGCTGGGCTATCAGGTGACGTCGATCGTCGCCGGCTCGCTCGCGCCGATCATCGCCGCATCCCTGCTCAGTCGCTTCGACTCCTCGGTGCCGATCGCGCTCTACCTGGCCGCGGCGTCCGTGGTGACCATCGTCGCGGTGCTCGCCGCGCGGGAAACCCGGGGTATCGCCCTGGAATCGATCGACGCGGCGGACGCCGCCGCGCACCTCGTGGCCGCGCCCCGTCGCACCGACGAGGTGCCGGCATGAGTGGCACCGACACACTGGCGGGCCGCCGCGCGCTCGTCACCGGCGCGGCCGGCGGGATCGGCGCGGCGTGCGCCCGCGCCCTCGCCGAGGTCGGTGCACATGTGATCGTCGCCGACCTCGACGACGTGGGCGCCAAACAGGTCGCGGCCGAGATCGGCGGGGAGGCCTGGCACGTCGATCTGTGCGAGACCGGGGAACTGGAGTCGATCCAGCTCGACGTGGACATCCTCGTCAACAACGCCGGTATCCAGTCGGTGGCACCTATCGAGGACATGGCACCCGAGACCTTCCGGCGGATGCAGCGTCTCATGGTCGAGGCACCATTCCTGCTCATCCGCGCGGCCATCCCGCACATGTACGCGCGTGGGTTCGGTCGGATCGTCAACGTCTCGTCGGTGCACGGGCTGCGGGCGTCGGCCTACAAGTCGGCCTATGTGACCGCGAAGCACGCACTGGAGGGGTTGTCGAAGACGGCGGCGCTGGAGGGCGCCGCCCACGGGGTGACGAGCAACTGCGTCAACCCGGGCTACGTGCAGACGGAGCTGGTGACCAACCAGATCGCCGACCAGGCCCGCGTGCACGGTCTGTCCGAGAGCGAGGTGGTCGAGAAGATCATGCTCACCGAGAGCGCCGTCAAGCGACTGGTCCGGCCGGGCGAGGTCGCCTCCCTGGTGACGTGGCTGGCCTCCGACGACGCCGCGATGGTGACGGGGGCGTCCTACCCGATGGACGGTGGCTGGACCACGCGCTGACCGCACACCTGTCGCTCCTCGTGCCGACTCGACCGGGACGGGGAGCGATCGGTGCCTGTGGACAGAAGGATCGCACAGCCACCGATCGCCCATAGGATGGCCGTATGAGCGCTGCGCACGCCCATCCCCAGCTGCTTTCGCTGGCTGACTGGCGCGCGTTGCCGGAGGACACCACCGCCCGCACGGAACTCCAGGAGGGCGTGCGCATCGTGTCGCCCCGGCCCACCAAGGCACATGCGCAGGTCGTCAGTCGACTGCTCGTGCAACTCGCCGCCCAACTGCCCGACGGTGCCGAGGCGCTCACCGATGTCGAGGTGGTCGTCACTCCTACCACTCCCGCGACGGTTCGGGTCCCCGACGTGATCCTCTGCCCGGTCAGCCCCGACGACGCGGTCCGTGCCACCGATGTCTTCCTTGCTGTGGAGGTCATCTCCCCGGGTTCCCGTCGCACCGACCAGGTCACCAAACGCAGCGAGTATGCCGACGCGGGTCTCGGCCAATACTGGATCGTCGATCCAGTCGACAAGACACTGACGGCGCTCGAACTGACGCCGGAGGGTTACGACGGTCGAGCGTATGACGGCGAGTACACGACAGTGCGTCCCTTCACGGCGACCATCGACGTGCCAGGTCTCTTCCCGGCGACCTGATCGGCCGCCCTCTCGCTCTCCGCGACGTGATGCGTCGGCTGAACCGCATCCGAATCGCGTACCGACAATCGGCGAAGTGTTCCTGTTCATTCACGGTGAGCCCGGACCGCCGTGTTCGCCCAGGAATCGCGTCACGAGCTGACCCACCAGTTCGGCGTGGTGGAACCACGGAGCGTGACCGCTGGGCACGAGATGCAGCTCCGCGTCCGGAAGGAACGTCGCTGCGCGGTGTGCCACCTCCGATGAACCGAACGGATCGTTCTCGCCCCAGATCAGCTGCACGGGATGGTCGACCTGCCTCAGTTGTGGTCCGGTCAGCGAGATCTCGGTGCGCACTCGGCCCAGGCGCATGACCGCACGCATCAACCCGAGAAAGCTGTCGGCGTAGGCGGGAAGGCGCTCGCAGGCGACCAGGACATCCCTGATCTCGCCGAGTCCGGACACGTCCTCGTGGACCGCCGCGAACACCCGGTCGGCCTGCTGCGCCGACGGTGGTTGCAGCCTCAGCATCGTGCGTCCGATCCCAGGGATGGACATCAGCCGCATGGGTGCCGGCGCCGTGGTGCCCAGAACATGTGCCGGGCACCCCGCCATGACCTGCGCGACCACGGAACCGGGGCGATCCAGCGACAACCAGGTGGACCACAGGGAGCCCTGCGACTGGGTCACGAACGGGGCGCGTCGGCAGCCGATGCCGTCGAGGAGCTGCGCCAGGAACTCGACGACCAGCGGACGCAGCGGCTGTTTGGGATAGTCCACGGGATCGGTCAGACCGAAGCCCGGCAGATCGACGGCGTAGAGCGTGTGTCCCGGTAGCTGCGGCATCAAAGGAGCCCAGAAGGCGGCGGGGATAAGACCGCCGATGACCATGATCAGCGGTGGCCCGTCGCCGGTGACCAACACATGAGCCCGTCCGCCGATCGCCGGCACGTCGAGGAAGCGGGACTCCGCCCGCACACCGAAGCGTTCGAGCAGCCGGTGCTGCGCTTGGAGGAACTCGTCGACCGCGGCCCGGTCGGCGACGCGGCCGGTGTGATGGGTTTGTGAACTGGTCATGCCTCGACGGTATGAGCCATCCCGACGCCCGCTCATCGGACGGATCACCCATTCGTGTGCCGGTCCGCCTGGGGCGTTTCCCGTACCTGTCGGTGGGCGGCTCGGGAACGCGGAGGGCCTGTCAGACGTGGGCTTCGACGCGTTGCGCATCTCGAGGCTGCCCCGCCGCAGCGAAACGCGCGGCGGCATCCGCGAAGTACCGACGCGCCCCTACGGCATCCCCTTTCGCGGCGGAAACCCATCCGTCGACCTCCGCCCGCGCCGCATACCACCCGGGCAACCGCATGACGACATCGGCCAGGTAGGCGACCGAACGCTGGTAGCGCACCGCCCGGTCGAGGTCGCCGGCCCGCGCCGTGGCGATCGCGGCGGGGACCGCGAGAGTGATCCGGCACCCCGGACAGGTCTCCAGCGGGCCCTGCACGGCCGCCTCGGCCTCGGCCACCGCGCCGAGCGCATCCGAGTTGCTGTCGGCGGCGGAGATACGGGTCCCGTAGATGCGATCGAACAGGTGGAAACCGACCTCGGATTCGCGAGCAATCGACAACGACTCGTCCAAGATCTCCATCGCGGAGCGGACCCGGCCGCGTCCCAACTCCACCTCTGATCGCCGCTGGAGTGCGAACGCCTCGCCGAGCGCGGCCCCGATCGCGCGGTGCATCCGGGCGCTGCGGTCGAGATCCACCGTGGCCGAGTCGAGGTCTCCGGACAACAATTCCGCCTCCCCGCGCAGGGTCGCGGCAAAGGCCTCTCCACGCGCGGCACCGAGCCGATGTGCCTGTGCGCTGAGGGAATCGGCGAACGCGATCACCTCGGGATAGGGGCGTGCGCCGTAGAGTAGCCGCTCGTTGATGCATACCTGACCGTCGAACACGCTGATCGCCAGGTCCGGGAGGGTCGCCGTGGTGACGAGATCGGCCTCGATACTGCCTTGCAGATCGCCAAGGGCATGCGCGGCGGCGGCCTTGGCCCAGGAGGCCTGCACCACTGCGACCGGATCGCCGGAGCGGAGAGCCAGACGATGGCATTCGGTCGCCTTTTCGCTGCCGCGCACCGGATCGCCGAATCCGATCGCCGCCGCACCCGCCAACGTGAGTGCTTCATTCAACCGACCCTCGACGGTGATCGGCCGCGCCCGCGCCAGCGTCAGCAGTGCACCCGCCGGATCGCCGTGTTTGAGCTCGGCCAGCGCCTGCTTGGCGCGGATCTCGTGTGCACCCGGCTCGCCGACGGCGCGTGCCGCGGCCGCGAAGGCCGTCGGCGCCCGGGTATCTCCTCGCGCATCGAGGGCCTCGGCGCGCAGGCGCAGTGCGTCGGCATCGTCGGGTAGGTGTGCGAGCAGCAGGTCGAGTTCGGCGATGGCGTCGGCGAACGCGCCGAGCCGAATCGCGTGGAGCGCAGCGGCGCGCAGCCAGTCCACGGCCTCGGCCGGGCGTTCACCTGCGAGCCAGTGCCGAGCGATCAGATGAGGCTCTCCGCCGATCTCGGCGAGTCGGCGCGCGGCGTCTCGGTGCACCGCGATCCGCTGGTGCGGTGGAACCGTTTCGATCAACGCCTGCCGCACCAGTTCGTGCCGGAACACGTAGTGGTCCTCGAATACGACGAGCACACCGGCTCCGAGAGCCGCGTCGAGCAACGCGTATGCGTCTTCCTCCGAGGTGCCGGTCATCGCGACGACGTCGGACGGACTCAATCGGCCACCGGCGAGCGCGAGTCGCCGGAGCAGGGTCATGGACGTGTCGTCGAGCTCCGCGCAGCGGGCGTCCACGGCTGCTCGGAGGCTGGGCGGGAGCGGCCCCGGCGACGGGGCTCGCGCGAGTTCCACTGCGAACAGGGGGTTGCCCTGGGCCAGTTCGATGATTCGGTCGACGGTCTGCGGTTCGAGCGGTGTCGGTGCCGATGCCGCAACCAGTGCCAGGATCTCCTCGCGGTCCAGCGGAGTCAGCGTGAACTGGTCGACCGCCGTCCGGTGTGTGATCGGATCGTTCGGATCCTGCATGGGTCGACGGGCGAGCACCACGAGCAACGGCGGACCGTCGGAGCGCACCAGGTGGGGGATCGCGTCGATGGTTGTGCTGTCGGCGTCCTGTGCATCGTCGATGCACAGGACGACCGGGGGGTGGTCGGCGAAGACCCGCCCCAGTGCGCCGATCACCTGATGCCTGGTCAGCGGCTGCTCGAGCGGATCGGCCGGCGCGGCGAGTGGGGTGAGTTCGGCGAGCACCGAGCGGGTCCGATCGTCGACCCTGTCGAGAAGAGCGCGGTCGGCCAGGATCGCCTGCTCGACAGCGGCGACCAGCGAGGCGTACGGACCCCCGGACGCCGGCGGGCTCACACACAGCGTCCGCCATCCCTCGAGCGTCGCGATCGCGCCGATCCGTCGCAACAGCGCCGTCTTGCCGATACCGGCCTCGCCGCAGATCACGATGAGGCCCGGTGAACGTGCCCGGAGAGCGGTCCGCACCCGGGCAACCTCGACGTCACGGCCGACGAAATCCGGTTCCGCCGGTGTCATGCCCGCGACGCAGCGCTCGTAGAGTTCGTGCGTGGCGCGATCGGGGCGCACGCCCAGCTCTCGACCGAGCACGGTGCGCGCCCGCCCGTACCAGCGGATCGCGGCGTGCCGGTTCCCGACCTCGATCGCCCGGCGCATCAGAGCGCGATAGGCGGGCTCGTCGGTCGGATCCACCTCCAGCAGACGTTCCCACTGCTCGCTGAGCCGCAGCAGCTCCACGTATCGCCTGCCGAGTCGTCGTCGCGGGTCCGCGGTCCAATCCTCGTACAGCGAGAGCGGCAGTAATTCGCCCGGGTACTCGTCGGCCGCGGCCGCCGCTGCGGCGGGGTCTCCGTCGCGCAATGCAGACGTGGCCGCCCTCTCGAATCGCTCCGCATCGGTCTCGACGTCGGCGTCCGGAACAGCTCCACCCATCCGGCGCGGAGCACGACGCCGTCCGCACGGCGCAGTGTGCGACGCGCGTGGTGGGCGGCCTTGCGAAGATTTGCGGCACCGGCGTCGGCGTCGAGGTGTGGCCACAACGCGTCGATCGCCCTCTCGCGGAGCATCCGGTGACCGTCCGAGATCGCGAGCAACTGCACGAGTTCGGCGGCACGACGGTTGGGCCAGTCGGCCTCGGTCACTTCCGTACGGCCGACCCGCACCCGGAATCGACCGAGCAGCTCAAGCCGTATCCGTACGCCGACGGTCGATCCGTCGTTCATCGCTCAGCCCACCCGGCCATGAATATCTGCTCCTGCCGCGGGGCACTCACCCGCGTCCGGCGCGACCGGGCGCCCTGCCGCCATTGTCCTCCGGCATCGCGGCGCATGCACGGGTCGTCCGCGCTGCGGTGACGATCTCGCCGGAGGGTTACCGGATCGTTCCCGGCTACGGCGCGACGGTCGAGGAACGGTTCGGGAACGGTGGCGCCGCACAATCGACCCTGTCCACGAAGCAAGGAGGTACGTCATGAACAGCGTGATGGGAATGGTCACCCGGGCCAAGGCCGAGATCGAGAATCTCAGCCCGCAGGAGGTCGCCGACGAGCTACGGCGTGGGGACGTGCTGCTGGTCGATCTACGTGAGCCGGCGGAGGTCGCGGGCGGATATCTGTCAGGTGCGACATTCGCTCCGCGCGGGATGCTCGAGTTCCACGCCGATTCCGCGACGCCCTACCACCTGGACGGATTCCGCGAGGATCGCCGTGTGATCCTCTACTGCGGGTCCGGGGCGCGGTCGGCCCTGGCCGCACGATCACTGCAGCAGCTCGGCTATCGCGACGTCGCACACCTCGACGGCGGCTACAAGGCCTGGATCGCTGCGGGACGGCCGGTGCAGACGTAGGGGGCGACCGTCGGAAGGTACTGCCTGTCGCCGCCGGCCACCTCGAGGTGACGGGCATGTCGGCGGCTGCACGCCGCACATCGCTGACGCCCGTCACCACCGCGGCCTCCAGATGGATGCGGTGACCTCGGCGGCCGGACGTGATCAACTGAGAGTGTGATCGCACTAGACCGGGCAGAGGTTCAGCGACGTCTCGATGGTTTCGACCGCCGCGCGTCCGACGGGCACGACTCCGGTGTCAGGCCGGCGGCGGTGGCGCTCACCATCGCCGAACGCGACGGGCATCAGGGCATCTGGCTGATGAGGCGCCCCGCGACGATGCGTCGCCATGCCGCTCAATACGCGTTGCCCGGCGGCCGGCTCGACCCGGGTGAGGATCATTCCACCGCCGCATTGCGTGAACTCCACGAGGAGATCGCGATCGACCTCCCCGCCGATTCGGTGCTGGGACTGCTCGACGACTACCCGACCCGGTCCGGTTTCGTGATCACCCCGGTCGTGTGCTGGGTCGACGGTGACCAGACTCCGACGCCCAATCCCGACGAGGTCGCGAAGTTGTTCTTCGTCACATTTTCCGAGCTGATGGTGGAACCGCGATTCCTCACGATCCCACAATCGACGCGCCCCGTGATCCAGCTCCCGATCGTGAATGCGCTGGTCCACGCCCCGACGGCCGCTGTCATCTACCAGTTCGCCGAGGTCGTGCTCCGTGATCGGCCGACCCGGGTGGACGGCTACGAACAACCCGTCTTCGCCTGGTCCTGAAAAAATCTCCCCTCCGAGGAATGGAATCGGACCACGGTCCGTTTAGAGTGGTGATGGGTCGCAAGGGCCCACCGATCCGTACGACCCACACCTCTCTCACAGGAGCAGATATATGACCACCGCCGTTTCCGCCCCCATCGCCGTCGGCACCTGGAACATCGACCCGGTTCACTCGACCGTCGGGTTCTCCGTCAAGCACCTCATGGTCTCCAAGGTGCGTGGCAAGTTCGAGACCTTCAG
>NZ_BAHC01000039.1 GCF_000298195.1 Gordonia rhizosphera NBRC 16068 | reverse complement strand
TTCCCCTGCGGATCGGCCAGACGCTGCGCGAGCAGTTCGAGTCGGACCTGGCCATCGAACTCGAGGTCGTCGAGCGGCTCCGCCCCGGCGCCGCGATGTGCCGGAACAAGGGCGACATCACGACCGCGAACCTGCTCGAGGGCATCCTCGCCGACGAGGAACACCACATCGACTATCTGGAGACCCAGCTCGAGTTGATGGACCGACTCGGCGAGCAGCTCTACCTGTCGAAAACGGTGGCCACCCCGCCGACCAACGGCTGAGGTCGCACCGACCCCTAAGCGAGCTCCAGCTCCGCCGGGCGGGCGGCGCTGGTGCGCGCCGAACTCAGCGCGGAGCCGAGAACCACGACCCCGGCCACTGCGAGGACCGCGCCCAGCAGTGAGGGTGCGCGATACCCGTAGCCTGCGGCGATGACTGCACCGCCCAGCCACGCTCCGGCTGCGTTGGCGATGTTGAGGGCCGAGTGGTTGAGCGCGGCGGCCAGGGTCTGCGCATCGTCGGCGACGTCCATCAGCCGCGTCTGCAATGCCGGGATCGTCGACGACCCGGACAGGCCGATCGCGAAACTGAGGATCATCGCCGCCCAGACATTCTGGAGGGTCAGCCCGAACAACGCGAGCGAGACCCCGGTGGCCGTGAGTCCGACCAGGATGCCGAGCGAGACGCTGCGATCGGCGAGCACGCCGCCGACGATGTTGCCGGCGACCATGCCGAGACCGAACAGCATCATCGCGACCGGCACCAGGGAGACCGACACGCCGGTCACCGTCGTCAGTGCGGAGTTGAGATAGGTGTAGAAGGCGAACATCCCGCCGAACCCGACGACACCGATGAGCAGCGTGAACCACACCTGTGGTCGTGCGAGCGCACCGAGTTCGGTCATCGGGTTGGTGACCCGCATGTCGGTCAGCGGCGGAAGGCTGCGGAACAGGGCGACGATCGTCGCCAGACCGATCACGACGACGAGTGCGAACGCCACCCGCCACCCCAGGGATTCACCCAGCCACGTCGCCACCGGCACACCGAACACATTGGCCACCGACAACCCGAGCATCACCTTGCCGACGGCCTTCGCGCGGTCGCGCGGACCGGCGAGGTGCGCCGCCACGAGGGCCGCCACACCGAAGTACGCGCCGTGCGGGAGACCGGCGACGAACCTCGCGACGACGAGCAGCCCGAAGCTGGGCGCCACCACGGTGGCGAGATTGCCGACGGTGAAGGCCACCATCAAACCGATGAGCAAGGTCCGGCGAGATACCCGCGCGGTGGCCGCTGCGATCAGCGGAGCGCCGACGACGACGCCGAGCGCGTAGGCCGAGATGACCGACCCGGCGGTCGGTTCACTGATGTCGAGCGTGTCCGCGATGGACGGCAGCAGCCCCATCGCCACGAACTCGGTGGTACCGATCCCGAATCCACCGAGCGCGAGAGCGATGATCGCCCAACGAACGACAGATCGATCGGCGCGGTCGGCATTGGCAGCAATATCGGCTGGGGCTGACGTCACTTGAATCACCAACTCGCACCGCCCGCGCACCGATTCCCCGCCGCCGGGTGAGTTCGTTCACACCGTGTCGCGGCGGCGCTTCCAGTTCAGACCTGGAACGGCGGTGGCTGCCTCGTGGCCAGATATTCAGGCACCGGCCCCGGTGTTGTTGGCCCGGGTGTTCTGGCCCTTGGTGTCCTGGCCATCAGTGTTCGGGCTATCCGTGTTCTGGCCATCGGTGTCCTGGCTATCGGTGTCCTGGCCATCAATGTCCTGGCCCTCGGTCCCCTGACCCTCGGTCCCCTGGCCACCGGTGTTGCTGCTCGCCGTGCCGGTCGGCGTGCCACCGCCACCCGAAAGGTTGTCCGGGGTCGAGGCGCTTGAGTCGACGGCCGACTCGGTGGGGACCAATTTCCGGATCGGCTCCGGCTCCGACGCGTTGGTGTTCCCCCCGGCGGGAGGGATCGACCCGGCTGGGGCCTCATTCTCTTGGGCCTCATCCTTTGCGGCCACAGCATCTTTCTGCTCCGAACCGAAGCGACCGGAGGGTGTGCCGTCGGTCGAGGCGTCGCCGTCCGAGGTCACCTGGAGTGGCATCTCGGTCGTGGTCGGGGCCGAAGACAGCGACAACGTGTTGGTCGTCGACACCGTGGTCGACGGCAGGTTCTGCGAGTCGAGCCATGCCTGCAGCTGCGCCCGGATCGCAATGCGGGTCGGCCCCAGATCCGGCCCGGCCGCGCCCGTGTCGACACCCAGGACTGTTCCGCCCCAGTATCCGACGAAGTTGACGGGTTGCAGGACGATACTCTCCGCGCTCGCGGCCAGCGCGGTGACCCCGTCCTTGAGCTGATCCGGTGAGATGGTCACGATCCCGTTCAGGATGTCCTCGAAGACGGTCAGATCCGGAAGGTATGCGCCGTAGCCCAGCTTCGGAAGCGGCGGGAAGAGCCCCTGCACGAACCGTACCGCGGGCTGCGGGTTCGACAGTTCGATGCCCAACGGCCAGTTGAAGGTCAGGCGATTGGCCAGGAAATCGTCGATGGTGCCGGCGTAACCGAGGTCCGCCGCCCAGATCCGGAACTGCTCGACCACCGCGGAGTCGTAGGCGACCATGCAGATGTTGTCGGTACACACGACCGGCCTATCACCCCACGACGGCGAGTTCGGCTCCTGCCGCATGTGGGCCGGGTAGAGCCCGTGCTTGACCCAGTAGCCGATCAGCCCGTCCACAGCTCCGATCGGGTCATACAGGGGATCGGGGAGGTCGCAGATCGGGTCCCCGTCGACGCACACCGAGATGACGCTGCCCTCCAGCGAACCGAAACCACCATCGCGGGGACCGGACATGGTGAGGCCCGGGATCACGCCGATCAGGGCGAGTTCGATACCCTCCCCCGTCTTGTCGCCGTTCTGGCGCGGATCCGAATACAACTCACCGGAGACGTTGTCAGCGGAGATGTCGACCTCGACAGGGTTCCCCTGCTCGTCGGTGATCGTGACGGTGTCGTCGCGATCGTTGCCTATGTCCGACAACACGTCTCCGGCGATACGGGCACCTTGCGAATATCCCGCGACGACCACCGGTTTGTCACACGAGTGCTGATAGGTGGCGATCGCATCCTTGGTCGCCGCCGTGCCCTGCGCAGTACTGTCGTCGTAGCCGGCCGCACCCGACGGCCAGACCGTCGCGGGATAGTCGACGTAGATGACCTCGTAGTCGTCGGCGGTGTTCGGTATGCCATCGGCGCCGAGGGAGTATCGCTGTGCGACACCGCTCATGATGGCGCCTTCGGGGTCCCCCGTACCCCCGACGATGACGACCGCACCTGCGCCGCACTCCACGGCGCGGGCAATGCCCGCGAGACCCGGCAGGCAGAACGTCGCGGCAATCGACACGGTGGAGAAACTCGCCACCAAGGTGAGTGACAATCGCCTGGAGAACCGGGTGCGCGTGGTCATCACATCAGGATCTTTCGTCGGTAGCGGCCTGCCTGTTATCCCAGGGCGGACATTCGGCTACGACACCCCCGGGCACCGATCTGAAGTCTAGATCCGTGATCGCGAAACTGAGAGCTTTCTGTCATTTGCGCAGATGCCCGGGAACGGGTTCGAATCACCGCGATCCAGAGGGTTCTCACACCCCGCTGCGCGTGTTATATCCTTGACGCCAGGTCATGAGTATCAGCGTGAAGCCCCGGCTTGCTGATCGGCAACCCTCCATCCGCGGTGGGGTGCTCCGGGTGATGACCGGGTCGAGGAACGCACATCGCATTCCTTGGCAAGCGCGGGTCCGAAGGTCGGACCCCAACAGGGTCGTCGTGCCCTGCCGACCGTAGAAAGTGATCACTACAGCCATGTCCGACGCCAACGAGGGCACCACCGATCCAGTGCAGAACTGGAGTTTCGAGACCAAGCAGATCCACGCCGGTCAGACGGCGGATCCGACAACGAATGCCCGGGCGCTGCCGCTTTACCAGACCACGTCGTACGTCTTCAACGACACACAGCATGCCGCGAACCTCTTCGGCCTCGCGGAGCCGGGCAACATCTACACGCGGATCATGAACCCCACCCAGGACACCGTCGAACAGCGGATCGCCGCGCTCGAGGGCGGTGTCGCCGCCCTGTTGGTGGCCTCGGGTCAGGCCGCCGAGACCTACGCGATCCTCAACATCGTCGAGAACGGTGGGCATGTGGTGTCGAGCCCGCGTCTGTACGGCGGCACCTACAACCTGTTCCACTACACGCTGCCCAAGCTGGGTGTCGAGGTCAGCTTCGTCGACGATCCGGAGGATCTCGATTCCTGGCAGGCCGCCATCCGAGACGACACCCGCGCGCTCTACGGCGAGACGATCTCCAACCCCAACAACGAGATCCTCGACATCACCGGCATCGCCGAGGTGGCCCACCGCAACGGCCTCCCGCTGATCGTCGACAACACGGTCGCGACCCCGTATCTGCTCAATCCGCTCGAGCACGGCGCCGACATCGTCGTGCACTCGGCGACCAAGTACATCGGCGGCCACGGCACCGCGATCGGCGGTGTCATCGTCGACGGCGGCACCTTCAACTGGCGCGTGCAGCGGGACGGCAAGGATCTCTTCCCGGGCTTCACCACGCCGGATCCGAGCTACCACGGTGCGGTGTTCGCCGACCTCGGTGCCCCAGCGTTCGCCCTCAAGGCGCGGGTGCAGTGGCTGCGCGACACCGGCGCCGCGATCTCGCCGTTCAACGCGTTCTTGTTGGCGCAGGGACTCGAGACGCTCAGCCTGCGCGTCGAGCGCCACGTCGCCAACGCCGCGCGTGTCGCGGACTTCCTGGACCGACACGCTCAGGTCGAGTCGGTGGCCTACGCCGGACTGAAGTCCTCGCCGTGGTACGACCGGGCTCAGAAGCTGCTGCCGAAGGGGCAGGGCGCGGTCATCGGGTTCGAGATCGCCGGTGGGCTCGACGCCGGTAAGCGGTTCGTCGATGCGCTGACCCTGCACAGCCATGTCGCCAACATCGGTGACGTGCGGTCGCTGGTCATCCACCCGGCGTCGACGACACACAGCCAGCTGACCCCCGAGGAGCAGCTCGCGGCCGGGGTGACGCCAGGCCTGGTGCGGCTCGCGGTCGGGATCGAGGGTATCGACGACATTCTCGCCGACCTCGAGACCGGCTTCGCAGCCGCGAAGTAGTCCCGTCCGCGTGAAGAGGAACATCGAAGAGTGAGTGAATTGTGTCGGTGAGTATCGAACCTCAGATCCAGCCCTCCGATCGGCCCGACTGGGAGCAGTTGCCAGACGGCGAGATGATGGCGGTCAACATCGGGACGGTCTCACTCGACAGCGGCGACCGGATCGACAACGTCACCCTGGCATTCCAACGCTGGGGGGCGTTGTCGCCGTCGCGCGACAACGTGATCCTCGCCCTACACGCCCTCACCGGCGATTCGCACGTGACCGGTCCGGCCACGGTCCACCACCCGTCGGCCGGATGGTGGGACGGCCTGATCGGGCCCGGCTGCGCCCTCGACACCGATGAGTGGTGCGTCATCTCGGCCAACGTGCTCGGTGGATGCCGCGGTTCCACCGGTCCCGCGTCCCTCGACGCCGACGGACGGCCGTGGGGCTCGCGTTTCCCACAGATCACCGTGCTCGATCAGGTGCGCGCCGAGCGCACCCTCATCGACCGGCTCGGCATCACCGGCGTCGGAGCCGTCATCGGCGGTTCGATGGGTGGTGCGCGCGCCCTGGAATGGGCCATCGAGTACCCCGAGATGGTGCGCTCGGCGCTGGTGCTCGCCGTCGGTGCGCGCGCCACCGCTGACCAGATCGGTACGCAGACAACGCAGATCGCCGCGATCAAGGCCGACCCGGCCTGGCAGAACGGCGACTATCACGGCACCGGCCGTGTCCCGAGCACCGGCATGGGGGTGGCCCGCCGGATCGCCCACCTCAGCTATCGCGGTGAGGCGGAGCTCGATCAGCGGTTCGCCAACGAACCGCAGGCCGACGAGCAGCCGCTCGCTGCCGGACGCTACGCCATCGACAGCTATCTTCAGCACCAGGCCGACAAGCTGATCCAACGTTTCGACCCGGGCAGCTATGTGGTGCTCAGCGAGGTGCTCAACCACCACGACGTCGGACGCAACCGCGGCGGTGTGAAGGCGGCGCTCGGCTCCTGCAAGATTCCCGTCATCGTCGGCGGGATCGTGTCGGATCGCTTGTACCCGTTGCGGTTACAGGTCGAACTCGCCGAGCAGCTGGGCAACTGCGTCGGCGGTCTACAGGTGATGCATTCCGATAACGGCCACGACGGCTTCCTCACCGAGTTCGACGCGATCAGCGATCTCCTCAAGCGCACGGTCGAAATCGCGCGCAACTGATCCACGGTCGAGCGGCCGGGCGCGGACGCCGTCAGCGGGCCGGAATCGGTGTCGTCGTCGGGTTCGGCACGGGGGTAGCCGACGACGGTGTCGTGGGTTCCCCACGGTCGTCCGGTCCCGGGATCGCCTGCGGCGTGACCTGAGTCGTCTCCGGCGCCAGGCCCGGCGGCAACAGCCCGGGCGGGATGGTGGGCACCTGCCCCGAATCGTGTGGCCACGGCAAGGACGGCATCGGGTAGGGCGACAGCGTGCGCGTGGTGGTCGACGGCGAGTCCGAGGTTTCCTCAGTGGGCGGCAACTCCGTTGTGGCCCAAGCAGGTCCGTCACCCCAACGAGGCACCTCGTAGGTGGTGGTGGGAGCCGGCGTCACCGATTGCGCCGGTGCGTCCGGGACCACGAGAACCGGGGCCGGGTGCCGTGTCGGCGACACGGTTGTCCGTCCCGCCGAGTGGAACTCACCCGACATCGACGTCACCGTCTCGGGCGTCGGGGACGCAGCCGGGGACTCGTGACGGGTGACCGACGAACTGATCGCGTAGATGGTCATCAACGCGGCCGCGAGAACGGCACCGGCCACCGCGAGCGTTCTCGCAGATAGCCATTCGCGTTGCGTCCGACCACCGATGAAGGCCAGACGCGACGGCGTCCCGGCAGACGTCGTCGCACGTGCGAGGATGGCCGCGCCGATCGACGACGCCAGTTCGGGAGTCTCGGGGACGACCACCGCGAGTTCGGGGTCGTCGACGATCCGCCGGACCCCGGGCAGGTTCGCGATCCCGCCGACGAGCACCACGGCCTCCGGCGCACGCCGGTCGGTCTTCTCGGACAGATAGCGCGACAAAATCTTCCGCGCGTCGTCGACCATCGGGGCGGTCACCGCGTCGATGGTGTCGGCACCCAGCGTGACATGGCTGCCACCATCGGCGAGCAGCACAGGATCGGCCGGGCCCGAGCGGGCGACCTCTTCTTTGGCCGTGCGGCCGGCACTGAGCAGGTTGCGGCGCTGAGCCCGACCACTGCGCACGCCGTGCCGCCGGTCGTCTGCGGACAGCCGAGCCACGATCGCCCGGTCGATCTGTCGGCCCGCCAGCGCGCGGGAACGTTCGGGCGCGGTGATCTCCTGCGTCGCGGTGTCCACCGTGTAGAGCGACATCCCGGTGTCCCCGCAGTCGACGACCACGACAGTGTCGAACCGCCCGATGTACCCGCTGGCGGAGAGATAGGCGACGACCGCTTCATCGTCGGAAACCAGATGGATCTGCCGACGCGGGCCGGTGCCGCCCGACCGCAGTTCGCGACGCTGCTTGACCGTGCGCGCCGCCACACCGATCGGCCCGACAGACAGACCCGTGCCCCGGGCGGTGTTGAGCATGAGGTCGATCCCGGCGTTGACCCGTCCCGCGGCGTCAAGACCGTCGCTCGGATCGACGTCGATGACGCGGGTGTCGACGATGCTGCGTCCGACGCTGTCACGCGTCAGCAGGACATAGTGGATCATCCCGTCACCGGCGGACACACCCATCGATGTGGCTGTGTCGATGGTGGCCGGATCCTCGGTGTCGATCGTTGAAGTGATGTGCGCCCCCGCAGTCGTCCGTCGTGGCTACGCGACGCCCCCAAAGGTCACGCGTTGGTCTCTATTGTAATCAATCTGTGCCCAAAGGGTCGATCGACGTCGCCAGCCACAGGATCAGCCCACCGACCGACGCCATTGCCGCGATGTCGAAGAAACGCCCTCTGACCTGCAGGAGACCCACCCGGGACGTCGGGATCAGGGCCCGCAACACCGCGCCCAGGATCAGCGCCGACCCGAAGACAAAGGCACCGCGGCGCCAGCGATCGAACAGCACCAGAACCGCCGCGGCGAGCAGCCCGAGCAACACGACGAAGTACGGGATCTGCACCAGATAGCGCCGCATCCGTCGCGCACGCCGAATCCGGTCGACCCGCGTGTCGGCCCCGGGCGTGGAGGTCACCCGGCCATTCCCGCCCCGGCCCGCTCGGCCAGCTGCGCCTCGGCCCGTTCCACCACGTTGACGAGCAGGAAAGCCCGGGTGAGCGGGCCCACGCCCCCGGGATTGGGTGAGACATACCCGGCGACATCCCAGACGTCGGGCGCGACGTCGCCGGCGAGCCCGGCCTCGGTGCGGCTGATCCCGACGTCGATGACCGCAGCGCCGGGTTTGACCATGTCCGCGGTGATCAGGTGGGGTACCCCGGCCGCCGCGATGACGATGTCGGCACGTGACACCTCGGCCGCGAGGTCACGCGTGCCGGTGTGGCAGAGAGTCACCGTGGCGTTCTCGCTGCGTCGCGTCAGCAGCAGTCCGATCGGCCGACCGATGGTCACCCCGCGGCCGACGACGGTGACACGGGCGCCGGCGATGGGGATGTCGTAGCGACGCAGCAGGTGCACCACGCCCCGCGGCGTGCACGGCAGCGTGGACTCCTTGCTGAGGACGAGCCGACCCAGGTTGATGGGATGCAACCCGTCGGCGTCCTTGGTGGGGTCGATCCGCTCGAGCGCGGCGTTCTCGTCGAGGTGTCGCGGGAGCGGAAGCTGCACGATGTAGCCGGTGCACCCGGGATCGGCGTTGAGTTCGTCGATGGCGGCGTTGAGGTCCTCGGTCGTGGCATCGGCCGGGAGATCCTTGCGGATCGAGGCGACGCCGATCCGTGCGCAGTCGGAGTGCTTGCCCTTCACATAGGACCGGGAACCCGGATCGTCGCCCACCAGGATGGTGCCCAGACCGGGCGTGATGCCCTCGGCACGCAGCTTCTCCACCCGGGCGCCCAGATCGGTGAAGATCTCGTCGCGGGTCGCCTTGCCGTCCAGTCGTATCGCGCTCACGGGAGACCATTGTTCCATTCGGGGCTCCAGTACCGTGGATCGACGTGGACGGATCTTCCGTTGAGGTGAACGCGACCGGACTCGACGACGTCCTGGCCGCCGAGACCCGCATCGCCGGGTCGCTGCGGCGGACCCCGGGACTGCACACCACCGTGGATACCGTCGACGGCCCATGCGAGGTTGTGTTCAAGCTGGAGTACACACAGGTCGGTGGCTGCTTCAAGCCGCGCGGCAGCCTCAACGCCATCCGCCATGCGGACGAGTCCGGGCGCCTGGGCGAGGCCGGCGTGCTGATCGCCTCGGGCGGCAACGCGGCGATCGGTGCGGTGTGGGCGGCGCGTATCGCCGGCACGACGTGCACGGTGGTGGTTCCGCAGACCGCTCCGCAGGTGAAGGTCGACACCCTGCGCGGCCTCGGCGCCGAGGTCGCACAGGTCGGCGACCGGTACCAGGTGGCCGCCGACGCCGCGGTCGAGTTGGCACAGCAGCGAGGTGCCCTGCTGCTGCACGCCTACGACCAACCCGACATCGTCGCCGGAGCGGGCACCATCGGACTCGAACTCGCCGAGGATGTCGACGGGCCGCTGACCACGGTCGTCTCTGTCGGCGGGGGCGGACTGCTCGGTGGACTCGCCGCCACACTACGGCCGGGCGACCGGCTCGTCGGGGTCGAACCGGTCGGATCGTCGTGCCTGCATCAGGCACTCGAGGCGGGTCACCCCGTCGCGGTGGACCTCGACAGTGTGGCCGCCGACTCCCTGGGAGCCACCCGGGTCGGCGACATCTGCTGGGCGACGGTCGCCGACCGTCCGGTGAGCAGCGTCGTGGTCACCGACGAGCAGCTGACCTCCGCACGCCGCTACCTGTGGGAGTCGTTCCGGATTCTCGTCGAACACGGCACCGCGACCGCGGTCGCCGCCGTGCTCGCCGGAGTCGTTCGGCCGGAACCGGATTCGACGTTGTGCGTCGTGCTCTGCGGTGCCAACACATCCTTGCGCACCGACCTGGACAACCGATGAAGAGGGGCTTGGAGTGTTCAAGATGATGTTCTACCAGCCATGCATTCCGCCCAATACCGGGAATGCGATCCGGCTGGCCGCGAACACCGGCTGCGAGTTGCATCTCATCGAGCCCCTGGGCTTCTCCATGTCGGATGCACAGGTCAAGCGTGCGGGTCTGGACTACCACGAGATGGCCACGGTGACCGTGCATCCCGACCTGGCGACGGCGTGGACGAGGTTGAAGCCGCAACGGGTGTTCGCCTTCACCGCGCATGCGACGCGCTACTACACCGACGTCGACTACCGCCCGGGCGATGTCCTGCTCTTCGGCCCCGAACCGACCGGATTGCCCAAGGAGGTACTCGCCGAATCCGAGGTCACCGACCTCGTCCGGATCCCGATGCTGCCGGACCGCCGCTCGCACAACCTCGCCAATGCGGCGAGCATCGTCGTCTACGAGGCGTGGCGGCAGAACGGTTTCGCGGGCGCGGTGTAGAGACGCGGTGTCGATTGGCCGACCCGCAAGACCGCGCCCGAGGAGTACGCGAATGCGCCGGCGTCGATGGCTGCCCGGTGGTGTGAGGTTCTCAGGGATCGGTCACGAGTCGATACGGAAGCGCTTGGTCCGGGCGGTGGCACCGCCGACCAGCGCGAGCTTGCTCTTCGGGATACCCAGATGCTTGGCGAGGATCTCCGCGACCGCCTTGTTCGCCCGACCCTCGGTTGCCGGTTCGCGGACGAAGATCGTCACCGAACCGTCCGGTCCGGTCTCCACCAGCGGCCCCTTGCGGCTGTTGGGTTTCACCGTCACCACGATCTGCCTGGCCATGTGCCACCCCTTCTCCTAGTGCCAATCCCTGGAACGCGTTCCAACACGAAGATCCAAGCGCTGCAACCGCTCTGCCACCACAGTCACCGCCCCCTCGGCATTCTGCACGGTGCCGCGAATCAGCAATGCCGATGCCGAGTGTGCCAGATTTCGATAACGGTTCCACAACCCCACCGAACAGACCACGTTCACCATGCCGGTTTCGTCCTCCAGGTTGATGAATGTCACACCCGACGCGGTCGCCGGCCGTTGCCGGTGCGTCACCGCACCGGCGACCGAGATCCGAGAACCGTCGGCCACCGACAACAACCCGTCGGCCGGTATCACCCCCATCGCCGTCAGGCGCGGACGCAGAAACTGGGTCGGATAGGACGTCGGGGTGATGCCGGTGGCCCAGGCATCCGTTGCCGCCAGTTCGATGTCGGACAGCCCCGGCAGACTGGGCGTCTCGGTGGCCGGAGCGAAGGGCAGTTGGTCGGACCGGGCGGTCGCCGCGGCACCGGCCTCCCACAACGCCTGTCGTCGGCTGACCCCGAAACACGAGAACGCGCCCGCCCCGGCCAGCCCCTCGAGTTGCCGCGCGGTCAGCCCGGCACGCCGCGAAACATCGGTCACGTCGCGGTAATCCCCCTCCCGGACACGATTTTCGACGATCCGCTCGGCCACCTCGTCGCCGATCCCCCGTACCCCGCCCAGACCCAGCCGGACCTCGAGTCCACCACCGGTCAGCGTGGCAGGTGCCGTCGACCGGTTGATGTCGGGCCGGTGCACGACGACACCGTGCCGGCGCGCGTCGGCGACCAGTGACTGCGGCGAATAGAACCCCATCGGCTGGGCCCGCAACAACGCCGCACAGAAGGCGGCCGGATGATGCAGTTTGAACCAGGCCGAGTAGAAGACCAACGAGGCGAAACTCTGCGAATGGCTCTCGGGGAAACCGAAATTCGCGAAGGCGGCCATCTTCTCGAAGATGCGATCGGCCACCTCCCCGGTGATCCCGTGCAGCCGTTCCATCCCGTCGTAGAACCGTCGACGTAACCGTTCCATCCGTTCGGGTGATCGTTTGGAGCCCATCGCACGACGCAGCTGATCGGCCTCGGCGGCATCGAATCCCGCGACGTCGACGGCGAGTTGCATCAGTTGTTCCTGGAACAGCGGCACCCCCAGCGTGCGGTCGAGCGCCTTGCGCATCGACGGATGTTCGACGGCCGGTTCCTCGATCCCGTTGCGGCGGCGGATGTAGGGATGCACCGATCCGCCCTGGATCGGCCCGGGGCGGATCAACGCCACCTCCACCACCAGGTCATAGAAGGTTCTCGGTTTCAGCCGCGGCAGTGTGGCCATCTGCGCGCGTGACTCCACCTGGAACACGCCCACCGAGTCGGCACGGCAGAGCATGTCGTAGACCTCGGGTTCGGCGAGATCCAGCTTCGCCAGATCAACGTGGAGGTCCTTGTGCTCGGCGACCAGGTCGATCGCATAGTGCAGCGCCGAGAGCATACCGAGACCGAGCAGGTCGAACTTGACCAGACCGATTGCGGCACAGTCGTCCTTGTCCCACTGCAGCACGCTGCGGTTCTCCATCCGCGCCCACTCAGTCGGGCAGACGTCGGCGATGGGCCGGTCGCAGATCACCATGCCCCCGGAATGGATGCCCAGATGCCGCGGCATCCCCAGAATCTCCCCGGCCAGGTCGGTGACGTCGGCGGGCGCGTCGTCGGGGGTCCGGCTCCACGCATCCTGCTGTCCGGTGGCATAGCCCAGCGCCCGTGCCATGTCACGGATCGCGGATCGTCCGCGGTAGGTGATCACGTTGGCGACCTGCGCGCTGAAGTCACGCCCGTAGCGCCGGTACACGTATTGGATGGCCTCTTCCCGACGGTCGGATTCGATGTCCACGTCGATGTCGGGTGGTCCGTCCCGCTCGGGCGAGAGGAAGCGCTCGAACAGCAGCTTGTTCGCCACCGGGTCGACGTTGGTGATGCCCAGGGCGTAGCAGACCGCCGAGTTCGCGGCGCTCCCCCGCCCCTGACAGAGGATGTCGTTGGCCTTGCAGAAATTCACGATGTCGGCGACGACGAGGAAATAGCCGGGGAAGGTCAGGGCCTCGATGATGCGGAGTTCGTGTTCGATCTGTCGATACGCCTGCGGATGGGCGCCCGGCGGGCCGTAGCGCCGCAACGCGCCGGCCATGGTCTGCTCGCGCAGCCAGCTGATCTCGGTATGGCCCTCCGGGACGTCGAACGGCGGCAGCTTCGGCGCGATCAGTCCGAGTTCGAATGCACAGTCGGCGGCCAGCCCGACCGCGTTGTCGATGGCGTCGGGATGCCCCGGCAGCAGCCGGATCATCTCGTCGCCGCTGCGCAGGTGGGCGCCGCCGACGCCGGGCAGCCATCCGTCGATCGTCTCGATGTCGGTGCGGGCGCGGACCGCGGCCATCGCCATCGCGAGACGCCGACGACGCGGCGCCGCGAAATGCGCGCCCGTGGTCGCCACGGTCTGTAGTCGTAGTTCCGCGGCCAGGGCGGCCAGGGCGGCATTGCGTTCGTCGTCCTCCGGCATCCCCTGCGCGGTCAGTTCGACGACGACGTCGGTGCGACCGTAGCGGTCCACCAACCCCCGCAATGCCTCCCGCGCCGCCTGCGGACCACCCCGATCGAGGGCACGACGGACCCGCCCCTTGCGACAGCCGGTGAGGATCAGCCAATGACCGCCGGCGCGGTCGGGCAGTGCATCGCGGTCGTAGCGCAACAACCCCTTCTCCCCGCCGACCATGTGCGCTTCGGCGATGGTGCGCGACAACCGGCGGTAGCCCTCGCCGTCGCGGGCGATGACCAGCAGATGTTCCCCGGGCGGATCCGGCACACCGGTGCGCGTGACGTCGGGTTCCAGGGACAGCTCCGCACCGAACACCGTCGGCAGGCCGAACTCCCGGGCGGCCTCGGCGAACCGGACGACACCGTAGAAACCGTCGTGATCGGTGAGGGCCAGGGCCTGCAGATCCAGTCGCTGTGCCTCGGTCACCATCTCCTCCGGCATCGAGGCACCGTCGAGGAAGCTGTAGGCGCTGTGCGCGTGCAGTTCGGCGAACGGCACCGACGACCGCCCGCGTTCCACCCCGTCGCGATGGTAGGCGCCGCGTTTGCGGGACCAGGCGGGACTGTCGTTACCGTCGCCGGTGTTGTCACCAGGCCCGAACGCCTCCCCCGGGCGCCCGCCTCCCGGGGCACGCCCGGAGAGCACCCGCTCCATCTCCGACCATGTCGGCGGACCCTGATCCCATCCCACCGACCAAGTCTATCGAACGCATGTTCGATTCATCAATCGGTCGTTACCATTCATTGTCGATGCCAACTCTTTGCCATCCGTCAATGTAAATGTCACCCTGGGTATCAGTGGGCCTCCCGCCGGATACGTACGGGATATGCCACGCTTGGTTCAGTCAGTTGCACCTCGATCGGACACACCGAACTCATGACGACCTACTTCATCACCGGAGGCACCGGGTTCATTGGGCGCCGCGTCATCGAACGCCTGCTCACCGTGGAACCGGACACACGGATCGTCGCGCTGGTGCGCTCGTCGTCGCGGCCCCGGTTCGCCGAGGTCATCTCCGAACTCCCCGCGGCGGGCCGAGTGGAATCAGTGGTCGGTGACCTGACCGCGCCCGGTCTGGGCCTGGACCCGGCCGACCTCCCCGAGATCGACCACATCCTGCATATGGCCGGGCTTCGCGACATGGCCGCCGACGCCGATTCACTGCAGTCGGTGAACGTGGACGGAACCGCCCGGATCGCCGACCTGGCCATCGCCAAGGACGCGGTTCTGCACCACGTCTCGTCGATCGCGGTGGCCGGCGACCATCGGGGAACGTTCACCGAGGACGACTTCGACAAGGGCCAGGGTTTTCCCTCGCCGTACCACCGCACCAAGTTCGAGGCCGAGAAGATCGTCCGGGAGCGCGAAGGACTGCGCTGGCGCGTCTACCGGCCCTCCGTGGTCGTCGGGGATTCGCGGACCGGCGAGATGGACAAGGTCGATGGCCCGTACCACTTCTTCGGACATCTCCGGATGCTCGGCCATCTGCCGTCGATCCTCCCGCTGCCCATGCCCGACCTGGGCTTCACCAACATCGTTCCGGTCGACTTCGTGGCGAGCGCCGTCGTCGCGCTCGGCTCCGTCGACCCCGATCGCAGCGGGATCGTCTACCACCTGGCAGATCCCAAACGGCGCACGGCCACCGGCATGTATAACGCCATCGCTCCCGGCTTCGGCGGGCCGCATGGGTACGAGGCAATCCCGCAGAGCCTCGTCGAGCCGGTCCTGAAGATCGCGGGCACCGGACCGCTGCGCGTCGGGCGAGATCTCGTGGCCACCCAACAGGGTATCCCGCCTGCGTTGCTCGACACGTTGTCGTCGTCGGTCGACTTCCGGTCGGATGCGACGATGGCCGTCCTGCACGAGCACGGCATCAGCCTGCCCGACCTCGACGACTACGGACCTCGTCTGTGGACGTACTGGTCGAACCACCTCGATACCGCGCGACATCGCCGCGACGATCCCCGCGGTCCGCTGGTCGGCAAGAAGATCCTGATCACTGGCGGTTCGGTGGGGATCGGTAAGGCCACCGCACGAATGTGCGTGGCCCGCGGCGCAGACGTCTTCATCGTCGGGCGAGATTCCGAGGCGCTCGACGCCGCACTCGCCGAACTCAACGCGTCTGCGACCAAGGACGGCGTGCCGCCAGGCCGGGCGTATGCCTACCAGTGCGACATCACCGACGAGGAATCCGTCCAGAGCCTGATCAAATCCGTTCTCACCGAACATGATCACGTCGACGTCCTGGTCAACAACGCCGGCCGGTCGATCCGCCGCGCGTCGATCAACGCGACCGACCGGCTGCACGACTATCAGCGGGTCATGGCCGTCAACTATTTCGGCGCGGTCAATCTCACCCTCGGCCTGCTGCCGCACATGGTGGAGCGACAGTCCGGCCACATCGTGAACGTGTCGTCGATCGTGGTGCAGTCCCGGGGCGGCCGCTTCGGCGCCTACGCCGCCTCGAAGGCGGCACTCGAGGCGTTCGGCGACGTGACCGCCACCGAAACCCTCTCCGACCACGTCACCTTCACCAATGTACGGCTGCCGCTGGTGCGTACCCGGATGATCGCACCCACCGAGGCCTACGAGAACCAGGCCGGGGTGTGGGGCGTCGACAAGGCGGCGGCCCGGGTGCTGCACGGCATCGTGGATCGCCCGCGCCGGGTCAACTCGGCCTTCGGAGACCTGGCCGAGTTCGGTCAGCGCTTCGCGCCACGGCTGACCACCCGCATCCTGCATCAGGAGTTCCTGAGCCTCGGGGAGTCGGATGCTGCCCTCGGACGCGTGAAGACCACCGTCGACGGACCCGTCGACGCGTGATCGACACTCCGTACCTGGCCGTCGATGTCGGACGCCTCGATCGCAACATCGAGTCCATGGCCGACCGGGCACGATCCGCCGGTCTCGACCTGCGGCCGCATGCGAAGACCCACAAGTGCGCCGAGATCGCGCAGCGACAACTCGCCGCCGGCGCGGTGGGCCTCACTGTCGCGACCATCGGTGAGGCGGAGGCCTTCACCGACCGTGCGGGCTCCGGTCCTGGCGACCTGTTCATCGCGTATCCGCTGTGGGTGACGCCCGGCAAGGGTGCCCGGCTGCGGTCCCTGGCTCGGCGCGCGAGGCTGCGGTTGGCCGTCGACTCGGTGGCCGGTGCGGGCCGGCTCGCCACCGAACTCCGCGGCACGGATGTGGAGGTCGTGGTCGAGATCGATTCCGGACAGCATCGGACCGGAACCGAACCCGGCCAGGCGGGTGCGGTGGCCCGCGCGGCGGTCGACCTCGGCCTGAACGTGGTGGGCGTGTTCACGTTCCCGGGCCACGGGTACGGGCCCGACGACACCCGCCGACGGGCCGCCGAACAGGAGTTTCAGGCGCTGTCCGCCGCAGCGGAGCGGTTGCGCGACAACGGGATCGAACCCGTCGTCCGCAGCGGCGGCTCCACCCCGACGGTGGAGTTCGCCGCGTCGGGGGTGCTCACCGAGGTGCGGCCCGGCGTGTATCCGTTCAATGACGCCCAGCAGGTCGAACTCGGCTCGTGCGGATTCGATCAGGTCGCGCTGACGGCGGTGGCCACCATGGTGCACCGGACGGGCACGCGTGTGGTCACCGATGCCGGCAGCAAGATCCTCGGCGCCGATCGACCCCCGTGGGTGTCGGGTTTCGGCCGGGTGTTCGACGCCCCGGAGGCGACCATCACCTCGCTCTCCGAACACCACGCGGTGATCGAGGTCGGTTCGGGTGCTGTTCCCGATGTGGGTTCCACCATGCACGTGATACCCAACCACGTGTGCAGCGCGGTCAATCTGGTCGACGAGCTGGTGGCGCGGTTCCCGGATGGCTCCGACGAGCGCTGGCCGGTGATCGCACGGGGCGCCAACACCTGAGCCGGGCGTCACTCGTACACCCCCTCGACCACCCAGGTGC
>NZ_BAHC01000040.1 GCF_000298195.1 Gordonia rhizosphera NBRC 16068 | reverse complement strand
GGGCGACCCGACTGTTGTGACCACAACTCCGGGTCGTCGCGGAGCAGTCGGGCGCGACCCTTGCGGCGATACCGCCAGATCTGCGTCGCGCCGAGACCCCACAGGAGGAACTGTGCCGACATCGCCCAGGTGAAGGCCTCGGGCGGATAGCCCGAGTCGCCGGCCGGGGTGCGCCAGTCGAGAATCAGACCGATCAGCGCCACCGTGGTCAGGCTGGCGATGAATCCGCCCTGGTTGATGATGCCGGTGGCGGTGCTGACCCGGAACACCGGATTCGACGTCCGGCCGAGGTCGAAGCCGACCATCGATGCCGGACCGCCCATGCCGCATATCACCACCAGCACGACGAGCAACCAGTACGGTGCGGCTCCCGGCCAGGCGAGCACCACCGCCCACATCGCCGCGATCGAGGCGATCACGATCAGTACGAGCGTCGACCGGTGCCACGGCCACCGGGTGATCAGCCACGCGAACGTCGGCCCGAACGCCATGATCGAGAGCACCATGATCGTCAGCAGCAGACCGGCGGCCTCCGAGCTCAGGCCCTGCCCCTCCACGAAGAACGGGTAGCCCCACAGCAGCCCCATCACCGTCGCGCTGAACTGAGTGGAGAAATGCATCCAGAAGCCCAGCCTGGTACCCGGATGCTCCCACGACGCAGCCAGACTGTCCTTGATCCCGGAGAGCCCCAGCATGGGACCCGACACCGAGCGCATCTCCAACGAATCGCGCACCACCACCAACGTCGCGACGAGCAGCACCGCACCGCAGGCACTCGTCGCGAGGTAGGCGTTCGTCCAACCCCACGCCGCCAGCGCCCACGTCATCGGCACGGCCGCGGCGACCGCGCCGAGCTGGCCGAGCACACCGGTCAGCTGCGTCATCAGCGGGATACGTCGAGTGGGGAACCACGAGTTCACCAGGCGAAGCACGCACACGAAGGTCATCGCGTCGCCGACGCCGACGAAGAACCGCGACGACAACGCCCACACATAGGTGTCGGCGAACGCGAAGCTGAGCTGCGCGCACGTGAGGATGAGGGTGCCCGTCAGCAGCACCCGCCGCGGCCCGAACCGATCGACGAGGAGTCCGACCGGCACCTGCATAAGCGCATAGATCAGCAACTGCAGCACCACGAACGTCGACAGCTGCGCCGCGGAAATGTCGAAACGCTCGGCCGCGAGCAGTCCGGCGACCGCCAGCGACGAGCGCTGCAGCACCGCGACGAAGTACACCGACAGTCCGACGAGCCAGATCGTCATCGCCTGGGCGGAGCGGGGTTGGGTGGTCATCGTCGGCAGCTCGGCGTCGATCGAGCGGTCTGACAGCAGTGGGTCACTTGACCATTGTCCGGTACCGCGTCGCGGTTGTCGGCGCGGCCCCGGTCCGCCGGCACTCGGTCATGCGTCCTTGAGCCGCTCCAGCACGCCCGCTTCCTCGGCCCGGACTCGGGGCAACGCCGAATCGACCTTGCCCTTGTGGGTGCCTTGAGCGATGCACTCGTCACGCCGCCTCGCCAGATATGCCCGCTCCGCCGCATTCTGTGTCGCGGCGATCGCGGCGTCATAAGCCGAGCGCGCGTCGGCGCTGCGCCCGAGCCGTCGCAACAGGTCGGCTCGGGCGGCGTGCCATGCGTGGTAGCGGTCCAGGGCGAGGCTGTCGACTATGGCCAATGCGACCTCCGGCCCGTCCAGCTCGGCGACAGCGACCGCCCGGTTGAGCGCGACGATCGGGGTGGGCTCCACGACGTACAGCTGGTCGTAGAGCGCGACCACCTGAGTCCAGTCGGTGTCGCGGGCATCGCGCGCGTCGGTGTGGACCGCGTTGATGGCCGCCATGAGTTGATAGCGCCCCGGGCGGGACTGCTCGGCCGCCACGCGGGCGAGGCATTCGCGAACCAGCGCGTGCCCCTCGTCGATGAGGGCGTGGTCCCAGCTGCCGCGGTCCTGCTGGTCGAGCGTCACCAGCTCCCCGCCGCTGATGCGAGCGGTGCTGCGGGCTTCGGTCAGCAGCATGAGCGCGAGCAACCCGGCGACCTCGCCGTCGTCGGGGAGCAGCCCGCGCATGATGCGGCCCAGCCGAATCGCCTCGGCGGTGAGATCAGCGCGGACCGGGTCATCGCCGGCGGCGGCAAGGTAGCCCTCGTTGAAGATCAGATAGATGACGGTGAGCACGCCGTCGAGCCGATCGGTGACATCGTCACGGTCGGGCACGCGGAACGGGATGTGCGCGGCCTTGATCTTGGCTTTGGCCCGGGTGATGCGCTGTGCCATCGTCGTCTCGGCGACCAGGAACGCGCGGGCGATCTCGCCGACGGTGAGTCCCCCGAGTAGCCGCAGCGTCAGCGCGATTCGGGCCTCCGGCGCGAGCGCCGGATGGCAGCAGGTGAACATGAGCCGGAGGCGGTCGTCGGAGACCGCTCCGGTCGGTTCGTGCGGCGTGTCATCGTTGATGATCATGGCGGCCTGATGCTTTGTGTCACGCAGGGATTCCCGGCGAATCCGGTCGATGGCGCGGTTTCCCGCCGTGGTGGTCAGCCAAGCGCCGGGGTTGGGCGGGATACCCTCGGCCGGCCATCGCTCGACGGCGGTGAGCAACGCCTCGCCGGCCGCGTCCTCGGCGATGT
Organism: Gordonia rhizosphera NBRC 16068; assembly: GCF_000298195.1. Lineage (GTDB taxonomy): Bacteria > Actinomycetota > Actinomycetes > Mycobacteriales > Mycobacteriaceae > Gordonia > Gordonia rhizosphera. The sequence goes on along the minus strand of NZ_BAHC01000040.1, from coordinate 32,625 downwards.
CGAGATCGCCGAATCGACGGACCAGCGAGGCGATCACCCGTCCGTACTCCTCGCGGTAGATCCGATCGATCTCCGCGCGAGCATCCGTGGTCATGCGCGGTCGAACGTCCTGATCTCGATCTTGGCCCCGCAGGCCTGCGACGCCCGCGCGGCGATCTTCAGCACGGCATCGAGGTCGGCTGCCTCAACGACCCAGAATCCGCCGAGGAACTCCTTCGTCTCGGCGAACGGCCCGTCGGTCACGATCACGTCGGAACCGGTGTTGTCGACCGTGGTGGCGGCATCGGGGCGCCCGAGTCCCCCGGCGAACACCCACGCACCCTCGGCCTTGAGCTCGTCGTTGAACCTGCCCGTCTCCTCGTACATCGGCTGCGCTTCCTCTGGCGGGATGTCGTAGACGCTTGGGTCGCCGATCACGGAAAGCATGTAGTGAGCCATCTCGGAGTCCTTTCATCGGTGGCTGCCGGTCGGCTGCCTCTACCTTCTCTACGAACGGACCGATGCGAATACGACAGCCTCACCGAGACGAAATTGTCGGCAGCCGGCCATTCCGCTCCTGCCAAGTCAGTGTGAGGGATGCGCTGGCCCTAGAACCTGTGGCAGAGAGCGTTTCAAGTGTCGCCAGATAGGAGCGCGGTGAGCTCGGCGCGTTGACACCGAGATCACCCGGAGGCGGCGCGACGGCGGACACACACCCGCGAATCTGAAATCCCCGTCACCCGCCGTTCTTCTACTCGGCGTGATGGATGACGAGGGCTGTCACCGGCATTCAGTCCTGCACCCACCGTCGCCGCCCGCCGCGATGGCCCACAGGACCAGCACGGGCTGTCCGAACAGCCGGGCGAGTCGCTTGGTGTCGGTGTCCAGGCCGAAGGCGTCGATGCCCTCGACGTACTGGTTGATATTGCCCGGGAATACGGCGACGAAGAAGGCGGCGACAAGCCAGGAGACGATCCGCCGGTAGCGCGGCAACGCGATGAGTGCCGCGCCGAGCCCGATCTCCTTGACACCCGAGGCCACCACGACGAGGTCCTTGTCGAGCGGCACCCAGTCGGGCACCTGCGCCTGGAACTCCTCCCGCGCGAACGTGAGGTGGCCGATCCCCGCCACTGTCAGAACTGCACCCAATGCGAGACGGGCGACGGCGCGACCCGGGCTCTGTCGTGTGGTCGATGGGGCGAATGCGCTCATCTCGTCCTTCCCGTCGTCGATGTTCGCGGCTTGCCCGGCCCGCCGTGCGGACGAATCCGTGTCTCCGGGATCAAAGGTCGCACACCTCCCCGAACCCGACGGCGAGGCTCTCCACCAGGGTGTCGAGGTCCGGGACCGCGGCGTCGTCGACGTCGATGCCCATGCAGCAGTCGCCGACGTAAGACATCAGGGTCACGTTGAACGCGGCGCCGATCGTCGGCCCGAACCCGTACTGTTTGGTGATCTTCGCACCGGCCATGTACAGCGGCACCGGCGAGCCCGGTACATCGGAGGCGAGGAAGTCGACGTGCTCGAGCATCGCGCCGACGGCCGCCGAGGGCAACACATTCAACCCACCGGCGATCGGATCGGCCATCGGCACCGCCGGCTCGAGCCGCCACTTCGCAACGATCTCGTGGATGCGGCCGACCAGTTCCTTCGGATCGGCCAGATCGCAGGGAATCACGAAGCGCACCAAGGTGATCCGGTTGCCGCCATACGATTCGTCGTCGGATCGCAGATTCATCGGCATGGTGACCCGCAGATGATCGATCTGGGCATCGTGGCGGCGATGGTATTCGCGCATCCCGAGCACGATCCCGGCGAGAAAGGCGTCGTTGAGGGTTCCGCCGCCCAGGTTTCCGGCCGCCGCCAGACTGTCGACCGGAACATCCAGCGTCGCGAAGTGACGTCGGGTGCTGCGCTCGGTCATCACCGGCGACGCCGTCTTGGTGATCGGCTCGACGATGCGGAAGACCGACACCGCGGTTCGCGCGACGTCGCGCACCGCCCGGATCGGACGGACGACGAAGCGGGCGCCCAGACGCACCCCCGTCGACACGGACTCGCGCACCAGTGCGGTCCCCGACGACAGGTACCAGCCGACCGTGTCGACAAGTGACGGCTCTCCCGCGACCGTGTCGCTGCCCGGCACCGGCGGCCGCGGGGTCCCGGATCGCTCGAAATCCAAGATCTCGGCGGCGATGCGGACACCTCCCACACCGTCGGTCATCGAGTGATGGAACTTCATCACCACCGCGGCCGCCGCATCCTCCTCGAGCCCGTCGAGCAGGGTGAACTCCCACATCGGCCGCGCCGGGTCGAACGCGGTCATCTCCGCGGTGCGCGCGACCTCCAGCACTCCCTGCAGATTTCTCGGCTGCGCGGCATCGAGGCGATGCACATGCCAGCCAAGGTCGAAGTCAGGGTCGTCGACCCAGCGCGGGGGTGCGAGACCGCGATCCGGCACCAGTTTGCGCCGCATCGCCGGCAGTACCTGCGTGGCGCGTTCGACCGTCGCGACGAAGCGGTCCCAGTCTGGTGAGGCATCGAGCAGCGCGACCACCACCACCGTCGAGCGCAGGATCGGGTTCTGCTCCATGCGCCAGGAGAACATGTCCGATTGGGTCATCCGGATGGCATCGTTGCTCACGACTACCAGTCTTCTCCCCCCACCCTGCCAGCGGGAGGTTTTTGGGCGTCCGCGCCGGTGACTGTCCTCACTGACGACCCACGCGTCGAACGTGACGCCGATCGTCTCGCGAAGCCCGATGCGCGCCGGGCCCTCACCGCCTTCGTGCGTCGTATCCCAAATCGTATATGCTGAGTCGGCAAGTGACTCACATCGCAGATGCCCTTATCGAGTGCCTGTCGCCACTGGGTCGTCAGCCGGTGCACAGATCCGACACCACCGAGACAACACAACACGACGCTCCGCGGAAACCGGCCCGAGGATGACTGAGGTCTGACCATGCAGTTCCACCATCACGGATACGTGTCCGGCGACCCACGCAGCCACTACGACATCTTCGAGGTACGCGGCGGTGGCGTGGTGATCGTCCGGCCCGATCAGGCATGACCACCTTCACCGATTCGCAAGGTACGCTCGCCGAGATCGGCGCGAGCCTGTCCGAGCGATCCCGAACCATCGTCGACGGCCTGTACGACGCACTGCTCGCGCAGGTTCCCGATCTCGCCGACGACGATGCCCTGCAGGGTCGGCTACGAGCCAGCATCGAGTCCAACGTCTCCCAGCTTCTGCACCTGATGGTGCAACCGGTCGATCTGGAACTGATCGAGCCGACCGCCGGCGCACTACAGTACGCACAGCTCCTCGCCCAGCACGGGGTACCGCTCAGTTCGCTGTGGCGGGCATACCACATCTGCAACTCGAGCTTCTTCCTGACGTGCCTCGCAGAGCTCGATCACCGAGCCGATGAAGTCCGTGAACTGGCCGATGAGACGACCGAACTCAGCACGCTCCTGAACACCTATCTCGATCGGGTGCTCGCACGCATCGGGCCCGTCTACGACGCCGAACGCGACCGCTGGCTGCGACGACAATCATCACTGCGCGCAGACCGGCTGAACGCGCTGTTGACCGGGCGGGTAACGGCGACGGCAGAGGTCGAAGCCGCGCTGGGCTACCGCCTGGCGACGAAGCATCTCGCGCTCATCGTCTGGGACGACAGCGATTCAGAGGTGCCCAGATCGGAAGGTCTCGCGCGGGCCATCGCACGAATCTCGGATCGAATCGGATGTCGCCAGCCACCGTTGTCGGTTCCCCAGGACGACTCGACCCTGTGGGCCTGGCTCTCACTCCCGGCCGACACCACGGAGAGCGCCGATCTCGCGGGCGAACTCGAGCGGGTTCTGTGCGAACAGCACCCCAACGCACGCGCGGCGCTCGGCGAACCGGGTGTCGGCGTGGACGGCTTCAGCCGCTCGCACAGGAATGCGCTCGCGGCGCGATCAGTGGCGCTGGTCGCCACACCGGATTGCCCGCGTGTGGTCGCCTACCGCGAGGTTTCCGGGCTCAGTTTCCTGTGCCACGATCTCACCCGGGCGCGGGAGTGGGTGGGCGAGACGCTCGGCGAGCTCGCCATCGACGACGAACCACATGCACGTCTCCGCGAGGGCTTGAGTGCGTTTCTGGGTTCCGGTGGGAGCCTCAGCGCTGCCGCCGATCAGCTCGGCTGTCACAAGAACACGATCCACAACCGCGTACGGCGCGCGGAGGAACTCTTGGGCCGACGCGCGACCCCCGGCCAGATCGACCTCCAGCTTGCCCTGCAGGCTCGCCGTTGGTTGGGCGCGACGGGCGTCGACGGCGCTCCCGCCGCGACCTGAACCCCCGGCCCGACCCCGATTGTGCCGCGGGCACAACGATCGGACCGAAGATGCCCGATCAGCCCGATGACAGGTCGCGAGTGACCCGGTCTACTTGAGGAAGAGTTCGTGGCGCGCCTCACACCGCCCGGCTCCTTTCACCCGCAGGTCGCCGGCGGCTCCGCCGCACCGGTTCTCCGGGTGTCACCACCCCACATCTCAACGCGAGGAACCTCGATGGATATCGCCAGCTCACCCACTTCGTCCACATCCACCGACGTCGACGTCGCCGTGGTCGGCGCCGGCTTCGCCGGCCTCTACCTCCTGCACCGGCTCCGTGGACAAGGTCTGTCGGTGCGCGTATTCGAAGCCGGAAGCGGAGTCGGCGGAACCTGGTTCTGGAACCGCTATCCCGGCGCCCGGTGCGACATCGAGAGCGTTGACTACCAGTACTCGTTCGATGACGACCTGATCCGGGACTGGCAGTGGAGCGAACGCTACCCGCGACAGGAAGAACTGCTCGCCTACCTCAATCACGTGGCCGACCGTTTCGAGCTGCGCCGTGACATCTCGCTGAACACCCGGGTGACCGCGTCGATCTTCGACGATGTCGCCCAGACCTGGACGGTGACGACCGATCAGAACGAGCGCATCAGCGCACGCTTCGTCATCCTCGCCACCGGTTGCCTGACCGCGGCCCGCACTCCGGACTTCGATGGACTCGACGACTTCGCCGGCCAGTGGTATCACACGGCCCGGTGGCCCGACGGTGGGGTGGACTTCACCGGCAAGCGCGTCGGCATCATCGGTACGGGATCGTCGGGCATCCAGTCGATCCCGGTGATCGCCGATCAGGCGGAGGCACTGACGGTGTTCCAGCGAACCGCCAATTACAGTGTGCCGGCCGGTAACCACGTTCTCTCCGACAGCGAGCGCAAAGATGGTGCCGACGGATTCGACGCCCGCCGGCGGATGCAGAAGGAGTCCTTCCTGGGCATGTCGGTGCCGATGGTCGAGGCCGCGGCAGCGGACATGCCATCCGAAGAGCGCGATGCCATCCTCGAAGAGCGCTGGCAGATGGGCGGACTGCCCATGTACGGGGCATTCGCCGATGTTCTCACCGACGAGTCCTCGAACAACGCGGCCAAGGAGTTCTTTGCCAAGAAGATCCGCGCGAAGGTCGACGATCCGGACGTGGCCGAGCGGCTGATCCCGAAGGGCTACCCCTTTGGTGGCAAGCGAATCTGCGTGGACACCAACTACTTCGAGACCTTCAACCGAGACAACGTCACCCTCGTCGACGTCAACGAGAGCCCGATCGAACGCATCACCGCCAACGGCATCAAGGCCGGCGACACCGAATACGAGCTGGACGCCATCGTGTTCGCCACCGGATTCGACGCCTTCACCGGCGCCCTGTCGGCCATCGACATCCGCGGTCGCAATGGACAGGCATTGACCGAGAAGTGGCAGGACGGACCACGTAACCTGTTGGGACTGGCCATGTCCGGCTTCCCCAACATGTTCCTGATCACCGGCCCGGGCAGCCCATCGGTGTTCAGCAACATGGTCGTGTCCATCGAACAGCACTCCGATTGGATTGCCGACGCAATCGCACACATGCAGGACACCGACGCACGAATCATCGAGGCCACCGACACCGCCGAGGACGAGTGGGTCGCCCATGTCAACGAGGTCGCCGACTCGACTCTGCTCCCGCAGGCGAACTCGTGGTACAACGGCGCCAATGTGCCGGGCAAACCACGCATCTTCATGGCCTACCTGGGTGGCGTCGGCGACTACCGCCTCCATTGCGACGAGGTCGCCCGCGCCGGCTACAAAGGATTCGCCCTCACCCGCTGATCACCGCGACCACCCCTGATCCGGACACCGAAGCCAAAGGAACACTTGATGACCCAACCACAGCCCGCCGCGCAGACGATCACCCTGCCCGACGGCACCAGCCTGGAAACCGCCCAGTACGGCGAGGGAGAACCGCTCCTCCTGATCTGCGGTACCAGCCAACCGCACGAGTTGTGGGCACCGATCGTGCCGGCCCTGGCCGCGGAGTACCGCGTCATCACCTATAACCATCGCGGTATCGGCGGTTCCGAACGCGGGACCGGGCCGCTGTCGATGCGCTCGCTTGCCGAGGATGCCCACGAGGTGCTGCGGCAGCTCGGAATCGCCAAGGCACACGTCCTCGGCTGGTCGCTGGGGAGCACCGTCGCGCAGGAACTTGCGATTGCCCACCCCGACGCGGTGGGTGCGGTCGCACTCGCCGCGACCTGGGGTCGCACCAACGTGTTCCAGACGGCGGTGTTCACCGGTCTCGCGCACCCGTGGCGAACCGGCGACCGGCTTGCCGCGCTGACCGCGTTGGGAATCGCCTACAGCCCAGAGCTTCTCGAGACACCCGACTTCGCGGGCATGATGGCCGCCCTCGAGCCACTGTTCCCGAGCAGTCCGACGGCGATGGCGACCGTCGCCGAGCAGTGGGACGCCGACCTCGCTCATGACGCCATCGACCGGCTCGAACAGATCACCGCGCCGACGTTGGTGATCGCCGGCGAGAACGACCTGCTCACCCCGGCGGCGCAGGGGCGCATGGTCGCCGAGCGCATCCCCACCGCACGTCTCGAGGTCTTCACCGGCTCCGGCTCCAGTCACGCCATGCTCATGGAACTCCCGGACAAGTTCACCGCGCTTGTCGCCGAGCACCTGGCCAAGCATCCGATCGCTTCGTAAGCACCCGAAACTCAATAAGCAAGGAGACACCAACCATGCCGATCACCACTCGGACCTCCGTCATCAAACAGCCCCCGGGTCGCTACGAGACCGTCACCGTGGAACTCGACGATCCGCGCCAGAACGAGGTGACCGTCAAGCTCGCAGCCGCCGGGCTGTGTCATTCCGACGACCACAACGCCACCGGCGACCTGCCGCCGGATGTGTATCCGTATGCCGGCGGCCACGAGGGCGCCGGGGTCATCACCGCGGTCGGCCCGGACACCCCGGGTTTCGAGGTCGGCGACCACGTGGTCTTCTCCTTCCTGCCCGCCTGCGGCAAGTGCGAGTTCTGCGCGCGGGGCATGTCCAATCTGTGCGACCTGGGCGCATCACTGATGACGGGCGCCCGCGCCGAGGACCCAGGGAGCTTCCGGATGCACCTGCCTGACGGAACTGCGGTCGGACAGCAGTGCGGTATCTCGACATTCAGCGAATACACCACGGCTTCAACGGCTTCGGTGATCAAGATCGACAAGTCGCTGCCGCTCAAGCAGATGGCACTGCTCAGCTGTGGCGTCCCCACCGGATGGGGATCGGCCGTCAACTCCGCGCATGTCCAGCCCGGCGACACCGTCATCGTGATGGGTATCGGCGGTATCGGCGCCAATGCCCTGCAGGGCGCCGCCCATGCCGGGGCCCTCAACATCATCGCCGTCGACCCGGTGGCCACCAAGGAAGAGAAGGCGAAGCTCTTCGGCGCCACCCATTTCTACACCTCGATCGCCGACGCCACCGAGTACGCACGATCGGTCACCAACGGCCAAGGCGCCGATTCCACCATCATCACCGTCGGCATTCTGGCCGGCCAGATGGTGGCCGACGCGCTCGCCTCGATCCGCAAGGCCGGCACCGTGGTGGTGACCGGGCTCGGCCCGATCTCCACCGATGCACCGATCGTGTTCACCGATCTCACCCTGATGCAGAAGCGCCTTCAGGGGTCGTTGTTCGGCGAGTCCAACCCGCGGCGCGACATCCCCAACCTGATCCGCATGTACCAGAAGGGCCACCTCAAGCTCGACGAGCTGATCACCCGCGAGTACACCCTCGATCAGATCGCCGAGGGCTACGACGACATGCACGCCGGTAAGAACATCCGGGGCGTCGTCGTATTCGACTGACCCGGTGAAGCCCCCGCCCGTCGACAGCCCGGCCGTCGGCGGGCGAGTTCTCTACCCGGCATCACCGCCCGGACTGGAGCCGGGTGTGCCGTGTTCGGCAAGACGCCCTACCACGGTCAGAATTCCCCTGATGAGCGCCCCATCAGGATCGCGGCGTAGATGGTGGGCGAACGCTGCCGCCGCTCCCGGCAACGCCACACGGGTCAGGCCTCGCATCACCGTCGGCCCAGCGAATCGGTGATACGTGTGACCGGTGATCACCCAAAACACGCCCTGCCCGCTATGAGCCGAGTCACAATGGGCATGCTGCGGTCGGCGTCGACATCCGCCGATGGTGTCCTGCGGCGGACGTCGGGGCAGCGGTGTAGGCCGATGAGACGTGAGGGTGATGCAGGTGACCGATGCTGTGGTTGTTCTGGCGGAGGCCCGCACGTCGTGCGAGATACAGGCGGTCACCGAATGGGCGTCGACCGCCTACCCGGATGCCCCGGTGCGGCGGCCAGACGAGGTCGACTTCGACAGACTGACTGCCGATACCCTCCTCGTGCCTGTCCGGCCGGTGTGGCTACCGGCAGTCCGTCAAGGCGAGCGGCGGGTCACGCTCGGTGACGTGCTGGTGCTGTCCAATCCACGGCGGCCCGTCGGACTCCTCCAGCCGCTGATCCGGGGGCGGCGGCCGGACAGCCTCCGTGTAGTCGAGGGCGTACCGGCAACCGTCGAGGAACTGCATGAGCGGTACACACGTGACCTCGCGGAGGGCGAACCGTTCGGGAAGTTCGTCGCCGTCCAGGCGTCGCTGTCCGCCGAGCGCGCCGAGCGGCAGATCATCGGCGACCGCTACAAGGTTCCTCAGCTGGTCGCCGAACAGATCAGCAGCTCGGCACGGTTCCGGGCTGGTGCGGCGAAGCTGGCGGCCGAACTGGGCAGGCCCGCCGACGCGGTGGTCGCCGAGGCCACCGACAAGTTGTCCGGCTTCGTGGCCACCCAGAGCCGCCTGATGGTCGACCTGTTCTCGGCCACGTTCGACAGGCTCCACGAACGCGCATGGAACGTGTCCGTCGATCTCGACACCCTCAACACCCTGCGGACACTGAACAAGTCGACCGGTCTCGTGTTCCTACCGTCGCATCGGTCCTACGCCGATTCGGTCGTGCTGGCGAAGGTTCTGCGCAGCAACGACTTCCCGCCCAATCTCGTGCTCGGCGGCGAGAACCTCTCGTTCTGGCCGGTGGGTCCGGTCGCGCGGCGTGCCGGCATGATCTTCATCCGACGCAAGTTCGGGGCGGACCCGGTCTACAAGTTCGCCATGCGGTCCTATCTCGCGTACATCGTCGAGAAACGGTTCAATCTGGAGTGGTACATCGAAGGCGGACGCAGCCGGACGGGTAAGCTCCGCAAACCGATGTTGGGCTTGCTCACCTACGTCGTCGATGGCGTGACCCAACTCGAGACGGGCGATGTGACCATCGTGCCCACCTCGATCGTCTACGACCAACTCCAGGAGGTCGGCGCGATAGCCGCCGAGGACGCCGGCGGCACCAAGAAGCCCGAGAGTGTCGGCTGGCTCCTCCGGTATGCCAGGGCACAGCGCAGCTATCTGGGTGAGGCGCGGGTCCGCTTCGGCACGCCGTTCTCACTGCGGTCGGCACTCGACGACGCCGGTGTGGGTCGCGCGCGACTGGAGAAGGTCGCGTTCCGGGTGATGGACGAGATCAACTCCGCCACACCGATCTCGGCGACGTCGCTGGCCGGTTTCGCGCTCCTGGGCGCGCAGGACCGCGCCTACACCCTGCCCGAGATCGAGGCCATTCTCGCGCCGCTGCTGGACTACATCGCACGACGTGACCTACCCGGTCCCGACCCGGCGCGCTGCCGCGGGCTCGGCCTGACCCAGACCCTACGAGTGCTGGCCGGCAACGGCGTGGTCAGCTGCTTCGACGGCGGATCCGAACCGGTCTGGTCGATCGTGCCGGAGAATCGCGCGATCGCCGCCTACTACCGCAACGGTGCGCTGCATCATTTCGTGAACCGGGCCATCGTCGAGGTCAACATGCTGGCGGTCGCCGAGGGTGAGGTCGAAGCCACCGGTGATTACGCCACCGACGAGGGCCTGCTGGCAGCGTCGCAGCGCGAGGCGATGAGGATGAGAGACCTGCTTAAATTCGAGTTCTTCTTCCCACCGAAGGACGAGTACCTGCATCGACTCGCTGCCGAGCTCGATCTGATCGCGCCGGCGTGGCGAGGAGTGATCCCCACCCAGGAGTGGACGTATGAAATACTCCACGCTCGCACGGGCGGTCTGCTGGCGCGCCGCACCCTGCAGCCGTTCTTCGATGCGCAACTCGTCGTCGCCACTCGGCTCGTGCAGCTCGGCGCCACGTCACGCGACAAGGGCGAACTGATCGCCGACTGCCTGGGACTCGGCCGTCAGCTGTCCCTGCAAGGTGTTGTGCGGAGCAAGGATTCAGTGTCCAAGGATCTCTACGACGGCGGCTATCAGCTCGCCGACAATCGTGGCCTCATCCATGGCGAGGACGTCGCGGACCTGGTTGCCGCGCGCCAGGCCTGGCTCGACGAGGTGGAGCTCATGCGTGGGCGACTCGCGCGCATCGCCGCGATCGAGGAGATCCAGCCGGCGACGTGGTCACAGGAGGTCCGATGAGCGCGTTCACCGACCGGATGCGCGCGATTCGTTCCGCGCCGACAGGCAAGAAGGTTGCCGCCCTCTTCGACTACGACGGCACCCTCATCGAGGGATTCTCGGCATCGGCGATCATCCGGGCGCGAGTACGCAGCATGGATTTCGGGCTCGGCGAGCTCGCGGACTTCCTGCTCATCGGGCTGCGCGGCGTCGTGACCGAACAGGACTACGCGTCGGTGCTCGAAGCCACCAAACCGACGTTCGCGGGCAAGACCTATGCCGAACTGATCGAGTTCGGTGAGTATCTCTTCAAACACGAGACCGCGGCGAAGCTGCGACCGCAGATGTGGCAGATCCTGCGCGCACACCGGGAGATGGGCCACACGATCGTCATCGCGTCGTCGGCCACCCGGTTCCAGATCGAGCCCATCGCCCGCGAGATCGAGGCCGATCATGCACTGGCCACCGATGTCGAAGTCGTCGACGGGGTGGTCACCGGCAACATTCTCGGGCGTCCACTGTGGGGGCCGGGCAAGGCAGCGGCCGTGCGGGCCCTGGCGCGCGAGCACGAGATCGATCTGGGCGCGTCGTTCGCCTACAGCGATGGCAACGAGGACATCCCCTACCTGGAGTCCGTCGGGCATCCGGCCGCCGTCTCGCCGCGCCGCGTCCTGCGCGCGGAAGCCGAGGCTCGTGGGTGGCCGATCATCGACCTGAAAAACCCCACCTACAACAGGGTGGGCATGCTGGCCCGTACCAGCGCCTTCTATGGATCGTTCATCGCTTCTGCCGCAATCGGTGTCACCGCCGGACTGGTGCGCCGCAATCCGGACGTGCTGATGGAGACGCTACCGACGGGCAACGCCGTAGGACTGTCGCTGGCCGGGGTGCACGTGCGGGTGCTCAGCGGCGGTGAGTACCTCGCCTCGGGTCGGCCGTGTGTTGTCGTGTTCAACCACCAGTCCAAGCTCGACATGCCCGTGATGTTCCATCTCGTCGGATCGGATGCGACCGGGGTGGCCAAGAAGGAGGCACAGCGGGTGCCCGTGCTGGGACAGATCCTCGATCAGGCCGGCATGGTGTTCATCGACCGCTCCGACGCGAGCCGGGCGATCGAACAGTTGGCGCCGGCGGTCAAAGCGCTCCGCGAGGACGGGAAGTCGTTGGTGGTCGCCCCGGAGGGCACACGGTCGGCGACACCACGGATCGGACCATTCAAGAAGGGTCCGTTCCACATCGCCGCACAAGCCGGGGTTCCCGTGGTGCCGGTGGTACTGCGCAACGTGGGTGAATTGATGTGGCGCGGTTCGCAGTTGATCAGGCCGGGCACCGTCGAGGTGGTGATCCTGCCGCCCGTCGACACCACCGGATGGCGGGCCGAGGAGATGGGCATCCATGCCGAGGAGGTGCGGCAGATGTTTGTGACCACGCTCGCCGATTGGCCGCTCGAGGCGTTCACCGAGGATTCGGCATCGCGGGAGGAGTCAGCAGATGAGTGACGGAGCCGAGTCGGGCATCGATGTCGACCGCCCGCTGGACTGGGCGAACGAGCCACATATGAGCGCGGTGGACACCATCATGTGGCGCGGCGACACCGATCGCCGCATGCGTGGCACCATCTGCATGTTGGAGATCTACGACTGCGATCCGGACTGGGATCGGCTGGTCGCCGCCCACGAGTGGGCGAGCCGGATGGCTCCGCGTTTCCGCCAGCGCGTGATCGACTCGCCGTTCGGCACCGGAACCCCCAGCTGGGCAGTCGATCCCGACTTCGACCTGCACTACCACATGCGGCGTATCCGGCTCGGCGGGGACGGCAGCATGCGTGAGCTGCTCTCCACCTGTGAGCAGCTCGCGATGACCGCGCTCGACGCGGCCAGACCTCCGTGGGAGGGGACTCTGATCGAGGGGCTGCCCGATGGGAAGGCCGCGTACTTCATGAAAGCCCATCACGCACTCACGGACGGATTGGGCGCGATCATGGGACTGGCCCAACTACATTCGCCGACCCGCGAACACAATCCGAGCAAACCGCAGCCGCCGAGCCCTGCCCCGGTCAACATCAGCACTCTCGACCTGTTGCGCCGGCAGCTCGGTGAGGAGATCGGACGGATCCCGCACCGCGTCGACACCACGATCTGGGGGATTCGTGCCCTCGCACATCCCCGCAAGGCGTTGAGTATCGCTCTGCGGTACGGACGTTCGGTACCCCGGGTGGCCGGGATGGTGAGTCCACCCGGCTCCCCACTGCTCGCCAACCGCAGCCTCTCGTGGCGATTCAGTGCATTCGAGGTGCCGTTCACCGATCTGAAGGCGGCCGCGAAGGCCACGAAAGCATCGATCAACGACGTCTATCTCGCCGGGCTCATCGGCGGCTTCCGCCTCTACCACGAGAAGATGGGTGCTCCGGTGGACGCGATTCCGGTCGCGATCCCGATCTCGGTGCGTCGGCCCGAGGACCCGGCAGGCGGGAACCGGATCGCGGTGGGTCGCCTCGCCGGCCCGGTCGGCATCGCGGATCCCTTCGAACGCGTGCTCACCATCCGCGAACAGGTGCGCGTCGCCCGGCACGAACCCGCGGTCGACATCTTCAACACCCTCAGTTCGGTGCTGGCCTGGCTACCCGGATCGGTGCTGATGCAGTTCAGCGGAACGACCAGCCAGAACGACCTCCAGGCCAGCAACGTGCCCGGAATCCCCTGGGACACCTATGTTGCCGGCGCGAAGGTGGAACGCATGTTCCCGTTCGGGCCGCTGCCCGGCTGCGCCATGATGGCGACGATGATCACCCACAACGGCATCGGGTGCATCGGACTGAACTCCGACGGCGCCGCGATCACCGACCTCGAGTTGTTCGCCGACTGCCTCGTCGCGGGGTTCGGTGAGGTGCTCGCCCTGGCCGCGGACGACGACGCGCCGCCGGGCGTGCTCCGTCGGGTGGTATGACTCGCTCGTCCCCCGGGTATCGCTCGTCCGCCGGGTATCGCTTTCATCGTCCGCGTGCAGACGGGGGACGAGTCGAGTGGAGGCGGACGAACTTGTTCGTTCGTGGCGTCAGGACGATAGGACCAGCTCTCGGCTGAGGAAGCCGGTCACGAGCGCGACGTCGTCGGAACTGACGGAGCCGTTGCCCCGGATCTTGCGAATGAAATAGCAGGGACTGACAACCTGTACCGCCGCGAAGCGAGGGTTCGATGTCGATCTGTGCACGCTGACCGTGAACACGCCCGACTCACCAGAGGCGCCCTGCAGCGTGACGCCGGGTACCGCCGCGAGAGCGTGCTCGAGAGCTGAGAACGGTACGTACCCGGCTGATTCGAATCGAACCACCGCGGCATACTTCGCTCCGTTGTCCTTGCCATCGCTGTAGATCTGCAGGTGCGCAGCCTGACACCCGCTCCATCGCTCGGAGGGTGGTGTGACTTTCTGGGGCCGGAAGCCCAGCGCAAGTATGGGGTCGACCATCGATTTGATGATCGTGGAGCCCGCCGTCGTCACTCTGTAGGCTTGGTCGCTTGTCAATGGTCTGTCGTTGTTGACGATCCCCTCACCGTTCGGCAGTGGTGAGTCGACGCTCGAGAACGTGCAACAACCGCCGGGGAGGCCCATGACGATCAATCCCACGATGGCGACGGACAGAACCGCGATGACGATGGACAGAACTCGGCGTGCACGGCTGGGGTGCTCAGATCGCGCTGCCATTCGCACGCTCCTCCCGGCTCGCCCAAGTGACGCGACGCCGAACCACCTGCGGTATCGGTACTTGACAGTGTGCACATCGTCGCTCGCGTGTGCGACCTGAATCAGAAGTCTGCTGGCCCTACTCGCCTCGGCAGCCGACGCGCACACCCGAGCCGAACCGGCCGCAGCACTCGGGTGGCGCGCCAACTGTGGCTATCCGACGTTGCCTGACACATTCTGGGCGAACAGTTGCTCGAGCGCGGCTTGGTCTGGTGCGCTGAAGGGTTGCGCCCCGGGGACGGCCTGCAGCGAGGTGATCAGATGTCGGAGCATGTGGCCGGGGGCCGGGGGCAGGTGGCTGCTGAACACGGTCGCCGCATCGATCCGGCGGAAGTCGTCGAGTCTGCGGGCAAGAACGTCCGACTCGATGGTGTGGAGCCACGGCGAATCGATCGTCGCCCAGGTCACCTGGCCGTCACGCAGATCCGACATCGCGAGATCGGTTGCGCTTTCGGGTGGAGGTCCTTGCAGCAGTGCGCCAAAGCAGTCAGACGTGAACAATCCGCCGGTCTTGCTGTCGAGGAAGCCGGTGGTGGCAGGGTTGTCGAATGCCGGCGGCTTGATCGCGTGCAGCGTGCGATCGCCCACCTCGAGGTGCTGGCCCGGGTTGAGCAGGTACACACGGTCCATGGGTAGCGGATCAAACAGTCCCATGATGCCCACGGTCAGGAAGGTCGTGATGACGCGGATCCGCGGATTCTCGCTGAGCAGGGGCGACAGAGCACCGATGTGATCGAAGTCGGGGTGGGTCAACCAGATCCACCGCAGATCACCCGGGTCGATGACGGTGCGCAGGGTGGTCATGAACTCGTCACGGTCGACCATGGCGCCGGCGTCGACGAGGATGGGCTCGGCTCCGTGCAGAACGAACGCGTTGATCGGCACAAAGCCGAGACCGGGGATAGCTGTGTGCGAGGAGATGACGTCAATGCCGGGGGCGGCCTGATAAGTGAGCATGAGGGAACTCCGATGGTGTCGGGTGGGATGGTGTGTGCGACTGGCAAAGATACAGTTGGAGAACGGAACTCGGTGATTCAGCGTGGATCGGGTTCGACGGTGGCGGTCTCGGCGTGCGCCTTCAACTGCGCCAGGGTGTGGCGCATTCCCTCGTTGAGCTCGCGGTGACGGTTGGTCGGGACGTCGACGATGCGGGCCCACGTCGGAATCCAGCGCACGTCATACGACTCGGTGACGCGAGTTCCGGTGCCGGCCGGCTCGAATGTATACCGCCATACCGTGGATTCCCGGCCGCCTTCATCGGTGATGAACGCGAACTCGCGGCCCGGGTCGGCCGTCAGCACGCGGCCGTGTCGCGACCACCGCATCTTGTTGAACGGGCCGCCACGGTTGTGGCCCATGAACTCTGCACCCTCGGCGGGCTGAGTGGTGCCGTTGAGCCATTCGACGCGCTCGCATTCCGGGCTCCATTCACCCATCCGGGGCAGGTCGGAGACGAGATTGTAGAGATCGTCCGCGGTCGCTTCGATCGCCGCGCTCTGGCTGTCGGTGGTCAGCCAGAATCGGCCCTTGTTGATCGGCATGGCATCTCCTTGAGGTTGTGGGGTAGATCATATCAATGCGTAAGCAAAAGCTACGCCCTATAGCCAAAGCTGTCAACAGAAGCGTGTGGTAGTCTTCGTTGCATGAGCACTACCTCAGTTGACGTCGGGTCACCGCGTCCGGATCGCCGGGCGTTGCGACGCCAGCAGACGATCGCGGAAATCCTCGACATCGCTCAACAGGTGATGACCGAGGAGGGGGTCAACGGGCTGAGCATCTCGGAGGTTGCCCGTCGCCTCGGCGTGCAGCCACCGTCGCTCTACAAGTACTTCGACTCGCTGATGGCGCTCTACGACGCACTCTTCAATCGCGGACAAATCGCCCATCTGGCTGCATTGCAGGCCGCCAACGAGCAGGCCGAACCCGGGCTTGACGCGTTACACGCGATGCTCGACGCGAGTGGGCGCTGGTCGGTGGAGAACAACCCGATCGCGCAACTGATGTTCTACCGCCCCGTACCCAACTTCGCGCCCAGCGACGAGGCGATGGAACACAGCTTCGCGATGGCCAAATTGGAGCGCGGCGCGCTCGCCGACGCCGTCGCACGGGGTCAACTCGGACCCGGCGCCGATTCCGACGAGGCGTTGCGTGTCGTGTCCATCCTCATGAGCGGTGCGCTCGGTCAGACGATTGCGAATGAGCCGAACGTACCTTGGGGAACAGGCAACTACTCGAGCCTGCTGCCGCGCCTCATCGAGTTGCTCCGGGCGGTCTATCCTCCGGACACGGAAGCGGGATCGCGCACAAAGGCGGCGAGTGCGGGGCCTACCTGACCGGCCCGGGTCGCTAGGTCCGACTCAGGTCTATTACCTTCAATGCATCACCGAGGCCGGCAAAGTCTGTGGCTTTGTATGTGGCGAGAGCCGCGGAATGCTGGATCGCCGTCGCCGCGATCATCAAATCGGAGAGCGCCGAGCCGGCCGGCAACCCTCCTCTCATGAGGACAGTGGTGTCAAGGTGAATCAGCATCACCCAATGTCACCCGAATCATCCCGACCCAGCTCTATCTCGTCCAATCTCGACTGGATCTGTTTCTCGTCGAGGCTGTTCTCGGACAACACAGCCGCCAGATCGACCACCTTGGCCGTGGGAGCGGACCTGAGCCGACTCTTCCTGGTGAGCACTACACCGGTGTCTCGCCCCTGTCTGGTCAGATCAAACTCGGCCCCGTCCTGCTCCACCATCCTGACCAGCTCCGATCCGCGATGGCTCAGTTCTGCTATCCCGATAGTAGACATGCGAGACGTGTAGCAGATCATCCCCCTGGTTCGTCCCCCGGGTATCGCCATCCTCTCCGCGTGCACGCGGGGAAGGAAGTGAAAGCAGGCGGACGAAGCAGTGAGTGCGGGTACGATCCGGCTGTGCGCAGCACTTTCGTCGGCGGCGTAATCCTGTGCGCGACTGTCGCCCTCCTCGTGGCGGCCGCGCCTGCGTCCGGTGCGCCGTCGGCCCGGGCGTCCGCCGCCTGCGGCACTCCGCTCAACACCACCGAGGTGTCCGAGATCGTCAGCCTGTCCCACCTCGACACCCTGCCGAGCGGCCCGACCCTGGCACGACTGGCAGCCACCGCTGCCCGCCTTAATGGGATCACCGACATCCTTGTCCACCACCGGGATCGGCGTGCACTCTTCGCACTCGGCCTCGATGCCCTCGAACAACAAGCGGTGCTGCCACTGCAGCGAAGAGAGTCGGCGTTCGACGATCCCGACTACGCCCACCGACTCAGCATCGAGGTGATGAGCCAGTTCCTGGTGAACCTGCACGGGGAATTCGTTGGCGGCCACGTCGAACCGCGCTGGGCGCGCCACTTCGCGCTGGCCCACGACTGCAGCTTCTCGCTCGGCCGCGTGGCACTGGCCGGTTACAACGCCCACTACACGGTGGACATGCCCCGCGCGGTCGCCGCGATCGGTTCCCGGCCAGGCAACGCGCGCGACTATTTCACGGTCCTCGACACGATCGGGCGCAACACGAACGTCATCGTCGAGCGAACGAAGGCGGTCTTCGGCGGCGCTGTCGGCCCAGTCCTCGATGCCTTGTCATTCAACGGGTTCACCACTGCCGGCTTCGCCGCTTTCAACGCGGTCAACTTCGCAAACGTTCTGGCGCTGCAGAATCCGAGCCTGCGTGGAGCGACCGAAGCAGCAATGGGCGCGCAGTGGAAGTCCGTCGACATCGCCGTGCAGGCCCTGTAGGGCCTGCCTGCGCACCTTCTCGGCGCGGAAAGTGCCGATCGCCATCTGAGGTCGGTGTCACACTTCTGGCGTGACACCGGAGAGATCGCCCCTGGTCCTGTTGCATGGTGTGGTCGGCTCGGGCCGGATCTGGCAGGACGTTGTACCGCAGTTGTCCGAACATCACGATGTCCACACGCCAACACTTCTCGGGCACCACGGCGGTCCTCCGATCCGGCGCCGTCCGATGCGCGTCAGCGACGTGGTGGACGCAGCGGAACGCTACCTCGATGACAATGATTTGGCGCGGCCGCATCTCGCCGGGTACTCGCTGGGCGGATGGGTGGCCATCGAGTTGGCACGGCGCGGGCGCGCCGCAAGCGTCTGCGTCTTCTCCCCCGCAGGCTTCTGGTGGAATCGCGATGCCCATGAACGGACCGCCAGAGAGATACGCAGGTCGCGGACGCTGGCGCGTGTTTCCCGCCCGACAGCGCCGCTCGGAGTCAGGTCGGCAACAGTCCGCCGCCTCGGTTTGCGCGCCATCGCTTGTCACGGCGATCGCCTCACCGCCGCAAGGGTCCTGGAAATGATCGACGACTCCATCGACTGCCCGTTCATGGATGACTACGCACCCGTCGAGCGGGCCGAGCCGATGGACCCGTTGCCGTGCCCGATAACTCTGGCCTGGGCCGAGTGCGACCGGCTCGTTCCAGCCGCTACCTACGGCCGGACGGCACGCGAACGCCTGCCCGGCGCTACGTGGGTACTTCTGGCCGGCGTCGGACACATTGCGATGATCGACGACCCGGACATGGTGGTCCGGACCATCAGGGCCGGGACCTGCGGTGCAGCCTGACCTCTGCGAGCCATTTGTTTCCAGGGGTCACATCGGTCGTCTGCTGCAGTTTGGCCTTCCGCTTCGCCAGGCGCCCAATCGAGCGCGACGCGCCGCAGTCGGCTGCGCGCGATTTGCCCGATCGTTGCAGCAGAATGGCGGACATGGACAAAGCGGAGCTTCTCGAACAGGTGCGAGTGCGCTGGCAGCGCGGTGACCCACCGAAGGCGATCGCACGCGCGCTGGGCGTGCGCCCGTCGGTGGTGGCGCCGCTGGTCAAACGAATCGCTGCCGACGCCCAAGCCTCCCAGGGATTGGGAAAGGTGCTCGGGTGCTGGGTCAATTGCGGCTGGAGCATTGGTCTTGGACTCGAGAAGCATCCGGAGTGGGCGGAACTGGATGCGTACGCGGGCGAGGTCGAAGGCTTCGCTCAGGTGTTGGTGGCTCGAGAGTCGCGGCGTGGTCGGGCAACCGTGCGGGGCTATTTGGCCGACGTGCACTGCTTGGGGGTGAAGAACGCCCGTGACCCCGAAACCATGGACGCTGGTCACATCCCCGGCGCCGTCCGCACGTTCTACTCGGCGTTCGACCGTCCTCCGGTGGAGATTCCGATCGAACTCGGCCGCGAACTCATTCTGGGGGCGGTGCACTATGCGCGGGAACTCGGCTTCGAGCCTGCCGGCGCGTTCGATGGTGATGCCGCCGCGTTCCTGGGTGACTGGGATGGGCCGGGGCAGATCGAATTCGGTCGGGACGGTCAGCCGTCCTACCTCAGCGGGCCCTACGACAATCCGGACGCTGTGATGCGGACTCTCATGCGGTCCGCGGGCGCGGGGAACTTCCAGTTCTCGGTGGCCGTAGGACCGACCTGATCGTTACGAACACCCCACGTTTGGGAACACACTCATGCCGTCGAGCGGCCGCGCACGTCGGGACGGTAGCCACCGAGAAGGTGGTTGCCGCCCTCCACACCGTTGACATCGCTTCTGTGATCTCATCGAGGTCATAGAGCAGATCCTGAACCGTGGCCTCCCGCCGGGGACCAAGGCTGCCCTGCGAGCACGTGCCGAGCAGCATCACCGGTCGGTCGAGGCAACTACTGCCGCGACGACGACTACTACGACTACCCGCGCGCCATGTCCACGAACTTACTCAAATGCAGTTGGTGCGCAACGGTAATCGTCGCAGTGGGACCGTTACGGTGCTTACCGACGATGATGTCCGCCTCACCCGCGCGCGGGTCGTCACGCTCGAAGGCGTCGGGGCGGTGGAGCAGGATGACCATGTCGGCGTCCTGTTCCAGGCTGTTGTGGAGCGCAACGCCGTTGGCGATGAAGTTGTGGGTGCCTGGGACGGTCCCGTCGAAGACGTCCTGCTCGCCGATCGAGTCGATCGCCTCGATCTCGTCCCAGTAGACGTCGTTACTGACCAGCAGATCGATGTCGACAGTGTCAAGGACATCGCCGACCTGCGCGAGGACTGATCGAACACCTGCCCTTCTGGCCCTGGATTCGCTTGCGGCAGGGAGGGATGCGGGGATCAGGGCGGGGGCGTTCAGAAGGGAGTGGAGCGATTCGGAAGCGTGGGCGTGGCTCCGGCCGGGGGCCTTGGTAAGTGTTGCCGGCACTGCCGCGCCGATCGCGGTGGCGAGATGTGAGATCTGGTCGTGGCCGCGGATGGCGACTGTGATCGACCGTTGCGTTTGGTGGTCTCGATACGCCTCGGGCTCGCTTCGCTCGCTCGTGGCTACTCGACCAGCAGATGGGTCGCTCGTGGCTACTCGACCAGCAGATGGGTCGCTCGTGGCTACTCGACGAGCGGAGGGGTGCGCGGCCACCCGATCGGCGGCACTGATCGTGGACGCGAAGACGCCCAGCCGCGATAGGAGGTAGACGAGTTCCTGTGCCGCATCCCCATCCGGCACAGGAATCGACCACTCGTCGTCGGACTGCTCAGCCCGCCCGACGATGATCTCTCGGACGATCCGAGTTGCGGCCGGGGTATCCACCCCTCGGACATCGACCCGATCGCCGCAGCCGGAAAGCCACTGCATTGCGTCGGCAACCGCCGCGTCGTCGAAAGGCTCGATCACACTCGGCTCTGGCACCAGACGTGGTGCGGCCACCCGCTCACCGATCATCATCTCCGCCAACGGAATCCAACCATCGACGGTCAAGAACGGATGGTTGCCCGTCGCCTCGACGACACGCCCCGACGCCATCCGAACCCGGAAGACCTCTTTGCGGCCACTCGGGAAGACCTTGACCATGCGGCGCTTGACCATCCGCATGCGCTCGTCGAGCGACCAGACCAGCGACTGTTCCCCGGTTCCCATCAACTCGCCGAGAGTCACCTCGGAGCCGTTGTCGGCACGCAAGATACGCGCGGAGGCGGGCAGACATCCCGATTCACGCAGGTCCGACACCTGGGGTTTCTTGTCGGTTCGTTGTTCCGGCCCACGGTTCAGCTGGCTGATCGCGACGACGGGAACCTCGAGTTCCTTTGCGAGAAGCTTCAATTGGCGGGAGAACTCCGAGACCTCCTGCTGGCGGGATTCGACCTTCTTGCCCGAGGTCATCAGCTGCATATAGTCGACGACGACGAGTCGCAGGTTGTGGCGTTGTTTGAGACGGCGGGCCTTGGCGCGGATCTCCATCATCGTGAGGTTCGGTGAGTCGTCGATGAAGAGCGGCGCCTCGGAGATCTCGCCCATACGACGGGCCAGACGCGTCCAGTCGTCGTCGGTCATCGATCCGCCGCGCATGTCGCCGAGCTTGACCTTCGCCTCCGCCGACAGCAGGCGCATGACGATCTCGGTCTTGCTCATCTCCAGGGAAAACATCGCCCCGGTCAGCCCGTGGTGGATCGAGCACGACCGCAGGAAGTCCATGGCGAGCGTCGAGTTGTGCGTGGGCACCATCGCCTCGCCGGCGAGGTACATCTGCTCGTCGTTGTCGACCTGCACGCAGCGGACCGGCACGGTCTCGACCGCGCGCACATCGACCAGCCGGCGCACCCCGGCGCGGCGGCGCAGTTCCTTGTGCCGAATCGCCTTGTGGTGCAGCGTGAACACGTCGTCGTCGGCGTCGACCCGCAGCCACCCGGTGGCCGAGCGCTTGTAGTTGTACCCGAGTCCGGCCACCAGGTCGGCGACGACGGCAGTCATGTGCCGGGTCGCGGCCGGGACGGTGATCCAGCCGTCGTCGTCGACCGACGCCCGTGCGTCGAGCAGACCGGCGAGCAGGGCACGGCGTTGCGCGATCGACCCACGCAGGTACTCGAACGGGATGCGCCCGCCGAGATCGGCCATCAGCGTCATCACGTCGACCGGGCCCTCGGCGTCGATCCGCATCCCGATCTCCGGGTCGTCGAACGCCATCCCGGCCAGCGCGGCCACGGTGTACGGGCCGTACGCAAGCGGCTTACGCGGGAGATCGAGCGGCTTGGTGTTGCGGACCACCGCGCAGCCGATGTGGGCGAGCATGGCCTCGGTGGTGACGGTCTGACGCTTGCCGTCGATGTCGGCCACCCACTGGTGTTCGGCGTCCGCGGTGAGCACCGTGCCGTCGTTGAATTCGACCTCGTAGCAGGGCCGTTCGGTCATCACCTCGGTGGCCGCGAGGACCCGCGTGGGCCGCCCCTGAGCGTCGAGCAGCAGGTCGCCGACGGCGACGGTGCCCATGGTGGTCCAGCCCGTGGGCGTGGGCAGCGGAGTGTCGAGGGCCAGGGCCTTGCCCACACCGGGGCGGGCGGCGACGATGATCATCTGCCCGGGGTGCAGCCCGTTGGTGAGCTTGTCGAGGTCGACGAAACCGGTGGGGACGCCCAGGGACAGGCCGCCGCGCGACGCGATCGAGTCGATCTCGTCCATCGTCGGCTGCAGCAACTCCTCCAGCGGCACATAGTCCTCGGCGGTGCGACGCTCGGTGACCTCGTAGACCTCGGCCTGCGCCCGGTCCACCACCTCGGCCACGTCCTGACCGTCGGCGCCGGCGTAGCCGAACTGCACGATACGGGTACCGGCCTCCACGAGGCGGCGCAGGATCGCCTTCTCGGCGACGATCTCCGCGTAGTAGCCGGCGTTGGCCGCGGTCGGCACCGTGGAGATCAGGGTGTGCAAGTAGGGCGCACCACCGACGCGGCGCAGTTCGCCGGCGCGTTCGAGTTCGGCGGCAACGGTCACCGCATCCGCGGGCTCACCCTTGCCGTAGAGCTCCAGGATCGCCTCGTAGACCGCCTGGTGGGCGGGTCGGTAGAAATCACCCGACCGCAGTTTCTCCACCACATCGGCGATCGCGTCCTTGGACAGCAGCATGCCGCCCAGGACGGACTGCTCTGCAGCCATGTCCTGCGGCGGTTGCCGCCCGAAATCCTCATCTGGGATCTCGCTGTCGCCCCGTCCACCGCGTCGGCCTCCGACGGGCTCCAACTGGCCCGGCTCATGCCCGCGGTCATCGACAACTGCCACGCGTGTCAAACCTCTCGCAGTACCTGCACCACTCACACCTCGAGTGGGTCCGACTCAGTGGCGCCCGCGGCATCCGCCGCCGACGTCTGTCGTGCTTTCCGTGATACTCACGGCGACCGACAACATCCGCTCATCGGCCACACGGCGCATTCACAGAGGCACTGTCGGAGCACACTAGAGTTCGTTCACATCCCGTTCAAACCGGACTGTGAACAACGCTGTCAACAAACTGTGCACCGTTTGTGGAGGGCCGTGGACGGAATGTGCAGCCCCTGTGGAAAAGGTGGGGAGACAGGGTGTCAAAACTCTAATATTCGCAGGTCAGAGCGTTGTGGAAATTCCACAGATGAATAGTGAAAATTCGTCGGCGTGTCACGCGGGATGCCCGATTCGGCGTGTTGCGCCTCATCGTTCAACCATGAGGGGCCAACGAGTCGGTAAATGTTCGGTATGACCTGGGTAACAACCAGGTAGCGGACCCGTCGTCGGTCACAGTCGGCCGCCGGGGCGGAAATCTCGCGGGTTCGTGGGCTCGACATCCGGCGGCTGTGGTCCAATGGTCGTCGTGGGGAGGAACCGATCGCGGCAGTGCCGCGCGCGTTGGCGCGACATCCTGGTGGCCGTGTCCATCGCTGTGACGGCGGCGCTGGGTGCGCCGGCGGTCATCACGTCCGCGGCACCGGCACCGGCACCGGCACCGACCACGCCGACTGCGTTCGACCTGTCGCGCTATCAGCCGGTCGGGGCCGGGCAGTTCCGTCCGGTCGACTACGCCGACAACGGGCGGGCCTTCCTGCGGATCGGAGGGTGGTTGTGCCAGATCGGTCCCGGCTACCGTTACGTCGGTTGTCAGGGGCATCCCCCGACCGCGCCGCCGCGCGTGCGCGGTGCAGCGATCTCCGGTGATCAGCAGGGCCCGTGGTGGGTGCCCGACACGTCGGACTACCGCTTCGGCGCGCCGTCGGGATTCGCACCGCCGACCCTGCCGGTCGGCAGCCGCGTCACCATCGCCGGTGTCACCTGCACGGCACCCGGCCCCGGTGTCGCCGCGTGCCGCACCGGTTCGCGGGCGCTGATCTTCACGCGCGCCTGGCACAAGTTCTACTTCCCAGCCGGCGACACCGCGCACAGCGCGAACCCGGCACCCCGCTATCTGCCGCCGAGCCTGCGCGGTAGCGCGCAACTCCCGGCGCAGCCGCAACTGCCGACCTGACGCGTCCTGACGGTTCGGCGCACCGCTCAGATCACGGATTTGAGCGACGACGCGAACTCGGCGATCCAGGGGCGTGTCCGGCGGCCGCCGACGGTCGCGATTGTGTCGACTCCGCCGGCGGTCGCGATCGAACCGGCTCGGTCGTCGTCGGTATCCGGTTGGGCGTCGACGACTTTCAGACCGGCGCGAGCGTCGCGCCGATACTCCCGATCACGCTCGCGTAGGGCGCGATCGGCCTCACGGTCCGAGGCGTCGCGGGCGGGCTGACCGAGGAATCCATACCCCAGCGTCAGCACGCCGACGATCAAGATGAAGGTGATGAACATGACGATGTCTCCTGTGTGAACATGGCTGCGATGTGAACATGGCTGCGATGCCTCCACGAGTCCTGCGGACACTCTCACCTCCTCGGGGTCGGATCCACCACGCCGTCGTGGTCGAACTCGTATCTCTGACGCTACGACCGACCACCGACAGATAAATGCGTAGTGGACTACCTCAATTCGCCGGGAGGTCATGCCGTGGCCGGGGGCGGTACGCAACGCGGGGACGTCGCGAACTCTGCCGAGAGGAGATCGATGAGTGTGGCAGCGGCGATCTCGTTGCCCTCCAAGGAGATACGGTTATCAGCGAAATGGACACAGCGTGAAGATCCATTTCACATCATGTGATGCGACTGCTGTTAGCGCGTTTGAATGACCCCCGAAAAAAGGTTTTGATCACCTGAAGAACTCATGAATATCCTGGATGCACCTACGGAGCGTTACACGGCTCGACGTCGAATCACGACAGTGGCCAGTGCACCGGGTCGTCCCCGGCAAACTCAGGTCCGCAGGGTACATCCACACCGAGGTCCGCATTTCCACACGCGCCGTAGCGAGGGGTTCTCGCCATGTCTGCACGCCCACAACCGACCAGCATTCCGGTCCAGCCATCGCCGGTGACCCCACAGCCGACCTCAGTCGAGGCGCGTTCGGCCATCGTGATCGGCGTCAGCGGCTCGCCCACATCCCTGGCAGCAGTCGAATACGCAGCCCGCACGTTCGGCGACCGTAAGACGCTCTACCTCGTCCTCGCCCTCATGCCGCAACAGCGGGCCGTCACCCCACGCACCGCAGGTTCGTGGGGTGACGCGCTGAAGGCCGATGCCTATCTTGTGGAGGATCGCTCGGTGTTCCACGAGATCCAGCGCCGCGCACGAGAAACCGCGTTCGGCGCGGGCGCTATTGCAGTGAATGATGTTGCACTGGAAGGCTTCCCGTATCCAGTGCTGATGCGGACGATCCGCGAGACCGACGCCCCGACTCTCATCTTGGGCTGCCGCGGCAGGCCGTCGCGGCTGGTCCGGCGGTGCGTCAGGGCCTCGGGTTGCGAAACCGTCCTCGTCGGCGCAGATGCCGCCCCGATGGCCGGGCTCACCACTGGACCCAGACACCTACGCCTGCCGAAGGCGTGGCGGCTCCGACCTGTCACAGAACCCACCGCCCCGGTCGCCACCGATCTGGGGTCACCGGCGTAACCGGCCCGAAGGACGCCCCATGCTCACACGGATCACCAACATCGTTGTCACGACACCGAGAGTCGTGATCGGTTGCGCAGCAGTACTCTTCGTCCTCGCCGCCGCCTACGGCAGCTCGGTGATGACCGCGCTGCCCGCCGGCGGGTACGACAACCCGCACAGCGAGGCCGCCCTTGCCGAACACCTCCTGCACGACAAGTTCGGCGCCAGCGGGATGCCGCTTGTCTTCACCATCACCTCGACCCGGGAGCTCGACTCACCGGCCGTCACCGCCCGCGCAGAGTCGGTCGCACGCGACCTCGAGTCCGACAGCCGGACGTCGAACGTCCTGTCCTACTGGACGACACCACGTGAACTCCGTGCCGGTCTGGTCACCCGGGACGGTCGGACCGGGCTGATCGCCGCGATGATCGACGGCGACGACACGTCGGCACCCGAGGCTGCCCGGGAGATCGCCGACCGGTGGCAGGGCACACGCGACGGCATCACGGTCAGCGCCGGCGGACAAGCCCTCGCACAAGACCAGATCAATCGCCAGTCCAAGATCGACCTCCTCATCATGGAAGCGATCGCCATCCCGACGACCTTCGTCGTGCTCATCTGGGTGTTCGGCAGCCTCGTGGCCGCCGCGCTGCCGGTGGTCGCCGCACTGTTCTCGATCGTCGGCGCGGCCGCGGTACTCCGCGCCATCTACGAGATCACCCCGGTATCGGTGTTCGCGATGAATCTCGCGACGGCGCTGTCGCTGGCGTTGGCCATCGACTACACCCTGTTCATCGTCAGCCGCTACCGCGAGGAACGCGGCCGGCATCGGTCACGGTCGGCGGCGCTGCGGACGACGATGGCGACGGCCGGATGCACCGTCATCTTCAGTGCACTGACGCTGTTGCTGACGATCTCCACGATGACGCTGATGCCCGGCTACTTCATGAAGTCACTCGGCTACGCCGGCCTGGCGGCCGTGGTCCTGTCACTGGTCGCGGGTCTGGTCATCGCACCGGCACTCATCGCCGTGCTCGGCGACCGCCTCGACACGCTCGATCTCCGCAAGCCGATCTATCGACTGCTGCATCGCGACGATCCCCGCACGGCGCCGCCCGAACAGACCCGTTGGTATCGGCTGGCGATGTTCTCGATGCGCAGGCCCCTCATCGTGGCCACGCTGCTCACCGCGTTCTTCCTGCTGCTCGCCCTGCCGGTGGTGCACCTGAACCTGAACTATCCCGACGATCGGACGCTACCGACATCCGCATCCTCGCGCCAGGTCGGCGACGTCCTGCGCGCCGATGTCGCACAGCCCACCCAGAACTCGGTCATCGTCGTGCTGCCCCACGGTGCCGCGCCGACCGCGGTGGCCCACTACGGCCAAGACCTGTCCCGGGTGTCCGGCGTGACCTCGGTCGCCACACCGGACGGCATGTACCGTTCCGGCACGCAGATCAGTACGGCGGCATTCGGAGCCGAACGTCGCGGCGACGCCGCGTATCTCACCGTGTCGACCACCAGTGACCCGTTCTCCGGCGCGGGGAGGGCGCAGCTCGACGAGCTCAAGTCGGTACCCGCCTCGGTCGATCCCGTGTGGGGTGGACTGGCCCAGCGCAACATCGACAATGTCCGCGGTGTCACCGACCGCATCCCGCTGGTGCTCGTCTTCGTCGTGCTGTCCACGACGATCCTGATGTTCATGATGACCGGGAGCGTGATCCTGCCGCTGAAGGCGCTGATCCTCAACGGGTTGTCGCTCGCCGCCGCCCTGGGTGTCCTGACGTGGATCTTCCAGCAGGGGCACCTCGGCGGGCTCGGCACCACGAGCAGCGGTGCGCTCATCATCATGGTGCTGCCGCTGATGATGACCGTCGGATTCGGCATCGCCATGGACTACGAGGTGTTCGTGCTCTCGCGGATCCGCGAGTACTGGGTCACCTCCGATCGCAGCCCCGCCGCCAACACCCGATCGGTGGCCCTCGGATTGGCTCACACCGGCCGCATCGTCACCGCCGCCGCGCTGCTCATGGCGGTCGTCTACCTGGCACTGACGGTCGCGCAGGTCTCCTCGAATCGCATGCTCGGTGCGGGCCTGTGCCTCGGCGTCCTGCTCGACGCCTTCCTCATCCGCACGCTGCTCGTGCCGGCCATCATGCAGCTGTGCGGCCGATGGAACTGGTGGGCGCCCGCGCCGTTGGCCCGCTGGTACGAAAGTCGCGGTCTGCGTGAGGAACTCGAGCCAGCGACAACCCAGTCCGATCTGCCTGTTGCCCCGGATACGCTCGCCAGTGGTGTGTCTCGGAAATAGGTGTCCGGTATCTGGTGAGCGATCGGCGATCTGGCCGACCTCAAACCGAGCGCCCAGGTGGCAATGCCTGCCGGGGCCTCAGATTCGCGAGCAGCCATTGATAGATCTCGTCGTTGTTGAGCAATGTGAGGTGGTGGGCGCCACCGAGGTCGAGACCGTCGGAAAACCGTAGTCCGAGGCGGCTGCGCGTGGGCGCGCCCCGCCCGCTCGAGGTGAGGACGACCCCGTCGCCGACCAGCCGACCGATCGGATGGTTGGGGTTGCGGGTGATCGTCGCGGTAACGAAGAGGTGACGGGCGGTTGCGAGGAGGGGGACATCGGCACCGGGCGGTCGCTGCCAGGCATCGGGATCTTGGTCGGACCAGTCGGCCGGGGTGAGATTGCCGTGGAAGAGGTCGCGCACCCCGGCACTGCGTCGGCGCAGTAATGTGCTGATCGGCCTGGTCACCGAGGACGATTGGAGCACAGTCGACAGCGCGTGGACGCCGCGTTCGAGCGGCGCACCGAAATGGGGTGTGCCGAGGCACACCGTCTCGGTCACCAGTCCTGTCCAATAATCGCCGCGCTCAGCGGCGGTGTGGCAGGCGCTGCGGATGACGAGCCCGCCCATGGAATGGCCGATCAAAGTCATGCGGGTGACCGGTGTCGGCCACAGCAACACGAGATCGGTCAACAGGTTCGCCAAATCGCGCCCGTTCTCGCTGATATGCCGGCCGGTGTTGTAGCGGATCTGCACCTCGGTGGCGCCGATGTCGGTCGACAGCCGACGACCGTACGTCGGTCGGCCACCGATCGCCCACGCCAACTCGGACTCCATCAGCCCGTGCAGGAAGACGACGAGATGCCCGCTCGCATCGTGGCGGGCGCGTGCGATCGCGCCGGTATCGATCGAGATCGGTTCACCGGCGACCCGCATCGACATGTCGGCCGCGAGCGGTGATCGCGTCTCCGCGAGTTCATCGCCGATGAGTCCGTTCAGAACTCCGAGGAGGACGGCACCGCGAGCGGTCTGCGAGAGCTTGCGGTCCGACGTCGGTAGCGAACCGGCGACCGATTGAGCGGCATCCAGGAGCGCGTCCACCGACTGGTACGTACCCTCGCTCACAGCGTCGTGCACCATGCGCGGCGAGTCGACCGTCCGGCCGAGTATCGGCCCCAGGACCCCGAAGACGCCCACCGCGACGGAGCGGTGCATGGCGCTCACACCGTGCAGCGCATCTCGCAACTCTGTCAGCGCGAGATGCGTCAGCGCACCGAGCTCGTCGGTTCTGGCGTCGGGCGTTGTTGTCATGCGATTGAGTGTACGGATGTACACCGAGAATGTCCGGCGACAACGCCAGGCGCCGATCGCACGCCGGAGACACACCACACCACTACACGGCAGAGGGCCGGGCGGACCATGTCCGCCCGGCCCTCATGACCGGATTGGTCGGCTGTCAGCCGGCGACGACGGCCAGCTCGACGGTGGCCGACACGTCGGGGTGCAGGTTCACCACGACCGGGTAGCTACCGGTGGCCTTGATGTGCCCCTTCGGCAGCTCGACGTTGCGCTTGTCGACGGCCGGGCCGCCGGCCGAGCGGATCGCACCGGCGACGTCGGCGGCCGTGACCGAACCGAACAGCTTGCCCGAGTCGTGGGTCTTCACGCCGAGCGAGACACCGGTGAGCGCCTCGAGAGCCTGCTTGAGCTCGTTGGCGTGTTCGAGGCCGCGGACCTCGCGGGCGGCCTGGACGCGACGGATGTCGTCGACCTGCTTCTGCGCGCCGCGAGTGGCCTTGATGGCGAACCCACGCGGCAGCAGGTAGTTACGGCCGTAGCCGTCCTTGACCTCGACGGTGTCGCCGGCCTCACCGAGGTTCTCCACGGCGGCGGTCAGGATGAGTTTCATGTCAGATCCCTTCCCGCTCAGCGTCCGGTCGAGGTGAAGGGCAGCAGGGCCACCTCACGCGAGTTCTTCACGGCCACGGCGACGTCGCGCTGATGCTGGACGCAGTTGCCGGTCACGCGACGCGAACGGATCTTGCCGCGGTCGGACAGGAAGCGACGCAGCAGCGCGGTGTCCTTGTAGTCGATGACGGCCTTCTTGTCCTTGCAGAAGTTGCACGCCTTGGTCTTGGTGACCTTTTCGACGCGAACCTTCCGGCCTTTTTGCTTTGCCATTGGTACTCCAGTTGTTCGTTAGAAAGGTGGTTCGTCGTCGGCCCCGCCGAATGATCCCGATCCCGATCCCGATGCGGGTGCACTGCCCCACGGATCGTCGGCGACCTGCGCGGCTGCGGCGCGGTTTCCGCCACCGCCGGAGAATCCACCACTGCTGCCGCCGCGCCCGGCCTTGTTGACCTTGGCGGTGGCATATCGCAGCGAGGGGCCGATCTCGTCGACCTCGAGTTCCACCACGGTCCGCTTCTCGCCCTCGCGGGTCTCGTAAGACCGCTGCTTGAGGCGACCGGACACGATCACCCGGGTTCCCTTGGTCAGGCTCTCGGTCACGTTCTCCGCCGCGTCGCGCCAGATGTTGCAGCGCAAGAACAGCGCTTCGCCGTCCTTCCACTCGTTGGTCTGACGATCGAAGGTGCGCGGTGTGGAGGCCACCGTGAAGTTGGCCACCGCGGCTCCCGACGGCGTGAACCGGAGTTCCGGGTCCGCGGTCAGGTTGCCGATGACGGTGATGACCGTGTCGCCTGCCATGTGTCTCCCCTTGGGTCGTGGTTGGGCACTCGCTGATCGATGTGCACCGGACGTTGGGCTCCAGCCTAGGGTCCGGTACCGACTTGTTTGCGTTCGATCAGGAAGGTCTGTGGATTACTTCCGCAGAACCTTGGTGCGCAGCACCGACTCGTTGAGCTTCAGCTGACGATCGAGCTCGGTGACCGTGTTGGGTTCGGCGTTGAGATCGATGACGGCATAGATGCCCTCGTTGTGCTTGGCGATCTCGTAGGCGAGACGTCGCTTGCCCCAGATGTCGACAGCATCCACCTTGCCGCCGTCATTACGGACAACGTTGAGGAAGGTATCCAGTGAAGGGGCAACGGTGCGCTCGTCCAGATTCGGATCGAGGATGACCATCAATTCGTAGTGACGCATAAGACCACATCACCTCCTATGGGCTAGGTCGGCCACGGACTGTCCGTGGCAGGAGGGTCGCCTGCGTCGGCAACCTGTCCAAGATACAGGACGGACCCCTGACCAGCGAAATCGCCCTCGCGCGCACCACTGTGCCCAGCGGATGGGCGCACGCTTTGTGCGATTTCGACAACAGCCGTCACAGACTTCGTCCCGCCGGGACGTGGTTTGGGTCACAGTCACCCCATAGCGTCGTGCATCACACACATTCCGTACACGTGAAGGTGACTTGATGACAGCTTTCGACTATCTGCCGTGGCGGCTGGCCGACCGATTCGGGACGGCCCCGGCCGTGTCCGACGACCGGATGACGCTGAGCCACAACGAGTTCGACGAGCGCACCGCCGCCGTCGCCGGCCAGCTGCTCAGCGCCGGGATCGGCGCGGGTGATGTCGTCGCGGTGATGTTGCCCAACCGCGCCGAACTGGTCGTCGTGATCGGCGCGGCCTGGCGTGTCGGTGCCGCGGCCACCCCGATCAACCCGGCGTTCACACCCGAGGAGGCGGCCCGTCAGATCGGCGATTCGGGAGCACGGATCGTCGTGACCGTCGACGGCGACTCACCCCACCCCGACGCGATCGGGCTCGGCGTCGACGATCTCGCCACCGCGCCGTCGTCCCCGGTGCCGCCACGCGAACCGTCGGGCACCGACCTCGCGTTGGTGATCTACACCAGCGGATCGACGGGACGACCCAAGGGCGCGATGCTCACCCACGCCAACGTGGACGCGATGACGTCGATGATGGTCCACCATTTCGGGCTCACAGCGGCCGACCACTGCATGCTCATCCTCCCGCTGTTCCACGTGAACGCGCTGATGGTGTCCACGTTCGCGCCCCTGCGCGCCGGC
>NZ_BAHC01000041.1 GCF_000298195.1 Gordonia rhizosphera NBRC 16068 | reverse complement strand
GCACGGTGACGTCCTTCTCCGCGGTGGCGGAGATGTCGAAGTCGCTGTCGGCGTGATAGTTGATCGTGCGAGTACCCGGATCGGAGAACCGGAAGGTGCAGGTGGACTCGCCGGTGCCGTTCATCGGCATCGTGACCGTGCGCGAACAGGATCCGGCCGGCGCGCCGTTCACCGTCAACGACGAGGACTGCAGCACCGTGACGGTGCCGCGGTCGGCGCCGGGCATCGCGTTGGTGAAGTGGTAGGCGAGGATGCAGAAGGTGTTCGTGCAGGCGTCGAGGTTGCCGGTCGGCTTGGGTACGGTGACCTCCGGCGCGGCCACCTTCGACAGCGGATCGGTCAAACCCTGCACCGTGGAGTAGAAGGTCTTCACCTCGTCGTTGGTCAGGAGGGTGACCTTCAGTTTGCTGGTCGTCGGCCGGTCTGCGGGGGCGGTGCGTACCGGACCCGCGATGCCGTAGATGCCTCCCTCGGCATCGATACGGATCGGGTTGTCGCCGGCGACGATCGTCTGGCCGTCGGATTGAACCGGCCCGGGGGCCAGGCCCTGCGGATCACCGGCCGACTCCACCCGCCGGTCGGGCGTCTGGTCGGCGACGGGTACCGCAATCACTCTGGCTCCCTGGTCGATTCGCTGATCCGAGTCCTGCGCGCCGAGCCCGTACGATGCGGGCAGCAGCACCGCTCCGAGGTCGATGCCGAAGAAATCAGGTCCGACGAGGGCCCAATTCCCGGCGGCGCCGGTGGAGTTGCGCCGCACCGTGCTGTCGGCGGTGGCGTTGCGGACATCCCAGAACGCGGCGTCGGCCTTGACGTAGGTACCGCCCGCGAGTTGGACGACCTCGGCGGGCGCGCCGTCGAGCGCCACCGTTCCGTGGACATCCCCCGCGGCCGTCACCGTCAGGTCCTGCACCCGGATCGGCGTGCCGTCGACGTTGAGGTCACCGTCGTAGGTGACACCCGGTGCGTCCGCCATGGCGGTGGTCGCGTCGTCGAGGGTGTGCTGTGCGCGTGTCGGCGCGGTGGCGACCGCCTGCCCCGACGTGGTCCGCGGGATCACCGCCACCACTGTCGCCACGAGCAGACAGACACACATCGCCCCCGCAGCCACAAGCGACTTGCGCGTCGACACTTCTCGACCACCCCCCGATGTCGGCCCTGGCCGGAGCAGGGCTTCGGCCTACTACTGTGCCCTGTGCACGGCCGCACCCCGCAGAGCGGGTCGGTCATCTGCACGACTGCACCCGGACCTGTCGGATTGATAACCTACATGTGGCGTGCGCGGCGGGAGGGTTCGCGTCCGTCGGGGGCAGGGGGTCAATCGATGGCGGAGCTGGATGTCGACACCGAATCGGTGCGCACTTTCGGCCGGCAGACCGAGGACCGGGGAACGACGGTCTCGGTGGAAGGACATCGTGGCGAGTTCGACACCGCGGTGATGGCTTCCGTCTTCGGGCTCGTCGGCGCCGATTTCATGGCGATGGCCTCGCTCGTCACCAACAACCACAATCACCAGGTCACCGCGATCGGTGAGCGGTACAGCGCCGTCGGGCGTGCGGTGCTCGGTTCCGCGAACACTTACGTGACGACCGACGAGGACAACGGCCGGCAGTTCGGCGGCGCCGGCGCGTCATCGGCCGGTGCGCTGACCGGTCTCTCGACCGGCATCGACCCCACCAGTCAGAACCTGACGCGCGAACAGGTCGCGACGATCATCATCGATCGCGGCAAGAAGATGGGCATGACCGACGACGAGATCACCTCGGCCATCGCCACCGGGCTCGTCGAGTCGAATCTCCAGAACCTGAATTACGGCGACCGGGACAGCGTCGGGGTGTTCCAGCAGCGCAACTTCGAGCCGTGGACCACCAACGGCCGCAACCGGCTGAACGTGGATGAGGCCGCGACCTCGTACTACGAACAGCTGCGCGACACCTCCGGCAGGCCCGGCGACCGTGCGCAGATGGTCCAACGTTCGGCGTATTCAATGAAATACGCCGAACGCATGAGCGAGGCCTCCGATCTCTACACCTCCCTGGCCACCGCGACTCCGGTGACCGCCACGACGACCCGAACCGCGCCGACCAGCCCCGGCGTCGAGGTGAGGGCCTAGATGCTCCCGCTCACCGTCCTGATCGCGCCGCTGCAGGCGCTCCTGACGTCCTTCGGCACCGGTGCGATGCCCGTCGACGGACCGTCGACACAGCTCCGCCGCGCCAGCGAGGTGCTGGAGAACGTTCGCAGACAATCGACCCAGGCGACGGTGGAACTGGATCATCAATGGCACGGGGTCGCCGCGACGCAGACCGTCGAGACCATGCACGCCATGCATCTCGACACCGCGCACACCTCCGATCGCGGCAACGAGATCGCGGTCGTCATGGACACGGCCACGGAGGTGGTCAACAGCGGATACCGTGACCTGGCCGCGATTCTCGACTCGTTCATCGAGACGACCAGCGCGGCGGGACCGGTACTGCTCACCCCCGCCGGTTGGCCGGCGCTCCTCGCAGTCGCCGAGCAGCACCTGCAGCGCGCGATGTCGGTGATCGAGCGGGTCCGTCACGACCTGGAGGGTGAGACCCGCAAGCTGCAGAAAGTCGCCGAGATGCAGGCCCTCGACCAGCGCCGGTACAACGAACGCGACAAGCAGGTCACCGGCGCGCAGCGGGCGCTGTCGAAGGCCTCGGCGTCGGCGACGGGAAGCGCCGAAGACGCGGCGGCACACGGCATCACATCGGAATCACTGCCCGGCGGCGGTGTACGGCTGACGTTGCCCAACGGCAAGGTGGTCACCGCCCCCAACGAGAAGGCCGCAAACGCGGTGCGCGCCGCCCTCACCCAACGGGGTGTCCCCTACGTGTGGGGCGGCACGACCCCGGGCAAAGGACTCGACTGCAGCGGACTGACCCAGTACTCGTATCGACAGGCCGGCGTCGAGATCCCGCGCACGGCGGAGAATCAGGCCATCGGCGCCCGCATCCCCGAGGGTCAGGCGCAGGCCGGCGACCTGGTGGTGTGGAGCGGTCACGTGGCGATGGCGCTCGGCGACGGCACGCTGATCGAGGCCGGCGACCCGGTGGCGATCTCGTCCATGCGCACCGACAACATCGGCCAGCAGTACATGGGCATCTACCGGCCCACGGCCGGTGGGACCACCGTCGCAGCCTGACGCCGATCGCCGACGGGATCGCGGAGATGTTCGTAGAGTGCGTGCTCATCTGAGTGCGCACCATGGCCAAGCAGTTCTTCGGGGCTGTCGGCGTGCGTCCTTAAGCTTGGCTCGCGACCAGATTTGTCAGCGCCGTGATGATGGAAGGCCGGAAGTGAATTCGTGTGCGCCTGTGTGGATCGCCCCGGCGATATCCGGGACAATCACGGTGATCGGCATGTTCACCGCATACGTCACGGCCGAGTTCGTCGGTCGCCGCAATCGGAATGCGGAGCGACGAAAGCGGCGGGTGGACCGGGCAACTGAGTCATGCGACCGGGTGGAGGCCGCGTACGCCAAGTACCGCGTGACCGGAGACGCGACTCCCGAGACCAGCCATGAGTTGGCCGCCGCGTCCCGCGCGTTTGCACGGGCGATCGAGGGCTGCAACGACACGTGGGTCCGGCAGAGGGCTGCGGCGTACGCCGATGCGATGCGCGCCTACTATCTGCTGTTCGGCCAGCCCCGTGATCCACTGGACGACGCGATCACGGCGCCGACGGTCGCGGAGATGGAGGCAAAGAGTGCTCAGTTCGGCGTGGCGTTGCGTAGCTACGAGGAGAACGGCTAAGCCACGGATAGTCGGTCGCTGACCTCGTGCTCGGTGGCCCGCTGTGCCAGGTATTCACCGAACTCGTCGTCGGAGACGCGTACAACCCGGAGCGCGCGTGCGTGGCGGACGACCAGGATTTCGTGCACTAGTTCGTCGGCGAAAGACACGGTAGCGGCGAGGAGACCGCCGCAGTCGAGAATGACCTCTGCATCGCTGAGGTCGTGTGGCAGCGCGCGGAGCAGTTGCTGCGCTGTGTCGCGTGAACCAGCCAGCGAGGGGGCGTCGAGAACTGTCATGTCAGCCCTCCGATCTCGGGTGAGTGGTGACCGCGGGTGTCCACCTAGCGTAGGTCATGGTGGCCCCGGTACAGGCTGGCGAGTGTCCGGTGCCGCCAACCGTCACGATATGTCTCGGCTCTGATATCTCCCGACCACGCGTGGAGTTGTCCACCGCGTTTACTCACCCGGAGCCGCAGGTCGCGAAGGCCCCGACCGCGTCGTCCAGGTCACCCATTTCCGAGACACACCACTAACGCAAGGTCACCTGACGGCCGCGGATCCCGTCGCGGGAGCGTAGCTCGGCGGTGTTCAGATCTCCGGTCTCTTCGAGGGCCTCGGTCAGCCACTCGTCGAACTGGTTGAGACCGTCGGACCACTCCTCGTGGTGCAGTTCGTTGTC
>NZ_BAHC01000042.1 GCF_000298195.1 Gordonia rhizosphera NBRC 16068 | reverse complement strand
ACGGTCGCGACGACCGACGAAGCCACGGTTCACGATCGCCATGCCGTGATCTTAGCGTGTGCGCGACGGTCAGATGTGTAGGCCGAGAAGGGCGTTCTCGAGCACCTCGGGCATCGCCGGATGGATCCAGAACTGGCCGCGGGCCATCGCACGTGCGTCGAGTCCGAACGACATCGCCTGGATGACCGGCTGGATCACGGTCGGCGCCTGCGGACCGAGGATGTGGCAGCCGAGCAACCGTCCGGACCTGCGCTCGGCGATGAGCTTGCAGAAGCCGGTGGTGTCCTCCATCGCCCAGCCGTAGGCGACATCGCCGTAGTCCTGGATCTTCACCGTGATGTCGAGGCCGCGTTCGAGCGCCTCCTCCTCGGTCAGGCCCACACATGCGATCTGGGGATGGGTGAAGACCGCCGCGGGCACGAACCGGTGGTCGAAGGCGTCGAGATCGGCTGCGTCCCAACCCTTGAGCAGATTGGCCTGCACCACCCGGCCCTCGTGGTTGGCGACGTGTTTGAGCTGATAGGGCGAACTCACGTCACCGAAGGTCCACACGCGCTCGGCACTGGTACGACCGTGCCGGTCGCAGACCACGCGGCCCTCGTCGTCGAGGTCGATGCCGACCGAGGAGAGGTTGAGCCGATCGCCGTTGGGCCACCGCCCGGTCGCCACGAGCAGCACGTCTCCGTCGACGTGAGTGCCGTCCTTGAGGCTCACCCGCACCCCGCCGTCGGAGCGGTCCTCCGCGCCGATCACCTCGGCGTTGAGGTGCACATCCCACTTCTCGCGGGCGATGTCGGTGAAATGGAGCGAGACGTCGCGTTCGAGTTGGCGCAGCAGGGCCGGGCCCCGCGCGAGGATCGACACCCGTGACCCCAGAGATCCGAAGACGTGGGCGAATTCGGCTGCGATGTAACCACTTCCGACGATGATCAGATGCTCCGGCAGCGCCTCGAGACGCATCACGTCGTCGTTGGTGTAGTACCGCACGGCGCTGTCGGCGATCACCGACGGGACCGTGGCACGCGAACCGGCGGCCAGCACCACCTCGCGTGCGCGCACCTCGGCGTCCGTGGTCACCAGCCGATAACGACCCGCCTCGTCGCGGCCGTCGAACTCGACATGCGAGGGGTACACGGTGATGTTCGGGCAGCGGTCGACGCGGTACTCCTTACCGCCGGCCGAGATCGGATCGATCCGGCCGAAGATGCGCTTGACGATCGACGGCCAGTCCACCGCGTCGACGCGTGCGTGCACTCCGTAGGACTCCGCCTCCCGGACCGTGTCGGCGACCTCGGCGGAGTAGACGAACATCTTGGTGGGGATGCAGCCGACATTGAGGCAGGTGCCGCCGTAGACCCCCTCCTCGAAGATCGCGATCGACTTGTCGTCGAACCGTTCGTCGGGGATCGAGTTGCCGCCGCCGCTGCCGATGATTGCCAGGTCGACGATCTGCGTGGTCACGAGCGGCCCCCGGCCGCCGGGTTCGTCGCCGCGTCCGCCGACGATGCGGAGTCCGTGCCCGCACCGATCGTGGTCTGCAGCCACGCATCGACCTCATGGTAGGCCGCGCTGCGTGCCCGCTGCACCGACAAGAACACGTCGTGGCGGGCGTCGGTGATCGGCACGATCGCCACCCGGTCACCGAGACAGCCGACCCAACGAGCCATGTGCCGCACGTCGAGGACGACGTCGGAGTTGTCGATGTGGCCGAGCCGGTTGCGGTCGTAGAAGGTCTTGTCCGAACGGAGCACCAGTGCCGGCACGCCCACGTCGATGCCGCGGTGCAGCCGGGCGTGACCCCGCCGGACCGCGTTGAGGAAGCCGAACCGCACCGGGAACCCGCCCATCGGCTTGAGCGAGAGCTCGTAGGCCCATTCGCCGCGGCCGCTCTCGTGGATGCTCCTGCCGTACTCCTCGGACAACTCCTGCGGGATCACCGCCCGCGGCCGCACGGCGGCGACCCCGCGCAACAGCAGTGACACCGGCAGCGATCGCAGCAGCGGGCCGCCCTGCAGATCGAACCAGGGGCTGTTGAGCAGCAGCCCGGCCACGTGGGCGTGGCGCCGGGGTGACTGTGCGCGCAGCCGGTCGAGCCACAGCGGGGCGATCAGCCCACCGGTGGAATGGGCGCCGACGATCACCCGCGCCGGCCCGCCGGAGGCGCGCGTCTCGTCGACGATGACGTCGAGCGCCCGGCCCAGCTCCTCGTCGTAACTTCGCAGGTCGGTGGTGAAGTGAGCGGTGTGCTGCGGTAGTAGCGAGCGGCCGCACTTGCGCAGGTCGAGGGCATAGAACGCGTAGCCCCGGTCGTGGAAGAAATCGGCCAGCGGTTCGTGGAAGAAGTAGTCGGTGAACCCGTGCAGGTAGAGGACGGCGCCGTTCGCCGACGGTTCCGCGCCGGCCTTGCGGACCAGGGTGGCGGTGATCGGATCCTCGCCATCGGGGTCCGGACCCAACGGCAGGGTCAACACCTCGTAGCGGTCCAACAGATGATCGGGCTGCCAGGTATGCGCCGGCCGCTCGCCGTCGAGTCCATGTCCGGAGGATGTGGTCACGAGGTCCACTCTAGAGAAGCGGACGCCGCCGCCCCCAGGTGGAGAAAGTGTCGCCCAGCCCACACTTTGCCCCGGGCGATTCTGTCGTTGCCGACCATATGGGGAACAATGGCCGTTGACACCGGACGAACGACAGGGAAACCCGGATCGTCCCAATCAGCGCAAGGAGAGATCGCACGTGTCTCAATCGGTGATCAAGACGGACGTCGCACTCGTCGGTGCGGGAATCATGAGCGCCACGCTCGGCGCGCTGCTGCGCCGCCTGGAGCCGAACTGGTCGATCAGCCTGTTCGAGCGCCTCGATGCCGCTGCGGCCGAGAGCAGCGACCCGTGGAACAACGCCGGTACCGGTCACTCCGCGCTCTGCGAGCTGAACTACACCCCCAGGACCGCCGACGGCGACGTGAACATCGACAAGGCGCTGTCCATCAACGAGCAGTTCCAGGTGTCTCGGCAGTTCTGGGCCTACGGCGTGGACAACGGCATCCTCGGGGATCCGAGCGAGTTCATCAACCCCATCCCGCATGTCAGCTTCACCCACGGCGAGGCCGGGGTCGACTACCTGCGCAAACGGTATGACCGCCTGGCCGGACAGGTCCTGTTCGAGGGCATGGAGTTCATCGACGACCCGGCGATGTTCACCGAGCGGCTGCCGCTGATGTCGGCCGGCCGTGATTTCTCCGACCCGGTCGCGCTCAACTGGTTCACCGACGGCACCGACGTCGACTTCGGTGCGCTGACCCAGCAGCTGATCAACTCCATCGGACGCTCGGGTGCCGACATCTACTTCGGCCACGCGGTGACCAACCTGTCGCAGCAGTCCGACGGCAGCTGGATCGTCAAGGTGCGCAACCTGCGCACCAAGGAAAAGGTGTCGGTGCACGCGAAGTTCGTGTTCGTCGGCGCCGGCGGCGGTGCCCTGCACCTGCTGCAGAAATCGGGCATCTCCGAGGCCAAGGGCTTCGGCGGGTTCCCGGTCTCCGGCGAGTTCTTCCGCTGCACCAACCCGGACCTGATCGGCGAGCACCAGGCCAAGGTCTACGGGCAGGCCGCCGTGGGCGCACCGCCGATGTCGGTGCCGCACCTCGACACCCGGGTCATCAACCACAAGCCGGGTCTGCTGTTCGGCCCCTATGCCGGCTGGTCGCCGAAGTTCCTCAAGAGCGGGAAGATCACCGACCTGCCGGCCTCGATCAAGCCGAACAATCTGCTGCCGATGCTGTCGATCGCGCCGCAGGAGTTCGGTCTGCTGAAGTACCTGGTCAGCGAGCTGGCCGCCAGCCGCAGCGACCGGGTCAACACGCTGCGCGAGTTCGCGCCGCGCGCCGACGGACACGACTGGGAGCTGATCACCGCCGGGCAGCGCGTCCAGGTGATCCGTAAGACCGGCGTCGGCGGCAGCCTCGAGTTCGGCACGGCCGTCGTGACGGCCGCCGACGGCACCATCGGTGGTCTGCTGGGTGCGTCGCCGGGAGCCTCGACCGCCGTGCCCGCGATGCTGCAGGTCCTCGAGCGTTGTTTCCCCGCGGAGTACAAGGGCTGGACCCCGGCGCTGACCGAGATGATCCCGTCGTTCGGTCAGAAGCTCTCCGACAACCGCGACCTGTTCCGTCAGGTCTGGGACTGGACCAGCGCCAGCCTCGCGCTCAAGCGAGGCAGCGAGGTCGCCACCGCCGATGCCGATCGGACACCGGCCCCGGCGGTCTGAGACCTCATCTGGTGGGTCACGGCCCGAGTGTGATAGTCACGACACCATGACTTCGGTAGGGCAGCTGCATCACAGCGCGTCCGACGACCTCGACGCGGCCACGCTGTACGCGCTCCTGCGACTGCGTGTCGACGTGTTCGTCGTCGAGCAGGCGTGCCCGTATCCCGAGCTCGACGGACGTGACCTGGACCCGCATACGCAACACTTCTGGATCACCGACGACGACGGCCTGGTGATCGCCACCCTCCGGCTGCTCGCCGACCCACCGGCCGCGGACGGGAGTCCGGTGTACCGGATCGGGCGCGTGTGTACCGAACGCGGCCACCGCGGCCAGGGGCTCACTGCGCGTCTGATCCGTGCCGCGCTCGCGGAGGCCGGTGATCATGCGTGCCGCATCGACGCACAGGCCTATCTCGTGGACATGTACGCGAAGTTCGGTTTCATGGTCGAGGGTGAGGAATACCTCGAGGACGGCATCCCGCATGTCGCGATGCGGCGCGACCCGGCCGGAGCCCCGGGCGCGCCGACCGCGGCCCAGGACGCGGTGCGATGACGGGTACCCGCGCGGCGTCCGATGCGTCGCCGATCCGTTACCCGTTCAGCGCCGTCGTCGGCCACGACCGACTCAAGCTCGCCCTGATCCTCTCCGCTATCTCACCCGGTATCGGCGGGGTGCTGATCCGCGGTGAGAAGGGCACCGCGAAGTCGACGATCGTGCGCGGTCTCGGGCCGCTGCTCGACGACGGCGCCGACGGCCACGGACGCGTGGTGGAACTGCCGATCGGCGCCACCGAGGACCGCGTGATCGGGTCGCTCGACCTGACCGCGGTGCTGAGCGAGGGACGCGCGGAGTTCACCCCCGGGCTGCTGGCGCGCGCCGACGGCGGCGTGCTCTACATCGACGAGGTCAATCTGCTCGCCGATCACCTCGTCGACGTCCTGCTCGACGCCGCCGCGAGCGGCCGGGTCACCATCGAACGCGACGGCGTCTCGCACACCCAGTCCGCCGACTTCGTGCTCGTCGGCACGATGAACCCGGAGGAGGGGGAGCTGCGCCCACAGCTCCTCGACCGTTTCGGGCTCGCGGTGGACGTGGCCGCCGGACGCGACATCGACGAGCGGGTGGCCGTGATCCGCCGTCGTATGGAATTCGATTCGGACCCTGAGGGTTTCGTGACGTCCTTCGCCGAGGCAGAGGACACCCTGAAGCGTCGGATCGCGGCGGCACGCGCGGTGGTGTCGCGGGTGACCCTGTCGACGGCCGAGCTGCGGCGGATCGCCGGGATCTGCGCGCATCTCGAGGTCGACGGGCTGCGCGGCGACATCGTCGTCGCCCGCACCGCGGCGGCTCACGCGGCCTGGCGGCAGGCCGACGCGGTCACTGCCGACGATGTGCGGGTCGCCGTGGAACTCGCGTTGCCGCATCGTCGGCGTCGCAACCCGTTCGACGAATCCGGTTTGACCGCAGACCAACTCGACGACGCCATGGAATCCGGTGCCGAGGCGGCCGATGCGTCGGGCCCCGACGGCGACCCCGACCCCACCGATCCCGGCCCCGGCGGATCACCCCCCGATGCTCCCGATACCGCGCAGGACACCGGCCCCGAGGCCGCAAAGACTCCTGCGTCCGAGGTCGATACCGAGCCGACCGAGACCACCACACCTGCCGACGATCCGGCGCCGGCACCCGCCGCCGGCGGCGCACGATTCGGTTCCCCGCGCATCG
The DNA here is from genome assembly GCF_000298195.1 of Gordonia rhizosphera NBRC 16068. Lineage (GTDB taxonomy): Bacteria > Actinomycetota > Actinomycetes > Mycobacteriales > Mycobacteriaceae > Gordonia > Gordonia rhizosphera. The sequence continues at coordinate 17,519 of NZ_BAHC01000042.1, read as the reverse complement.
GCGACGCGGTGCGCCGGATGACGCGACTGCGCGTGGACGGCCTCGGCGACGGCGACCCGGGCCGACGGTCCCTGGCCCGCTCCCGACGCGGACAGACCACGCGGGCCGTCGATTTCGCCGCCGGAGCGCCGGTGCACCTGTTCGGCACGGTCCTCTCCGCGGCCGGACGCGTCGAGGACCGCGACACCGGCGTCGCCGCGACACTGCGGGTCGGATCCGACGACCTGCGTGCCGCCGAGCGGATCGGCCAGGAGGGCAACCTCGTCGTGTTCCTGGTGGACCTGTCGGGATCGATGACCGCGCGTCGTCGACTCACCGCGGTCACCGAGCTGTGCGTCGATCTGCTGCGCGACTCCTACACTCGCCGCGACCGGGTGGCCGTGGTCGTCGCCCGCGGTTCGTCGGCGACGGTGGTGGTGCCGCCGACCCGGTCGGTCGACATCGCCGTACGGCGCCTCGCCGAGGTGCGTACGGGCGGGCGGACACCGCTGGCCGAAGGTCTGCGCACCGCAGCAGATCTCGTCGACCGGGCCGTCCGCCGTGAACCGCGGCGCCGCCCGCTGCTGGTGGTGCTCACCGACGGCCGGGCCACCTCCGGTCCGGACGCAGCCATCCGGGCGCGGTGCGCGGCAACCGAGATCGGCCGCAAGGGTGTCGAGTCGGTCGTCGTGGACTGCGAGCAGGGCATGATCCGTCTCGGTCTCGCCGCCGAACTCGCCGTCGCGCTCGGCGCCCGGTGCCTGCCCATGGACGACCTCACCGCCCGCGCACTGACCGGGCCGGGCCGGGCGGCCTGAGACCACCCCGCCCGACGTCGACGACCCGAGAACCACCACGCCCGACACGAGGAGACCCGAGTTGCCCCAGGGAGTACCCGACAGCGTCCCCGACGACGGGTTGACCACGCGTCAGCGGCGCAATCTGCCGGTGCTGGCGGTCCACACCGGCGACGGCAAGGGGAAGTCGACCGCGGCGTTCGGGATGGCGATGCGCGCCTGGAACGCCGGTATGCGGGTGGCCGTGTTCCAATTCGTCAAAAGCGCGAAATGGCGGGTGGGGGAGGAGACCGCACTCACTGCGCTCGGCGACCTCCATGAGCAGACCGGTGCCGGCGGTCCGGTGGAATGGCACAAGATGGGTCAGGGCTGGTCGTGGTTGCGCGCCAACGCCGACCACGACGAGGACCACGCCGCCGCCGCGCGGGCCGGCTGGGCCGAGATCGCCCGGCGCCTCGCCTACGAGGAGCACGACTTCTACGTCCTCGACGAGTTCACCTACCCGCTCGACTGGGGGTGGATGGACACCGACGAGGTGGTGTCCGTGCTGAGCGCACGCCCCGGCCGCCAACACGTCGTGATCACCGGGCGACGGGCCCCCGCGGCGCTGATCGAGGCCGCCGATCTGGTGACCGAGATGCGCAAGATCGCCCATCCGATGGACGCCGGCCGCAAGGGGCAAAAGGGTATCGAATGGTGACGAGGAGGCGACCGACACCGTGAGCGGAATTCCCGCGGTGGTCATCGCCGCACCCGCATCGGGCAGCGGCAAGACCACCGTCACCACCGGCCTGATCGGTGCCCTGCGGGCCGCCGGGCACCGCGTCGCCCCGTTCAAGGTCGGTCCCGACTACATCGATCCCGGCTACCACGCCGTGGCCGCCGGCAGGGTGGGACGCAACCTCGATCCGAACCTCGTCGGCGAGGACCGGATCGGCCCGCTGTTCGCTGCGGGATCGGCAGCGGCCGACATCGCCGTCGTCGAGGGCGTGATGGGGCTGTTCGACGGGCGGATCCTCGGGGCCGCCGCGACCGGGCCCGACGACGGCGAGCCCGCCGGCGATCCGGTCGGTTTCGGGTCCACCGCCCATGTGGCCCGTCTGATCGGGGCGCCCGTCGTGCTCGTCGTCGACGCGGCCGGGCACAGCCAGTCGCTGGCGGCGGTGCTGCACGGCTTCATCGGCTACGAACCGTCCATCCGGATCGCCGGGGTCATCCTCAACCGGGTCGGTTCGCCACGACACGAGGCGGTGCTGCGGCAGGCATGCGCACGGGTCGGCCTGCCGGTGTTCGGGGTGTTGCGGCGCAATCCCGACCTGCAGGTGCCCTCTCGCCACCTCGGGCTGATCCCCGCCGCCGAACGCAGCGCCGACGCGGTCCGCGCAGTGGACGCGATGACCGCCAAGGTGGGCGCGGCCCTGGATCTAATGGCGATCGTCGCCGCCGCACGCACCCGCATCCACCGCGTCACCGAACCGTGGTCGCCGGTCACCGCGATCGGAGCCGGGCTGGTGCCTGCTTCCCGGCCGCGGCCTCCGGTGGTCGCGGTGGCCGGCGGGGCCGCCTTCACCTTCGGATACGCCGAGCACCGGGAACTGCTCGAGGCCGCGGGCGCCGACGTCGTCGGATTCGATCCGCTGCGCGATCGGCTTCCGGCCGACACCGATGCGGTGGTGATCGGCGGAGGATTCCCCGAGGAACATGCGGCCGAGTTGTCGGCGAACGAGGCGCTGCGCGCCGGTCTGGCCGCGCACGCCGCCGCGGGGCGGCCGATCCTCGCCGAGTGCGCAGGACTGCTCTACCTGGCGACGGAGCTCGACGGACATCCGATGACCGGTGTGCTCGACATCGTCGGGCATTTCGGACCGACCCTCACCCTCGGCTACCGCGACGCGGTCGCCGTCGGGGACTCGGTCGCGTTCCGCGCGGGTGAGCGGGTGACGGGCCACGAGTTCCATCGGTCGACGGTGAGCGCTGGTAGTCCGACCGGGCGCGGTGAGCCCGCGTGGGCGTGGCGGGATCATCACGGCCGGCCGGGGACACACGGATTCGCCGTCGGCGGGGTGCATGCCTCCTACCTGCACGTCCACCCGGCCGGAAGTCCTTCGGCCGTGGCACGATTCGTCGCATCGGCGCGGGCCGCGTCGACGATGGGAGAGGAGCGCGCCGGATGAACTCACGGGGACTGAACGAGGCACTCGACGCCCTGGCCCGCCACGGTGCCGACGATCCCGCGGTGCTCCGCGACCTGCTCGAGGCGGTGCTCGTCGTCGGGCAGGGCCTCGAGCTCGACGAGGCGCTGCAACGCATCGTCGAGATGGCGACCTCGGTCGTGGACGCCCGCTACGGCGCGCTGGGCGTGCGCGGTCCCGACGGCGGTTTGAGCGCGTTCGTGAACACCGGTCTGTCGAAGGCCCAGCGGGCGCGGATGGAACACCTCCCGATCGGACGCGGGGTGCTGGGGCTTCTCATCGACCATCCGCAGGTGCTGCGCATCCCGGAGTTGTCCAAGCATCCGGCCTCGGTGGGATTCCCCGAGGGCCACCCCCCGATGCACACCTTCCTCGGCGCGCCGATCATCGTGCGGGGGTCCGTCTTCGGCAGCATCTATCTGACCGAGAAGCAGTCGGCGCTCGAGTTCAGCGAGGTCGACGAGACACTGGTGGCGGTGCTGGCCGTGGCCGCCGGTATCGCCGTCGACAACGCGCGGCTGTTCGAACGGGCCCGCACGCGGCACCGGTGGATGCAGGTGCTGGCGCGGCGTGGGTCGGAGCCGCTGGCCGGGATTGCGCTGGCCGACACGCTGTCGCGGCTGTGTTCGGACGTTGCCGAACTCACCGACGCGGTCGACGTCTTCCTGCTGACCGACGAGGCCGGGGAGATCACCGTGGCCGGTCACACCGGGCCGCCGGTCGTCGTCGGGGACATGGTGTTGCCGGCGCGTGGCAGCCGGTCGGTGGTCATCGCCGACGAGGTCCCCTCCGAACTGATCCGCCGCGACGCGGCGTGGGTGACGGTGCAGCCGTTGCAGCGGGCCGCCGGCGCGTTCGGCTGGATCGTGATCACCCACCGCAGCCGGCCCGACTGGGACGACGAGGCCGCGTCGGGGCTCGCCGGTGTCGCCGAGGTCGCCTCTCTGTCGGTCGTCTACGCCGAGCAGCAGCAGGTCGCGCGCGACCTCGAGGTACTCGAGGACCGGCATCGGATCGCCCGCGATCTGCACGATCACGTGATCCAGCGGCTGTTCGCGATCGGGATGTCGGTCCAGACGATGCTCGCAGCGCATGCGGCGGGACAGCATATGGAGACCGAGGAGGCCGAACGCGCCACGACCGCGCGGCTCGAGCAGGTGGTCACGGATCTGGATCGGACCATCGCCCAGATCCGTACGTCGATCTTCGACCTGCAGACGGTACCGGGCCTGCACGACACCACCACTCTGCGTCGTCGGGTGCTCGACATCGTCTCCGAGTTGGCCACCCACGCACCGATCTCACCGGGTGTGCAGTTCGCCGGACCGGTCGACACCGTGGTGCCGGAGTCGTTGGGGCCGCATATCGACGCCGTGTTGAGGGAGGGGCTGTCCAACGCGCTGCGCCACGCCGACGCCGAGCACATCGACGTCTCGGTCCGTGCGGACGACGGCGTGCTGTCGGTCGAGATCAGCGACGACGGCGTCGGGATCGGTTCGGACGTCACCTACCGGGGCCTGGACAACCTGACGCGGCGGGCCGAGGAATGCGACGGGGTGTTCAACGTGGTGACCTCACCGCGGGGGAAGCGGCATGCCGGCGGGACGACCCTCACCTGGTCGGTGCCGCTCACCGGTCAGTCGCCGCAGTGACCGCGCGTCCGGGAGCCGCGGCGACGCTGTGCCGCGGCGGCTAGGCCTTGCCGTCGCGGATCTTGGTCGCCATCACCGCGACCTGTGTGCGGCGCTGCATGTCCAGCTTGGCGAGGATGCGTGAGACGTAGTTCTTGATGGTTTTCTCGGCCAGGAACATCCGTTCGGCGATCTGCCGGTTCGTCAGGCCGTCGCCGATGAGGTTGAAGACCTCACGCTCCTGTGAGGTGAGTTCTGCCAGCGGGTCGGCGGCGGTGGCGGTTTTTCCGGCCCGCAGCTTGGCGAGCAGCGCGGCGGTGCTGCGATCGTCGAGGAGCGAGCCGCCCTTCCCGACGGTACGGACGGCGGCGACGAGGTTGTGGCCGAGGATCTGTTTGAGCACGAAGCCCGACGCGCCCGCGAGGACCGCGGCGAGCAACGCATCGTCGTCGGCGTAGCTCGTCAGCATCAGACAGTGCACCGACGGTTCGGCCGCCCGGATGTCGCGGCACAGTTCGACACCGCTGCCGTCGGGCAGCCGGACGTCGAGCACCGCGACGTCGGGCCGGGTCGCCAGGATGCCGACGCGTGCCTCACCGACGGAGGCGGCCTCGCCGACGACCTCGAGGTCCTCGGCGGTCCCGAGCAGGTCCCGTAGTCCTCGACGCACGAGTTCGTGGTCATCGACGAGGTAGACGCGGACGGGCTGGGTGTCGGTGGAGCCGTCGGGGGAGGGATCGGCAGGCATGCACTGACGGTACCGCAGGTCAGTGCCGTTCGAGACCTCGAAGGTGGCGACCTGAGTCCCCCCGGTTCGGGACCTTCGGCTCACGTCGGCCACCGCATGCACAGCGCAGAGTTGGTACCTGCCCAGAGAATGCCGACACCAAGGAGAACGATGACCAGCCTGATCGGTTCCGAGATGACAGGCTCGGATCTGCTGCGCGAGCTGCTTCCGGTCTGTGAGACCGAGGTCGAGCGCCACATGAAGATGACCAAGGACTGGCATCCGCACGACTACGTCCCCTGGGACGACGGCCACAACTTCGCGGCCCTGGGTGGTGAGGACTGGGATCCGTCGCAGTCGCAGCTGTCCGAGACGGCCAAGGCCGCGATGATCACCAACCTGCTCACCGAGGACAATCTGCCGTCCTATCACCGGGTGATCGCCGACAACTTCAGCCTCGACGACGCCTGGGGCTTCTGGGTCGGCCGGTGGACGGCCGAGGAGATGCGGCATTCGACCGTGATGCGGGACTACCTCGTCGTCACGCGTGGGGTGGACCCGGTGGAGCTCGAAGAGATCCGTATGCAGCACATGACGCACGGCTTCAACCCGCTGCCCGACGACGACGGTCAACGCGACCACAGCTTCGACATGCTCTACGCGGTCAGCTACGTGAGCTTCCAGGAACTCGCCACCCGGGTGTCGCACCGCAACACCGGCAAGGCGTGCGGCGACCCGATCGCCGACCGCATGCTGCAACGCGTCGCGGCCGACGAGAACCTGCACATGCTGTTCTATCGGAACATCGTCGCCGGTGGCCTCGATCTCGTCCCGGATCAGACGATGGCGGCCATCTACGCCATCGTCTCCAACTTCCAGATGCCCGGCGCCACCATGCCGAACTTCCGTCGCAACGCCGTGCTGATCGCGAAGGGCGGGATCTATGACCTGCCGCAGCACATGTCGGAGGTCGTGATGCCCGTGCTGCGGAAGTGGCGGATTTTCGAACGCGACGACTTCGGTCCGCTCGGCGAGCACTACCGCGACCTGTTGGCGAACTTCCTCGAGGAGATGAACGTCAAGGTGGTCAAGTTCGAGGAGTCCCGGGACCGTGCGCTGGCCCGTGCCCGGGCGAGGGGACTGGTCGACGCGGCGATCTGAGTATCGCGACACCGATGGCCGTTTTCGCCGCTGAGCGGCGGGAACGGCCATCCGTCGTGCGGCAGGGGTGCAGAGTGCGACGATCCCGCGTCGGTAGGATCATCAGCCATGTCTGCCACTGCCTCGTCCGGCTCGCAAGCCGACCGGAAGCACTACCTCGCCGGCCTCGATCTGACCGGCCGCAAGGTGGTTGTCGTGGGCGGAGGCTCGGTCGCACAGCGACGCCTGCCGAACCTGTTGACCGCGGGCGCCGACGTGCATGTGATCGCGATCGATCCGACCCCGGCCGTGGAGTCCACGCCCGGCGTCACCGTGATCCGGCGTGCCTACCAGCGCGACGACCTCGACGGTGCCTGGTATGTGATGGCCTGCACCGACGACCCTCAGGTCAACGCGGAGGTCGTCGCCGACGCCGAGGCCCGTCATACCTTCTGTGTCCGCGCCGACGACGCCCGCTTCGGTACCGCGGTGACCCCGGCCTCCGGGCGTCACCGCGACCTCCAGTTCGGTGTCCTCGCCGGGGGCGACCACCGGCAGTCGGCCGCGCTGCGGGCGGCGATCGGCCGTGCGCTCGCCGACGGTTCGCTCGCCGTCGACGACGACGCGCCGCACCCGCCCGGTGTCGCCCTGGTCGGCGGGGGACCGGGCGACCCGGACCTGATCACCGTGCGCGGACAGAAACTGCTTCAGATGGCCGACGTCGTCGTCGCCGACCGGCTGGCGCCGCCACAACTGCTCGCCGAACTCGGGCCACAGGTGGAGATCATCGACGCCGCCAAGGTCCCGTACGGGCGTGCGATGAAACAGGAGGCGATCAACGACGTGCTCGTCAGCCACGCCCGGGCCGGCAAGTTCGTCGTCCGACTCAAGGGCGGTGACCCCTATGTCTACGGCCGCGGTTTCGAAGAAGTGCAGGCGTGTGTGCAAGCGGGCATACCGGTCACCGTTGTGCCGGGCATCACCAGCCCGATCGCCGTTCCCGCCTCGGCGGGCATCCCAGTCACCCATCGCGGTGTGACGCATGAGGTGGTCATCGCGTCCGGACATGTCCCGCCCGACCACCCCGATTCGTTGACGGACTGGGCGGCGATCGCACGGCTGAGCGGAACGGTCGTGCTGATGATGGCGGTGGAGCGCATCGACGCATTCGCGCAGGTCCTGCTCGACGGCGGCCGGGCGCCGTCGACCCCGGTGGCGATGATCGAGAACGGGTCGCTGCCCACCCAGCGCGTCCTGCGCACCGACCTCGCCCACGCCGCCGTGACCGCGGCCGAGCAGGATCTGCGTCCCCCTGCCATCGTGGTGATCGGGGATGTGGCAGGTTTCACCGAACTCGCATACTGATTCGGCAACATTCCAACAGTGATTGGCCCATCCGGCGCTCAGGACGGTACCGTCCAACGTTATGTCCGCACCGGAAACCTCGAGACCCGCGCCCCCCATGGTGACGCCGGCGTATCGTAGTGTCTTCGGGCCGGCGATCCTGGTCCTGTCCGGCATGCAGTTGTTGATGGTGCTCGACGGCACCGTCGCCGCGCTCGCGCTGCCGCGGATCCGGGATGCCCTCCACCTGTCCGAGTCCGGTACGAACTGGATCATCAGCAGCTATGTCCTCGCCTTCGGCGGGCTGATGCTGCTCGGCGGGCGGTTGGGCGACGCGTTTGGCCGCAAACGCATGTTCATCGTGGGCGTCGCCGCGTTCACGATCACCTCACTGCTGTGTGGTGTCGCCTGGAACGAGACGAGCCTCATCGTCGGCAGGGCGTTGCAGGGTGCATCGGCGGCGGTCGCCGCACCCACAGCGATGGCGCTGGTCGCCACCACCTTCGCCCCCGGCAAGGCGCGCAGCCAGGCGTTCGCGATCTACGCCGCGATGACCGGCGTCGGATCGGTGGCCGGGCTGATACTCGGCGGGGTGCTGACCCAGATCTCGTGGCGGTTGGTCTTTCTGATCAACGTCCCGATCGGTCTTCTGGTGGGTGTGGGTGCCCTGGTGGTGCTGCGGGAATCGCAGGGTGAACGCCTGGCCCTCGACGTCCCCGGCGCGGTTCTCGCGACGCTGGGCTGCACCTTGCTCGTTCTCGCGGTCAACGAGGGACCCGACGGGTGGGCGCGGCCGCTCGTCGTCGGATCGTTCCTGCTCGGCGCGCTCTCGCTGGCAGCGTTCATCGTCGTCGAACGGCGCGCCAGCCACCCCATCCTGCCGTTCGTGCTCTTCGACAACCGCAGCCGCGTCGCGGCGCTGGCCGCCATCTTCTTCGCCAGCATGATCATGATGTGCATGGCGGTGTTCATCTCGCTCTACCTGCAGGGCATCCTCAAGTACACGCCGATCGAAAGCGGTCTCGCCGTCGTCCCGTTCGCCTTCGGGCTCGGTGCCGCCGCGGCGATCGCATCGAAACTCGCGCTGGCCATCCAGCCCCGGTGGCTGGTGCTGTTCGGCGGCACCATCATCCTGGCGGGCTGCCTGTACGCGTCGTCGATCGCCACGAGGGGTCCCGGATACTTCCCGGAGATCGCTCTCCCGGTCCTGGTGATCGGTATCGGCGTGGGCTTCGCCGTGATCCCGCTGACGCTGTCGGTGGTGGCCGGCGTCGGGCCCACCGAGATCGGACCGCTCACCGCGCTGGCCCAGGTCGCCCAGAACCTCGGCGGTGCGATCGGGCTCGTCGCCGTCGGTGCCGCGGTCACGTCGCGGGCGCTGTCGGAGGGCGGAACCACCGGACCCGTCGAGGAGATGACGCCGGCCCAGCTGGCCGCGCAGGCCAACGGTTACGGTCTGGCGTTCGCGTGTTGCGCGGGTATCGCGGTGATCGCGGCGATCGTCGTGCTGTTCATGCGGTTCACCCCGGAAGAGGTGGCCGAGGGCCAGGCGGCGCAGGAGGCCGCCAACGCCAACCTCGACGTGGATCTACCCGGCCACCCCTGACGCCGACGGCACCCGATCTCTCGCCGACGGCACCCGTCTTTTCGCCGAGGGCACCCGATTTCTTGCCGACGGCACCCGATCTCTCGCCGACGGCACCCGCTTTCTTGCTGAGGGCACCCGATCTCTCGCCGACGGCAGCCGTTTTCTCGCCGACGGCAGCCGGTTACGTGGTCGTCAGCCGGTGACGACCACGATCTCCTGTGCCTTGGCGATCTCCACGCGCTGGCCGGCATCCGACAACACTGCGGCAAGACCGTTGATGTCGCGCACTCGACGGCGTGTGCGGACCAGCTCGCGGGCCATCAGCCCCTTGTAGTGCTTGTTGAAGTGGCTGACCACCTTGCGGCTGCCGTCGGCGGCCTCGGTCACGACGGTGGCGGTGACCGCGCCGCGGACCGGACCCAATTGCTGATAGACCCCGGAGCGCAGGTCGACGACGAAGTCGTCGATGGTGTCGAGACCTGCCGAGAGGTCCGGCTTCCACACCGAGGCCAATGTCGGCATCCCGGGGAGCTTCGACCCGCCGGAGAGACGATAGGCCGGGATCATGTCGGCGGCGCGGACCACGCCGAACAACGCGGATCCGATCGCCAGCCGATCCGCCGCCTTTGCCTTGCCGGCCCGGGTGAGCGCGCCGTGGTCGAGCGCGTCGTAGAGGACCCCGGTGTAGCGTTCGATCGCCGGTCGGGTGGGGGAGAGCCAGAGATCGGCGTTGCGGTCGATCTCGGCGAGCTGCGTGCGACCGAGTCCCAGTGCGTGTCGGCTGGCGTCGAGGTCTGCGGCGAGGTCGACGAGCGTGTCCGCGATGCGCTTGCGGGTCGGGTTCAGCTCGTCGAACGAGAGTGTGTCCAGGTCGAGCGGAGCGCCCCGGCCGCCGTCGGACTTCGTTTCGGAGGGCGGCAGGATGACGAGCACCGCAACACCATAACGAGCCCGGACACGGCACGTCTAAGCTGGTCACCTGTGATCACACGGATGTCGACCCTGTTCCTGCGCACTCTGCGCGACGATCCCGCCGACGCCGAGGTACCCAGCCACAAGCTGCTGGTCCGCGCCGGTTATGTGCGCCGCGCCGCGCCAGGCGTCTACAGTTGGCTGCCGCTCGGGCTCCGCGTGCTCAAGGCCGTCGAGCAGGTCGTCCGCGAGGAGATGGACGCGATCGGGGCCCAGGAGATCCTGTTGCCCGCGCTACTTCCGCGCGACCCGTACGAGACGACGGGCCGCTGGACCGAGTACGGCGATGGACTCTTCCGCCTCGTCGACCGCAAGGGTGCGGACATGTTGCTCGGCCCCACCCACGAGGAACTGTTCGCTCAACTCGTGAAGGGTGAGTACTCGTCGTACAAGGACCTGCCCGTCATCCTTTATCAAGTCCAGACGAAGTACCGCGACGAGGAGCGTCCGCGCGCGGGGATCCTGCGCGGCCGCGAGTTCGTGATGAAAGACGCCTACTCGTTCGACCTCGACGACGATGGCCTGAAGGCTGCCTACGACGCGCACCGCGAGGCCTATCAGAAGATCTTCCGTCGCCTCGATGTCCGCTACGTGATCGTCGCGGCCACGTCCGGCGCGATGGGCGGCAGTGCCTCCGAGGAGTTCCTCGCGGAGAGCGAGGTCGGGGAGGACACCTTCGTGCGCTGCCTCGAGTCCGGCTACGCGGCCAACGTGGAGGCAGTTATCACCCCAGCACCGGATCCGATTCCGTTCGACGGACTGCCCGAGGCCACGGCCTACGACACGCCGAATGCCACGACCATCGAGGCCCTGGTCCAGTGGGCGAACGCGACCCTGGAGGGGACCTACGGGGGTCAGGACACCCTCAAGACCATGGTGCTCAGGGTGCGACAGCCGGGCGGGGTGTGGGAGCTCACCGGCATCGGTGTCCCCGGCGACCGGGAGGTCGACATGAAGCGCCTCGAAGCATCGCTGGAGCCTGCCGAGGTGGAGGTGTTGCCCGAGGACGGCTTCGCCGCGTACCCGTTCCTGGTGAAGGGCTACATCGGTCCGAAGAGTCTCGTGGAGAACGGAGTCCGGTTCTTGGTCGACCCGCGGGTGGTGGACGGCACCTCATGGATCGCCGGCGCCGACGAGCCGAACAAGCATTACGTCGGTCTCGTGGCCGGCCGCGATTTCACCGCGGACGGCACCATCGAGGCCGCCGAGGTGCGTGACGGCGATCCCTCGCCGGACGGCAAGGGACCGCTGGTCTCGGCCAAGGGTATCGAGATCGGTCACATCTTCCAGCTCGGACAGAAGTACACCAACGCGTTCGAGGTCGATGTCCTCGGGGAGAGCGGCAAGCCGGTGCGGCTGACCATGGGTTCCTACGGGATCGGGGTGTCGCGTCTCGTGGCGGTCATCGCCGAGCAATGCCACGACGAGAAGGGGCTGCGCTGGCCACGGTCGGTGGCCCCGTTCGCGGTGCACCTCGTCATCGCCAACAAGGACGGTGCCGCCATCGACGGTGCGCACCGACTTGCCGAGGACCTCGACGCGGCCGGGCTGTCGGTGCTGCTTGACGACCGCAAGGCGTCACCGGGCGTCAAGTTCAAGGACGCCGAACTGCTCGGCATGCCTGTCGTCGTGGTGGTCGGTCGTGGATATGCCAACGGCACCATCGAGATCCGGGACCGCTTCACCGGCGAGGCGACCGAGGTGGCCGTCGACGTTGCTGTCAGCGCGGTGACCGCGGCCGCACGCGCCTGAGGACCTCAAAGCTGACTGCACGCGGGGGGCCGACGGGCTTGAGTCGCCACCGGTGTGTCCGCCGGACCGAGATCCGGCGGACACACGGGGTGCGCCCCGGTTTCACACTATGGAGTTTTCAAGGAACGTGCGTCCGGGGAGTTCCCGGGTGGTCTATTCGGTCGGGGCAGGACGTGCTGCTGGTCGGTTCTTCTCGGTCAGGCCGGGCTGCTGGTCAGGTGTGCTCGGTCGTGGTCGGGTCAGGCCCTGGGATCAGGGCCTCAGGTCAGGCGGCGACGCCGTCCAGGTGCATGGTCCGCCGGTTGTAGGCCGGTATCGGGGTGCGGTTCGGGTCCTGCTCCACCGGCGGCAGCAGCCAGGGATGCCGGTCGGCGCCCATGATGATGTCCCAACCGGAGGCGTGGATTTGGGCGTGACACGAGGTGCACAACAGGCAGCCGTTGTCCAGGTCGGTGGGACCCCCGTCAGCCCAATGGTCGATGTGATGACACTGCGTATACCCTGCTGCCGCACCGCATTTGACACAACAGTGGTCGCGGACGATCAACGCCTTGCGTTGATGGTGGGTGAACAGGCGTTGCGGGTGTCCCATGTCCAACGGCACCTTCTCGCCGTCGACGATGATCGCCGTGACGGTGGCATCACAGGACAGCGTTTTCGCCAGGGTCTGCGAGATCGGGCCCAGCCACTGCAACGCCGCCGCATCCGGGGTGTCGACCGGGACGGTCAGATTCAACTGCGTTTTCGGGGCCGCCACCAGTTCGGTGACACCCGAACTGGCGGCGCGGGCGGCCGCATCCAGGATCATCTCCAACGCATCCGCACGGCGCTGCCCCGCGCTGCGGGCATCCTCGGACCCGTCGGGTTCGGGACGCTTCTGCGACAGGGATTCGATCGCCGACACCAGTTTCTCCCCGATCACGATGTCCAGATTCGCCTGCACCTCCAACCGGCCGTCGTCGGTGGGCGTGGTCGTCCACTCGTTGATGGTGCGGTCCTCACCGGCCGGCACACCACCGTGGTCGTCGGCGATCTGGTTGCCGATGCTGCGGGCGGTGTCGAGCACCTCGCGCGGGGTGGCCCCGGCAAACGCCTGGGCGATCAACGCCAACTGGTGTTCGATGCGTGAGACCTCGCTCAACGGTTCCGGGGCGCGTTTCTCGATATGCCCCATGCCGCGGACCAGGGCATCGACGTGTTCACCAGAGAAAACCCCATCGCCGGAATACGCCGCGACCCGTTCCAGGGTGGTCAAGGCGGCCGCGATCCGCAGCCACCGATCCGCCGCCGTGGGTGCGGCACCCATCTCGATCAACAACGCCCGGGTTTTGCCGCCGGTCTGCCGGGCCACCCCCAACCGATCCAGCGCACCCGCGTGCACGGCGAGTTGATGGTCGACCACGTTACGCAGGCCCATCAGGATCTTGGTGGTGTCGTACACCTCGCGGCCGGTGGCGTCGGAGGTGATGGTCAGGTCACGGACGGTGGGGAGCAGGTTGTCGAGTGGCATGCCCCCATGGTAGTCGAACACCTGTTCGAATACAATGGTCAAACTGAAGCGATTTCGTTGCGCTGCAATGGTTTTCGAAACCGAAAATGGCTCAGACGATCATCTTATCGTGGGGATCCGACAGGTATTTCGGCGAGAGGAGTTCCGAAGGGTGACGATCACCCGATCCCGATCCCTCACGTCGGCGAACCGGGGAACGCGAGCGTCACCGGCGACATCCGCAGGATCGCACGCAGTCGGGCCGCGCGGACTGCGGAGTCGGTGAGGCCGTCGAGGCCCAGCCGGCGCGCCGGCGCATCGTCGGCACGCTCGAGCAGCGCGCGGTAGGCCTCGGTGCAGTCGACCTCGGCGGCGAGCAGAGCCCGCACCGCACTCACCGGATCCTTCACGGCGACGGGGAGGGTGTAGCCGGCCGCCGCCTCGGGGACCGGTGCCTGGGCGGCGATCAGGGCCTGCGACAGGGTGTCGCGGGCCGCCCGGTGCGCGGCACTGAAGGTGGCGACGGTGTCGCGGCGGGTGGCGGAGACGAAGGCGGTGACCACACCGTAGGTGAAAATCGCCGCGTTCTCCGCGTCCACGGCCGCCGAGAGCGCATCGGTCGTCTCGGTCATTGCAGTTGCACCTCCACCATCGACGTCACCGACGCACTGATCGCGCCGGCGAGCCCGGCGGGATATCCGACGAGCGAGGATGTCGCGTCGCCCGCCGCCCGCGCCGACGACGCGAGCTGCTCACGCAGCGCCGGCACGGTCGTGGCTGTCGGTGTCGTCGTGGCCGACGGACCGGCAGAGGACGAAGCAGCAGAGGACGAAGTGGGGGAGTCCACCGGGGACGAGGCGGGAGCAGACGACAACGCCGCCGGCGTGGCGATTCGGCGCGCAGTGTCCTGGTCGAGACGGGTGATCTCCTCGCGCAGTGCCTGGGCGTGCGCGGCGCGCTGTTCGGCGACGACCCCGAGCGCGTCGGTGTACTCGGGTGCCCGCGGCGCGAGTTCCTGCGCAGCGGCTTGATCGGCGAGGGCCTGATCGGCGAGCGGCAGCAGAGTGGCTGCGGTGATCTGCTCCGGCGTCGGACCGCGATCACAGGCCGCGAACGCCGGTGCCGCGACGGTTCCGACGGCGACGACGAGACCGCCGCGCAGGACCGCGCGTCGGGTCAGGGGTGAACTCACGCGACACATGATGCCAGTTCCCGGGGCAGCGTCCGGCAGCGACTCAGCGCGACCGTCCGTTCGCCAGTGCCCCGTTCGGTGTGCCCGCCATCAACTACGATGATGGTCGAGGTGCGGCCGTCCGGTCGTGCCGCGACGATGCGCGCAACCAGGCAGCGAAAACTGAAGACGAGGAGTACGCCGTGCCCGCCATCACCGCCGAACAGGTGAGTGACCTCGTCCAATCGGTGGTCGTCGATCGCGGGTTCGATCTCGAGGATGTCGTCGTGTCGTCGTCGTCGGGTCGTACCGACGTCACCGTTGTCGTCGACCGGGACGGCGGCAGCGACCTCGACGTCCTCGCCGACCTCAGCCGTGAGATCTCCGACGTCCTCGACGAGGAGCCGTCGATCGCCGACGCTGCTTACGTCCTGGAGGTCACCTCCCCGGGTGTCGACCGGCCGCTGACCCTCGACCGGCATTGGCGTCGGGCGCGGGGCCGCAAGGTCACGGTGGACCTCGCGGCTGTCGACGACTCTCCGGCGCGGCGCCTGACCGGCCGTATCGGGCCGGTCGAGGACGGCCGGGTCCGCCTGATCGTCAACGAGCGGGGCCGCCTGCGGTCGACCGACGTGGACCTCGCGGCCGTGACCCGGGCCATCGTCGAGGTCGATTTCTCCCGACCTTCCGCCGCCGAACTACAGATGTGCGGTCTCGGCGCGGACGAGATCGCGCGTCGCCGAACCGATGACTGACCCGGCGGCCCCCGATCTCGCAACGCCCCGTCCGCCGATCTGCACACAATCGAATCCGACAAGTGAATAGGAGCCGACAAATGAATAGGAGCCCAGCCCCATGAACATCGACATCAACGCGTTGCGCATGATCGAGGCGGACAAGGGCATCTCGATCGACACGGTGATCACCGCCATCGAGACCGCTCTGCTGACCGCGTATCGCCACACCGACGGCTTCGAGCCGCACGCCCGCATCGACGTGAACCGCAAGACCGGCGCGGTGCGGGTGATGGCCCAGGAACTCGACGACGCCGGCGAGGTCGTCCACGAGTGGGACGACACGCCGGAAGGGTTCGGCCGCATCGCCGCCACCACCGCCCGTCAGGTCATCCTGCAGCGCCTCCGCGATGCCGAGAACGAGAAGAACTTCGGCGACCTCGTCACCCATGAGGGCGAGATCGTCGGTGGTGTGGTGCAACAGGACGCTCGTGCCAACGCCCGCGGCATGATCGTCGTGGCGATCGGCAGTGACTCCAACAGCGCCGAGGGTGTCATCCCGCCGGCCGAGCAGGTGCCCGGCGAGACCTACACCCACGGCGACCGCATCAAGTGCTACGTGGTGGGGGTGACACGCGGCCCGCGCGGACCGCAGATCACGCTGTCGCGCACTCACCCGAACCTGGTTCGCAAACTGTTCTCCCTCGAGGTGCCCGAGATCGAGGACGGCTCGGTGGAGATCGTCGCCGTCGCCCGCGAGGCGGGCCACCGGTCCAAGATCGCCGTGCACACCGGGGTCTCCGGCCTCAACGCGAAGGGTGCCTGCATCGGGCCGATGGGGCAGCGGGTGCGCAACGTGATGAGTGAACTCGCCGGGGAGAAGATCGACATCATCGACTACGACACCGATCCGGCGGTGTTCGTCGGCAACGCGTTGTCGCCGGCCAAGGTGATGTCGGTGGAGGTGGTTGACCTCGCGAGCAAGGCGGCGCGCGTGGTGGTGCCCGACTATCAGCTCTCCCTCGCGATCGGCAAGGAGGGGCAGAACGCCCGCCTCGCGGCACGTCTGACGGGGTGGCGCATCGACATCCGGTCCGACGCCGACACCTCCTCACCTGCGTCGCACGGACGCCGACCCAGCCCGTAGAGGTCCTATCCAGGACCATCTAGCACCCCGACTGAGCAGCCGGTTATCCGAGAATCGCCCAGGCGCGCTAGACTGATCGATGGTTTAGCGAAGCGTGCCGACATCGAGCGAGGACAGGTTGCCGAAAGACACCATGTCCGAGTGCGGACCCGTCCGGATGTGTGTCGGTTGCCGCCGACGTGCCGCAGCGACGGATCTCGTCCGGGTTGTCGCCCGTCGGGAACCCGACCCGCCCGCGGTGGTGGTGGATCTCGCGAAGACCATGCCAGGACGAGGCGCCTGGTTGCATCCGCGACGCGACTGCGTGTCGGCCGCGGTGCGACGAAAGGCGCTTCCAACGGCACTTCGGGTCCCCGGTCTGACCGTGGACCCGGACGGCCTCGCCGAAATGCTCGGTGGGATCACCGAAGAAGAGGGCCAACCGGCCCGGAACAGGTAGCAGAAGACATGAGCACACCGTGAAGTACCCACGATGAGCGCGTATCGGACGTAACAACGAGGTCGCGGCGGGCAGCCCGCTCGACCTCCAAGTGAGGAGAGCAGTGGCAGGCAAGGCCCGCGTGCATGAACTGGCCAAAGAACTCGGCGTGACGAGCAAGCAGGTGCTCGAACGACTGAAGGAACAGGGCGAGTTCGTCAAATCAGCGTCGTCGACCGTCGAGGCCCCGGTGGCCCGTCGACTTCGCGAATCATTCCCCCAGGGTGGAGGGTCCAAGGACGCCGGGAAGTCCCAGGCGAAGCCGGGTGGCGCCCCCAAGCCGGGTGCGAACGGCTCCGGTGTGAAGCCCGGCCCAGCCCGTCCGGCACCCAAACCGGGTGCCCCCGTCCCCGGACGCAAGCCGGCCGCGGCCACCAC
>NZ_BAHC01000043.1 GCF_000298195.1 Gordonia rhizosphera NBRC 16068 | reverse complement strand
GGGGGCGTCCTCAGTCGTCGGTGGGTTCGAGCTGCAGGCTGATCGAGTTGATGCAGTAGCGCAGGTCGGTGGGCGTGTCGTAGCCCTCGCCGGCGAAGACATGCCCCAGGTGGCCTTCGCAGTTCGCGCACAACACCTCGACGCGACGCATCCCGAGGGAGGTGTCGGCGCGTTCGATGACGGCATCACCGGCCAGCGGTGAGAAGAACGACGGCCAGCCGCAATGCGAGTCGAATTTCTGGTCGCTGCGAAACAGCTCGGCCCCGCAGGCGCGGCAACGGTAGACCCCGACCGTCTTGGTGTCGGCGTACTCGCCGGTGAAGGGGGCCTCGGTGCCGGCCTGCCGGAGCACCCGGTATTCGGCCGGGGACAGCCGTCGCCGCCACTCCTCGTCGGTGACGGCGGTGGCGTCGAGAACCTCGGGACGGTCCGCAGAGCCGGATTCGGCAGGGGTGTCGGTGCTCATTTCTCCACGGTAGCCACGGAATCGCGCCCGCCGCCACCACCCGGCCCGTCGTTGGTGAGGCGACCCTCGTCGAGGGTGTCGTCGGGTCGGCCGTCCAGCGAGGCGACGCCGTCGCGGCGCATGTCGAGGTAGCGGAACAGCAGCGAACAGAACACCGCGATCATCAGCAGCGACCAGCCCCAGGTCACCTTGTTGTACTCGAGCATCCAGCCGAAGGATCGCCATTCCTCCGAGTAGTACGTGTCGAAGGTCATGCAGCCGTAGACGCCGAGCCAGGCCGGCCAGTTGCGCATCGTCGAGCCGGGCAGGAAGACGGTCATCAGCAGCGGGAACAGCAGCATCGAGTAGTAGCCCTGACCGAGCGCGCCCACCAGGAACTCGGTGACCAGCAGCACACCCGTCGACGTCGCGAGCCACAGCAACTCGTCGGTCTTGCGGTAGTAGCGGTACAGGAACCACAGCGAGAACACCGCCATCGCGACGAATGCGACGCGCAGCAGCACCACCAGCCAGTCGGCGACACCGAAGTAGGCTCCGTTGCCGGCGATCGAGCTGTTGTAGTAGTCGCGGGCCTCACCGAGGTAGGGCACCGTGCGGGTGACGAACGAGTTGGAGTCGACGACCAGCGGCCACGCCACGATGTTGAGGACCAGCGGGATGCCGATGGCGGTGACCAGGATCTTCCACTGGCGGTTGAGCAGCGGCAGCAGCAGCAACGGCGCCAGCACGGGTTTGATGGCCAGTGTCAGCCCGATCGGGACACCGGCCCACAGGTCGTGGCGGCTGCGCATGAGCAGAAGGAACGCGAGCATGCCGAGCAACACGAACGAGTTGAAGTTCGTGAAGATCAGCGTGTGCGCGACCGTTTCGGTGCTGAAGAAGAAGAACACGATGACCGGTATCACCCACGAGCGCGCACCGAAGCCGAACAGCCGGGCCAGCAGGTACGCGCAGGCCAGCAGCGCCACGACACTCGCCGCGATGAAGATCCAGCGTGACCGTTCGGGGTCGATGGTCGCGATCGGCGCCATCAGCAGGGTTCCCGACGGCGGGTACAGATAGTGGGGGTCGACGGTGTCGAGGTTCTCCGCGTAGACCGGCTGGCCGTTGAGGAACCGCAGTGCGGCCTGGTAGACGGGTGCGAAGTCGTCGGTGCGATCGCCGTTCACCGCGAGGATGATCGAGCGCTGCAGGATCATCATGATGCTGATCGGCCACAACACCATCGGGATGATCCGCTGCATGGTCATCCGGGGGCGGAGGTAATTGTCGAGAATCGCCACTCGCGAACCGTACTACGCCCACCTGTGATCCTCGGGCACACCCGGCATCGACCGGCCGCGTGCCCCCGGGGAAACACCGGTCAGACGGGGCAACCCCGTTGGCCGGGTTCGCCGAGGGGCTGATCGCCGAGATAGGTGGTGACGACGTCGGCCGCGCAGGAACTGCGGGCCAGCACCGAGTAGCCGAGGCCTTCCCACGTGACCGTCGTGGGGGAGACACCGGCCTTGATGAACAACGCGTTGAGAGTGTCCGCGCCGCCGCCCCCGTTGATCGGGTCGTTGGCGCCGGCGAGGATCAGCGGGTCCACCGGCAGCGCGCTCGGCGGGTTCGTGGCGCTCGCCGTCGCCCACGCGTTGCACCGCAACAGTGACAGTGCGCTGTCGGCGCCGGTCAGCGGATTCTGTTTCGTCCACGCGTCGACGAGTCCGGGGATCTCGTTCTGGCCGACCGGGCCGGTGACGTCGTTGCAGCGCGAGACGAGTTGCCCGTCGGTGGTGCGTAACTCGTCGGCGACCCCGGCCGCGGCGGTGAGGGCCCCGACGTCGCCTCGCTGCGCCGCGACGATCGACCGGGCGAGGGTGGCGAGATCCCGGGGATCGTTCGGTGACACCGCCAGCGAGCTCGTGATCGCATTGAGCGCCTCGGTGTCCGACAGTCCACCGAGCCGGCCGGTACGACCCATCGCGAGCACGTCGCCGATCGTCGCCATGCCGTCGTCGCCGAGCGAACAGCCGGCCGCGGCGGCGCACTGCTGCGCGAAGGTGCGCAACGCCGCCTGCACGCCGGTGGCCCGGACCGCC
>NZ_BAHC01000044.1 GCF_000298195.1 Gordonia rhizosphera NBRC 16068 | reverse complement strand
CCGGACTTCCGCAGATGCTGGGCACACGATTCCGCAGAAATGGGTGTTGACGTGCGGTGATGATGAATTGGCGTGTTGAGGTCGTGTTACTACACGACCTCATTGTCGCTCGGGGCGCGTGAACGGACTGTTCAGGCGGTGAGGGTGAAGTCGACGAATCGGGGTGGTTCGGGCAGCTCCAGAGCGCCGAGGATGCGGCGGTGGCCCGCGGTCAGTGCGGAGCGTTGCGCGACGGTGCCGTGGTCGGTGGCCAGGGTGATCAGGTGCAGACGGTCGAGTTCGTGGGCGATGGTTCGCCAGGTGTCACCGGTGGCGGTTTCGGCGACCCGGATCAGCAGCAACGCCAGCCAACACAGTTGCACGTGAGCGCGGATACGGTCTTCGCGGTAGTGGAACACCGGACGCAGCTTCAACGCGCCCTTCATGTCCCGCCAACCCCGTTCCACGGCGAGCAACTGCTTGTAGGCCGCGGCCAGATCTTCCGGGGTGAGCGTGGTGTCGGAGGTCCGCAACAACCACTTGCCGTCCAGCCCTGCTTCGGTCTTGATGGCGGCCGCATCGATGCGCAGCAACCCGCTCTTGGTGCGCCGCAGGTACCGCCGCAAGCCGGGCTTGGCCTTCAAGGACCCCACGAACTCGTCACGGCGGCGGGTGGTCCAGGCATCGGATCCGGTGATCTGCTCCCGCAAGTGCTCGACCAGGTTGGCACGCACGGTGGCGTCACGCTCGGCTTGATCGGGGTTGTGGCACAACACGAACCGCACTGCGCGGGCACCGCCGTCACCATCCCCGTCCCCGCCCGGGGCGACGTGGACTTCTTTGACCCGCAGGTTGTCGCCGACGGTGTGGTAGCGGCCGGGCCGGGCGAGAGCGGCGGCGGCTTCGGTGTTGGTGTGGCGCAGTTTCTCTGCGTGGATGTAGTGCCCGCCACCGCGGGTGAGGTAGGCGCGGTTGGTGGCGGAGGCGAAACCGCGGTCGGCGACCCACACCAGCCGGCGCAGTTGCCAGCCGGCGAGGTCGTCTTTGATGGTGCGGATGATCGCGGTGTCGGCGGTGTTGCCGGGAAAGGTCCAGCAGCGCACCGGGATGCCATCGCGGGTGACGGCCATTGCGATCACCACCTGGGGCAGGTCGGTGCGGAAGTCCTTGGAATGGCCGAACGTGCGGGTGCCGGATTCGGCCGGCCGGGTGATGCCGTCGTCGACCACCGGGTCGGCCATCTCGGGCAGCTCATCGGGGCTGTCGGTTTCGAAGTAGGTGGAGGTGGTGTCGACGAATACGATGTCGAGATCCAGATTCAGCAGGTGCGCAACAGAAGTGAACACTTCGGCGGCGATCTCGTCGAGTGCCTCGAGCAGGAAGTCCATCCCCCGATAGGCCTGATCATCGGTCAACGTGGTGATCCCGCTGATGGCGACCCGTTCGGCGAGCCAGCCGGTCGCGGCGAGTTTGGAGCCCGGCTCGAGTGCGCGCTGGGCGACCAGGGTGAAGATCACCCGCTCGACCGCGGCGGCATCGAGGCGCCGGTCGGCGGCGGCGCGGGTGATCGCCGCGCCGATCCCCAACCGTTCCCACAATCGGTCCAGCGTCCACGCACCGCCCAGGCGGCGGCTATCAAGAATCTCCACCCCCTCGCCGGCCCCGGCGGCGGCCACCTGCTCCGGTGCGAGAAACCGCGAGATCGAGGACACCAGCCGGGCCAGCCCGTCGCGGTCGACGGTCTCGGCGCGGCCGAAGTTGTGGATCACCTTCGCCGTCGAGGCACCGGTGGACGGGTGGCGTTCGTTGTGGGCCAGTTGCAGGTAGGACACGGTGGAACCGTCTTTGTTCTTCCGCCGCGTCTCCCGCAGGTACATACCTACACAACACCACACAAAACACCGGATTACCAGCAGGCACGCCATAAGTCGTGTGCCTACAGGTTTTCGCGTTTTCCGGCACCCCGCACCGCTCTCACCTGCGCATTCATCCCAGCGGCAACGCCAAAATGCCTACCAACTGCGGAACTCCGGCCAG
>NZ_BAHC01000045.1 GCF_000298195.1 Gordonia rhizosphera NBRC 16068 | reverse complement strand
ACTGGCGCCCTATGCCTATTGCTGCCACTTCTGTCACATCAAGATCGTCGTCGACTCCGATGGCACCTACTCGGTCGGCACCGGCATCGGTCAGGGCGACGATCGAGTTGCCGCTCAACGGTCGACCGATCGAGGAAGGGCGCGAGCTCGAGTTGCAGGCCGCGAAAGAAGCTTCGACTACATGCAACGAGTGTTGAGGATCGGGAAAGCCAAGAAAAGACCGGATCAGGTACCGGATAGGTCCGGTTGACCCACGTCTTGCCTCCTGCAATTATTTGTGTACAAATATTCATAATTCAGATCACACCCTCGACGAAGGCTCCCCGCATGACCGTTGCGACCCACACCCAGACCTTTGAGATCCGCCGCGCCACAGCAGGCACCACGCTGATCTCCGATACCGACCTACCGCCCCACGGCCAGTTCATCGACGGCGCCTTCCGGCCGAGTACCTCAGATGCCACACTCCCTGTGATCGACCCGTGCGATGAGCAGGAAATCGCTCAGATTGCCAATGGCACAACAGACGACGTTGACGCGGCCGTCGCGGCCGCGACCGCGGCCCAGTCGGCATGGGGCAAGCTCACTCCCAAGGAACGATCGCTGATTCTGCTGCAGATCGCCGATCGCGTCGAAGCCAACACCGAGCTTCTCGTTCGGCTGGAGTCAGCGAATACCGGGAAGCCGTTCGAGGTGTCCCGCGACGACATCGCCAGCACCGTCGACACGTTCCGGTTCTTCGCGGGTGCGGCGCGTGCCATCACTTCGCAGGCTGCGGCCGACTACACCGAAGGCCACCTGTCGGTGATCCTGCGCGAACCGCTCGGCGTGATCGGCGTTGTCACGCCCTGGAACTATCCGCTGCTCATGGCAGCGTGGAAGACCGCGCCGATCCTGGCCGCGGGCAACACCTTGGTCATCAAACCGTCCGAGCAGACCCCGCTGACCACCATCAAGTTCGCCGAGCTCGTCGCCGACCTCCTGCCGTCGGGCGTCCTCAACGTGGTGACCGGCATCGGCGCTGTGGTCGGCGCGCGTCTGTCCGAGCATCCGGGCCTGGCGATGATCGCCCTCACCGGCTCGGTCAACTCGGGTCGCGCGGTCGCCGCGGGTGCATCCGACACCCTCAAGCGCGTGCACCTCGAACTCGGCGGCAAGGCGCCGGTCGTCGTGTTCGACGACGCCGACCTCGACGCGGTCGCCACCGGCATCCGGGCCGCGGGATTCTGGAACTCCGGACAGGAATGCGGCGCCGGATGCCGCATCCTGGTGCACGAGTCGGTCGCCGATCAACTTACCGAGAAACTCGTGGATCAGGTGTCGTCGTTCGTCGTCGGCGAGCCGGGCGCCGGTGACGACGTGGAGATCGGACCGATGGTCTCGCGGGCGCACTTCGACCGCGTCGTCGGGTTCCTGTCGCGCGCCGAGGCTGCCGGCATCTCCGCCGCGGTCGGCGGCAGCGCCCTCGACGGACCCGGATTCTTCATCGCACCGACGGTTCTCGTCGGCGTGCCCGAGGACGCCGAGGTTGCCCGCAACGAGATCTTCGGCCCGGTCGTCACCGTCGAGACCTTCAGCACCGAGGACGAGGCCATCGCTCGCGCGAACTCTGTACCCTACGGCCTGTCCGCATCGGTGTGGACCGAGAACGCCCGCCGCAGCCACGATGTCGCCGCGCGTATTGACGCCGGAACGGTATGGGTCAACTCGCACCTGGTGCTCGCTACCGAGGCGCCCTGGGGTGGTTTCAAGGGCTCAGGATACGGCCGCGACCTGTCGATCTACGCACTCGATGACTACTCCCGCACCAAGCACGTCATGCACAACCACGGGCGATGACCGGGACCGGACCCATCGCGGTGGCGCCCCCGCTCGACCATGCGTCTCAGCATTCTAGGCGGAAACGGGGTGGCAATCAGCAGTGCACGCCGTGTTCACGGTCGCGCCGCGCACACCGAGCGGGAGGTTGTCGACGTCGTCCGCTTCGCCCGCCGGGAACGATTGTCGGTGCACCCGCCGGTCACCCGGGACATCACCCACAGTTGACTCACTGTCGGGCCACCGTCCACCCGAAGGCACCGACGTCGGTGACCTCGAGCCCGGGTTCTGCCGGGACGAGGTCGCCGACGTTGTAACGCATCGAATTCGAGAGCAGTACACGAGAATCCGCGTTGAGCACCAGACACTCCCCGGCCTCACGAGCCAGCCATGGCGAGAGCGCGATCTCCAGCCCGGCGACCCGGACATCGGCACAGATGATGCCGAGGAACTCACCGGCCCTGGTCACCGGGGCGGTGACCGTCACGAGGTAGTCGTCGACTCCGCCGTGATCGATGTACGGTCCCATCGCATGGGGACGCGCAGTCGCTTGCGGGCTGGTGAAATACTCCTGAGACCCGTAGTCGTAGAAGTCGTCCCGGCCGGGGTCGAGCTGATGGCTGTAGTCGCGATCGAACGTACCGTCAGCCGCACGCTGCCACCATTCGATCCAATACGGCGCGCCGTCAAGGAGTTCGATCGCCGCCATGAAACCGATGCCGTAGACAAGCTCTTCCACCCGCCCCAGCCGCGGCAACACCGCGCGGGCCACGACCGCGGTGAGCGATTCAAGTACAGGCGGCTCGGACACCTCGTCCGAGATCTCACCCGCCATCGCCTCGAGGAGGTCGACGGCCACGGTCGCGATCCGGTGCAGTTCAGTGACGAGATCGGCGTGTGGGCCGGGTTCGGACCCGATACCGTCTGCGATGAGTTGCAGTCGATGCCGCGTGAGTTCTGTGATCTCATGCGACACGAGGTTCTGTGCGGTGTTCCACGCCGAGTCTGCGTCGGCCGCGCGCACTGCTTCGGCGACGTCGGCCATGGCGTCGGCCAGCACCTCACGCTGTTGGGAGTCGTCGAGGAGCACCTGGACGAGCCAGTCGAACTCCTCGTGTGCCGACAGGTCGGCGCGGGTCAGTCGCATCGACTGGGCCGCCGAGGCGAGTTCGACGTGGAACCGTCCGAGCACTCTGCGGCCCTGATCGGCCGCGGTGACCTCCCGGAGTTCGTCGGCCAGCGCCGCGAGCCGTTCCGCACTCGCCGTCGAACCGCGTTGCGCGGCAAGCCAGGCCGCGTATGTGGTCAATCCCGCCCGCCAGTCCCCCAGGTCGCGCAGTTCGGTGGCGGTGAGCTCGGACAGCGTCTCGCGGGCCATGGCACCGGAGTCGCCGGCCGCTTCGACGAAGCTGCCACCCCTGCCGCCGGCCCGGGTGATGATCAGGCCTTCGGCGCGCAGCGTGGCCAGGGCCTCGCGCAGCGAGAACGGGGTGACCCCCATCTGCCGGGCCAGGTCGGCCTCCTTCGGCAGTTTCTCGCCGGCCCCGAGGACGCCCAGACCGATCGCGGTGCGCAGACGCCGGGCAACGGCAACCGACGCGTCCTCGTTGTCGAGCCGCCCGAACAGCGCGTGCTCGGTGCGCGCGACTGCCGCCGACCGCTGATCGAACGGCCGAAGCGGGTCGGCGGATGCGGTCACACTGGCCACCTCGGTTCGGGAGACTTCGTGGGCGAATATTCGTCGATGTTACCTGCCCGATGCAGCCGCAGGTCGGGTCAATCGCCCGCAGTCTGCGCGGCGAGCAGCTCCTCGATACGTTCGGTCGCATCGACCAACGAACGGTCGTTGATCGCGGCTGCTGCGGCACTGTCGTTGCCGGCCGCCGCATCGATCAGTTCACGCTGGTAGGTCCATAGCTGTGCGCCGCGTTCGGAACCGAGCGTGCCCTGGGCGCCCACGAGTTTGTAGGCGCGACATCGGCTCCACAACGATCGAATAGTCTGCAGGAGAACAGGGTTGCCGGAGGCCTCGTAGAGGATCGCCAGCAGCGCCTCGTCGCGATCGAGATACTCTGGGACGTCTTCGGCGATGATCGCCTCCCTCATCGCCTCGTACTCGGTGGTCATCCTGTCGACGTCGGCAGCCGAGATGCGTTCGGCTCCGAGTCGGGCACCTTCCACCTCGAGCAGACGCCGAACGTCGTACACGTGTTTCAGCTCGGACAGGGAGAGTTCCTTGACCACCGCACCCTTGTGGGGTTCACGTTCGGCGAGACCGGCCTCCTCCAAGCGGCGGATCGCCTCTCGGACCGGCATCACGCTGGTACCGACGAGGGTTGCCAGGTCGCGGACCCGCAACCGATACCCGACCGGGAACTCCCCGCTCAGAATCGCGTCGCGGATCTTCTCGTACACCTGATCCGTCAGCAGAGATGACTGCACTTCTGTGACCACAGATCACATCTTAAAGGGCGTAGTCGCGCAAAGTGCTCAACTTGGGGCGTCGCGGGATGTGGACGCGCGACCAGCGAAAATGTAGCGCCGACACGTCAGGGGCACCCGGTGGCGGGTGCCCCTGACACAGTGTTGCGGCTAGACCAGTGCAGCCTCCCGACGCAACGCTGCGAGTGCTGCTTCGACCCCGGCCAGTTCTTCTGCATTGAGATCCGACACGGGCTTGCGCGGCGAGCCGACCGGCTCGCCGAGGATGCGCAGCCCGGCCTTGACCGCCGAGATGAACGGCACCGAGATCAGCGCGTCGATGACCGGGTACAGGCGCCGCCACTGGGCGAGCGCGCCGTCGAGGTCACCGGCGGCGATCGCCCGGTACACCGCGACGATCTCGTTCGGGACCACGTTGGCGGCACCAGCCATCACACCGGCGGCACCCTCGACGAGTGCGCTGTAGAGGTAGCTGTCCCAGCCGATGAAGGTGCCGAGCACGTCGCTGTGATGGTGGATGAGCTGCAGTGCCTGTTCCCAGTTCGCGCTGGAGTCCTTGATGTAGCGGATGTTGCCGACCTCGCGGGCCAGGCCGGCTGCGGTCGTGGCGTCGAGGTTGACGCCCGTGGCGGCGGGGATGTTGTAGAGCATCACCGGCAGGTCGACCGCGCCGGCGACGTCTTTGATGTAGGCGACCGTCTCGTCGAGCGAGAGGGACTCGTAGTACGGGGTGACGAGCATCAGGACGTCGGCCCCCGATGCCTGCGCCGCGCGGGAGAGCGTGATCGCCTCACGAGTCGTGGTCGCACCCGTCTGCGCGATCACCGGGACTCGACCGGCGGTGTGGGCGACGACGGTGTCGACGAGTTCTCGTCGCTCGTCGTGGCTCATCGAGGCGAACTCACCCGTCGATCCGCCGGCGACGACGCCGTTGACGCCGGCGTCGATGGAGCGGTCGACGATCCGCTTCAGCCGGGCGGTGTCGATGTTCTCGTCGGCGTCGAACGGGGTGGTGAGGGCGGTGAGGACGCCGCGCAATGCATTGGTCATGAGAGTGGATTTCCTTCTGCGAGAGTGGTTCTGGCTGTTCAGATGGCGGCGGCGCTGGGCTTGAGATCCGGGACGCTGACCAGCGAGCGGGTCTGGTAGTCGCGGGCGAGCCGGCTCGCGGCCTCTTGCGCGGCGGTGAACGCCGAGCTGATCGCGGTCTCGGTGTAGAGGGTGCCCAGGTAGTCACCGGCCAGGAAGACCCTGTCCGACGGCCGGGTGAGCGTGGACTGCAACTTCCCGCGTCCGGGGAAGCAGTACGGCGCGCCGGTGTGCCACCGCTGCACGTGCGCCTCCTCGACGTTGCCCGCGAAGCCGGGGAAGATGTCGTCGAGGTCGCCGACGTAGGTGTCGACGATTTCGTCGTCGGTGCGATCGAGCAGCTTGCGCGCGAGGCTCGCCGGCGAGAAGGTCATCAGGCTGCCACCTGGCTGACGGGTCCGTTCCGATCCGCGGACGATATTGCCCATGTTGAGTGCGACGTTGAACGAACGCTTGGGGGTGGCGATGCCGTAGGCGCCGTCGTAGGGCTGCGGGCCGGTCTCGTTGGTGAGGAATGCTGCGCTCACGTACGGGCCGTACTGGATCTTGCCGAGCGCATCACGCAGGTCCGCAGGAACGTCGACGGCGACCTTGTGGCTCACCGTCGCCGGCGTGGCCAGGACCGCGTAGCGCGCCTCGACCTCCCGGTCGACACCGTCCTGGGTGTAGCGCACCACGACCGAGTTCTTCTTGTGCACAACCTCATTCACCGCCGCACCCATCTCGATGCGGTCCCGCATCGATGCCGCGATGTTCTCGATCAGCGTCGACGGCCCACCGAGGATGCTGCGATCGAGACCCGCGCCGATGTTCCAGACGAGACTGAAGTAGCCGATGCCGGCGCCGGCCGACAACTCTTCGGGATCACCGGCCGACCGGGTCACGGTCGGGCGGAACAGTGCGTCGGCGTCCTCGGGCAGCACTCCGGTGTAGTCGGCGAATGAGCGGTCGTTCTCGAACTCGTAGATTCGCTGCTGGCGCACCTGCGGGGACTCGCCCGGCCGGACCCGCACGGCGCGGGCGTACCGCAGGACGTCGAATCCGACCTTGGCGCCCGCCTTGAGCAGGGCCACCCGTGACGACATCGGCATCGGGACGCGGAAGGGATAGGTCTGCACCGGGCCGTCGAGGAGCACCTTGCCGTTCATCGCCAGACCCGACAGCGATCCGGGCACCTTGGTGGATGCGGTGCCGGTCTCCGACAGCAGGGCGTCGGTGGAGGTGCCGGCGCCGGCGAAGACGTGTCCACCCCAGTTGAGGAAGTACTGTCCTCGCTTCTCCGAGCGGATGCGGCCGCCCACGCGGCTACCCGACTCCAGGACCACGGTGTCCCAGTGCCGCAGTCGCCAGGCTGCCGACAGACCGGCCAGTCCACCTCCGACGATCACTACGTCCTTCATGATTGTTCCTCTCGCTCAAGCTGATTGATGTGATGTGTGTGGTGAGGTGACGCTGTGCGTCACGCGGCGACCGGGGCCGCTTGGCGGGACGGCGCCGGCGCGGTGCCGAGTGCGGCACTCTCGGTCAGCGTCATGCCGCGGGTCTCCGGTGCCATGAAGTGCGACAGGACCGCGCCGAGCAGGGTGATGGCGGCACCGATGAGCATCGTCATGCCGATGCCGAGTGAGTCGAGTGCCATTGGCACCAGGAAGGTACCGACCGCTGCGCCGATCCGGCTCAGCGACGACGCCATGCCCACCGCTGTGCCGCGGATTTCCGTGGGGAACAACTCGTTCGGGTAGACCCATTGCATGATCTGCGTGCCGCCGATCACCACTGCGTAGATGGCGAAGAGCGCCATGATGATCCACGTCGAGGCATTCGGGAAGAAGCCCAGCAGCGCCAGCGCGATACCCGACCACAGGAAGCTGTGGATGAGCAGCGGGCGACGGCCCACGCGGTTCACCAGGAACAGGGCGATGACGCACCCGACCAGGAACAGGATGGTGATGACGGCCGAGCCGACATGTACTGCGTCTCCGGAGAGGTTCAGCGCTCCCAGAATCTTCGGGGCGAAGGCGTACACGGCGAACAGCGGGACGATCGAGAAGGTCCAGAACAGCGTGATGAATGCCATCCGTGTGCCGTACCCGGAGCGCAGCAGATCCTTGACACCGACGTTCGCGTCCTCTTCTTGCGGAAGATCCGTAACGCTCACGCTCGGGCCGTAGACCTTGCGCATCACTTCGTCGGCCTCGTCGTGGCGGCCCTTGCTGACCAGCCAGCGCGGCGATTCCGGGGTTCCGATCCGGGCGAGGACGATGATGATCGCCGGGATTGCGGCGCTTGCCAGCATCCACCGCCACGCGTTCACGTCACCGGTCTGCGCCAAGAGCTGACCCACGATGTAGGCGACGGCCGCACCCACGAACCACATGGCGACGAACGCTCCCAGGAACGGTCCGCGGTACTTGCGGGGTGTGAACTCGGTCAGCAACGACGTCGCGATCGGATAGTCGGCTCCGACGGCCATGCCGATCAGCAGCCGCAGAATGATCAACCAGATGACATTGGGTGCGAAGAACTGGGCCACCGAGAAGGCAATGATCGCGATCAGGTCGATCGTGAAGAGCACCTCGCGGCCGAAGCGGTCGGTCATTCGGCCGCCCACATAGGCACCGAAGAGGATGCCGATGAGTGTCGAGGCGGCGATCAGGCCCTGCGCGGCCGCCGAGAGATGCCACTGATCGGAGATCTGCACCATCGCGACGCCGATGATCGACAGGATGAACCCGTCGAGGAACGGTCCCCCGGATGAAAAGACCGCGAGCTTCTTGTGAAACCTCGTCAAAGGTGCGTCGTCGAGTGGGTTGATGATCATGTGAACTCCTAGCCTGGAGAGGTGGGTGTGATCCGCGTCTCAGTGGATAGAGTAACTTGTGATCACAGATCACACAATGCTCGACTTCGATTCATTTCGCTCGCCGATCCGCCTCGACTGTCTCGGGGTTGTCGATCGGTCCGTCGCAGGCGCCCAGCAGAGGCACAGTCTCGCCTTGAACCTGTCCCCTCGCAGACGCGAGTCGCCGAGACTGGCGGCGACGGCCAACCCGATGTGGAAGTGACTGTCGGCACGTCGCCGGTCGAGGTCGAGGTCGAGGTCGATCGACGGTGTCATTTGCCACCGTGGAGGGACCACCGTGAGCTTGTTCTTGCCACGAGGGCGGGACCACCTGGATTGCCAGTCATGGGACCACCCGTCCCGACGTCGGTGGTCCCTTCGTTTGTTCGTTGACTCGGCCGTGTCTGGAAGGGGTCGGCGGCGATGGGCTACCGGGCGATTGCACTGGAAACAATCAAGGAAGTACTGCGGTTGTGTGTCGACTGCCTGGCGGCGGGGTTGCCCGCGCCAGGCTTGCGCACGATCGCCGCGCATACGGGGTCGACCGCAAGACGGTGCGACGCTGTGTCGAAGCCGCACAAGCGGCCGGGCTCACTCGTGAGGCCGGCGCCGAGGCGGCGACACTGATGCGGTGATCGGTCAGGTCGAAGTCTTCACCAGCCCGATCATGTGAGCGCCGACGGCTTCCTCCAGCGGGTGATGGCGGGTGGTCATGGGTGTTCGTCCGGTTCGGCAGTTCCGGGAATGATTGCCAATACTGTTGGTGTCGTGGAGTATTCGGATGAGTCGCGGGAGAACCGGGTCGGTTCTCCACCCGCGGCTACCGGCACTTAAACTCGGCGCGCTCGCCGATACCCTGCCCCAAACGCGCCCCGCTGGCCCGCTGGCCCGCCAACACACCAGCTCCCACCTGAGCTTTTTTCTACAGCTCCTCGCAGACGAAGTCTCGAGGCGTGAATCCAGTTCCGCGGCAGTCCGATCTGCCAAAGACGCTCTCGCCGCCATGATCCGGATCTACACCTGGCAGGCCACCGACGCGACCTGCGCTATGACCGCACCCTGCTCGGCGACCTCACCACCCGCAGTTCATCGACGCCGGACTCCGCCGCCTCACCGCTGTGGACGTCCTCATCATCTACGAATTCGCCCTGCGGAATCTCGACGCGGCCCAGATCAACGGCTCTACGAACTCGTTGTCGAGCGCCAAGCCAAGACGACGATCGCGACCTCCAACCGCGAACCCGCCGAGCGGCTCACCATGACCACCGACGCCCCGCTCGCGCATTCGGCCATCGACCGCATCGCCTTCCGAGGCCGCACCTCATCATCGAAGACCGCTCATACCGGCAGCCACCGCCCTGGACTTGACAGGCCCAACCCCAGTGAGCAGCCTCAATAATGCGCCAAGGTGGCCCCATGTGTCGACGGTCACGTAATTCCTCAGGCGTGTCCGTCACGGAATTCCCCATGTTCGGGTGTGCATGGTGGAGGGTAGCTGGAGTCTGGGTCAGTCGGTTCTGGTCGTGCGTCCGGGGCAACCCCGCTCCCGGCTCGGACGAGACAACCGCTTCGATCAGCCCGGCCTGGGCCGAAGTGATCGCTGATCAGCCCGCGACTCAGGCGGGCGACGTCCTGGATTCGGTGACGGACGTGCATCGATCCCCTTCGTCGACGAGCAGAGTGATCGCGACCGACCCTGCCCCGGAATCCACGTCGGATGTGACCCAAAAAGGACGCCCGTTCGGGCTTGACCAGCTATCTGATGTCGCGTCCGGTCATCAGCGCATCATGCCAGAACTGAGTGAAGCGACTGGTCGAGAGCATCGATGATTATGCGACCGACCTCGGCATGCGCGCGATCGTTCGGTATGTCGTGATAGCCGCCGGCGATCGTCACCGCACGCCCAGACATCAGTTCGGCTGCGAAATCCACTGCTTGCGGAGCCGGCGCGAACGCATCGTGTTCGCCATTCACCAACAGCACCGGCAGGCCGAGTGCGGGAAGCGAACATCGAATCCTCGATCCTGCGAGGCCGATTGCCGACCAGAGGTTACTTTCGGCCGGTCCGGTGTCGAATCCCAGTGGGTCGTTGGCCAGCGCATCAAGGTAGGCCTCGTCCCGGGACATGACCAGGTCGGTTCGACCCGCCGCTGCGGCGGGAAGGCCCCACAGCGGCGCTCCGGTCATCGCGAGACATGTCCATTTGCCCGGCTCACTGATGGCCAGCATCGCTCCTGCGAGTGCGCCGAGTGAATGTCCCACAATCGCAACAGGCAACGTTGGTTCATCGGTTTCGATGTGATCCACCAATATGGCTGCGTTCTCGGCCAATTCGGCCACCGACGGGAAGTAGCCGCGCGGCGTTCCTCCGGTGTGGCCGTGTCCCACGTGATCTGGGCCGAATACGTCGTATCCGCCGGCGTTCAGCGCGTGGGCGAGACGGTGGTAGTGCCCCGTATTTTCGCCGAATCCATGCAGGAGAAGAACTCTCGCGCGCGGGTGGTCTGCACGCCACGAGCGGTAGTAGAAGGGGTGGCGGTATCCGTCGATGAATGGCATCAGTGCGCTCCATTCTTGGTCATGGGGTCCTCATGAGAGCCTCGGTACTGTTGTCTAGTTGTCGACAATAGCCAAAAATTACGGCCAGCACAATGCTCGGCTCGCCCCTTTTGTGGCAGGATCGCCTCGCCACGGAGACCACCTCGCTTGCCCCCTCACCCACTCAGCAACGGCTGGACCTCCGTCGCGATCCGCCGAACAAAGTGTTCCGGCCCGGCCTGCGCCGTGGGCTGGAAAACGATGGTGTCGGCACCTGCTTCCCGCCAGCGGAACGCTTGTTCGGCAACGTCGCCGGACGTAGAACCGAACGCTGCGAGGTCTCCGGGATCACCCTCAGAGTTCCACGCGCGCAATTCATCAGCGATCACAGCGGTTGCGTCGGGCCCGATCACGCATGGCACGAAGGCAACGACAGGGTGCGGGGTGTTCCGACCCACCCGGTTCGCACCCTCGGCGATGTGCTGCCGTGCCCGACGCACACCGTCGGGCGCGGTCCCGCCGGTCAGGATGGTGCCGTCGGCGAGTTCGCCACTCAGAGCCAGAGTTCGCGGGCCTGTGGCCCCAACCAACAGGTCGAGTCGCCCGGCAGGAGGAAACACGAGTTGGACGGCGTCGAGGTGGATGTAGCGGCCGCGGAAGGTGACGTTGTTTCCATCGAGAAGCATTCGGAGACAGTGAGTGTACTCACGCAGCAGAGTCATTGGCGACTCCACACGCCGGCCGATCTGCGCCATCCACTCCTGCACTCCGTGCCCGATCCCAACGCGAAGCCGACCCGGATACAGTCGCGCCAGTGTGGCGACCTCCATCGCGGTGGTGGACACCGACCTCAGTGGCGCCGGCAAGACACCGATACCGACGGTCAGGGATCGACTGTGCGCCAAGGCGACACTTGCGGCAGCGATGCTTCCGTGAAGAAAGCAGTCCTCCCACAACCAGAGTTCATGAAGTCCGGCCTCGTCCGCCGCGCGGGCAACGCTTGGTAGAAGTTCGGGCGGATGCTGCGGTCGGAATATGCAGCCTACCCGCGAGACGTTCGATCCCAGCTGAGTCTCATCAGGGCGGGTCGGCATGACGCCTCCTCAGGAACTGTGCACCAACCGTTCGCGACCACCCGCGTCCATCCGGTCGGGGCCAGTAGCGGGTTCACGCAGTCGGGCATCGTTACCATCAATCATGAAATCGGCTCGCGTCCATGGCAGATCGCGTTGATGGAAGAGCCGTTCATGCGCGTTCCAGTCGTCCATGAAATCCAGGCTGTCGATGCCGGCGCGCAACCGCTGCTCTTGTCGGTAGGCACGCACGTCCGCGGACGCCTGAACCCAAACGTTGACGTCGAGCCACTCGGCGACCGAGCGATGTGCCGCACCCACTCCTTCGACGATCAGGCAGCGGGTCGAGTCACCGATCCGGATCGCACCGCAGCGCTGCTGACGCACCCAGCCCGGCGGCCGGTACTCGACCGGCAACGCACCTTTCGCGACCGGTACCAGGATCTCTGTGCGCAGCAACTCGTGCCAGCCGAAGAACGAGTGGTGCCAGGCGAGATCATCGGTGTGTACCACCGCTGTCACCTCGGGGTGCGCCGACCTCAGGTAGCGCGCGACGGAGGTCTTGCCCGAGGCACTGGAACCGTCCACCCCGACAACCAAAATGTGCCGGCTGGTTGAGGCCAGATGCTCGTCGATTCGCTCGACGAGTCGATCGAGGCTGCCGATCATTGCGTTCACGTCGGATCTCCGGTCGGCCAGGTATCGGACAGGGTGTAGCCGGTCGGGTACGGATCGGCCGGATCGAGCCCGACCTGGCTGAGTTCGGTGATGTAGGCCTGCCCACGAACCCGCGGGATGATCGCGTCGTAGTGGCCCACCGACGTGAGGCGGTCAATCCGACTGTGGAACCGGCTTCCGATGACCGATTCATGGACGAACTCCTCGCCGACGTCGATGAGGCCTTTGGCCTTCAGCACCGACAGACGCGCGGATGTGCCGGTACCACAGGGTGACCGGTCGAGCCGACCGGGCGAGACGATGACGGCGTTGCGGGCGGTGAGAACTCCGTCCACGCGCGTCAGGGGTCCGGCGATCTCCGTCTGCGTGATGCCGGCGAACTCCGGGTTCAGCGGATGCTGGACGGGTATCTGCTTGGCGGCGGCGGTCTTCAATCGCTGTCCCAGATCGCAGAGATCACGGGCCTCGTCCGGGGTGAGTGCGAATCCGAGTTGTTCGGCGTCGGCGATGACATAGGTCATCCCGCCCCACGCGACATCGACGGTCAGTGTGGGGTAGCCATCGAGTTCCAGCGGCACCGAGATCTCGTAGGCGAAGGCCGGCTGGTTCTCGAACTCGACGCCGGTGACCTTGCCGTCTCGGCAGGTGCAGTGCAGGCGGATGATGCCGGCCGGCGCTTCGAGGACGACGTCGGTGACCGGTTCGGTCATCGGGATCATGCCGGTTTCGAGCAGCGCGGTCGCGACACACATGGTGTTGCTACCCGACATCGCGGGGTACTCGGTGGATTCGGCAATGACATAACCCATCTGGGCTTCCGGATCGGTGGCCGGGACGATGAAGTTGACACACTGGGTGACCGATCCGCGAGGCTCGTGGAGCAGCAGTTTGCGCAGATCGTCGTTGTGGTCGCGGAAGTACTTCATCTTCTCGAAAACGGTGCTGCCGGGGACGTCGCCGATGCCGCCGGTGACGACATTGTTGATCTCGCCGCCGACATGGCATTTCACGACGTTGATGACTCGGTTCCAGCGCATGAGGTCCTCCGGGTGGCCGCTACTGGTGGGGTGGGTGTGGATCGGGGGCCGTCAGGTCCATCCTGACGGCCCCCGAGTCGCTGTGGCGTGAGAAGTGGTGAACTAGCGGATCACGCGTAGTTCAGACCGGTCTCGGCGATGAGCTTGGTGAGCTCGTCCTGCTTGTCCGCCGACAGCGGGCCATAGGGCGCACGTGCCACGCCCAGGTCGTGTCCAGCAGCGGCGGCCGCTGCCTTGGTGGCCACCGCGTAGCCCTCCTTGCCGAGGAAGTCGAAGACGTTCCAGAGCCGCTTGAAGATCTCGAGCGCCTCGGCGGTCTTGCCTTCCTTGGCGAGCTCGAAGATCGCGACACATTCCTTGGGTGCGAAGTTCGGCGCGCCCCAGATTGATCCGGCGGCCCCGGCAGTGAAGGCGGGCAGCAGGATGGTGTCCCAGCCGACGAAGGTGTCGATCGAGTCGCCGAGGTTGAAGATGAGGTCCAGCGCCTGCTCCATCGACCCCGAGGTGTCCTTGATGTACTTCACGGCGTCGGTGCGCTCGAGCAGATCACGGTAGAACGCGCGATCGAGGTTCATGCCGGTGACACCGGGCAGGTTGTAGGCGATCACGGGCACATTGCCGGCCTCCCCCACGGTCGCGAAGTACTCGATGACCTCGTCGCGGGTGGGTGCCTCGTAGAACGGCTGAACCAGCAGGACCGCGTCGGCGCCGTTGTCGGCGGCGTGCTTGGTGAGCTCGATGGCCTCGGCGGTGCTCGTCGAACCCGTCTGCGGGGCGACCGGAACACGGCCCGCGGCCTGGTCGATGACGACCTTGTTCACGAACTTGCGCTCATCGGAGGTCAGTGCCGCGAACTCTCCGGTGCTGCCGCAGGGGACGAGACCGTGCAGCCCGTTGTCGATCAAGAAGTCAACATGCGCGCGAAGGGCACCTTCATCGACCGAACCGTCGGCAGCAAACGGAGTGGACACGGCGGCGATGATGCCGCCCAGCTTCTTGGTGGTCATGGTGTGTTCTTCCTGTGGTTCGTTATGCGGGAGTATGTCGGGAGAGGCGGATCTCATCTTCGCCTTGATCTATTGTCGACAAGAGATCAATATACACGCGCAGGTGGGCGTTGTCGATAGTCTGTGCGGCAATTTCCACGGCTGACGTCTGATGGTGAACATGCGCCGAGGCGCCCCACGGAAGGGGCGCCTCGAAGTCACAATCATGCTGTGCGCAAGCCGGTTTCATATCCGAGCGGTGTCAGCCCACCCCGATCAGCGCGCGCCGCCCGGGGACGAATCCGGTAGCCCGGGCATTGTCGATGCTCACGCTGACATCGCCGCCGTCGGGCCGTACTCGGTCCATGATCGACCACGGCACCCGAAACACACGACCGGGCGACGCCGGCCACGGCAGAGTCTTGCTCGCTACGAGGTGTCCGTCCTGGTGGATGGCCACGCGGGGCCGGCGCACCAGTTCGTCGGTCCACAGCAGGAGTCGTTGACGCGGCGGCGCGGGCTCACCTGGGGCCATCAGGCCCGGCGCGACCCAGCGCAGCGGGGCCTCGCAGGTGATGCGCAGTTGCTGCGGTGACGCCCAGGATGGGGTGGCGAGGTAGTCGGCGACGCGGTCGGCGACGTGGGTGCCGTCGAGCGCGGCGATGTCGGCGGTGTCGACCGGGTGCAGCATGTTGCCTGCGGCGAAGACGCCCGGGGCATCGGTGCGTAGGGCGGTGTCAACAAGCGGACCGAGGGTGGCGGGGTCGAGGGTGATGCCGGCGGCGCGCGGCAGCTCGTGGTCGGGAATCCAGTCGCCGCTGAAGATCAGGGTGTCACAGGCGATGTGGTCGCGTGCTCCGGTGTCGATGTTCTCGACCTCCACGCTCTCGAGGTGGTGCTTGCCGGTGATGCCGACGATGCGGGTGCGGGTGCGCACGGGGACCCGCAGCAGTGTCGTGCCGGGGATGTTGAAGGCGGCGTACGACTCCGGTGACGGGTATTCGGTGGTCATCAGGACGGGTCGGCAGCCGGCGTGACGCAGGGTCATGGCCGCCGACCAGCTGACGAGTTCGGCGCCGACGATCACCGCGTGTTTGCCGACCTTCTTGTGTTGGAGGTGCACGATGTTCTGGAGTTGTCCGGTGGTGTAGACACCTTGGGGCCGGTCGCCGGGGATGAGTCGGGCGGGGCGGGCACGTTCGCGGGCGCCGGTGGCGAGTACGAGTGCTTTCGGAGCAATGGTGAGAAGGCCTGCGGGCGTGGTGACCTGCAGGGTCCGGTCGGCGGACATGGCGGTCACGGTCGCGCTGGTGCGGATGTCGGCGCCGGCGCGGACGGCGGCTTCGGTAAGGCGCTTGGCGTAGTTCGGGCCGCTGATGAAGGTGTGCAGGTCGCGGATGCCGTATCCGGGGTGGTCGCAGTGGCGTGGTATGCCACCGGCAGTTTGTTCGCGGTCGAGGACCAGCGCGCTGATGCCGTGCTTGTCGCCGAGCGCGGTGGCGGCGGCCAGTCCGGCCGGTCCGGCGCCGACGATGGCCACGTCGGGGGTGAGGATGGGGCTGCTCATGAGTGGGCGCCTTTCAGGGTGGTCGTCTGCGGTACCCGGATGACATTTGACGTCCGTGCACCGCAACTTTTTTCGGCCATGTCGGAGACCTCGGCGCCGCAGAAGAACCCTTGGCAGCGTCCATTCATGGCGCGGGTGCGTTTGCGGAGTCCTTCGAGGGTCACCGGCGGGATCGTCGAGGAGTAGGCGTCGCGGATCTCGCCGGCGGTGACGCGTTCGCAGAAGCAGACGACCTTGCCATATGCGGGATCACCAGCAATCTTCGCGGCGTCTTGATAGGGACGGGTGAAGGCCTCGCCGATGTTGGGCATCGCCGGCGGGTCGGGCAGATCGTCCCGGGGCGTGCCGAGGACCCCTGCGTCGTCGAGGAGTTCACACACGTACTCGGCGACGGCGATTCCCGAGGTCAGGCCGGTGGATCGGATGCCGCCGACAAGCAGATATCGCTGATCGGTGTCGAGTTCGATCAGGTAGTCGCCGTGGTCGGTGGCTGCGCGCAGTCCGGCGTAGGTGGCGGTGACTTCCTCGTCGAGGAGTTCGGGCATGAGTCGCTGGCCCTTGCCGAGCAGGAATTCGAACCCGCCCTCCGATGTGCCGGTGTCGGTGCGGTCGGTGAGATCTTCGGCGGTGGGGCCGAGCATGACGTTGCCGTAGATGGTCGGGCTGACCAGGACGCCCTTGCCGCGTGAGGTGGGCACGGGCAGCACGATCTTGTCGACGAGTCGGCGGGCGAGTTTGTCGAAGACGAACAGTTCACCGCGGCGTGGTGTCACGTGGAATCGGTCGTAGCCGAATTGCTGATCGAGGTAGTCGCAGCCGAGTCCGGCCGCGTTGACGACCCATCGTGCGATGATCGGCCCCTGCCCGGTCTCGAGGCGTGTGGTCTGGGTTTCGGGTTGCTGGACAACGTTTTTCACCGGTGAGCTGGTGTGCAGCACCACGCCGCGGTTGACCGCATCCGTGGCGAGCGCGAGATTGGTCGTCCAGGTACAGATGATGGATTCGTCCGGGACCGTCAAGCCGGCCAGCGCCCCCTCACCGAGATGGGGTACCTGACGGTAGACCTCGTCGGCGTCGACGAGCTCGCAGGCGTGGTAGCCGTTGGCGGCAGCCTTGTCTTTCAGCCCGGGCAGTGCCTCGCGTTCTTCCTCGGTCCAGGCGACCAGGAGTGCGCCGGTGTGCTCGATCGGGATGCCGGTGTGCTGGGCGTACTCCGAAAGCAGGGTGTAACCGCGGCTGACCATTCGTGATTCAAGAGTGCCGGGCTTGGCGTCGAAGCCGGTGTGCAGGATTGCGGTATTGGCCTTGCTGGTTCCCTCGCACACGTCTTCGCGGGCCTCGATGAGCGCGACGGAGTGGTGGTGGCCGGCGAGATCGCGCGCGATGGCCGAACCGACGATACCGGCACCGATCACGGCGAAGTCGTAGATGTGGGGATCGGCGGGGGCGGTCATGGCATGTCTTTCTGTGGGAGGGTTGACGTGGCAGCGGCGTGCCAGCGTGTCCGAAAATCGTTCGCGCGGTCACTGTCCCAGCGCGGCTCATAGGTGGCTGCCGGTGACCAGGGCGGCACGGCATCGGTGATCGACAACGTCGGATCGATGGAGAGGCGGGCGCAGGCGGCGGCGCCGAGTGCGGTGGCGTGTGGGGATGGGTAGACGTCGACGGGGATCTGGCCGATGTCGGCGACGGCTTGCATGAGGCGTCTCGACCGGGTCAGTCCCCCGTCAACACGCAGGCGGTCCAGTGGCTGTGCGATGTCGGCCTGCATCGCCGCGATGACCTCGACGGTCTGGGCCGCGAGTCCCTCGAGCACGGCGGTGACCAGCTCGCCGCGGCCGGTGGACAGGCCCATCCCGACGAACGATGCGCGGGCATCGGGCCGCCACCAGGGTGCGGCCAGCCCCGCCAGTGCCGGCACGAACAGCACGCCGCCTGCGTCGGCGACCGCCAGCTCGTCAAGATCGGCGGGTTGTGCGATCACGCCGAGGTTCTGCAACCACCGCACAGCCGATCCCGCCGTGTACGCCTGCCCGTCGAAGCAGTAGGTGGTCTGTGACCGCAGTCGCCAGCCCACGCACGCGGCCAGGCCCCGGGTCGACAGCGTCGGTTGTTGTCCGACGTTGGCCAGCAGGAAAGCGCCGGTTCCGAAGGTGCACTTGGCCGTGCCGGGCTGTAAACAGCCCTGCGCGAGCAGGGCGGCCTGCTGGTCGACGACCAATCCTGCGACCGGTGCAGGTGGACCGAATGCTGCGGTTGTGCCGATGATCGCGTCGTTGTCCACGATCGTCGGCAACGGCTCATCGGCCAGACCGAAGAGTGCGAGCAGTTCCCGGTCCCAGTCGGTCGTGCGGAGGTCCGTGATCAGTGATCGGCCGGCGGTGGTGCGGTCGGTGACGAACTCGCCGGTCAGTGCATGCACCAACCAGGTGTCGGAGGTGGTGATCACCCCACCGGCCCCGACTTGATCGCGCAGCCACCGCATCTTGGGTGCCGAGAAGTACGAGTCGAGTTCCAACCCGGTGCGTGCACGAATACCTTCCCGATGTGCGGTCAATGTGTCGCACACCGATTCGGCCCGTCGGTCCTGCCAGACGATCGCTGGACTGAGGGTTTCGCCTGTGCCCGGATCCCATGCCAGAACGGTCTCGCCCTGGTTGGCGAGCGAAACTGCGTCGATGGCGCAATTGGCCTGCATCACGGCATCACGCCCCGTGTCCAGGACGGACGCGAGCAGTACCTGAGGATCGTGTTCGACTCCCCCATCGGCGAGATAGCGCGGATACACCGGCTGTTCGCTGATCGCGAGCACCGCGCCGTCATCGTCGACGACGATGGCCTTGGTGCCCGACGTCCCTTGATCGATGGCCAGAACAGCCATGGGTCAACTCCTTTCTTTGCTATCTCGCCGGGGTCGGTCAGAAGGGGTAGTCGTCCAGTACCTGATACTCGGAGTCGGTGTCGCCGACGTACCAGACGTCGACCGAGTCGTCCTGGCGGGTGACCATCAGACAGTCGCCGCGTCGTGACGGCACCACCATCGCGACCCGACCTTCATCGCGGCGACGGTCGCCGTTCGCCGTCCAGGTGCGCTGGACCCGCCTGCCGATCAGTGCCGCGAGTT
This sequence comes from Gordonia rhizosphera NBRC 16068, assembly GCF_000298195.1. Lineage (GTDB taxonomy): Bacteria > Actinomycetota > Actinomycetes > Mycobacteriales > Mycobacteriaceae > Gordonia > Gordonia rhizosphera. Next base: position 6,789 of record NZ_BAHC01000045.1, on the reverse strand, counting down.
GTCCGCTGTCGGTACGGCGGAGATCGGTGAGTGCGGCGGTCACGACAGGCTCACGATCACTTGCTTGACCCGGGTGAACTCCTCGAGGCCCAGGGCGCCGCCTTCTTTGCCGTAGCCGGAGCCCTTGAAGCCGCCCAGTGGCCCTTCGGGGCCGACGGCCATGTGGTTGTTGACCCAGACGACGCCACTCTCGATTGCGTTCACGTTGCGCAGGGCCCGGCCGATGTCGCGGGTCCACACCGAGGCGGCGAGGCCCTGCTCGACCTGATTGGCCATCGCGAGGGCTTCAGCCTCGTCGCTGAAGGTCTGCACAGTCGCCACCGGTCCGAAGATCTCCTGCTGGACCAGGTCGTCGTCCTGCTGCAGGCCGGTGATCAGCGTGGGCTCGAAGAAGAAGCCGGGTCGATCGACCCTCTTTCCGCCGGTCACGACCTTCGCATGGGCGGGGCGGTCGGCGACCATCTTCTCCACCCGGGACCGCTGAGATTCCGAAATCAGCGGCCCCAGAACGGTTTCCGTATCCTGTGCATCACCGATCACGGTGTTGGCGAGGCTGGCGGCCAGGGCGTCGACAAACCTGTCGTGGATCTTCTCGCTGACCAGCATGCGGGTGGCCGACATGCATTCCTGCCCGGCGTTGAACAAGACCCCGTTGGTCAGGATCGGTAGCGCGGCATCAAGGTCGATGTCGTCGTAGATCACCACCGGTGCGTTGCCGCCCAGTTCGAGAACCAGCCGCTTCGGGGCGCCACCGGCGGCGGTGGCGATCGTGCGGCCGGCCGCGGTGGAACCGGTGAACGACACCAGGTTCACGTCGGGGTGACGCACCAGCGCGTCACCGACGACCGAGCCCTTGCCGTGGACGAGATTCAACACGCCCGGCGGCAACAGCGACTGGACGAGTTCGACGAACCGGCTCGTCGCGATCGGGGTGAGTTCCGCGTCTTTGATGACCACGGTATTTCCCGCAGCCAGCGCCGGGCCGAGCTTCCAGACCGCCTGCCACAGCGGGAAATTCCAGGGCGTGATGCCCAGGACGACGCCGAGCGGCTCGCGGCGGACGTAGCTGGTGTTGCCGGCGACGAACTCCCCTGCCGCCTGCGCCGAGAGCACCCGGCCGGCGCCGGCGAAGTGCCGCAGCGCGCCGATGATGCCCGGCACCTCCTCTCCGCGGGCTGCGGATGTGGGTTTGCCGGCGTCGATGGTTTCCAGATGGGCGATCTCGTCGATGTTGTCGGCGAGCAGGTTGGCCATGTCGTGCAAGATCTGCGAACGTTCGCCAGGAGTTGTTGCGGACCACGCGGGAAATGCGGCCCGGGCGGCGGCGACAGCGCGGTCGGCGTCGTCGACGGTCGACAGCGTCGCCTCGGCGACGACCTCGCCCGTGGAGGGATTGAGCACCCGGTTGATCTCACCCGAGCTCCCCGGCTCGGTCTTTCCGTCGATGACATTTCCAAGTTGGATCACGTCAGTCACTGTCAATGCCTTTCTGTGTCTGTGGTGGAGTCGGTAATCAGGTGTTGGCGTTGATGACGTCGAGCGACTTGCCGCGCCGGCTGCTGGGGATCGTCCGGTACACAACGGCTCCGGCGGCGATCACGGCCAGCATGCCCAGACCGACGTGCTTGGGATCGGACCAGACCAGCAGGGTGCACAGCACGATCGACCAGACGATGGCGAGACCGAAGATGACCGGGCTGACGATCCCGTAGTGCCACGGATGCTTGGGCAGACGATTGCGCACGAGGGCCCACATGCCGACGATGACGACCACTCCGTAGGCCGTTGCCCAGGCGAGCGCGGTCATCGCGGCCAGCACCGACAGCAGCGAAGACCACAGTGCGAACACGACGGACAGCGCGAAGATGGTCAGCGTGGCGTTGATCGGGATCTGGGTGCGGTTGACCTTGCGCAGCCAGTGCGCGGCCGGCACCTGTCCGTCGCGTGCCTGTGACCACAGCACCCGGATTCCGGTGAGCTGCAACATGACCAGCGCCGCGAACAGGGCCAGGATGGCGATCGCCTCGAAGAAGTTGGCGAATGCGGACCCGATGGCGGTATCCAGGATGAGCTTGACCGGGGTGTCGCTCTCCATGACGGCAGGTACGTTTTGGATGGCCAGCATCAACAGGGCCACCATGATGACGCCCACGATGTAGGACGACACGTTGGCCATCACCGACGCCATCGGGGCCTTACGGGCAGCGTCCTTGGTTTCTTCAGAGGCGTTGCCGGTGGCGTCGAAGCTGGAGATCGCGTAGGCGGGCAGGATCATCGCGAAGAGGAACGGGGTCAGCCAGTTTCCGTTGTGGACGGTGCCGCCGGAGTCGTTGAGGATCGACAGTGGCGCGGTCGGGTGCTTGACGATCAGCAAGACACCGATGAGCGAGACCACGCACACCACCTCGGCGACGACGCCCAGGTTGTTCAGGATGGCCGCCACCTTGACGCCCGCGATGTTGATGATCGTGCCGAGCACGATCAGGCCCAGGGCCCAGGGCAGGGTGTCCGTCGCGCTGTTGAGGCTGACGTCGAACCATCCCGCTACGAAGGGGGCGATGCTCACCGCGACGGCGGTGACGGCAACTGTGTGGGCAATCAATAGCCACCACCCGGTTTGCCACGCCAGCCAGGGTTTGCCGGTGATACGTCCGGTGATCTGGTAGACACCGCCGGCCAACGGATAGGCGGAGACGAGTTGCGCCACGGCCAGACCGACGGTGAACACCTGCAACGCACCGCCGACCAGGAAGGACCAGAACGATGCGGGTCCGAAGAATCCAAAGCCGACGATCAGGGTGGTGAAGATGCCCGACGCGATGGCGATCGAGGTGAACTGCACACCGAATGCGGAGAACAGTCCGAGGCTGCGGTTGAGTTCCTGCTTGTAGCCGAGCTGCTCGAGCAGCGCTTCGTCGGCGTTGAGCTCGGCGTCGAGCATCGGCGCATCAGCTCGCAGCGGCGGCAGATTGTGCTCCAGATGCGGCAGGTGCGGCGCATGCTCGCGGTGCGGTTGTTCGGGAGTCTTCGGCGTTGTCGCCATGATGTCCTCGCTGGTGGGTTTTCCTTGAGCCTGCCGCGTTGGGCGGGCGCTTGTGGACTTGTTGAGTAGATCGAGCCGTTCTCTTGTTGTTCTACTGTCGACAATCTATCACAAACAGCAGTTGTTTGCGTCACTGTTTTTTGCGAATGTTTTAGTTCGGCCGGTGACCGCTGGCGCGCGTGTGCCGGTCGCCCGCGGTGAGGTCGATGAACGACTGCCCGGTCGTGTACCCGCGGGCTTCGAGAATGGATGCCGCCGCCAAGAACACGTGCGCTGTGGTCGTGGCATCTCCCATGGCGTGGTGGGGTGAGACGACGGGAACCTGCAGTTGATTGGCTGCCCACTCGAGGCGTGGGTCGGCGATCAGATCGGGATCGAGCCCCAGCGCGCGACATAGTGCCGCGGTGTCGATCATCGGAGCTCTCATCCTCTGCCCGATCCTATGAAGCGCATTGTCGAGGAAGGCGCGTTCGATCCATGCCGAGTGTGCGATCACGACGCGGTCGGCAATCAGGTCGGACAGGGTCCGGGCCAGTTCCTCGGGTGACGGTGCGTCGGCGACGTCAACCCGACGAATGGTGTGCACGGCGATGGACTGCGGTGAGATGTCGGAATCGGGGCATGCAAGCCCATAGCTGTTGTCAGCCACGATGATTCGCCCCCCTCGGATCACGGCTGCACCGTAGGAGATGATCGCGTCGCGTTTGAGGTCGAGTCCGGTGGTCTCCAGATCGATGGCGACGTAGTCGACCTCCCGCCAGGGCAGGTTCCGCCCCGAAGGCCGTCGGCGCCACCTCATGGTCGGGAAAGTCTCGTCGGCCAGTCACCTTCGAGACGTGCCTGGATGTCGGCGACCGCGCGGAACGCTTCTCGCAGATAGCGTCGGGTGAGGGTGTCGAGGTCGGCGAGCACGAGTTCGCTTGTGGTCGGGGTACCCGTGCGCAGCCCGTTGATCTCACGCTCCAGCAGCAGCCCGTAGAGGTACTCGAATGCCCTGGTCAACGTGTCGGATTCGTCGGTACTCAGCAGCCCTGAATCCGCGCCACGGCGCAGCCGAGAGATCGTGGAGCCGCGATCGTCGCCGGTGACCACCGCGACCCACCTGCCCAGGGAGGCGATCGGCACCAGACCCTGTTTTTTCAGATCCAGCTGACCGCGCCGCGCGCCGGTGTGCTCGGCAACGAAGTTGCGCACGAACCCCGTCGGTGGACGATGAGCCACCGTGTACTGCAGCAACGCCGACAGGAAGTCCCGGTCGCGCGTCGTGGCCAGCATGGCGTCGGACACCGAACGGCCGAGCGCGATGCCCGTGACCGGGCGACTGTCGGCGATCATCGACGTCAGCAGCAGGGCGTTCTCCTGCGTCGGGTTGCGAATCCACGACTGTGCAACGGCGACCGCATCGGACTGCGAGCGCGCGAACGTGGGATTCGTCGCGTTCGCCCCGTCCGTGCAGCGCGGCAACCCGCACAACTCGAGGTTGTCGAGCACGCGGCCGGCCCAGATCTGCAGGCGCCGGGAGGGATTACGTTCGTCGGGCATGTCCGACCACACGAGTGCGGTGTCGATGTCAGAGCCCGGCAGCGGTTCACGCCGGGCCACGGACCCGAGCAACAGCCACGAGGTGACATGTGGAACCAACTCCTCGCCGATCTCGGTGAGCTCGATCGCACGTTGCACGAGCGCGTCGATGACCGCGGTCAGCAGACCGGCGATGTGCATCGGCGCCACGCCAGTGTCGAAGAGTTCGATCCACGTGCCGGGCAGGAGCCGGGCGGCATCGGTGAGTTCGGGTATCGAAGTGGCGTGGTCGATGGCGCGCCGGATGATCAGCGGGTTGCGAACTTCCGCCGAAGCGAGATCGACGACACGCAGTACACCGACCGGCCGTTCACCGGCTCCGGTGACCACGAGGTGGTGCATACCGCATTCGACCATCCGGAGGAAGGCTTCCGAGGCCGGCGACTCTGCGCTGATCGTCTGCGCGGGACACGATGCGATGGCCGCCACCGGCGTCGATCCAGAGATCTCCGGGCTACTCAGGCCGGCACGGAAGTCGGAGTCGGTGACGATGCCGAACTCGTTGCTGCCGAGGTCGAGCACGGCGCAGGATTGACCTGCCTCCGTGATCAACCGCGCTGCTTCGGCGATGGTGGCGTTGGCTGGGCACCACACCACTGGGCGCATCTGGTTGTGCGCGGCGCGCATCGCCTGGTCGACGAAGCCGGAGCGGGCCAGCCGGTCGTGACTGACGAAGGTGCCGTAGTGGGCGAACTGCAGTCGTTCGGGGTTGGTCAGTTGGGCGCGCGGATCGGGAAACAGGTAGCACAGTGTGCCTTCGAGCGCGCGGATCGTCAGAGGCGGGGGTAGCCCGGACAGGACCGAGATGTGCCCGAAGGTTTCACCCGGGCCCAGGATGTCGACGACGCGACCACGATCGAGAACCTCCACCTCTCCGGTACGGATGACGTAGAACCGCTCCAGGGGTGGCTGGCCGGCTTCGATGATGTGGGTCTCGGCGGCGAAATACTCGACTTCGACGAGACGGGCCAGTCGCTCCAGATCATGGGATTCGAGTGCGTCGTAGGGCGGCTGACCGCCCAGGAAGTCTATGTACTCACGCATCGTCTTCGGTCAGCGAACTGATTTCCGGCCCGTGCACGTGTCGGTCGACTTCTCTGGTGATCGCGTCCATGTCCCCGGTGTCGATGATCGACAGCAATCGCTCGTGCTCGGCGACCACATCATGCAGGTCGGCAAACGATTGATGGTCGGCAGACAGGAACAACTGCAGCTGCGACTCCCAGCTGCGCCACACGTCAAGCAGCAGCTTGTGCCCCGACAGCTCGTAGAAGCAGCGGTGGAAATCCATGTGCGCGTCGATGGTCCGGGTCTGATCCCCCGCGTCGGCGGCCTTGGCCATCGCCTGCAACGCGCTGACCACCTTGGTGCGACCTGGGCCTTTGAGCTTGGGCAGCGCCAGTTCGATGGCGTACGGCTCCAAGCGTCGACGCAAACTGGCTATTTCGGCGACCACCTGCTGGCTGACCTCGGAGACAAAAGCACCCTTATAGGGGATGCGAACGACCAAACCCTCGTCGACGAGTAACGCGAGACCCTCGCGCAGCGGAGCGCGGCTCACGCCGAGTGCGGCGGCGACGGGGATCTCCCGGATCTGGCTGCCCGGCTGCAGCGTGCCGTCGAGGATGGCGGCACGCAGCAGGGCCGCGACGGTACCCGGGGTCGTCTTCTGCTCGATACGCGCCAGCGAAAGCTCGGGCCCACCACCCGAGTTGTCGGTCAGGCCGGCGAGGTCTTTCGACGTGAGGCTCATCGCGATGTCCTTTCGCTGCTCCCAATCGTCGCGTCGGTTGATGTGCGACTGATCGGAACAGAATCCTGCAACCAGTAAACCAGAAATTGCTGTCTTGTAGACAGTACGACAGCTACGGTTATTCCCCTGCCGCCGACACGTAGATGCTGCCACGTTCCAGCACCGGGTCCAGGATGCCGGTTTCCAACTCGTTGGCAGCATCCTCGAAGCCCGCGGGATCGCGATGTGGACCCGGTTGCCCGATCAACGCCTTGACCTGGGGCGTCATGAAATACGCGCCGGCCAGAATGCTCGAGAGCGGGTCGAAGGTGGCTTTGTCGTCTGCCCACATCTGCTTGAGTGCGGCCCTCATATCGGCCGCGCTGACGTCCTTCAGCTGGTCGACGGCACCGAGTACCAGGTCGAAGACATC
>NZ_BAHC01000046.1 GCF_000298195.1 Gordonia rhizosphera NBRC 16068 | reverse complement strand
TCTGGGTCACCCCGCGATCGTGGGAGAACTGGGTGACGCACTACGAGAGCAAGGGGTACCGGGTGATCACACCGGCCTATCCCGGCTTCGACATCGAGGTCGAGGCGCTGCGCGAGAACCCGGACGTCATCGCGAATCTCACGGTGCCGCAGACGGTCGATCACGTCGCGAGCGTCGTCGAGTCCGTCCCGACCGCTCCGATCATCATGGGTCACTCGTTCGGCGGCATCCTGACCCAGCTGCTCGTCGCTAGCGGTCTCGGTGCCGCCGCCGTGGTGATCGACTCCGCACCCACCGAGGGGGTGCGTACGCAGCCGCCGTCACAGATCAAGTCGCTACTGCCGATCCTGAGTCGCTTCTCGAACCGTCACAAGGCCGCCGGATTCACTCCGAAGCAGTGGCACTACGCCTTCACCAACACGCTCGATGAGGCCGAGTCGCAGACCGTGTACGACCGATACGCCATCGCGGCGCCGGGCTCGTGGGTCTTCAAGTACGGGGTGTTCGCGAATCTCACTCCCGGACACCAGGAGACCTGGGTCGACTATGCGCGCGACGACCGTGCACCACTGCTTTTCATCGCCGGTGGGGCCGACCACATCATGCCCCCCGCGGTGAACAAGTCGAACGCCCGTAAGTACCGGAAGTCGAAGGCGATCACCGACTATCACGAGTTCCCCGGACGCTCCCACTGGACCTGCGGCGAGCCGGGCTGGGAGGCCGTCGCCGATCATGCACTCGACTGGGCGGTTGCGCAGACGTCGCCGCGTGAACCCAAAGCGGTTCCGCAGACGCCGTAGCACTCGACGTCACGGGAGCACACTGCGTTCCGCGGAACGTTTCATGCGGCGATCGGCTCGGCCTCCTGGGCGTCTGCCTCTGCCGACTGGCGGGCTTTGAGTTGCCAGATCGCGTACAGCACCTCGGTGGTGTAGCCCAGGTCCAGGCGCCCGCCGCCGACGGGCATGGTCGCGTCCTCGGCGATGGCGGGGTCGGGGGTCCAGCCGTCCGTCGCCGATGTTGGCGGTGCGGTCTCGATGAGGGTTCCGCTGGGGCGGTGGAAACTGAACCGCTGCTTCCCCAACGCTTTGATGCCGAACTCGCCGCGATGCAGGGCCCGATGATGGGTTCCGCACAACATGATCAGATTGTCCGGATCGGTCGGCCCGTCCTGCGACCAAAATCGCACGTGATGAACATGCAGGTGGCGGGTGCGTCCACACCCCGGATGCGCGCACCCGCGATCGCGCTGGAAGATGGCCCGCACCAGGGATGCGGTCGGGGTGCGGCGTTTGTGCCCCCACTTGAGTACCGCGCCGCGACTGGTGGTGCGTACCTTGCGTACCGCCGCCCCGCAGCGGGCTTCGTCGACCTCGACGTCGGCGAGCGCGGGCCCGTCGTCGAGGTGCGGGTCGGGGCTGAGTAGACCTTGCGCCGGTGCGGCGGTGTCGTCGATATCGGGATCGTCGGTATCGGTCTCGGTAGTTTCGTCGGTGTCGGTGTCGGTGTCGGTGTCGGTGTCGGTGTCGGTGTCGGTGTCGGTGTCGGCGTTGTCGTCGGCGTGGGTGTGGATCAGGATCTCCGCACCCGGCGCGATCTGCGGGATGTCGACCGCTGTGTGCAGGGTGTCGGCCATTGCGATGACCGCGGGCGCGATGTCGGCGGGGACGTGACGCCACAGGTCGCGCTGCCATGTGTCCATCTCCGGCCCCTCTTCGGGCAGTGCCGCCACCGCCGCGTCCGGGTCGGTGGGTGGGTCGAACACCTCGGCGGGTAGATCGTCGTCGCCGGCGGTGCGGGTGCGGTCGTACTCCGCGCGTACCGCACCGGCTAGAAACCGTGCCCCGTCCAGCGCGGACAGCCGCAGGTTGACCGACAGGCTGCCGTCGAGGTTCCAGCGCCACCGCCCCGACGATTCGATGTAGCCCTGCTCGTGTTCGGTGGTGTTGCGGTCGACCTGGCGCATCGCCCGCACCAGCCGCTCCACCTGCGCGGCGGTCGCCGACGCCGCCACGTTCAGAAGTTGTTGTTCACGGTCGGGGGTGGCGACCCGGGTCAGCGCGCGTACCTTCGAATACGTCAGGCGGCCGGCGGCGAACGCTCCGTGCAGCAGCGGCAGGTCGGTCAGCGCGTGGGCGACGCGTAGGTGTTCCTGGGCGGTGCGCGGGGACAGTCCGGCCTGCCAGGACAGCCAGTGCGCGCACGACAACACCCCGTCGCCGCTCCAGGCGTGGCGGGTGTCGAGTTCGACGAGCAGGTCCAGCCAGCGTGCGGTTAGCGCCGCGAGCTGACCGGAATGCCCCAGCACCCGGTCGCGCAGCACATCGTCGGTCAGGTCGGCGATCGGGGTGTCGTCGAACATGTTCGGCGGCAACGGTTCCGACGGCGTGTCGGGTGATGCTTCGGGTGCTGTGTCGTCGGGTGAGTCGTCGGGATGTAGTGGTGTGACGGTCATCAGATTCCCCCAGGGTTGTGAAAGCTCAACCGGCCATCCATAGGATATCGGCAGGGTACGACAATCTGGCGACGCGTGGAATATTCACCCCCACAAGGTGTTCGGCCCCCGGCGAGCGTTCCGCGGAACGCCGTCGCTCACTCCCTGAAGGGCCGACGCATCACGCACAACGTTCCGCGGAGCGTTCTACCCGATAGCGTTCCGTGGAACGTTGGTACCAGACTGCGTTCCGCGGAACGTTGCCACGACTCTGTGTGTCGCGGAGCGCGCGCACCGCACTGCGTTCCGCGGAACGTTTCTGCCCGGATGAGTCCTGCGGGGTGCTTCGCCGCCGAGCGTTCGGCGGAACGCGCGCCGATCATCATCGACGCGTCGGTGCGCGTCTCGCGGAGCGTTCAACTGCACATCCGTTCCGCGGAACGTTTCTGCCGCTCCGACGACCATCCCGCGGGGTGCTCCCAAGGCCCCAGCGCTCAAGCCCCCGGCTCAGTACACCGACCACTCGCCCTGCGCATAGCGGAGGATGCGCGGATCCATCAGCGTCGATGGCGGTAGATCCAGGCGCGGGCGGTCCGCCGGAAACACTGCGGCGGCGGCGAGTTCGCCCGCGGTGAGAAACCGCAGCGGTCCCGGTGCGTCGAGCCACAACCGCTGCTCGGTGCGGCCCGCGAGCAGGTACCCCCAGTCACCGAAGGACGGGACGTCGACGTGGTACGGGGTTGTCGCGAGGCCGGCGTCGCGCAGCGTGGCGTCGATGCACCAGAACGAGTTCGGCGCGAAATACGGGGAACCGGCTTGCACCACGACGCGACCGCCGTCGGCGAGATGCGCACGCACCAACGAGTAGAACTCAGTCGAGTACAGCTTCGCCGTGGCCGACTCGTCGGGGTCCGGCATGTCGACGACGATGACGTCGAACAGGTCGCGATCGCTGCGCAGCCACGTGAATGCGTCGGCGGTGATCACCGTGGCGCGCGGATCGTTCATGGAGTTCCGGTTGAGGGCCAGCAGTCGCTCGTCGTGGCGGGCCAGCCGCACCATCTCCGGATCGAGTTCGACCAGCGTCGCGGTCGCGTCCCGGTATCCCAGCACTTCGCGCAGAGCCAGTCCGTCGCCGCCCCCGAGGATCAGCACCCGCGCGTGCGGGCCGGCCATCGCCGGGTGCACCAGACTCTCGTGGTACCGGTACTCGTCGATCGATGAGAATTGCAGGTCCCCGTTGAGATAGAGCCGCGTGTCCGGGCCGAGCGGGGTACGACGCTCGGTGATCACGATGTCCTGATACGGCGTGCGTTCGGCGGCCACGATCGGGTCGCGGAACATGGCCTGTCGTGCCGTCACCTCGAACCGACCGGCCAGCATCAGCGCCGCGACCAGCGTGCCGACGACGGCGATGGACGCGATCCCGAGTACCACCCGGCGGACCCCACGCAGGTCGCGCCGAAACACCACGAACACCAGGAAGCAGCCGGCAGCGGCGTTGACCAACCCGACGAGCAGGGTGCCCTGCAGCTGGCCGAACAGGGGGAGTAGGAGGAACGGGAAGCACAGCCCGCCGATCAGCGCGCCGATGTAGTCGACGGCGAACATGTCCGCGACCGCGCTACCGGCGTCCTGACGTCGAATGCGTTGCAGCAGCACCATCAGCAACGGGATCTCGGCGCCGATCAGCAGCCCGAGCACGAAGGCGACCACCACGAGTGCCGGCGTATAGAGCGACAGGTAGGCGAAGGCGGCGTAGAGCGTCAGCACCGACAGGCCGCCCAGCAGTGCGAGGGTGAGCTCGATGATGGCGAAGGCGACGATCGCCTGGGCCTGTAGCGGTTTGGCGGCCAGCGACCCGACCCCCATGGCGAACACCATCACCGCGAGCACGATCGAGGCCTGGGTGGCGGTGTTGCCGATGAGGAACGAGCCCAGCGAGACCAGCGCGAGTTCGTAGACCAGGCCGCAGGCGGCGCAGACGAAGACAACCGCGAGTAACCCTGCGCGAGCCCATCTCCCGTGGTTCCCACCGACCGGAGACACGTCCGCCACATCCGTTGCGGACGCGGTGGATGTCTCGGTTGGTGTCATCGGAGCTCGTCAGGGTCGGAGAGTCAGAGGATCGACACCGAGACGATGAGCGCGATGCCGATATGGGTGATGCCGTGCACCCATACCGCGGGATGGCTGGTCGGCTCGATGACGATTTCACCGAGTTTGCCCGGGGTGAACAGGTCGATGATGAAGAAGGTGACCGTCATGACCGTGATCCCGATGAACGTGTAGACGACCGTGTAGGTGAGCCCTTCCAGTAGCCGGCCCTCGCTCGCGACGATGGACGCGGCGACGATGATCGCGACGGCGAAGATGTTGGAGCCGACCAGGATGCCCGCGTTGCGGTTTCGGTCGGCCCAGAGCTGATGGCGGAGATTACCCGGGGTGAGTGCGTCGATGACGGCGAATGCCAGCAGCATCAGGACCATTCCGGTGAGGCCGTAGGCGCCGGCCGCGTAGGCGTTCTCGATCAGTCGGGTGAGCACGGTGTCCTCGTTTCGGGGGTTCGTGGGCGTCAGCTGGTCGGATGAGTTGATGAGGTCATTTGCCGCCACCTCCGGATCCGCCGCCGCGGTAGCTGCTTCCCGAACCGCCGTAACTCGGTGTGGGGACCCAGAACCCGCCGACGTACGGGCGATAGTGGCGGTAGCCCGACTCGTAGTCGCGGCTCAGCATGACCTGGGTCGTGGCGGCCGTCAACGGGAACAGCCCGACCAGGTAGTCGGGATACTGCAGGAACTGGGTGCCCGCGGCGTTCTGCGGATTCGAGGTGTCACCGCTGCGCTGATCGGTCGGACGCTGCACGTCGCTCAATTCGGCCGCCACCGTCGTCGGCGTCCCCTGGGCGACATAGGCGTCGACGTCACCGTCGTCGAGTGACGGGTCCCGCTGGTAATGCGAGGTGATGTAGTTGCGGGCGTTGGCGTTGTCGCCGGTCATACCTCGGATGGCCGTCACCGAGCACGATCCGACGATCGCGAGTAGGGCGATCACCACGATCACACCGATGATGATGTTGCGGGTGCGGCGCAGCCCGCGTCGGGGGTCCTCGTCGGGGCCGAACCCGGCGGGCGGGCCGTAGCCGCCGGGTGGAGGAGGGGGTGGTGGGGGATAGCTCATCGGGCGGGCGTCCCCCGTAGCTCTCCGGTCGTCGTCACCAGCTCCCCGCACTGGGGATAGGTGTGCCAGGTCTGCCAGGTGATCGTGTCGTCGTCGGCAGAGGCGATGACCGCGGTGACGGCGAGAGGTCGGCCAGGAAAGCGGCCGAGCAGCGCGGGCAACCCCGCGGCCCGGTGGTCGCAGGTGCGGCGGACGAGACCGGCGACGACGCTCTCCAGCCGCGCGAGATCGCACCGGTCGACCCGCGATGAGAACGCATAGACACCGTCGGCGACGGTGCCGGGCAGCGGGGTGCCGACGTCGGGCAGACATGCGACGGTTTCGCACAGTCGCCGGTGACCGTCGTCGACGATGACCTGGTGGCTGGCACCGAGCAGGCGCAGCGAGATCGTGCGCGGTCCGAAACGGTGGTCGCAGCGGGCGAGTGGTTCGCGCACGTCGGCGGTCAGAGAGAACGAGAGCTGTTGTGCGCTGGTGTCCGCGAAGGGCACGTCGAGGGAGGTGTGGACGCTCGTCGTGCTGGAAGCGCTCACGGGCCCGGTGCGGGGTTGGCGGGATAGATGCGGTATTCGCTGCGAGCGACGACCTCGCCGCGGGCGCATTCCCAACCCGAGCCGAAGTCCTCGAAGGACAGTCGTTGGTCCCCGGCCTCGTAATCGTGGTAGCGCATCGAGCCCCGTGGGGCCAGGCCTGTGGTGCCCGCGGATTCGAATTCGGCCGAGCCCGATTCGTCGGAGATGTAGCGCCGCCCGTCGAGGTCGACGGTAGCCGGACCGGGGCTCAGCGTCACCCCGGACAGCTCCTGCCACGCGACGACCTCGAGGTCGGGATCGTCCTCGACCGAGAGCCACAGCTTGCTGCCGGAGCCGGTGTCCAGGAAGTTCTCGGTCCAGACAAAGCCGCTCTGGGACAGCCGCAGGGTTCCGCGTACCGCGTAGGTCTGGCCGCGGAGCTCGACGAGGTCGCCCGGTTTCAGGTGCCGCGGATCACCCCGGACCGCGTCGTCGTCGGCGGTGGAGAAGGGATCGGCCGGTCCGTAGGCCCGCTGATGCAGTGCCTCGGCCTGCGCCTGGCGCATGCGGCGGTTGCCGAGGAAGTTGAACACGACGACGACCGCGATGATCAGCAGCAGCGCCACGATGATGATCAGCAGGATCTCCACCGCCCGACCCTAACGCCCGGGAGCGATCCGTACATACCGGACTTGGGTCGTAGCAGATGGCCGAGACGCATGACGGCCACCCGCCGGGGTGGCAGGTGGCCGTCATGGGTGTCGAGCGGTTGGATCAGCTCCGAGAAATCCGCTGGTTCAGCTCTCGGAGATCTCGATGGTGCGGGCCTTGGCCGGGGATGCCTTGGCGAGCTCGAGACGGAGTACTCCGTCGGCGAGTCCGGCGTCGACCTTGTCGGCGTTCACCTCACCGGGCAGCGACACCCGATAGTCGAACTTGCCGGTGCGGCGGGTCTGATGGCGGACCTCACCCTTGCGTTCGACCTCGGTCGTCTCACCGTGGACGTGCACGATGCCACCGTCGAGTTCGACGTGGACGTCCTCACGCTTGATGCCGGGGAGTTCGGCCTCGAGGATGTAGGTGTCGTCGGTTTCCTCGATCGTCACCGCGGGCGTCCAGCCCCCGGCACGGGCCGGTTCGAATCCGCCGAAGGCGGCGTCCACGAGCTCGTTGAAACGGGAACCGAAGTCGGCGAGGTCACGTGCCCGGGTGTCGTCGAAGACGCGGAACGGGCTCCAGAAAGCTATGTCGGATGGGCGGCGGGCGGGAAGTGCCATTGTTCTCAACCTCCTTGTCGAGATGACGATTCTTGCACTGGGTTGAGCGCACGCCACTCAACTTTTATTCCGCTCCGGGGCCGCGGGGGCAGGGTGGGCCGACTTTCCTTGCACTCGTCGGGGTCGAGTGCTAAAAACGACTTTGGCACTCGCGAGCTGCGAGTGCCAGGTCGGGACGGTGAGATCGGTACCGAATGACACAACCGGTCGTCCGTCGCGGGCACCGAGTCCGGCCACAAGTACTTAGTGTCACCCCCAAATCGGAGGATCACTTAATGGCCAAGCAAATCGCGTTCGACGAAGAGGCCCGTCGCGGCCTCGAGCGGGGCCTCAACAGCCTCGCCGACGCAGTCAAGGTGACGTTGGGCCCCAAGGGCCGCAACGTCGTGCTGGAGAAGAAGTGGGGCGCCCCCACGATCACCAACGACGGTGTGTCCATCGCCAAGGAGATCGAGCTCGAGGATCCCTACGAGAAGATCGGCGCAGAGCTGGTCAAGGAAGTCGCCAAGAAGACCGACGACGTCGCCGGCGACGGCACCACCACCGCCACTGTTCTCGCCCAGGCTCTCGTCCGTGAGGGCCTGCGCAACGTCGCTGCCGGCGCGAACCCGCTGGGTCTGAAGCGCGGCATCGAGAAGGCCGTCGAGGCCGTCACCGAGTCCCTCCTCAAGAGCGCCAAGGAGGTCGAGACCAAGGAGCAGATCGCTGCCACCGCGGGCATCTCGGCCGGCGACGCGTCCATCGGCGAGCTCATCGCCGAGGCCATGGACAAGGTCGGCAAGGAAGGCGTCATCACGGTCGAGGAGTCCAACACCTTCGGCCTGCAGCTCGAGCTCACCGAGGGTATGCGCTTCGACAAGGGCTACATCTCGGGTTACTTCGTGACCGACGCCGATCGTCAGGAAGCCGTCCTCGAGGACCCCTACATCCTGCTCGTGTCGGGCAAGGTCTCGACCGTCAAGGACCTGCTGCCGCTGCTGGAGAAGGTCATCCAGGCCGGCAAGCCGCTGCTGATCATCGCCGAGGACGTCGAGGGCGAAGCTCTCTCGACCCTGGTCGTCAACAAGATCCGCGGCACCTTCAAGTCCGTCGCCGTCAAGGCTCCGGGCTTCGGTGACCGCCGCAAGGCCATGCTGGCCGACATCGCCATCCTCACCGGTGGCGAGGTCATCAGCGAAGAGGTCGGCCTGTCCCTCGAAGGCGCCGGCGTCGAGCTGCTCGGCACCGCCCGCAAGATCGTCGTGACCAAGGACGAGACCACCATCGTCGACGGCGCCGGCGATGCCGACGCGATCGCCGGCCGTGTGGCCCAGATCCGCAGCGAGATCGAGAACAGCGACTCGGACTACGACCGTGAGAAGCTGCAGGAGCGTCTGGCCAAGCTGGCCGGCGGTGTTGCGGTCATCAAGGCGGGCGCGGCCACCGAGGTCGAGCTCAAGGAGCGCAAGCACCGCATCGAGGACGCCGTCCGCAACGCGAAGGCTGCCGTCGAGGAGGGCATCGTCGCCGGTGGTGGCGTGGCCCTGCTGCAGTCCGAGGCTGCCATCGACGGTCTGTCGCTCGACGGTGACGAGGCGACCGGTGCCAACATCGTCAAGGTTGCGCTGTCGGCTCCGGCCAAGCAGATCGCGATCAACGCCGGCCTCGAGCCGGGTGTCGTCGCCGACAAGATCGCGAACTCGCCGAAGGGTACCGGCCTCAACGCCGCCACCGGTGTGTACGAGGATCTGCTCGCCGCCGGCATCAACGACCCGGTGAAGGTCACCCGCTCGGCGCTGCAGAACGCTGCGTCGATCGCGGCCCTGTTCCTCACCACCGAGGCCGTCGTCGCCGACAAGCCGGAGAAGAACCCGGCCCCGGCCATGCCGGGTGGCGACGAGATGGGCGGAATGGGATTCTGATCTCGTCTCCGACGAGGATGGGCTTCTGATCCCACCCGCTGGTTGAGGTGCGAGGTACGAGCCTCGAAACCTCCAACGCATCAGACCGAAGGCCGGTCACTCCTCCATGGGGTGGCCGGCCTTCGGCGTTCCGCGGAACGCCGAACGCCGACCGAACGGCGAAGAAGCGATCAGCTGCCGTTGCGCATCAGGGCGCGTACCGCCCGCCAGCTCAGCACCGACAGCACCGAGCAGGCCGACAGCACACTGAACGCCGATGCGAACGAACCGATCGAGCCTATGGAGAATGCCGATCCGGTCGAGCCGATCGACGCGAAAGAACCCACCGATCCGATGCTCAACGTCGAGTTGTACGACCACAGACTCAGTGCCGATCCGGTCGAGCCGATCGATCGGTACGAGCCGCGATCGTCGCAGGACGAATTGTTGGAGGACGACTTGTCGCAGGATGCCGATCGTCGCATGGGTCCCCGATCCACGATGAATACGCAGGAACAACGCGTGGCCCAGTGTACGGGCGCAAGGGTGTCGACATCCGGGTTTCGGGGGTCTGGCCGGGCGGCGTCCGGATGGGATTCCGGGCCGGCGAACCGCTAATCTCCACCCATGACGCTGCCGCCGGACGGCCCGCATGTGGTCATGGCGCAGCCATCTGGCACGGGCGCGGATGGGTTCGGCGTGGTCAGCGTGGTAACGGTGGTTCTACTGGTCGTCTATGCCGCCGTCGCGATTACGGTGGCGCGATATCCGCTCCGGTTTCCCGGCGTCGCTGCGAGGGTGAGCGATGCTGACGCGACGCAGCGGTTGGGCGGGTGGGCGGAGAGCCGTGTCCGGGCCAGTAGATGGGGAGCGAGCCACCCGTTCCGGATCGACGGTGCTGCGCTCGCCGCGTTGCTGGCCGGTCTGGCGGTGATCGGAGCACTGGGCCTCGGCTTTGCCGAGATCCTGGATAACGTGCTCGACGGGGAGGGTGTCGTCGGGATCGACGTTCCCGCCTCGCGCTGGCTGGCGGCGCACCGTGACGCATGGCTCACGTCGACGTTGCGGGTGATCACCGACTTGGGCAGTCCCGTCACGCTGGCAGTGCTGGCGCTGGTGATCTGCGGGGTCGTCGCGCTGCGCGGCCGGTCGTGGTTGCCCATGTTGCTCGGTGTGGTCGGGGTCGGTGGGATCGGGGTCATGGTGCTCACCATCAAGGCGCTCGTCGGTCGGCCCCGTCCCCTGCCGCCGTTCGCGGTCATCGACGTCGGCGGCTTCTCCTTTCCTTCCGGACACGCCACTGGCGCTGCTGCAGGGGCCGTGCTGTGCGCCTGGATGATGGCCCACTGGGTGATCAGGTCATGGCGTTGGCGCGTGGCGGCCTGGGCTACGGCGATCGCATTTGTCGGCGCGGTCGGATTCTCCCGGGTCTATCTCGGGGTGCACTACGTGAGCGATGTGATGGCCGGCTGGTTGCTCGGCGGTGCCTGGGCGGTGGCAACCATCGTGGTCGGCTCCTGGTGGATGGCCGTCCGGCAGGCGACTGGTACGACGTCTGACACCATGGACCCATGACCGACCCGACCGTCGAACGTCTCGAATTCACCGCGGTGGCCAATCTCCGGGACCTCGGCGGATGGGCAACCACCGACGGCCGGCGGGTGACTCGCGGGCGGCTCTTCCGCTCGGCCGCGCTCGACCGGGCCTCCGACGCCGATCGCGGCACCCTGGTCGGGCTCGGCCTCCGGTCGATCTACGACCTCCGGTCGATCGCGGAGACGCAGGCTGCGCCCGACCCCGTGCTCGCCGGCGTCGTCGGTATCCACCTCGACGTCGTCGCCGATGCCCAATCCATCAGTGCGCCGGCAAATCTCGACAAGGTGCTCAGTGATCCGGAGACCGTCGCGCTCGCGTCGGAGAAACTCGCCGACGGCAGCGGAGTGGCTCGGATGGTCGAGTCCTATCGCGAGCTCGTCAATCTGCCCAGCGCACTCGCCTCGTACCGGGCGTTGTTCATCGGGCTGCTCGACGATGACGCCGCTCTCTTCCACTGCACCGCCGGCAAGGACCGAACCGGCTGGGCTGCAGCATCATTGCTCACGCTGTTGGGTGTGGAGCGCGACGACGTCTACCGCGACTACCTGCTGACGAACGAACAGTTCCTGCCCGCGATAGCGCATATTTTCGACGGCTTCGCCGCGGCCGGTGGAGACCCGGAACTGCTCAGACCGCTCCTCGGCGTGCGCGCTGACTACCTCGATGCCGCGTTCGCCGAAGTGGAGCAGCTGTTCGGTACCGTCGAGCGCTACTTCGCCGAGGGGCTCGGCATCGACGACGACGCGCAGGCCGAACTCCGGGAGCGCTATCTCGTGTAGCGCTGTCGCCGGTGGCGAGGTTCAGCGGGCTCAGCGGAACACGATGCACGTCGTCGAACCGTGCGCGACGAGCTTGCCATCTGCGGAGTAGACCTTGCCCTCGGCCGTGGCGGTGCGCCCGCCCACGTGGATGACCGTGCCGACCCCGGTGATCTCTTCGGCGTCCACGGCGACCGTACGGATGTAGTTGACCTTGAGCTCGAGCGTCGTGTATCCGACCCCGGCGGGGAGCGTGGTGTGGATCGCGCAGCCCATCACCGAGTCGAGCAGGGTGGCGCAGATGCCACCGTGGACGGTGCCGAGCGGATTGGCGAAGTCTGGCTGCGGGGTCACCGTGAAGGTCACGCTGCCCTCGTCGATCTGCTTCGGGCTCATGCCGATCAGGCGTCCGATGCTGGGCCGCGCCCCTCGGTCGGCGTCGTTCATCCAGGCGCGCATGAGCTCGAGGCCCGACATTGACAGCGGGTCG
Organism: Gordonia rhizosphera NBRC 16068; assembly: GCF_000298195.1. Lineage (GTDB taxonomy): Bacteria > Actinomycetota > Actinomycetes > Mycobacteriales > Mycobacteriaceae > Gordonia > Gordonia rhizosphera. The sequence continues at coordinate 121,310 of NZ_BAHC01000046.1, read as the reverse complement.
ACGTGCCCGTCGACGGTGCGGGATTCGGTGGAGATCTGTGGCGAGGTGGTCATGATTATGTATGGTTGCATAGAAGCGGCGGATTATGAAGGTCTGCATAGCATGCGATGTGCGCGACGTCGGTCACAGCGGTGGCGGGCGCGCGGGCAACTGCGGCCGAGGGAGGCGCGATGACATCGGGGTCCGTGACATCCGGCGAGATGGGTACCGGAGGTCCCCGCGAACGCATGGTCGTGCACGCGGCCGACCTGATCGGTCGCGACGGAGTCGCGGCGACCTCGATCGGCGACGTGATCGCGGCGAGTTCCGCCCCGCGCGGGTCGATCTATCACCACTTCCCCGGAGGCAAGACCCAGCTGATGACCGAGGCCGTCGGCTACGCGGGGGACTTCATTTCCAACCGCATAACCCGGGAGGGATCGGCCACCCCGGCAGAGGCGGTCATCGAGATCGGCAACGTCTGGCGGCGGATGCTGGTCAACACCGACTTCGAGTTCGGCTGCCCGGTGCTCGCCGGCGGACTCGCTCGACGATCCGAACCCGAGGTCGCCGACGCGGCGGCGGAGATCCTCGTGCGGTGGACCCGGCAGATCTCGGCGCGGCTGGTCCACGAAGGGGTGGAACCGGACCGCGCCGACACCCTGGCCGACCTCATCATCGCCGCCATCGAAGGCGCCGTCGGGCTGTGTCAGACCCGGCGCAGCGTTGATCCGCTGGACCGGGTGATCGACGAACTGGCCCGGATCTGCGCGACCGCGGCTCCCTAGCCGATAGCTTCGCCGGTGTGGCGTCGCGCGCAGCAGTTACCCGCTGTGGCGCGAATCGCGTAGCTTCTTCCCAAGCAGGGCGCGTCGGCGGGGCGGTGTCGGCGCTGCGGCACAGGGGGATGCGGCATGGCACCGGTATATCGACAAATCTTGGGATCGGACTTCGATCGGCTGCATCCCAACGTCGCATGGCGCTACTCCATCGACTCGACCTCGGGGGTCGCGCAGATCGCGGCCGGCATCTACGAGTCGGTCTACGTAACCCCGGCGCTGCCTCCGCCGTTCTTCTGGCACTTCGCCAAACGCAACGCTTTGCCGTCCAAGACAAGTCGGATGGTTCCGTTCACCCAGCGCCACTTCTGCTATCGCGACGAACTCGGCCGTGAATGCCTCGCCGTGTTGCGGGCCTTTCGGTACACCACCGGGACCCGCAACCTGAACTCGCTGCTGGTGGCCGGCCGGTCCGGTCTCGTCGACTATTTCGGCGACGGTCCGGAGCTGCTCTATCCCATCGAACCGTCGGTCACGCCGTCGGGCGAGCTGCTGCTCGAGAGCGGTCCCATGCGCTGGCTGGGCAAGGGGCCGAAGCTCGGGATGCGCGGCATGTTCTCCGCGCAGCTGAAGTACATCGAGGGGTGGGACGATGCCCGGCAGCGGTTCCGCTGTGACGCCACCGTCCGAAACCCGGTGATCGGCGAGATCCTGCATTTCCGGGGCTGGTTCACCGCCACCGACCAGGCCTGCACACTGCCCGACATCCCCGACGAGGCCTGGCCTCTCGACCTCGTCGACCGGGAGGCGTGACCGGGAGGCGTGGCCGGGAGGCGTGGCCGGGAGGCGTGGCCGATCGTACGGCCTACAGGTTGCGTGCCGCGGTCGCCGGCCCGCACGGTAGGTTCATCGTATGGCTGTTTCCGCGAAAACCGAGTTCGATGTCGCCGCGCCTCCGTCGGTCGTCATGGAGGTGCTGATGGATGTGGAAGCACTCCCGGATTGGTCGGGTCCGCACCGAGAGGCCCAGATCCTGACCGAACACGCCGACGGCACCCCGGAGCAGGTGCGCATCGTCGTGCACGAGGGGCCTATCTCGGACGAGCAGACGCTGTCCTACACCTGGACCGAGAACACCTGCACCTGGACGCTGGTCGAGGCGCACCACCTCAAGGAGCAGAACGGCCTCTACGTCGTGACGGAGACCGAGACCGGGTCGCGCGTGGAGTTCACCCTCGAGATCGATCTCAAGATCAAGTTGCCCGGTCTGCTCGTCAAACGTGCGCAGAAGATCGCCGTCGACACCGCCAAGAAGGGCTTGACCGCCGAGTCGGAGCGCCGCGCGGCGGGCTGACGCCCGAGGTTGACCGCCCCGCGATGACGCACCGGCCGCCGCATCTGTACGCTGAACCGGAGCGTGTGCGGCAGGTTTGCGCTCGGTGGCGACCGGGGAGGTCAATTTTTATGCGTATCAACAGTTTTGGGCCTCGGGCAACTGCGTTCGTGATCGGGGGTTCGGCGGTGGCGACGATGTTCGCACTCGGTACCGGTGAGGCGGGTGCGGTGACCTGTTCGGCCGCCAACGGACAACAGATCGAGCACGTCATCGGGAAGGGTGGCTGCGGCGCCAAGGCCGGTGCGGGCAGCAGGGCCTTCGCCGAGGACACGAGCGGCCACGGCACCGCCGTCGCGGTCGCCGATCAGGGCGGCAACTCCACCGCACGCAACCTGCAGCCGGGGTCGACTGCACTCGCGGGCGCCAACTCGGGCGGGACCGCCTACTCGGTGACCACCGGCCCGAGCGCGTTCTCGGTCGCACAGGCCCGCGAGGGCGGCACCACGATCGCGATCGGTGGGTGGGGCGGCGACGCCGTCGCCGGGCCGTTCGGGATCTCGTGCCAGGGTGGATTCGCGACCGCGTTCGACAGCAACACCGGTCGGGCGTGCCTGCGGTCCGGGATCATCGACCTGCACAACTGAGTCCGGCTCGGCGCCTGGTTCACCTCTTCGCAACGCGGTGTTTCGCCGCTGCGCATATCGTGGAACGGTGACCGAGTTACACGACTCAGACCTGGACTCCTCACCCGCGATCGGACCCGATTTCAGCGTCCTCAACGGGCGGGAGGCGTTGCAGCAACTCGTCGACCTGCACAACACAACGCAGTTCGCCGTCAATGACGATGATGACGACGACCCGGTGCTGTTGACATTGCCGGAACGCAACGTCGTCGACACCTGGCGCCAGGACTATCCGTACGACGAGCGGATGAGCCGTCGCGAGTACGAGGTGTCCAAGCGTCGTCTACAGATCGAGCTGTTGAAGCTGCAGAAGTGGTCGAAGCAGACCGGGCAGCGTCACCTGCTCGTGTTCGAGGGCCGCGACGCCGCCGGCAAGGGCGGCACCATCAAGCGGTTCAACGAACACCTCAACCCCCGTGGCGCGCGAACCGTGGCGTTGGAGAAGCCCAGCGAGCGGGAATCGACCGAGTGGTACTTCCAGCGGTACGTGCAGCACCTGCCCGCCGCCGGCGAGATGGTCTTCTTCGACCGCTCCTGGTACAACCGTGCCGGTGTGGAACGCGTGATGGGCTTCTGCACACCCGAGCAGTACACGCAGTTCATGGAGCAGGTGCCCGCCTTCGAGAGGATGCTCGTCGACGACGGCATCAACCTGGTGAAGTTCTGGTTCTCGGTGACCCCGCTCGAGCAGCGCACACGGTTCGCGATCCGTCAGATCGACCCCGTCCGCCAGTGGAAGCTCTCGCCGATGGACCTTGCGTCGCTGGACAAATGGAGTTCCTACACCGACGCCAAGGAGGCGATGTTCGGGGCCACCGACACCGATCACGCGCCGTGGACGGTGGTGAAGAGCAACGACAAGAAGCGTGCCCGCGTCAACGCGATGCGCCACGTCCTGAGCCTGTTCGACTACGAGGGCAAGAACACCGACCTCGTCGGCACTCCCGATCCGCTGATCGTCGGGCGCGCACGCGATCTCGTCGGGGAGTAGGTATCTTCGGCGGGACCGGCGGTCATCGGTAGCCTCGTGGCTGTGCGGACACTCTTCACCGGGCTGCTGACCCTGACCTCGATGGTCGCCATCGTGCTGGCCCTCCCATCGCTGTGGGTCAAGGAACGACTCGTCGACCGGGAGGGTTTCGTGGCGACGGTCTCCACGGCGGCGCGCGACCAACAGGTCAAGGACTACCTCGCCGACCAAGTCGCGTCCGCCGCCGTCGAGCAGACCGGCCGTCAAGCGGTCGGGCTGATCGTCGCACCGGTGGCGCGGGCCTATACCAACACCTCCCAGTTCGAGGCGGACTTCGCCGACATCGCGTCCCAGCAGCACGCCTGGCTGTTCGACCCCCCGCCGAGCAGCGGCGACACATCGGTCATGGAGCTCGACATCACCGGCATGCTGAACCGCGTCATCGCGAACGCCGGCCTCGACCTCACCGTGACCGGCCCGATCCTGGTGCCGCTCAACCAGGCCGGGAGCGGTCTGGAAGCGGGCCGCTACTACCAGGTCGGTCGTCAGATCACCGCGATGGCCTATGGCTCGCTGGTCGTCGCGGTGATCGCCGGCGCGATGGCCCTCGTGATCGCGCGTCGGCGCGGGACGGTCGTGGTGTGGCTGGGCATCGGGTTGATCTGCTCGGCGGTGTTCGCCTGGGCGATCGGCGTGTTCTTCGCCGACCGCGCCAAGCAGGAGGTGGTCGCCGTAGAGGACGCCGGGCGCACGGTGGCCGAGGTGATCGTCGACGGCGCGGTCGACGACCTGCATCGCCTGGCTTTGATCGTGGCGGTGGCCGGTGTCGGTGTGGTGGTCGCCGGTGTCGTCACGCGGGTGGTCGTCGGGCGGCGGTGAATCCCTCTCTCTACGATGGTGCCATCGGTCTCAGGCGAGAGGCGGCCGGCGATGATCCACCAGCTGGGGAGGTCTTGTCGGTCGGCGACGGCAGCGGCGTGGCGATTTGTCCGAAGTGCCCCATTGACTTTCGCCTGGCTGGTGGTGCTGCTCGTGACGACCGTCATCGCGCACTCGTTGGATTCGGACGATCTCGACCGCGTCCTCGGTGAACGGTCCACCAACCTGCACCACCTCGCCAGCGATCCGCTGCACGTGCTCCTCACCAGCCTGTTCTGGATCGACGGTTCCTTCTGGCTGTCATATCTGCTGATGTTCCTCGTGTTCCACGTCCCGGCCGAGCGCTGGTTGGGGTCGGCGCGCTGGCTGCTGGTGGGCCTCAGTGCACATGTCGTCGCGACGTATGTCAGCGAGGGACTCCTGGGCCTGGCGATCCGCGACGGTGCGGTGGGGACGTCGATGGTCAACGTCACCGACGTCGGCGTCAGCTACTTCCTCGCCGCGATCGTCGGCGTCCTCACCTATCGGATCGCCTACCCGTGGCGGTGGCTGTATCTTGCGGGCATCCTCGTGGTCTACGGTGTACCGATCGTCGGCAACCTGACCTTCACCGGGATCGGTCACCTCACCTCGCTGCTGATCGGCCTGGCCTGGTATCCGATCACGCGGAGACGGCCGGCGCCACCGTGGAACCCGATGGATACGGTGCGACGGCTCGGCCGGCGTCGGGAGGTCGCCGAAGCCGGCGGTCAGGAACCCGGAGCCAGCGTGCGCCAGAGGAATTCGTAGGCCAACGCCGACTTGAAGGCGGCCTGCTTGTTGTCCGCGGCACCGCCGTGCCCGCCCTCGATGTTCTCGTAGTAGGCGACGTCGTGGCCCAGTTCTTCCAGCCGGGCCACGAGTTTGCGCGCATGCCCCGGATGCACCCGGTCGTCGCGGGTCGAGGTCGTGACGAGAATCTGCGGATAGTCGGCGTCGGCGCTCAGGTTCGCATACGGCGAGAACGGTTCCATGAACGCCCACTGATCGGGATCGTCGGGATCGCCGTACTCGGCCATCCACGACGCGCCCGCCAGCAGGAGGTGGTAGCGGCGCATGTCGATCAGCGGCACCTGGCACACCAGGGCACCGAACAACTCCGGATAGCGGGTCAGCATGACACCCATCAGCAGGCCACCGTTGGAGCCGCCCTGCGCGGCCAGCTGCGCCGGGGTGGTGAGTCCCTGCGCCACCAGAGCCCGTGCGACGGCGGCGAAGTCCTCGTAGACCTTGTGCCGTCCGGCCTTCTGCGCCTGGGTGTGCCAGTTCGGTCCGTACTCACCGCCGCCACGGATGTTCGCGATGACATAGATGCCGCCGCGGGCGATCCAGCTGCGTCCGGCGATGGCGAGATACCCGGGCGTGAGCGAGTTCTCGAAACCGCCGTAGCCGTAGAGCAGGGTCGGGCCGGACTCCACATCGGATCCGCGCACCACGAAATAGGGGACCTGGGTGCCGTCGTCGGAGGTGGCGAAGTGTTGTTCGGCCACGACACCGTCACCGTCGAAGAACGCCGGGGACTGCTTGATCACCTCGACCCCGACACCGCTGTCGCCGTACAGCAGACTCGGCGGGGAGGTGAACGAACTGGCCGACCAGAAGATCTCGTCGCTCTCGTCGGCATCGGTGGCGAGCACGGAAATGGTTGCCAGGGAGGGAAGTCCGGGCATGGCGACCGGTTCCCAGGTGCCGAGATCGTGCAGCGACACCTCGGTGTGCACGTCGCGTAGCGTGACCAGGATGAGATGCGAGCGGGTGAAGCCATAGTCGCTGAGGCTGGTGTGCGAGTCGGGCATGAACAGCACGGTCGCGTCCCGGCCGCCGGTGAGATAGGCGGGATAGTCGAACACCACCAGACTGCCCGCCGGGTATGTCCGGTCTGCGATGGTCCAGTCCGACCGCGGCATCACGAACAACCAGTCATGGCGGACCCCGGAATGCGCGTCGGTGGGCACGTCGATCGCGATCTGCTCGCCGTCCCGGATCTCATATCGCAGAGCATTGAAGAAATCTGTTGCGCGGCTTGCGAAGTGACGTTCATAGCCGGGAGTGTTGTCGAAAGCCGCCGACGCCGAGACGTCATCGACCTCGCCGACGAACACGGTTTCGGCCGACTCGAGTGGGGTACCCCGACGCCAACGCTTCGCGATCCGCGGGTAGCCGGAGGTGGTGAGCGCACTCGATCCGTCCGGCTGCTCGCCGAAGTCCGTTCCGACATAGACGGTGTCGTGATCGATCCAGCCGATGGTCGACTTGTTCTCGGGCAGTTCGAAGCCGTCGGCCACCCAGTCGCGGGTCTCCAGGTCGAATTCGCGTACGACGCTCGCGTCCGCGCCGCCGCGCGAGAGCGACACCAGGCCGCGACGATACTCGGGCCGCAGCAGGGTGACGCCCGCCCAGACCCAGTTCTCGTCCTCGGCCGCGGCGAGCGCGTCGACGTCGATGAGTACATCCCAGTCCGGGGCGTCGGTGCGATATGACTCCAACGTGGTGCGGCGCCACAGACCTTTCGGATTGGCCGCATCGCGCCAGAAGTTGTAGAGGAATTCCCCGCGACGGATCACATAGGGGATGCGGTCGTCGGTGTCGAGGACCTCGAGGGCCTCGGCCTGCAGGTCGCCGAACCGGCTGGTCGAGGAGAGGTCGGCGACGGTGGGCTCGTTGTGGGCTCGGACCCAGTCCAGCGCCCGGTCGCCGGTGACGTCCTCGAGCCATAAGTAGGGGTCGGTGTCCTGGCCTGCGGTGTCAACTCCGGCAGGGGTCATCGGTGCCTCTTTCTCTCGTCCCGGGCCGCGAACTCCCATGGTAGAGACCGGCGTGAACGGCCGCCGTCGGACGGTTGACCGATCTGTCGAATATGCCGGTTCCCCTGGCGGTGCCGACGGGCTTGCGGGATACTGTGCCGCGGGTCGGGTTCTGTCCAGTGGAAGTGTCGTGCCGCGCACCGGCGCCGGTGGCGGAGGAAGCGGGTCGTCGATGCCTGTCCGGGTCCGGTGTTCACGTGGCCATGCGGTGGCCCTACGAGCCGCGACTTCGGCTGTCTCGTTGTTCGTGGTCGGTGCGTTGGTGGCGGCGTGTGACAGCTCGTCGTCCGAATCCGCCTCGGCGCCCTCGTCGTCGGCGGTCGCGTCCGAACCTGCCAACCCCGCGGCCCAGGTCGCGCAGCCGCTGCCGGACAACGCCGTGGACAACGCGGTGGGTGAACTCGATGGCCTCATCGACTCGCTGATGAAATCGACGAAGATCCCCGGCCTCGCGGTCGCGGTGGTCCACGGCGGTGAGGCGGTGTATGCGAAGGGCTTCGGGGTGGCCGAGGTCGGCACCGACCGGGAGGTGGGCCCGGACACGGTGTTCCCGCTGGCATCGATGTCCAAGCCGATCGGCTCGACGGTGATCGCGCGGCTGGTGACCGACAACGTGGTCGGCTGGGACACCCCGGTCGCCGAGAATCTCCCGGGTTTCGCGTTGTCGGACCCCTGGGTGACGTCGCACGTGACGATCGGCGACATGTACGCACATCGCTCCGGGCTTCCCGATCACGCCGGCGACAAGCTCGAGGACATGGGCTACGACCGTGCCCAGATCATCGAACGCCTGCGCTACCTGCCACTCGATCCGTTCCGGATCTCATACGCCTACACCAATTTCGGCCTCACCGCAGCGGCGGAGTCGGCGGCCCGCAAGGCCGGGACGGACTGGGACGCACTGTCGGAGAACATGATCTATGGCCCCCTCGGGATGACTCACACGAGTTCTCGTTTCGCCGATTTCGAGGCCGAGTCCGACCGTGTGGTCGGGCACGTCGAGGTCGACGGCGAGTGGGTGAAGACCCCAGAGCAGCGGGACCCCGATGCCCAGGCCCCCGCGGGAGGTGTCTCCTCGTCGGTCAACGATGTCGCCCGGTGGATGGCGATGGTGCTCGCGAACGGTAGCCACAACGGTGCGCAGCTCATCGACCCCGACGCGCTGCTGCCGGCGATCACTCCCCAGGTCATCTCCTCGCACCCGAGTTCCCCGGAGGCCCGCGCCGGCAACTACGGCTACGGCTTCAACGTCTCGGTCACCGAGGGCGGCCGCACCCAGATGAGTCACTCCGGCGCGTTCCTGATGGGGGCGGGCACGAGTGTGCTTTTCCTGCCGTCGGCCGACGTCGCGATCGTCGCGCTGTCCAACGCCTCGCCGATCGGTGCGGTCGACGCTCTCACCGGCGAGTTCGCGGATCTGGTCCAGTTCGGCGAGGTTCGCCACGACTGGCGCACCCTCTACGCGGGTGCCTATGCCTCGATCTCCGAGCCGTCCGGGGACCTGGTCGGTGACCAGTCGCCGACCAATCCGGCGCCGGCCCAACCGCTTTCCGACTATGTGGGGAACTATCGAAACGATGTGTACGGTCCCGCCGTGGTCCGCGAGAGCGACGGCACCCTGGTGTTGGGGATGGGGCCGAACGGCGTCACCACACACGATCTCACGCACTGGGACGGTGACACCTTCACCTTCACCCTGCGCAACGAGAACGCAGCGCTCGGGTCGGTCTCGAAGGTCACGTTCACCGGCCCGGGCATGACCGAGAACGGATCGGGCGCGCGCCGCATGGTCATCGAGTACTACGACGACGAGTCGAGCGACGGCGTGTTCATCCGATCGGACCGGTGACCGCATCGCCACGACCGACCGGCGCGCTGACGCCGATCCACCGCGGCTCACCGCGTCGGATCGGGTACCTCTCCCTCCCGGACCGGACACCGTGTGTGCGTGTAGATCGTCGGCATGCACAGGTTGCAGTGCACGCAGCGCGACGTCACCGTCGGGTCGGCCGCGATGCGCAGCGGCAGATCGGGTTCGCGGAGCAGGGCACGCCCCATCGCGACGAAGTCGAAGCCCTCGGACAGGGCTGTGTCGATCGAGGTGCGGTCGGTGATGCCGCCCAGCAGGATCAGCGGCATCCGCACCGACGCCCGCAGCTGCCGGGCCAGCGGCAGAAGGTAGGCGTCGTGATAGGCGTAGTGCTTCAGGAAGATCGGGCCCGCGGCCTTGAGACCCAGACGCATGACGCCGCCGAATGCGTCGGCGAACTCCGCGCGGGGCGGTGTGCCGTGGAAGAGATACATCGGGTTGAGCAGGGAACTGCCGGCCGTCGGTTCGATCGCGTCGAGATGGCCGTCGGACTCGAGGAGCTGCGCCACCGCGCACGCGTCGTCGAGGTTGAAGCCGCCGAAGCTGCCGAGGCCCGGCAGGCGCCGGGAGCGGGCCGAATCGATTCGACCGATGCCGTCGTACAGGTTCAGCTTCACCCACACCGCGGCCTCGTCGCCGACCTCGTCGCGCACCACCTCGACGACCTCGCGGGCCAGCCGGGCCCGGTTCACCAGCGACCCACCGTAGGAGTCGCGGCGCCGGTTCAGCAGCGGTGACAGGAAGCAGCTGATCAGATAGTTGTGGCCGCAGTGGATCTCGAGGCCGTCGAAACCCGAGTCCACCGCGATCCGCGCGCCGCGACGGAACTTGGCCAACAGGTCGGTGATGTCGCCGGTACCGAGTCTGGTGGTCAGCGACATGCCCAACGGCGCCGGAATCCGCGATGGACCCAGTGCCTTCGCCCGATTGGACGCGGTGTTCGCCACCGGTCCGGCATGTCCGAGCTGCGCTGCGGCCAGTGCACCTTCGGCGTGGATGGCGTCGGTCAGCCGACGCAGCCCGGGCATCGCCTCCTCACGCAGCCAGAGTTGATGGCGGTCAGTGCGGCCCTCGGGCGAGACCGCGCAGTAGGCGACGGTGCTCATCCCGACACCCCCGGCGGCGACCTCGCGGTGGAAGGCGATCAGATCGTCGGTGACGAGCGCATCGGGGGTCGCGCCCTCGAATGTTGCGGTCTTGATGAGCCGATTGCGCAACGTGAGGGGTCCGAGGCGGGCCGGGGCGAACGGGTCGGGGGTGGTCATGACTGCGTCTGCGGGCCGGTGCGGGCCGGCGTACCGAGCCCGGCGACGACGAACTGTGACAGCGCGTCCACCGAGGGCGCCGACAGCGGATGTTCGCCGCCGAAACCGGCCAGGATCAGCGCAAAGGCCAGCGACCACCGTCGGCGGGCGTCCTCGGTGGACAGTCCCGGGACGAGTTCGACGAGAAGCGTCGACCACCGCTCGAGCCGGAACCACGGCTGTGTCCACCCCGCCCGCGGGTGGGAGAGCGCGAATCGGCTCAACAGTTGGAGGTGCAGTCGTCCGCGTGGATCGCCCTGGATGGTGACGAACGGCGCCACCACGGTGTTCACGAGGTCGGCGACGCGGTGACACGCCGGGTCGAATCGGTCGAGCGGGTCGGCCCACAGCGGCGCCAGGCGCTCCTCGAGCAGGGCGACGGTCAGCTGGTCTTTCGACCCGAAGTGGTAGTGCACCGCGGCCGGGTTGGCCTGCGCCGCGGCGCAGATCGCCCGTACCGACACCTGGTCGTAGCCGTCGGCGAGGAACAGCGATTCGGCGGCCGCGAGCAACGCCGTGCGGGTCGAGGTGGTCGTCGTCGACGTGGAGGCGGACACGACGATGATCGAAGCACAGTTCAAACGTCGATTCAATCATTGTTTGAATCGATCGGGGTGGCGGATGAACTTACCGTGGAGTATGGGGACGCCCTGCGGCGATGACAGGGTGGGACGTAGGCTGACACTCGTGGCTGAACACTTTCAAACAGTTGTATTGGGTGCCGGTCCTGGTGGGTATGTGGCCGCGATCCGGTCCGCCCAGCTGGGCATGAAGACCGCCGTCATCGAGGAAAAGTACTGGGGCGGCGTCTGTCTCAACGTCGGATGTATCCCGTCCAAGGCTCTCCTCCGCAACGCCGAATTGGCGCACATCTTCAACCATCAGGCGAAGACATTCGGCATGTCCGGTGACGTCTCGTTCGACTTCGGCGCCGCGTTCGATCGCAGCCGTAAGGTGTCCGACGGGATCGTCAAGGGCGTCCACTTCCTGATGAAGAAGAACAAGATCACCGAGATCGACGGATACGGCAAGTTCGTCGACGCGAAGACGATCGTCGTCGGCGACCGGGAGATCACCTTCGACAATGTCATCATCAACACCGGGTCGACGGTGAAACTGCTGCCCGGCGTGCAACTCAGTGACAACGTGGTCACCTACGAGACACAGATCCTGACGAGGGAACTACCCGGCTCGATCGTCATCGTCGGCGCGGGCGCGATCGGCATGGAGTTCGGCTACGTGCTCGCCAACTACGGTGTCGACGTCACGATCATCGAGTTCCTCGACCGGGCACTGCCCAACGAGGATGCCGATGTCTCCAAGGTCATCGCCAAGGAATACAAGAAGCTCGGCGTCAAGGTTCTGACCTCCACCAAGGTGCAGACCGTCACCGACAACGGCGGCAGCGTCACCGTGACCTACAAGGACGCCAAGGACAACGACGGCCAGATCACCGTCGACAAGGTGCTCATGTCCGTCGGATTCGCGCCGCGTGTCGAGGGATTCGGCCTCGAGAACACCGGCGTGCAGCTGACCGACCGTGGTGCCATCGCGATCGACGATTTCATGCGGACCAATGTCGAGAACATCTACGCCATCGGTGACGTCACAGCCAAGCTGCAGCTCGCCCACGTCGCCGAAGCGCAGGGTGTCGTCGCTGCCGAGGTGATGGCCGGCGCCGAGACGATGACGCTCGGCGACTACCGCTTCATGCCGCGCGCGACATTCTGCCAGCCGCAGGTCGCGTCCTTCGGCCTGACCGAGCAGCAAGCCAAGGACGAAGGCTACAACGTGAAGGCGACCAGCTTCCCGTTCAGCGCGAACGGCAAGGCCCAGGGCCTCGGCGAGACCGCAGGTTTCGCCAAGCTCGTCACCAATGCGGACACCGACGAGCTGCTCGGCGGACATCTGGTGGGCGATAATGTCTCCGAGATGCTCCCGGAGATGACCCTGGCCCACAAGTGGGACCTGACGGCCAAGGAACTCGCGCGTAACGTGCACACACATCCGACGATGTCGGAGGCTTTGCAGGAGACCTTCCACGGCGCGATCGGGCACATGATCAATTTGTAGGCAGGTTGGTAGGGCGACCGTGCTGGGCGCGTCGGAGGTGAGGCCTCCGCCGGGACGGGTGCTGGTTGCGTCCGATGGGTGAGCTCAGGCGCGACTGGCGGCCGGGGTTCGCCCTCGACGTCCGGGCCACGGTCGGACTGCATCGTCGGGGGAGTGGCGATCCCGCGTTCGTCTACGGTCGCGACGGTTCGGTGTGGCGGGCGGTCCAGACGCCGGACGGTCCCGGCACGGTGACCATCGTCTACGACGGCACGACCGTGTCGTCGCGGGCCTGGGGAGCCGGGGCCGCATGGTTACTCGAACAGATGCCGGATTTTCTGGGCGCCAGCGATGATCCGGAAGCGCTGACCCCGCGCGACCCCGTGGTCGACCGACTGGTCCGGCAGTCGGCAGGCCTGCGTATCGGCCGGACCGACCGCGTCTGGGAGGCTCTCGTGCCGGCGATCCTCGAGCAGAAGGTCGTCGGCGCCGAGGCGTGGCGGGCGTGGCGGTATCTGTTGCGGCGCTTCGGGGAACGCGCACCTGGCCCGGTGCCCGACACCATGCGGGTGCCACCGCCGCAACGGGAGTGGGCCCGGATCCCGAGTTGGGAGTGGCACCGCAGCGGCATCGAACCGGTGCGGATGCGGACCATCCGCGGCGCCACTTCGATGGAGGTGGAACGACATCCGGACCGGATGCGCCTGCTGCGCGGGGTCGGTCGCTGGACCGAGGCGGAGGCGAGGGCACGGGCACTCGGCGACGCCGACGCCGTCTCGGTGGGCGACTACCACATCCCGGCCATGGTCGGGATGACGTTGGTCGGGGAACCGGTCGACGACGGACGCATGCTCGAACTCCTCGAACCCTATGCGGGACAACGGCAACGAGTGGTCCGGATGATCGAGCTGCACGGGGTACGCCGTGAGCGGCGCGGGCATCGCATCTCGGTGCGGGACTACCGCGAGATGTGAGGGCCAGGGCACTTGCGTCCAGGAGGCGCCGAGGGTGGTGGGGCCTCGGCCCCACCACCCTAGACTCGCATCACAAGCTTGGAGAAAGGTCAGTCCCGCACGATCATCAGCGGGGACTGGGTGTGGTACAGCAGTTTTTGGCTCGTCGAGCCGAGTAGCAGGCCGGTGAATCCGCCGTGCCCGCGGCTCCCGACGACCACGAGATCGGATACAGCGGACGCCTTCGTGAGCACGTCCACCGGCGACTCCTCGAGGACGTCGGCACCCACGACCAGGTCAGGGTGTTGCGCGTGGATCTCCTCGGCCTTCTCGCCGAGTCGCCGCTCGATCTCGGGTCGGGCCGCGGCGTATCCGGTGTCGGTGTAGTCGAAACCCGTAGAGTCCCAGATCGACACGAGGTCCAGTGCCGCGCTGCGCAGCACCGCCTCGTCGACGGCGAACTCGAGAGCGCGTAGCGAACTCGGCGACCCGTCAATGCCCACGGTGATCAGACCAGTATCCGGGCGTTCGAGTACCTGGTCGCGGATGACGACTGCGGGGCAGGGTGCGTGGGTCATCACCGCACTCGCGACCGAACCGAGCAATGCCGAACTCACCCTTCCGGATCCGGACGCGCCGACGACGATCAGCGACGAATCCTCCGACCACGTCAACAGCGCCTTGCGCGCCGAGTCCTGCTTAATGTGCGTGCGTACCTGCGGGGTGTCCGGTTTCTCCGACTCGGCCACGGCGCGCGCCTCGGCGAGGACGGTCTCCGCGATCGCGCCTGCTCTGTCGAAATAGTTTGCGGGAACAGAATATTCAACCATTGGTGCGGAAACGCCCTCGACCGCGTAGATGATGTCGAGGTCGGTGTCGTGCAGCGCTGCCGCATGCGCTGCCCAGCGGACGGCATCCATCGAGACCGCCGACCCGTCCACTCCGACGGCGACTGGTTTCGCGAACTGCATGACCCCCATTGTGGCGCGACGACCTGATCGAGTCCTGAGTCTTAGGTCACATGTATGTCGCGATTGGGGTCCGCCCCGGCGACGGCGGGACCGATCAGTCCGGTTTGACGGCGATGACGTACTGCCCCTGACCGGTGATGGTCTGCTCGATCTGATCTGCGCCCGCCGAGCGGAGGCGGTTGGTGATCTCATCGCGGCCGAAGATGCGGAAACCCGACATCTCCGCGAGTCTCCCGACGCCGGGTAGCGCGTTGAGCTCGGTGCGTACCGACGTGAAGATCACCACCTCGCCGCCGGGCCGTGTGACTCGGAGCAATTCGTCGAGGACGGGCAGCGGATCACCGATGAGGTAGAGCGCGGCCAGGCAGGTGACCACATCGAACGTGTCGTCGGGAAAGGGGAGCGCGTGAGCGTCCGCGCGGAGGTAGACCGCATGCCCACCGGCGTTGGTGCGCACCGCCTGGGCCAGCATCGCCGGCGAGTAGTCGACCCCGATGCAACGGCCGTCGCCGGTGAGACCGTCGGCGAACCGACGGGTGTAGTTGCCCGGCCCGCACGCGACGTCGAGCATCAGCCGCTCGCCCGGGCGTGACAGGTAGGCGCTCAGCGCGCGGTCGAAGTCGGCGGTCCCCGTGCCGCCGAGGCTGAACAGTCGGGTGAATACCGGCCGCCAGTGCCGTTCGTACACGTGCGAGAACAGCGGGTTGTGCATCAGCCGCTGTGCCATCGAGTTCATCGCGCGTTCCCCTCCAGCTCCCCCGATCGGAACGTTCAGACCTTCACGTCGCGCTGGATGCGCAGCGTGCCGATCGTGGTGGCCAGCGTGTCGTATTGACCGACCAGCAACACGAACGCGACCAGCTTCGACTCCTCGAGATGTCGACCCAGCGCCGTCCAGGTCTGATCGCTGATGTCCTTGGTGACGATCAGCTCATCGGTGGCGGCGAGCAGCGCCCGCTCCCGGTCGCCCCAGCCCGCGTCGGGCCCCTCGATGACCCGGTCGAAGACGTCGCCCCGGACCCCGGCACGTGCCCCCAGCCGACGATGATGGTCCAGCTCGTAGTCGCACCCGCGTAGATGCGCGACCCGGATGATGATCATCTCGGTCTCGGTGAGCGACAGGGCCCCGAACGGCATCAGACGAGCGCTGAAGTGCAACCAGCCGCGGAATAGCCCCTTCGCCCGGCCGAGGGTGGAGAAGATGCGCGCGTCGTCGACCCCGATCAGGCGCGACGCGCCCCGGGCGAACAACCAGTTGATCGGGCCGAGGTCGGTGAAACCGCCCGGAGAGACGCGAGGAGTGCTCATGGCCTCACGGTAATGTACGAGTCCATGACGAGCCTCACACAACGTACGTTCACCAGTGTCGACGAACTCAAGGCCGCGATCGGCGAGGATCTGGGTTCCGGGGACTGGTTGGAGATCACCCAGGAGCGGGTCAACGCCTTCGCCGATGCCACTGGCGACCATCAGTGGATTCACATCGACCCCGAGCGCGCCAAGGACGGCCCGTTCGGCGCCACGATCGCACACGGCTTCCTGACCCTGTCGCTGTTGCCGATGCTCGCCGGCAGCATCTTCACCGTCGAGGGGCCGAAGCTGGTCATCAACTACGGCATGAACAAGGTCCGCTTCCCCCACCCGGTCAAGGTCGGTTCACGCATCCGTGCCAACGCCGTCATCACCTCGGTCGAACAGACCCCGGCCGGTGTGAACATGGTGGTGAAGAACGTCATCGAGATCGAGGGTGTCGAGAAGCCCGCGTGCATCGCGGAGAACGTCCGCGTCATGGTGTTCTGAGCGCGAGTTCCCACGAACTCCGCCCGGCGAATACGGTTTCGCCGGGCGGAGCGGATCCGGGGGTGCGTTTCGCGGGCGCCCCGCACCTCGTTGGTGAGGTGCTCTGATCAGCGAGGTGCTCTGATCAGCGAGGTGCTCTGATCAGCGAGGTGCTCTGATCAGCGAGGTGCTCTGATCAGCGAGGTGCTCTGATCAGCGAGGTGCTCTGATCAGCGAGGTGCTCCGATCAGCGAGGTGCTCCGATCAGCACTGACTCTTCGGCGGATGCCCGGCGAGTCGCTGCTCGAGCCAGTTCATGGCGTCGGGGAAGCCGACGAAGAGGGTCGTGATGTGTTCGCCCGGGTACTCCCGATAGGTGGCGTTGGCGCCGAGTCGGCACTGTTCGGCGAACAGTGAGCGGGCCTGGCTCGCCGGAATCCACCACTCCTGGGTGCCGTGATAGATGTAGATCGGCATCGCGGCCTTGTGACCCTTCATCTCGGTGATGTCGAAGATGCGTTCTGCGACCGGCGAGTGGAAGGGGTCGGGGTCGTTGGAGAGCAACTGGGTGGGCACGAACGTCGCACCGAGGTTGCCCATCGTTCCGGTGCAGATGTTCTTCAGGGTCTCATTCGTGGCCAGCCAGCGCGCGAGATTGTTGGCCAGCGGCAGCAGCTCCGGCCGCTCCCGGGTGATACCGAGGATGGCAGCGTGGAAAATGCCGGTGCCGAGATTGGCGTTCATCGCCCGCGCGAGCACGCGATAGTCTGCGGGCACGCCGCCGATCGCGGCGCCGACGAAGCGACTTGCGACGTCGGGTGCATACGACGAGGCCAGTTTGGCCGTGGCGTTGGTCGCGATCGCGCCGCCGGAGTACCCGAGCATGGCGATCGGGCCCTTGCCGAAGTTACGGGGGTCGAACTTCGCCGCGGCGCGGGCTGAGTCGAGGACGACGTGCGCGGCGATATACGGTTCTGCGTAGGCCATCCGCGGCCCGGTGTGGTCGGGCATGATCACCGCGTACCCCTTGGCCAGCGACTGTCCGGTCGTCGGCGGAAACACGTCGCTGCTGTTGGTGTCGTCGCCGTAGCCGTGCGACATCGTGTACCCGGTCGTACAGCGGGTGCCGAGGGTCACGATCGGCGGGTTGTTGATCATGATCGGCCGCGCCCCGGGGCCCTTCCATGGCGTCGGCGGCACGAACAGGGTCGCGGTCCCGAATATCGGCCGGTTCTCGGCATCGACGGTCCGGAACTTGATCTGGCGTACGGAACCGACCGGCGCGCCAAACAGCAGTGGGGCGGCGACCTTGGTGACGGTCCGGCTGGTCAGCACATCACCGGGCTGACGGGCGGTCAGGCCGCGCGGCCAGTCGTCGAAGAAGGAGTCCCCGACCGGCGTGGGCATGATCGCCTCACGCAGTTCCTGCAGTTCACGGGATGCCCCGGGGGTCACCGACCGGGCCGGGATGGCCGCGAGCTTCGGCACCGCCGGCGGCGGGACCAGTGAGTCGACCCGATTCGGGAGCTGTGTCGGTGCCGGCAGCAGGTTCACCGGCTCGGCGATCGCGGGTCCGGCTGCCGTGACGGCCACCGTGGCTGCCGCAACCGAGGTGATCAGCGCGCCCAGCGACCATCGCCGAAACGCTTTTCCTACCGACATCAACTAACTCCTCGTCGCACTCTCCCGAGCCACCCCCACCGATGGACGGCCACCGTGGCACGAGCTTTTCCCTGTCGAACTCGATCTTCGAGGGATTGTAGAGTGTTGCGCCGACACGTGTCAGCCGAGGCCGACCGTCGCGACCGGTCGTCCGGCGTAGCTCAGAGTGTCTCGGGGTGCCTCGTGGTTCAGCGTGGACACCCGTTCGGGGCGGGAACCCCCTGCAGTCGGCGGGTCAACCAGTCCAATGCGTCATCGAAGCCGAGCAGCGCGGTCGAGACGTGCTCGCCGAACACCTCGCGGTAGATCGCACGGGCGCCGAGCCGGCATTGTTCGGCGAACAGATTCCGCGCGCCCTGCGCGGGGATCCACCATTCGTAGGTGCCTTGATAGAGGTAGAGCGGAACCACCGACTTGCGGCCGGGCATGGACGTCGTCCGGTAGATGTGCTCGGCCACCGGGGAATGGAACGGATCGGGGTCGGTGGACAGTAGCTGCATCGGCCAGAAGGTCCCGCCGGCGAACGCGACCGGGAGCGTGCAGACATTCTTCAGCGGTGATGTCGCCAGCCATCGCGCGAACGCGTTGGCCATGGACAGCATCTCCGTGCGTTCCCGGGCGATCCCCAGCGTGGCCGCGTGGAAGAAGCCGGTCGCGAGGTTTGGCGTTCATACTTCCGGCGAGCATCCGGAAGTCCGCGGGCACCCCGCCCAGAGTGGCGCCGACGACGCGTCCGGCCAGTTCCGGCGCATAGGTGTTCAGCAGCTTGGCGGCGCCGTTGGTGGCGATGGCGCCACCCGAGTACCCGGTCATGGCGATCCGGCTCGCCCCGAACGATTCCCGGTCGGTACCGAGTGAATCGATGGGCACATTGTTGACGACGACCGGCCGTGGGCCGCGGTACGGTGTGCGCGGCACCAGGACAGTGGCGGTGCCGAAGGTCGGGTTGTCGGTAGCGTCGGTGTTGCGGAACTTGACGAGTGTCGCCGAGCGGATCGATGTGGTGACGACCGGTGCCGCCGTGACGGTCACGTCGCGGGTCGCGATGATCTCACCGGGCGCCATCGTCGGGAGGTCGTCGGGCCATCGGTCGAAGATGGGATCGCCGGTGGGCAAAGGTAATACGGCCTCGCGCAGCTCCAGGATGCGGTGATCGAATCCGGCGGCCCGGGCACGCAGGGGGATCGTGCGCAACTGGGGTACCGACGGTGCTGGAACCACGCCATTGATCAGGTGCGGCAACTGCGGCGGGACCGGCCCCAGGTTCGGTGGATCGGCCGCGGCGGTGCCGGCGGTCGCGGCCAGCGTGGCGGCCGCGACGGCGGTGACGAGAACCGTTGCAGCCGTACGGCATCGAAGGAACACAGGATGTGAACGTCGTCCCCATCATGGGTGTGGCTCCCGCTCGGGCGCGAGACCCCCGAAGTCCCGCACACTGAGACGAATACTGCGACTCGTCTCAGGCGGATGACCCGGACAAATGACCAACCAGATCCGAATCGGTACCGGTTCGTGATCTCCGACGACGTCGTCGGCGGGTCCCGCGGGGAACGCGAATCAGCTGGTCATATAGGGCGACACGGTGCTGCGGTGAGAATCGATCCGCAGCTGCACGCCGAGCGCCGGGAAGGCGCGCTGCGGACAGTTCTGGCGATCGCACACCCGGCAGCCGGCGCCGATGGGTGTGACACTGGCCTGTGGGCCGATCTCGAGTCCGTCGGAGTAGATCACCCGGCCCGCATGCCGCAGTTCGCAGCCGAGACCGATCGCGAACGTCTTGCCGGGCTGTCCGTAGCGGGCCGCCCGTCGCTCGACGGTCCGCGCCACCCAGAAATACTCACGGCCGTCGGGCATCTCGGCGATCTGTGTGAGGATCTTCCCGGGTGACGCGAAGGTCTCGTAGACCGCCCACAGCGGACAGGTGCCACCGCTGGAGGAGAAATGGAATCCGGTGGCGGACTGCCTCTTCGACATGTTGCCGGCGCGGTCGACACGCACGAACGACCACGGGATGCCGCGAAGGTTCGGGCGCTGCAGCGTGGACAGTCGATGGCAGATGGTCTCGTAGGAGACCGCGTAGAAGGCCGACAGTCGCTCGATGTCGTAGCGGAAGTCCTCTGCGGCACCGTGGAATTGGCCATAGGGCAGGACCGCGGCGGCGGCAAAGTAGTTGGCCAGCCCGAGCAGCGCGAGCTGTCGCGCCTCCTCGCTGGTGAAGTTGCCCTCGTCGGCGAGTCCGTTGAGGAGGTCGCCGTATTCGAGATAGCCGAGCTCGGCGGCGAGTTTCATCGTGCGCTGGCCGGCCGACAGCGCCGCGGAGAACTCCAGACGCCGGGTCTCCGGATCGAACCGATGCAGCGTGTAGTCACCGAGGTCGACGCGCCTGACGATGCTCACCCCGTGCACGTTCTCGAGTCGGCTGGAGATCTCACGGCGGATGTCGGCGGAGTGCATGCGCATCCGCGCCGTCATCTCCTCGGCCGCGACGTCGAGGGCGTGGATGTAGTTGCGCCGCTGGTAGAAATAGTCGCGCACCTCTTCGTGCGGTGCGGTGATCGAACCCCGCATGCTGCGATCGCCGCGTTCGTCGGTGACCGCGGCGAGCTGGTCGGTGGCGATGCGATAGCGCTGGTGCAGGTTCACCATCGCCTGCGCGATGGCGGGGTGGGTCGAGACGACCGCGCTGATCTCGGACACGTCGGTCGCGCCCTGCGGTGCCTCGACGTCGTCGTCGAGCAGCACCTCGCGGAGTTCGGCGACGAGCCGCACATTGTCCTGGGTGTCGAAGAACTCCTCGTCGATACCGAAGACCTCGGTGATCTTCGACAGCACCGGGACGGTGAGCGGCCGGGCGTCGTGCTCGATCTGGTTGAGGTAGGACGGCGAGATCGACAGCGTCTGGGCGAGGGCGACCTGTGAGAGTCCGCGCTCGGAACGCAGCTGACGCAGCCGCGAACCGACGTAGGTCTTGGTCATGGCATCCTCCTGCATCCGGTGTCCAGGGTACGGTGACCGCGTGGGTGTCCTGGTGTCTCGGCGCTGGGCGGCGGGGGTGACCACGGTGGTCGGCGCCCTGGCCGTCCTCCTCGGCTGTGGTTCGGGCACGACACCGTCGCCGACCTCGGCCGCCCCGGCCGACCTCCTGCTCTCGCCCGACGAGCTGCCCGCCGGCTTCACCCCCGCCCAGCTCTCGGTCTCCGATCTCGTCGCGAGCAATCAGGGGGCCGTCGACTCCGCCGAATCGGCCGGCGTCGACCCGCCGGATTGTCGCCCGACCGCGGACGCGGAGCTCAACGCACAACTGACCGCCGGCAATGCCGCCGTACTCGCGGCCCGGGACTCGGGGGCGGGCCTCGTCGAGCTGGTGACCACGGCGCGCCGCGACATCGACTCCGACATCCGGGTGACCACCGGTATCTGCGCCACCACGACCACGACACTCCACGACGGCGACCTGCGCGGCACCCGGATCGTCACCCGGTACTCGGAACTGCCCACGAAGGAATCGGAGTCGGAGTTGGATCGGCCCGAAGTGATCGAACAGTCCCTGGTGCTGCGGTCGGTGGTGACGACCAGGCTGCCCGACGGTGGGATCCGAGCTCAGGTGGGATATGCGGGGTACGCGACGCTCGATCGTCCCGGGACGGGTTCGGTCACCGTCCAGCTGACCGTGTCGGGGGAGGCGACCCCGGCCGGTCCGACACCCGCCGAACCCGTCGAACCGATGAGCGCGGCGGAGTTCTCCACGCTGTTCGGCCAGGCCGTGAGCGCCGCCGCGGGCTGATCGACGCCGTCGCCGGATACGGACCCGCCCGCAAGTAGTGTGAAACACATCACATTCTGGCCTCGGCGGCCCCGGGGGCGGCGGCATCCGGGTCCCGGCCGCGCGCCGATGCGGCGGGCGGCGTGGAGAACAAAGACGCAGTACGCGCGTACTTTTTTGCTATGGCGGGTCGCTTCTTCACATGTCGAGGTTTGCAAACTTGGCAAATCCTGCTCTGGGACTGTCCGAATTTTGCACCCAAAAGGGATTGGACCTGCGACTTTGATCTGTGGCACCCTTGTTTCAGGCACCACCGGGGAGCGACGAATTGTTCGCAAATGTCTGGTCCGTCGTTCACATCCCGGAACTGTCTGTCAGCACCGAGACCCCCGGAGCCCTCGGGTCGAAGCACGACAAAACGAAAGCGAAGTAGGCAATGAGCAACGTCGGAAAGCCCCGCACCGCCGCGGAGATCCAGCAGGATTGGGACAGCAACCCGCGCTGGAACAACGTCAAGCGCGATTACACCGCCGAGCAGGTCGCCGAGCTGCAGGGTTCGGTCGTCGAGGAGCACACCCTCGCCCGCCGCGGCGCCGAGATCCTCTGGGACGGCGTGACCAAGGGTGACGGCAGCTACATCAACGCGCTCGGCGCGCTGACCGGTAACCAGGCCGTACAGCAGGTTCGTGCCGGTCTCAAGGCCGTCTACCTGTCGGGTTGGCAGGTCGCCGGTGACGCGAACCTCTCCGGCCACACCTACCCCGACCAGTCGCTCTACCCGGCCAACTCGGTGCCGAACGTCGTGCGTCGCATCAACAACGCCCTGCTCCGTGCGGACGAGATCTCGCGTGTCGAGGGCGACGACTCGGTCGACAACTGGCTCGTGCCGATCGTCGCCGACGGTGAGGCCGGCTTCGGTGGTGCGCTCAACGTCTACGAGCTGCAGAAGGCCATGATCGCTGCGGGTGCCGCCGGCACCCACTGGGAGGATCAGCTCGCGTCGGAGAAGAAGTGCGGTCACCTTGGTGGCAAGGTGCTCATCCCGACCCAGCAGCACGTTCGCACCCTGAACTCGGCTCGCCTGGCCGCCGACGTCGCCGGTGTCCCGACCGTCGTCATCGCCCGCACCGACGCCGAGGCCGCCACGCTGATCACCTCCGATGTGGACGAGCGTGACCGTCCGTTCATCACCGGTGAGCGCACCGCCGAGGGCTACTACCACGTGAAGAACGGCATCGAGCCGTGCATCGCCCGTGCGAAGTCCTACGCTCCGTACGCCGACATGATCTGGATGGAGACCGGTACCCCGGATCTCGAGCTCGCCCGCAAGTTCGCCGAGTCCGTCAAGTCCGAGTACCCGGACCAGCTGCTGTCCTACAACTGCAGCCCGTCCTTCAACTGGAGCGCGCACCTCGACGACAGCACCATCGCGAAGTTCCAGAACGAGCTCGGTGCCATGGGCTTCACCTTCCAGTTCATCACCTTGGCCGGCTTCCACTCGCTCAACTACGGAATGTTCGACCTGGCCTACGGCTACGCCCGCGAGCAGATGACCGCCTTCGTCGACCTGCAGAACCGCGAGTTCAAGGCCGCCGAAGAGCGTGGCTTCACCGCCGTCAAGCACCAGCGTGAGGTCGGCGCCGGCTACTTCGACAGCATCGCCACCACCGTCGACCCGAACACCTCGACGGCTGCGCTGAAGGGCTCGACCGAAGAAGGCCAGTTCCACTAGGAGCTGGGCTCGTCCGCCACCCCGTGTTTTGGCGAACCAGTCAGGCGGCTCGCGGCTTTCGCTGCGGGCCGCCTGTTGGCATTTGTGGGGGTTAGCCCGTACCCGGGGAGTTACCCATGTGCTTGCGAGATCAGTTGTTGCGGGCCGCCTTCCGCTCGCTGAGGAGCCAGTGGCGCCCACCGCTCCCTGAGAAGCCGGGCGAGGCGCTAGCCGAGCCGGCGTCTCGAAGGGTCGCCTTCGAAGTGAAATCTGTTGTTACGTAGATCTTTAGATGCGAGGTTAGTGTGGCTGGCGAAGGCATTTCTCGGGTCGGCGTCGTTGGTGCGGGGCAGATGGGGGCCGGCATCGCCGAGGTGTGCGCGCGGGCGCACACCGACGTCCTGGTCTGCGAGTCCACCCGCGAACTCGCAGCGGCCGGGCGTGCGCGCATCCTGCGGTCCCTGGATCGGGGTGTCTCCAGCGGGAAACTG
Source organism: Gordonia rhizosphera NBRC 16068 (assembly GCF_000298195.1). Lineage (GTDB taxonomy): Bacteria > Actinomycetota > Actinomycetes > Mycobacteriales > Mycobacteriaceae > Gordonia > Gordonia rhizosphera. The sequence continues at coordinate 97,285 of NZ_BAHC01000046.1, read as the reverse complement.
ACCGAGCGTGAGCGCGAGCAGGCCGCGTCGCGGCTGCGGTTCACCTCTGATCTCGGCGACTTCGCCGACCGGCAGTTCGTCTGCGAGGCCATCGTGGAGGACGAGGCGGTCAAGACCCAGATCTTCGCCGACCTCGACAAGGTCGTCGCCGACCCGAACGCGGTACTCGCCTCCAACACCTCGTCGATCCCGATCATGAAGCTGGGCATGTCAACTCAGCACGCCGAGCGGGTCATCGGCATGCACTTCTTCAACCCCGTCCCGGTACTGCCCCTCGTCGAGTTGGTCACCACGCTGATGACCTCGCCCGAGGTGAGCGAACGCGCCGAAACCTTCGCCCACGACGTGCTCGGCAAACAGGTCATCCGCTCCGCGGACCGTTCCGGGTTCATCGTCAATGCGCTCCTGGTGCCCTACTTGCTGTCCGCGATCCGCATGGTGGAGAGCGGATTCGCATCCGAGGAGGATGTCGACAAGGGCATGGTCCTCGGCTGCGCGCATCCGATGGGACCGCTGAAGCTGGCCGATCTGGTCGGCCTCGACACCATAAAGGCGATCGCCGACTCCATGTACGAGGAGTTCAAGGAGCCCCTCTACTCCCCGCCGTCGCTGCTGTTGCGCATGGTCGAGGCGGGGCGGTTGGGCAAGAAGACCGGTCGTGGCTTCTATCGGTACGCCGACGCAGCCAGGTGAAAACCCGGCCTGATCAGGCCGTTCTCGTGTCACCGATGTTGACGGGAGATCAACAAATCGTGACGCACACCTCACCTGCTAGCAAAACGCTTGCAATTGTTAGCAGAGCGTGGATACTGGGAAGTGGAAGAACGCACATGGCCCAAGCGCCATCGACATCCACGGCATCGCCGGCGGGTCGCTGACCCGGTTCGTCGGCTGAGTCCATTGTGCCGCAGTGCGATTGGTGACCACACAACCGAAGGAGTCCGCCATGAGTGAAACAACCCGCACACTTGCCAACCCGGTCTACGCCGCCGTCGGCGCCGGTGACTACGTCGTCGCCCAGTTCAACGACATCGTCGCGCAGCTGCGTGAGCGCACCGAGGCCGCCGGAGAGACCGCTCAGACGCGTTTCGAGGAGACCCGCTCGGCCGCTCAGACGCGTTTGGAGGAGACCCGCACGGCTGCCCAGACGCGTTTGGAGGAGACCCGCTCGGCCGCTGAAGCACGCTTCGAGAAGGCCGTCGAGGACGCCAAGGCCGGTTTCGGCGAGACCAAGACCCGCGTCACCGCCCTCCCCGAGGACGTACCCGCGACCATCGAGGAACTTCGCGGCAAGTTCAGCCCCGAGGAGCTGCGCAAGATCTACGAGGGATACCTCGAGGCGGCGACCGAGTTCTACAACTCGCTCGCCGAGCGTGGCGAAGGTGCCGTCGAGCGCCTGCGTCAGCAGCCGCTGGTCCAGGAGAACATCGACCGTGCCGGCAAGGTCTACAACGACGCGGTCGACATGACCGAGGATGCCCTCGGCGTCGTGTCGTCGCAGACCCGGCTCGTCGGTGAGCGTGCCGCCAAGCTGACCGGACGTGTCAGCAGCAAGGTCGAGGACCTCGCCGCCGATATCGAAGAGGCCGGCGAGACCATCAAGGCCGAGGCGGCCGAGGCGGCCGAGGAGATCGACGGCGCCGCAGGCACTGTCGAGGCCAAGGCCCGCACCGCCAAGGCGTCGCCGGCCAAGAAGGCTCCGGCGAAGAAGGCTCCGGCCAAGAAGGCTGCGCCCGCCGCCGAGTCGACCGACGAGGAGTGAGCTGATCTCCTGATTCGAGATCGCTTCTCGCGATGAGACAATTCGGTCCCGCTCGCCCACCAGGGTGAGCGGGACCGAATTGTATGCGGGGTCAGCCCGGCGAGTGGATGGTCAGCACCGCGGTCGCGCCGGCGGTGCTGGTATAGGTGTGGTCGGCATCGCTGATCCACTGCAGTGTTTGCCCGGCGCCGGCGTGGCGTTCGGCCCCCGCGCGACCCGCGACGAGTTCCCCGGTCACCACGAGCACGTTCTCCACCACGCCCGGCCCGTGCGCCGGCGAGGTGCGGGTGCCTCCGGGCAGTACCCGGAGCCAGAACACCTCGGTCGTTGCGCCATCGGGGTGGTGTTCGACATGGAGGATCTGCGCGCGCAGGAACTCGCCGCTGCCCTCCGTCCCCGATTCCTCGCCGAGCAGAGCGGTCAGCGGGACGCCGAGCGGACCGGCGATCGCGTAGAGGGTGTCCAGGGTCGGGTTACGTTGTCCGGCCTCGATTTCCGACAGCGAACCCTTACCGATGCGGGCCCGGCGCGCAAGCTCGGACAGCGACAATCCGCGCTCGGCCCGGATCGTGGCAATCCTGGCGCCGACGGCCTGCCGGTGCTTCTCGATGGTCACTGCGCATGGGTCCTCTCCATCTGCCGTTCTGTTTACAGAACGATTTGGGGTATTGTCCCCCGGGTGACCATCGCATCTCAAGACCGACTGCAGCAACCGATCATCGCCGGTGTGGTCACCGCGCTCGTCGGTTTCACGTCGTCGTTCGCGGTCGTCATCGCGGGATTGCGCGCCGTCGGGGCCTCGCCCGAGCAGGCGGCCTCGGGTCTGCTGGCCCTGACGGTCGTCTTCGGCCTCGGGGCCGTCGTGCTGAGCGTCCGGAGTCGGGCGCCGGTCACGCTGGCATGGTCGACACCGGGCGCGGCGATGCTCGCAGGTATGGGCGCCTCCTATCACGCCGGATGGCCCGCCGCGGTCGGCGCCTTCCTGCTCGTCGGGCTGGCGATCCTGATGACCGGCCTGGTTCCGGCGTTGGGGGAGTTGATCGTTCGGATTCCTACCCCGATCGCGCAGGCCATGCTGGCCGGGGTGTTGCTGACGCTGTGTCTGGCCCCGATGCGGTCCCTGGTCGAAGTGCCGTTGCTGACCCTTCCGGTGCTGGCGGTCTGGCTCACCGCGACCCGATGGCTGCCCCGCTGGGCGCTTCCGCTGGCCCTGGTGACCGCACTCGTCGTCATCGGCATCCATGTGGCGGTCTCCGGTGAGGCCGTGTCGTCGGCGAACTGGCTTCCCACGCTGACGTTCACGGTGCCCACCTGGGACGTCGGGGCCGTCGTCGGGATCGCGGTGCCGTTGTTCATCGTGACCATGGCGTCGCAGAACATCCCCGGTGTCGCGGTGCTGTCGTCGTTCGGCTATGTCACGCCGTGGCGGGCCGCGATGACGGTCACCGGGGTGGGGACGATGGTCGCGGCGCCTTTCGGCGGGCACGCGGTCAACCTCGCTGCGCTGTCGGCGGCGCTGTCGGCGGGGGAGGAGGCCGGGCCGGATCGCTCGAGGCGATGGATCGCCGGGGTGTCGTCGGGCCTTTCCTACCTGTTCCTGGCAGGCCTGTCCGGAGCGCTGGTCACCGTGGCCGCGATCGCGCCCGGAGGTTTGGTGGAAGCCGTTGCCGGACTGGCGCTCCTGGGTACCTTCGCGTCGGCGGTCGTCGGGGCGTTCACCGCGGTCGCAACCCGTGTCCCGGCCGCACTCACCTTCGTCGCCGCGGCGTCGGGGGTGACGTTCTTCGGCATCGGCGGCGCGTTCTGGGGTCTGGTCATCGGGCTGGTGGCGTACGGCGTGCTGCGGCCCGATCCCGAGCCGGCCTGATACGGATCGCTCGCATCAGGCTCCGTGAGCCGGCGCCGGATGCATTTGGTTCCGGCGCGAGCGTGCGTCAGCGGGGCGGGTAGAGCGGTCCGCCGCCGAATGCGCCGCGATGCGAGTCGGGCGCGGTGCCGTCGTTGTTGGTGATGCCGTACCCGGCGCCGAGTTCGGCGGTCACCAGGGTGTGCCCGTTGTACTCGGCGAGCGCGGGGTCGGCGGCGAGTGTGGCGATCACCCGGCCGACGAACTCCGGATCCTCGGCGCGTCGCAGCGAGAACCCGGCGAACTCATCGACACCCAGCGAGAGCAACAGTGCAGTGCGGACCAGGCCGGGCCACAGCGACACCGCGGTCACCCCGGTGCCGTCGAGTTCGCCGCCCATGTCGAAGGCCATCTTGTCCAGCGCCGCCTTGCTCATGCCGTAGAGCACCGAGTGCAGGTGTGCGCGGGAACCGAAGGACGAGATCGACGCGATCAGGCCGCTGCCGCGCGGCACCATCACCCGCGCGGCGTGCACCGACGACACGTAGTGGGCGCGCAGCCCGACCCCGATCAGCGTGTCCCAGTCATCGATCGGGCGTTCCCAGAACCGATCGGAGAAACCGCCGAAGCCCCGGGGCGCGGCCCAGACGTTGTTCACGAGCAGATCCAGCCGGCCGGCTTCGCGCCCGATCCGGGTGAACACCTCGGCGACGGCGTCGTCGTCGGTGTGATCGCACGTGATCGCGACCGTGCCGTCGGGTCCGGTCCCGCGCCGCGACGTCACGTACACCGTCCACCCGTCGTCGACGAGCGCCGACGCCACCCCCTCGCCAACCCCGCGGCTGCCGCCGGTGACCAGTGCCGTCCGGGTCACCCGGTATCCTCGTCGGCGGGCGGTTCCGGTGGCGGCTGCGCCGATGATCCGGGATCCGGTGGTGGTGGATCCGGTAGTGGCGGGGGTGCGGCGACGAAGGTCTCTCGTGACCCGTTGACCGCGGTGATCCCGACGATCGCGCTCCACGACATCATCGTCAGGTAGTCGATGAGGTCGTCCACCGGCAGTATTCGGTCGACCATCCACCAGTCGACGGCACGTTGGATCCCGCCGAGCAGCGCATACGACCACACCTCGGCCCCTGCGGTCTCTGCGTTGCGTTCGGTCAGTCGCACGGTGAGGGTGCTGGTCAGCAGGGCGGCGACGAGTTTCTCGGAATCGGCCGTGGCCGCCGCCGCGGCCGACGGCGACGTCGCGAGTGCGAACCGGTAGAGGTTGGGTTCGTCGGCGACCGCGTTGACGTAGACGCCGATGACGGTTCGCGCGAGCGTGTACTCGTCGACGTCGTCGGTGATCGCGTCGGTCAGCCGTGGCAGCAGTGTCGTCTCGAAGAAACGCACCGCGGTCGCCACTCCGAGATCGGTCTTGTCGGTGAAGTAGCGGTAGAGCACGGTCTTCGACACACCGATGTGCGCGGCGATCTCGTCCATGCCGACGTCGGACCCGAGCGCGCGCACCGCGTCGATCGTTCCGTCGGTCAGCTCGGTGCGCCGGGCGAGCTTGTGCTTCTCCCACCGTTGCCGGCGTCCGTCGGGTTTGGCGTCGACATCGGTGACGGTGCTCAGCAGCGCATGCTCGATACCCCGGGTGACGTTCGCAGCCGCCGACATCGCGGCTCGTGCTGCCGCGGCGGGACTCGTGCGACTGGCCATCACCTGGCTAGCCTAGTTGTCGGTTGGTAAAACTGGTCCAATGACGTCAACAGTCGTTCCGGGCGTCTCCGGAGCGGGTAGCCGGCCACCGCAGAGTTCGCTCGGCTTCGGCGGTGACGGTGGGGGAGACGCGGCGCGTCGTCGGGATCTGCGCCGGATGAAGGTGGTCGCGACCGGGTTCCTGGTCCTTGCGGCGGTGATCTACCTGTTCACGCGATACCTCGAACACCGTGACGGCACCGACGTCGCGGCATGGGTGGGTTACGTCCGCGCGGCGTCGGAGGCGGGCATGGTCGGTGCCCTGGCCGACTGGTTCGCCGTGACCGCGCTCTTCCGACACCCGCTCGGTTTGCCGATCCCGCACACCGCGCTGATCCGCAAGAAGAAGGACGAAATCGGTGACCAGCTCGGCGGGTTCATCGAAGAGAACTTCATGACACCGGACGTCATCGAACACCGGGCGATGACCCTGGACTTCCCGCGCCGCGTGTCGACCTGGCTGGCCGATCCGGTCAACGCGCCTCGCGTCTCCGACGAGGCCGCGCGGCTCATCGCGCTTTCCGCCGAGATGCTTCGCGACGAGGACATCGAACGGCTCATCGAATACGCGATCAAGTGGGCCGGGGAGCCGGAGTGGGCCCAACCGCTGGGCCGCATCATCTCCCAGCTCATCGCCGAGGACCGGCTCGAGCCGGTGTTCCAGCTCGCCTGCGACCGTGCCCACGAGTGGGCACTGGGCAGTCAGGATCTCATCGATCGCATCATCGATCAGGATGTCGGGCCCGCGTGGAAACCCAAGTTCGTCAACATCCTGCTCGGCGACAAGATCTATCGGGAGCTCGTCGACTTCACCTACAAGGTCAAGACCGATCCGCAGCATCAGGTGCGCCGGTCGATGCATCAATTCGTGGAGCGGTTCGCCGACGACCTGCAGCACGACCCGGAGATGATCAAGCGGTTCGAGGGCATCAAGCAGGAGCTCATCGGTCGTGACGAGGTCTCCAACGCGGCGTCGACGGCGTGGAAGACCGGCAAGGCGGTCATCGAACAGATGCTCGCCGATCCGAACCACACGCTGCGGAACTCGTTGTCGAATGCGGTGATCAAGCTCGGCGTCAGGGTCCGCGACGACCGTCCGTTGCAGGAGAAGCTGAACGGGTGGGTGGCCCGTGCGGCGCGTCACGTCGCGGTCAACTACTCGGAGGAGATCATCTCGGTGATCACCGACACGGTCCGGGGCTGGGACGCCGACGACACGAGCCGCAAGATCGAATTGCAGGTCGGTCGTGATCTGCAGTTCATCCGGATCAACGGCACCGTCGTCGGCTCGCTGGCGGGGCTCGCAATCTACACGGTCTCGGTGCTGATCTTCGGCTGACGTCGCGCGCCCTGCTTGCACGTGCTAGCACTCCCGCAGATACTGATGGTGAGGAACCGAACGGGAGTGGCATGAAACCGGACGAAATGGACCCCAACGACGCGGTCGCCGGTGATGTGCCGCCGGACGACGACGCTCCGAACGGGCCCGTCGAGACGGTGGCCAGTGCCGCCCAGGATGCCGTGGCCACCGCCGCCCAGGACATCGGTGCCTTCATCCGGTCCCAACGTGTCGCGGCCGAGGTGTCGCTGCGCCAGCTCGCCGAGCGGGCGGGTGTCAGCAACCCGTATCTGAGCCAGATCGAGCGAGGCCTGCGGAAACCGTCGGCCGAGGTGTTGGCCCAGATCGCCAAGGGGCTGCGGCTCTCGGCCGAGGTGTTGTACGTTCGCGCCGGGATCCTCGAAGAACGTCCCGCCAGCCCGGTCCGTGACGCGTTGCTCGCCGATGGATCGATCAGCGAGCGGCAGAAGCAGATGCTGCTCGAGATCTACGAATCATTTCGAAAAGAGAACGCCGACGTCAAGGAGTGAAGCCATGCCGGAGAACCCGTTGACCACCGTGATCGAACAGGTGACCGCGCTGCTCACCGAGCTGCGCGAACGCGGCGAGGCCGCGGGCGGTGAGGCCCAGCGGCGGCTCGGCGAGGCCCAGGCGATGGCCCAGAGCAGAGTCGATGACACACGCGACTCCGCGCTGGCGTTGTTCGAGGATGCGAAGTCGAAGTTGTCGTCGCTGCCGGTCGAGGTCCCCACCGAGATCGATGACCTGTTCACCCGGTTCAGCCCGGAGGAACTGCGCAAGGTTGCCGAGGCGTATCTCGCGGTCGCGGCAGGTCTGCTCACTGCGCTGTCGGAACGTCGCGAAGAGGTTGTCGACAAGCTGAGGTCCCAGCCCATCGTCGGGGAGAGTCTGCCGCGACTCGAGAAGGTCTACAACGACGCCGTCGGACTGACCGAGGATGCGTTGGGCACGATCTCCGGTCAGACCCGGGCCGTGGGCGAACGCGCGGCGGCGCTGGCCGGCCTCGGCCTCGCCAAGGCCGACGAGGTGACCCTGCCACCGGCCGAGGAGACACCTGCTGAGGAGACACCGGCCGAGGAGACACCGGCGACGAAGGCGCCCGCCCCGACGGAGACCCCTGCTCCGACCCCGGCCAAGAAGGCGGAAGCGAAGGCCCCGGCCAAGAAGACCCCTGCGGCAACGGCCCCGGCCAAGAAGACGGCGGCGAAGGCCCCCGCCAAGAAGACCCCTGCGGCAACGGCCCCGGCCAAGAAGACGGCGGCGAAGGCCCCGGCCAAGAAGACGAGCGCGACCAAGGCCCCGGCCAAGAAGGCGGCCGAGGAGACCGAACCGACGAAGGCCGCCGCGAAGAAGGCCCCCGCGAAGAAGACGCCGGCGAAGAAGACCTCGGCCACGACCGCAGCGAAGAAGGCCCCGGCGAAGAAGGCCCCGGCGAAGAAGGCGCCGGCCGGCCCGTCGGCAGACGCCTGACCAGGCTTTCGGTGCTTGACACGCACGTGCGGTAAGGGCCCACGGGCCGGATTGCCCGACTCGTCCTAAGCTGGACCCGTGGACTTCTTCAGTGTGATGGCCTACGGGCAGGGACTGATCCTGCTCATCCTGACCGTGGCGGCCGGCGTGGCGTCGGCGGTTGCGCTCGTGCATGCGGCGATACAACGGTCCGACGCCTTTCCCGCCGTGGACCGGCAGAGCAAGGTCATCTGGGTGTCCATCCTGGCCGGCGCGACCCTGTTCATCTGGGTGTTCGGGGCGGTGGGTTTCCTCGGCATCATCGGTGTGGTCGCGATGCTGGTCTACCTGGTGGACGTGCGTCCGCGCGTCGACGCGATCCAGGGCAAGTCGTGGTTCGGCAAGAAGGCCTGACCCGACGAAATACACTGGCGGGGTGGCGGAGTATCGGATAAACGACCTGGCTGAGGCGTCCGGGGTCAGCGTACGCAACATCCGCGTCTACCAGGACCGCGGTCTGCTGCCGCCCCCGACGATCCGCGGCCGGACCGGCTGGTACTCCGACGAGCACCTCGTGCGGCTCAACCTCATCTCCCGCATGCTGGAGCGGGGCTACACGTTCGCGACGATCAGCGAGCTGCTGCATGCCGCGCATTACGGCATGCGGGTCGAACAGGTGTTGCGCGGCGCGCCCAAGGGCGGCCGCTTCCGTAACTTCAAGCGCGCGGCGACGATCACCATCACCGAGCTGCGCAAGACCCTCAACGCCACCGACCGCTCGATCGCGTTGAGCCAGAAGTTGGGGCTGCTCGCCAAGGAGGGCGCGCACTTCGCGATCCGTAACCCCGAGGTGCTCGAGGGTGCCGAGACGCTGGTGAAGGCCGGCATCGACATCGACACCCTGCTGGACCGGTGGGTCCGCGTCCAGGACGACCTCGAGGACGTTGCGAGGAGTTTCGTCGCGATCATCACCGACAAGTACTTCGACGAGAACCTGCCCGACCTCGGTGAAGAGCAGATCAGCAAGATGGCCGAGCTGATCCAGACGGTGCGCCCCATGGCGCACGAGATCGTCGAGACGACCTTCCGCAAGGCCCTCGACACCCAGATCTCACACGCGATCGGCGAGGCCTCCACCTACTTCGACGCGGCGAAGGCCGACGGTCAGGTCAAAGACGGGGAGGTCAAAGGCGGGGAGGTCAAAGGCGGGGAGGTCAGCGCCGACAAGGCCACCGAGACGACCGGCACCGAGCTCTCGGGCTGACATCGGCCTCGTCGGATGGGTCTCGGGGGAGACGACAATCACATCCACGGCACATCCAGGAGGGGAAAGCGATGAAGAGACGAACGCTGGCGATCGCCGCCGGTGGCATCGCTGCGGCCGGCGCCGCAGCCGTGGCGGTGGGGATGGGGACCATCGCCACAAGACTGCTGCGTGACGCATTCCGCGCCGAACGCGCCATCGACGACGGTCCGGACGAGATGCTGGCCGCGCCGACGACCGGGATGCTGCGCGAGTGGGTCGAGACCGCCGACGGTGCCCGCATCAACGTCGAGCACTACGGTCCCGACGACGCCGGGTCCGACGATGACATCGTCGTCCTGGTCCACGGTTGGACCTGCAACACCGGCTACTGGTATCCGCAGATCAACCACCTCGCCCCGACACGCCCGGTGGTCGCCTACGACCAGCGGGGACACGGCCGCAGTGAACTCGGCCGGACCCGGCCCACGATCGCGATGCTCGGTCGCGATCTCGACGCGGTACTGGCGGAGGTCGTGCCGGAGGGACGGCGAGCGGTCCTCGTCGGCCACAGCATGGGCGGCATGACGATCATGTCGTGGGCCGCGCAGCACCCCGACACCGTGGCGTCACGGGTGTCCGGGGTGGTCCTCACCTCCACCGCGGCCGTGGCGGTCCTGAAGAATCACCTGCTGCTACCCGCCGACCTGCCCCGCTACTCGAAGCCCTTCGAGCCCCTGGTCGCCAGGCTGTTCACCAGCACACCGATGCCGTTGCTGCGCTCCGGTCGCGCCGCGTGGCTATCGCACTACATCGCGCTCGGCCCGCACGCACGCAAGGCGCACGTCGACTTCGTCGACGAGATGATCGCGGCGTGCCCACCGAGATCACGGGCCGGGTGGGGATCGGCGATGGGCACCCTCGACGTGACCGCCGGCCTCGAGGCGCTGCGCGTGCCGACGACAGTCGTCGTCGGCACCGAGGACCGACTGACCCCGCCGGCACACGCCGAACAGATGGCCGAGGTGCTGCGGCGCAACGGGGCACTGCGCGACCTGGTGGTCTTCGACGGCGTCGGGCACATGTCGAGCATCGAGGCGGCGACCCGCTTCAACGAACTCCTCGACGAGATCCTCGCCGACCTCGCGCCGGCCACCGTCTGAACACACAGAACTCCCAGCATCACGCAGAGTTCTGCGTGCTTGCGCGAATTGTGCGTGTTGCTGCTCAACTACAACGAACAGTTCACCAGCACGGGTTCGGGATGCAGCGTCAACCCGAACGCCGCCCGCACCCCTGCGCGCACGTCGCGCGCGAGGTCGAGCAGCTCCTCGGTGGTCGCATCGCCGCGGTTGGTCAGCGCCAATGTGTGTTTCGTCGAGAGCCGGACCGGGGAGGAGGGGCCGGGGTAACCCCGCGCATACCCGGCCCGCTCGATCAGCCAGCCCGCCGACAGCTTCATCCCACCGGCCGGCTCTGGATAGGTCGGCACCGTGATGTCCTCGCCGACCCGACTGCGGATCCGGTGCAGGACGGCGGGCGCCTCCTGCGCGGTGACGATCGGGTTGGTGAAGAAGGAGCCGGCGCTCCAGGTGTCGTGGTCGTCATCATCGAGCACCATGCCCTTGCCGCGTCGCAGGGCGAGCACTTCCTCGCGGACCGCGATCGCGTCGGCGGTGTCGCCCGGTTCGACACCCAACGCCGACGACAACTCGCGGTAGCGCAGGGATTGGGAGACCCGGTTCTCGTTCAGCCAGAACGAGACGGCCACCACCACGAACTCGTCGCGGTACTTCAGCCGGCTCGTCCGGTATCCGAGCCCCAACTCCGACGGGGACACCCAACGCAGCGAGCCCGTCCGGCGATCGAGGACCTGCACGCTGCGCAACACGTCGGCGACCTCGACGCCGTAGGCGCCGACGTTCTGCACCGGTGTCGTGCCCGCGGCACCCGGAATCCCCGACAGGCATTCCAACCCACCGAATCCGGTTTCCAGGGTGGCGCCGACCAGGTCATCCCAACCGACCCCGGCGTCGGCGGTGACGTGTGCGCGGCCCGACTCGCGGCCGGTCCCGAACCTCACCCCGGTACTGCGGACGAGGACGGCGGTCCCGTCGAACCCCTCGTCGGCGACAACGAGATTCGACCCGCCGCCGATCACCAGGGCCGGCTCACCGGCACGGTCGAGTGCCGAGATCTCCTCCACCAGCGTGCGGGTGTCGGGGCAGCGGACGAGTGCCCGTGCCGGACCGCCCAGACGCAGCGTGGTCAGATCGGCGAGAAGGGTTGTCGTCACCGGGGTAACGCTAGTCGTAGTCGGTGAAAGGGGCCGTCATCCGGGCGGCGCGATCGCCAGCCGGTAGCCTCATCCCCATGGCCAGCAAGATGGAACACGCGGTGTCCTATCCCTTCTCGGTACAGCGACTGTGGGAGGTGCTGACGACCGAGCAGTATTGGCACGATCTCCTCGAAGCCATCAACGCCAGCCACGGCGTGCTGGAGTCCTTCCATCACGTCGACGACACCGTGACGGTGTACCTGAAGCAGGGCGTGCCGGCGGACAAGCTTCCGTCGATGGTGTCGGCGGCATTGTCGGGTGACGCACACATCCCGCGTCACAACACCTTCACCTGGGCCGGGGACCGGATCACCGGAGAGATCACCGCGACCGTTGCGGGTACCCCCGCCAAAGTCCACGGCACCGTCCTGACCAGCAACGATCCCGCCACGACCCGATACTCGGCCACCGTCGAGGTGCCCATCCCGTTCGTCGGCGGCAAGATCGAGAAGGCGATCATCGAGCAGCTGATCGCCCTTCTCGACGCGGAACACGAAAACACGATGAATTGGGAGGCAACGAATCGGTAACGTAGCCTGTACGTCATGGCACGACGGCTCAGCTATTCGGCGCGCTTCACCGAACCAGCGGAGAAGCTCTTTCAAGCGCAGAGCACCCTGAAGTACTGGGAAGACATGATGGCGGGATTCCAGATGATCTCGCCGCATTGCGAGGTCGACTCCTTCGTCTCCGACGAGACGGGCATGCGGGTCGTCCTCAAGCAGACCATAGGTCGCCACCAGCTCCCGCCGCTCGCCCAGACCGTGCTGATGAAGGACATGGTCATCACCCGCGAGGAGTCGTTCGGCGCATTCGACCCGGACCTCACCAAGGGTGATTACACGGCATCCATCCCGGCCGGGCCGGGCAGCCTCAACGGCTGGCAGGAACTGGTGCCCACCGAGACCGGCTGCACCATCCGCAAGACCACCGAGGTGAAGGTGTTCATCCCCTTCATCAACGGCAAACTCGAACAGCTGATGCTGGTCAACCTCGTCAACCTGTTCCGGGCCGAGGCCGAATACGCGGCCGACTGGGTCAAGAAGAACCTCTGACCCGATGCCGCCGGGCCCGTCCGGGCGGATCACCCGCGGCACCACCAACATCAACCGCCTTCGCCGGGTGGATCGGTGGATGGCTCACCACCCCGCGATCACCGGGGTGCTCACCGGGACACCGCGACCGCTGGTCGTCGACCTCGGCTACGGAGCCCGCCCCGACACCACGATCGAGATGGCCCGACGGCTGCGTGCCGTCGCCCCCGATCTGCAGATGGTCGGCCTCGAAATCGATCCCGAACGCGTCGTCGAGCCGCGTGACGGCGTCCGTTTCGGGGTCGGCGGGTTCGAGGTGGCCGGCCTGTCCCCGTACCTGATCCGGGCGTTCAACGTACTGCGGCAGTACGACGAGTCCGAGGTCGCGCAGGCCTGGGCGACGATGCGGGCGGCGCTGGGGCCCGACGGGCTCATCGTCGAGGGGACCTGTGACGAGATCGGGCGTCGGTGCTGCTGGATCCTGCTCGACGCCGACGGCCCCCGCAGCCTGACGCTGAGCTGGTCTCCCGAGCACACCGCCCGTCCGTCGGAACTGGCCGAGCGTCTCCCGAAGGCGCTGATCCACCGCAACGTGCCCGGTGAACGCATCCACCGACTCCTCCGGCACGCGGACCGCTGTTGGGATGTCGCGGCGACCCACGCGGCGTTCGGGCCGCGCGTGCGGTGGCGCCGGGCGCTCGAGCTGCTCGCCGCCGACGGTGTCGAGTGCGTGATCTCCCGCGGCCGCAGCGTCGACAACGTCCTGACGGTGCCGTGGTCGGAGGTGGCGCCGCTGCCGGTCGAGTGAATGACCGACTCGGCATCTCGTGATGATTACCCTGGGTCCCATGCGAATCGCGATGGCGCAGATCAGCACCGGCACCGACCCCGTCTCCAATCTCGGGCTGGTGGAGTCGGCGGCCGCCGACGCCGCGGCCGAGGGGGCCGAACTCGTCGTCTTCCCCGAGGCCACGATGTGCCGGTTCGGGGTACCGCTGGGCCCGGTGGCACAACCGCTCGACGGGCCGTGGGCGTCGGAGGTGTCCGCGATCGCGGTCCGTCAGGGGCTGAGCATCGTCGCGGGCATGTTCACCCCCGACGACGACCGCGTCCGCAACACCCTGCTCATCGCGCAGCCGGACGGCACACGTTCGTCCTACGACAAGATCCACCTCTACGACGCGTTCGGATTCACCGAGTCACGCACCGTCGCACCGGGGACCGAGCCGGTCACCTTCGCCATCGGCGGGGTCACCGTTGGGGTGGCCACGTGTTATGACATCCGATTCCCGGCGCTGTTCACCGAACTGGCGCTGCGCGGAGCGCAGCTGATCGTGGTGCCCGCGTCCTGGGGAGCGGGGCCGGGCAAGGTGCATCAGTGGCAGGTGCTCGCGACGGCGCGGGCACTCGATTCGACCGCGTTCGTCGCCGCAGTCGGGCAGGCCGTGCCCACCGATCCGGCCTCGCGCGGGTCGTCGGCGCCCACCGGGACAGGTCACAGCCAACTCACAGATCCCTTCGGTACCGTGGTCGCCGCATACGACGATGACGTGCACGTTGGCGTCCACGACGTCGACCCGGCCGTCGTGGAAAAGGCCCGCGCGACCCTGGCTGTCCTGGACAACCTACGTCCGATTCCGCGGGCGGCCACTCCGATGCCGAACTGAGGACCACACTCATGACCGACAGCGAGAAACCGGGGAGTTCCGAGACCGGCGGCGACGAGCCACAGCACGGGGGAGACGGCGACCCGACCGCACGACTGCAGTCGCCGCCGACCGATGAGACCCCGCGCGCGTACTCGCAGAGCCCGCGCGTGCCGACCCGACAGTTCGACGAGACCCCGACGCCGGGCTACTACCCGATGTCCGACGGATTCGAACCGATCCCCACCGGGGCGCAGCCCGGCGTGGTCGCGTCGTCGCCGGCCAAGCGCAACACCGGCAAGATCATCGGCGCGATCGCCGCGCTCGCGGTGGTCCTGCTGGTGATCGGCGCGGTCGGCAGCGAACTCTATCTCCGCAGCAAGACCGAGAACTGTCTGGAGAGTGCGTTCAGCGACCTGACCGGGACCCAGACGACGGTGTCGCTGAGCCGGAAACCGATTCTGCTGCAGGGCTTCGGCAAGGACATCCCGTATGTGCAGGTCGACACGAAGGATCAGCCGGGCGAGATGCGCCTGCATGCGCGGGCCGAGAACATCACCGGTGACGGGGACTCCGCCACCATCGGTTCGCTCGTCGGTACCGGATACGTGCCGTTCGATCGTGTTGTGGCCATGAGCAACTCGTCCGGGGCCACCCAGACGGCGCCCGGCAACGGCACGGGCCAGGCCGGTGGCGGTCTGATGTCCGGTGCGAGCATCGAATCCATGAGCGGTGACGGTGCGGCCGGCACGATCGAGGTGAACTCGACGGTCCAGGTCGCCATCCTGCCCATCCCGGTCTCCACCACCCTCAAACCGGTCGTGCAGGACGGCCGCGTGCACTTCGAGGTGGTCAAGGCCAGCGCGTTCATCTTCGGCATCCCGGCGAACTTCGCCCAGCAGGTCGTCGACAGCGTCACCGGCTCGATGTTCGGCTCGTTCTTCGACGAGGTCACCGTCGAGAACCTCACCGTCACCGACCAGGGTGTCGACTTCGCCGTCGACGGCAGCGACGTCGCCCTCGCCGGCGGGCTCTCGGGCGGACCGGACGGTTGCTCGGTTTAGTCGACCCCACGTCGATCGTGCGCACCACACCCGTCGACCGTGCGCACCGCATCGTCGGTCGTGCGCACCGCATCGTCGGTCGTGCGCACCGCAGCGTCGATCGTGCGCACCGGAGCGGGATTCTGTGCACGCTCGATGCCGACGTGTGCACGCTCGACAGGCCTAAGCGTCGACCGTGCACGTGCGGGCGTTGATCGTGCGCGCCCGGCCCGTCGATCACGCACACTCGACGGAAATTCGTGCACGCTCGACGAGGTGGCATCCCTGGGCGCATCACTGCGACCTGCGGTGACGGGAGCGCGATCGCCGGGCCCGGTACGCTCGGTGATGTCCGATTCTTCCGGAGGAGAAAATGAGCGCCCTGTTCCTGATAGTGGTCGTCGTCCTGGTCGTCGTGGGCATCGTGATGGTGTCGCAGCAACGGTCGGGGGCCAGTGCGGCCCAATCCCTCGACGACGCGAAGGCCGACGCCCGGCAGGCGATCGAGCGGCTTGGTGGGCAGGTCTACATGCTGGTGGGCGACGGCCCGGCGTCCAAGCAGGCGCTGGCCGATGCCGGTGAGCGCTACACCGCAGCCGGTTCGCAGATCGAACAGGCCTCCTCACCCGCGCAGGCCCGGCTCGCCAAGCAGACTGCGATCGAGGGGCTGTACTACATCCGTGCCGCCCGCACCGCGATGAACATGGATCCGGGCCCCGCGATCCCCGAACTCGACGGGCAGAAGATCGCCGGGTCGGTGACCGAGGACCGCACCGTGGAGTTCGAGGGCCGGCAGGTGGAGGCGTCCCCGGTCCCGTCGTCGCGGACCCCCAACTACTATCCGGGCGGCCGGGTCGCCGGACGCCCGGTGCCGGC
The DNA here is from genome assembly GCF_000298195.1 of Gordonia rhizosphera NBRC 16068. Taxonomy (GTDB): domain Bacteria; phylum Actinomycetota; class Actinomycetes; order Mycobacteriales; family Mycobacteriaceae; genus Gordonia; species Gordonia rhizosphera. Next base: position 80,942 of record NZ_BAHC01000046.1, on the reverse strand, counting down.
GGGCTGGTATTCCGAACCCTGGTGGAAGCCCGCGCTGGTCGCCGGCGCGTGGGGTATCGGATCGATGCTGCTGTTCTCGTCGCTCTTCGGTGGGATGCACGGCGTGCCGTATGACGCGAGTGCGTTCGAGAGCGGCGCCGGAGAGGGTGGCGACGTCGGGGCCCTCGACGCCGGCGACGGCGGGGGAGACTTCGGCGGCGACGCCGGTGGTGGCGACTTCGGTGGTGGTGACTCCGGCGGATTCTTCGACGGTGGCGGCGATTTCGGCGGCGGCGACTTCGGCGGGTTCGACTTCTGACCCACACAGGGCCGCGGAACCAGCTCCGCTAGTTGAACACGACGGTCTTACGGCCGTGCACCAGCACGCGGTCCTCGAGGTGCCACCGCAGCCCGCGCGACAGCACGACGGTCTCGATGTCGCGGCCCTGCCGGACCATGTCGGAGACCGTGTCACTGTGGTCGACGCGAACCACATCCTGTTCGATGATCGGGCCGGCGTCGAGTTCGGCGGTCACGTAGTGACACGTCGCGCCGATGAGCTTCACGCCGCGCGCGAACGCCTGGTGGTACGGCCGCGCCCCGACGAAGCTCGGCAGGAAGCTGTGGTGGATGTTGATGGCCCGGCCGGCCCATGCCTCGCAGAGCTGCGGCGGCAGGACCTGCATGAACCGCGCCAGCACGACCGCATCGGGTGCATGGCCGTCGACGATCCGCGCGACCTCGTCGAAGGCCTCCGGCTTGCGATCGGGTGTGAACGGCACGTGATGGAACGGGACCCCGAAACGCGTGACGAGACCCTCGAGATCACGGTGATTGCCGATCACCGCGTCCACCCTCGCCGGCAACTCGCCGCGGTAGGCCCGCCCCAGCAGGTCGACGAGGCAGTGTGACTCTTTGCTGACCAGCAGCACCACCGACTTCACCTGGCCCGTGTCGGTCAGCCGCCACTCCGTCTCCGGCCCGATCTCGGCGGCGACCTCGGTGGCGAACCGCGCGCGCATCTCGTCGACGCTCATCGCGACCGAACCCGCCCGCACCGTCTGGCGGGTGAAGAACCAGCCGGTCTCGTCGTCGGAGTGGTAGGCGGCCTCGGTGATCCAGCCGCCGATCTCGGCGAGGAAACCCGAGATACGCGCGACGATGCCGGTGCGGTCCGGGCAGCCCAACGTCAGGACGTACCGCCGCTCCGCATCGGCCGTCGCGGCTGGAGAACCGGTCGGTGTTGTCTCAGGCACTACCACGCATGACAGTGTGCCAAGCTCGTCTGTGTGATCACCACCGACCTCACCCGTCGCGATGTCGCGGCCCTCATCGACCACACGCTGCTCAAACCCGAGGCGACCCGCGCCGACGCCGAGGCGACCGTTGCGGAGGCGGCCGACCTGGGCGTTTACGCGGTCTGTCTGTCCCCGTCGATGCTGCCGATCAACACCGGCGCGCTGAAGACCTGCGTGGTGGCGGGCTTCCCGTCGGGTAAACATCACTCGCTGGTGAAGGCGTCGGAGGCCCGGCTGGCCGCCGAGAGTGGTGCCGACGAGATCGACATGGTCATCGACGTCGGCGCCGCGATCGCGGGGAACTTCGACGAGGTGTTCGCCGATGTGCTCATCGTTCGCGAGGCGATCGGCGATCAGGTCGTCCTGAAGGTCATCATCGAATCCGCGGCACTGCTGGAGTTCGCCGGACCCGACACCGTCTCGGAGGTCAGTCGCCGCGCCGCCCAGGCCGGCGCGACTTTCGTGAAGACCTCGACCGGATTCCACCCCAGCGGCGGCGCGAGTGTGGAGGCGGTCGCGCTGATGCGAGCGGCGGTGTCCGACCGGGTCGGCGTCAAGGCCAGCGGCGGCATCCGGACCGCCGAGTTCGCCGCCGACCTCATCGCCGCCGGCGCGACCCGACTGGGCCTGTCCGCCTCGCGCGCGGTGCTCGAAGGGTTCCCCGACTAGAACCGACTAGACGCGGGCCGCGGCGATCGCCGTGCGCACGTCCGCGGCGATCAGATCCGCATTGATCGCGGCGCCGGCCGACACGCCGGCGCCCATCGACACCGCGACCGTCGCGGAGAGATCGGCGACGTTGCCCGCGGCCCACACACCGGGCAGATCGGTGGCGCCCATCGGACCCGTCGGGATGTGCTGTCCGCCCATGGGATGATCGGCGAGTTCACCGCCGAGTCGTGTGAAGAGTTCCGAGCGGACGACGAACCGCGGTGCGACGAGCAGCGCGTCGCGCTCGACGGCCCGACCGTCGGCCAGCACGACCGATCGCAGCGTGTCCCCGACGATGCCGAGCCGTTCCACCCGCTCCTCGACGATGCGCACGCCCAGGGCCGAAAGCTGTTCGACCTGTTCGGGTTCCGGCGTCATGGTGTGGGTGAACAGGGTGATGTCGTCGCTGAGCCGGGCGAACATCAGCGTCTGATGGACCGACATGGCGCCGGTGCCGAGCACCCCGATCCGCTGCCCGCGGACCTCCCACCCGTGGCAGTACGGGCAGTGCAGGACCGACGATCCCCACAGGTCGGCCACCCCTGGGACGTCGGGCAGTTCGTCGACGAGGCCGGCGGCGAGCAGCAGTCGCCGCGCCGTCACGGTGTCCCCGTCGGCGAGGCGGAACGTGAAGCCGTCGCCATCGCGGGTGGCGTCGGCGACCTCGCCGGCACGGATCTCGACACCGTATCCGCGCGCCTCGTCGCGGCCCCGGGCGAGTAGCTCGGCCGGCGGGATGCCCTCGTGGCCGAGCACGTTGTGTGCGCCGGCGGCCGGGGCGTTGCGGGGCCGGCCGGCATCGACGACGAGGACCGACCGCAGTGAACGGCCCAACGCGACGGCGGCGCTCAGTCCGGCCGGTCCGCCGCCGACGATGACGACGTCGTAGTCGGTACTTCTCATGAGAGTTCCTCTCCGAGGGTTGTCGCGGGCCGTCGCGCGATCCAGGCGATCCGGCGGGCGTGCAGGGCGAGGTCGTCGCGACGGCGCAGCGACGTCGGGTCATCGTCGGACAGCAGGGCGTCGAGGGCGGCGCGTTCCGACGCGGTGAGCGACTCGGCCAGTCCTGACCGGGCGTGCGTCAGCCAGGCGACGGCATAGTCGGCGGTGCGTTCCGGCGTATCGGCCGGATCGGTGACGACGATGCGCGTCTCGACGAGTTCGAATCCGGCGGCGGTGATCGTCCCCGCCCAGTCCGGATGTGCGTTCCAGCCGCCGTCGGCCATCGCGGACCGCAGGCGCAACTCCATCTCGTGGCCGCCCGAGCCGGCGGCCAGGAACGTCGGCAACTCGTCGATCTCGACGGCGGCGAGGATCCCGCCGGGGCGCAGCGCACGGTAGACCGACCGCAACAGTGCGTCCGGGTCCGCGAAGTGATGCAACGTCGACGACGCCCACACGACATCGACGTCGGTCAGGCCCGACGGGAGGGCGGCGTCGAGGTCGGCGGTCGTGATGGTCACCCGATCGGCGAGTCCGGCGTCGGCGGCCGCCCCGGCGACGCGCGTCAGCAGGTCGGACGAGTTGTCGAGGGCCACCACGCGAGCGGTGGGAAAGCGACGCGCCAACGCCAGCGTGCCGGTGCCGGTCCCGGAACCCAGATCGACGATGGTGCGCGGCTCGACGATCCGCTCCGCGATCTGGTCGGGGATGTCGGTGAGGTATTCGCCGCACACCACGGCGTCGAGGTCGAGGACGGTGGCCATTACGTCGGGGTCGGGCTGATGGCCGGGGTGCTCATGCCCGTGGTGCTCATGCCCGTGGTGCTTGAGGTCCGGGTGCTGATGGCCATGGTGATGCTGTCCGGGGTGGCCGTGATCGGGGTGCATATCTGCGAAACTAGCGCTGATATGCGCTGTGCGCATACTCTCTTGCGTATGGAGCAAGAAATTGACGCAGTGGTCCGGCAGCGTATCCGCGGCCTGCGCCTGGCCAAGGGCTGGACTCTCGACGCGCTCGCTGCGCGCTGCTATCTCAGCCCGTCCACGTTGAGCCGGATCGAGACGGGGCACCGCCGGGTCGCCCTCGATCAGCTGGTGCCGATTGCCCGCGCGCTCGACACCTCCCTGGATCAGCTCGTCGAGGCGGCCGACGACGAGGACGTGGTCATCCGTCCCGAACCGCACGGCACACCTGGCCGGACGGTGTGGAAGTTGTCGCGTGACAGTGCGCCCGGCGGGGTGTCGGTGGCCAAGATGCGGATGACGCCGGAACCCACGGTGGGCCCCGACGACCTGCGCGTGCACCCGGGGCGGGAGTGGTTTCTCGTGCTGTCGGGCACGGTCCGGCTACGTCTCGGGGAGCGCGTCATCACCGTTCCCGCTGGTCAGGCCGCACAGTTCTCGACGATGGTCCCGCACGCCATCACGGCCGACGGCGGGCCCGCCGAGGTCATGTCGATCTTCGACCACAACGGTGAGCGCGCGCATCTGCGCGACGTCGCCATCAGCGACGTCACAGGTGGCGCAGCGGGTTTTGCCAGCTGACCGCCGGTATTCTGGAACCGATATGAGCGCGCATCCTTCCTTCAGCCGCCGCACGGTCCTCGCTGCCGCCGGCCTCGGCACCGTCGGTGTGGCCGTCGCCGCCTGCACACGCGACGACACAGCCGCCGATCAGGCCGCACCCAAGACGCCGACGGTTCGCGTCGTCTACACCCCTGCGCTCGACTCCGACGAGGCGCCCAACCCGACCGCGACGTTCTCCGTGAAGGCCGAAAACGGCCGGCTCAACCCCGACATCAAGCTGGTCAATCCCAACGGCAAGGTCGTCGCCGGCTCGATGTCCGACGACCAGCAGACCTTCACGGTCAGCGAACCGCTCGGCTACGGGGTGACCTACACCTGGAGCGGCAGTGCGACCGGGCTGGACCGACTGACCACGCCGGTCGAGGGATCGTTCACCACGTTGGCGCCGGATTCCCAGCTCAACGTCGTCGTCAACATCGGTGACGGTCAGGAGGTCGGGATCGCCGCGCCGATCATCCTCAAGTTCGACGGCACCGTCGAGGACAAAGAGGCGGCCGAGAAGGCGCTGTCGGTGACCACCGAACCCGCCACGGAGGGGGCGTGGGCGTGGCTCGGCGAGGACAACGGTTCCCGCGTGCACTGGCGGCCCAAGGAGTACTGGGCGCCGGGTACGAAGGTGCACATGGCCGCGAAGCTCTACGGTGTCGACCTCGGCGAAGGCGCGTATGGCGCAGCCGATGTGACCAGCGATTTCAGCATCGGCCGGTCCCAGGTGGTGCAGGCGGAGGCCTCGTCGCATCAGATCGTGGTGGTGCGCGACGGCGGGGTGCTGATGACCCTGCCGTGCAGCTACGGCGAAGGCGACCTCGACCGCAACGTGACACGTTCCGGGATTCACGTGGTCACCGAGAAGTACGAGGACTTCTACATGAGCAATCCCGCCGCCGGATATTTCAACGTGCGCGAACGTTGGGCGGTTCGCATCTCCAACAACGGTGAGTTCATCCACGCCAATCCGGAAACCGTTGGGGTACAGGGTTCGTCGAATGTGACCAACGGATGCATCAACCTGTCCCTGGAGAACGCACAGCGGTACTTCGCCACGGCCGTCTACGGCGACCCGGTCGAGGTCACCGGCACCCGGATCGCGTTGTCGGAAGCCGACGGCGACATCTTCGACTGGGCCTTCGACTGGTCGACCTGGAAGGGGATGTCGGCGATCAAGGGCGACCCGTCCCAGGTGACCGCTCCGGCGACACCGTCGGGTGCACCGACGTCGGCGGCTCCCGCCCCGGCGGGCTGAGTGCTACCCGGTCTTGATGTTGCGCCGGGCCGACGCCTGGTCGCGAGGCTTGAGCACGATCTGATCGAGGTTCACATGCGGTGGGCGTGAGGCGACGAATCCGATCACCTCGGCGACGTCTTCCGCGGATAGCGGATCGAGCCCCTGATAGACGGCGTCGGCACGCTCCTTGTCGCCTTCGAAACGGACGAGGGAGAAGTCGGTCTCCACCATGCCGGGCGCGATCTCGGTGAGGCGTACCGGTTTCCCGAGCAACTCGAACCGCAGCGTGCGGTGCAGCAGCGCCTGTGCATGTTTGGCGGAGGTGTACCCGGCGCCGTTGTCATAGGCCTCCATCGCCGCGATCGATGTGATCGTCACGATGAGGCCGTCACCGGAGGCGATCAGCGCGGGGATGAGCCCTTTGGTGATCCGCAACGTGCCCATCACGTTGGTCTCCCACATCCAGCGCCAGTCGTCGAGGTCCGCTTCGGCGACCGGGTCCAAACCCTTTGCCCCACCGGCATTGTTGACCAGCACGTGCACCCGGTCCAGACCTTCGAGGAACGCATCGACCGAGGCCTCGTCGGTCACGTCGAGCTGCCGTCCGGTGCCGCCGATCTCGGTTGCCAGCTCGTCGACCAGGTCGGTGCGGCGTGCGCCCAGGACCACGTGATAGCCCTGTGCGGCCAGCTGACGTGCGGTGGCGGCTCCGATACCCGAACTCGCGCCGGTGACCACCGCGACCTTCTGTTCCGCGGACCCTGCCTGTGCGGTGCTGCTGCTCATGCGATCAGCTTAGCTTCGCTAATGGTGCGTCTCGAAAATGGGCAACTCGTCTCCGGCGTTCGATCGACGCCTGGCCGCGTTGTCGTCGGTCACGATAGCGCCGCTATCGCTCCCTCCTCCGCCTTGCCAGATCGCCGATCGCTCCACCGGAGACGGGTCGCCTATTTCCGAGACACACCACTAGATTGGTTGCCATGTCGCCCTCCGGAGTCGTCCCCGCGGCCCTGCAGGTCGGCGCGCTACCGGCGGCCGCCGTGTTGCAGGCGGTGCGCGTCAACGGCCCGGTCACCCGGGATCATCTCGCGGCGGCGACGACGCTGTCGCCGGCGACCATCAACCGGCAGGTGACCAACCTGTGCGGCCTGGGCCTCGTCGTCGAGCGACCCGAACTGGTCGACCCGGGCGGCATCGGACGGCCCAAGAATCCGCTCACCCTCGACCGCGACCACCTCTGCGTGGCCGGCATGCACATCGGAGCGCGGCGCACCCTGCTCGCCATCGCCGATCTCGGCGGCCGGACGCTCTACAGTCACGCGGTCCGCACCCCACGCGATGCCGCCGAGGTCGGTGACTTGTGCATCCAACTGCGCGACCTCGCTGCACGTTTCAGCGGGCGGCGGCTGCTGTGGGGAGGTGTCGCGGCGGGTGGTGCGGTCGACGCGTCGTCGGGCGTCGTCGATCATCCGGTGCTGGGATGGCGGCGGGTGGCGGTCGGTCCGATGCTCGCCGACGCGCTCGGCGTGCCGGTCTCGGTGTGCGAGCACGTGCAGGCCATGGCCGCGGCCGAATTGCTGTTGACCTATCCGCGCGAGTTCGAGGGCACCGGATTGTTCTTCTACGCCCGCGAGACGGTCGGCATGGCGATGACGATCGACGGCAAGGTCCACATGCCGCTGCACGGGGCGGGGTCGATCGCGCATCTCCCCGTCGACGCTCCGGTGCTCGTACCCGGAGGGCGGGCACGCCTGCAACAGGTGATCGGCGGCCGTGTCGATCGTGAGGCGGCAGAACGGCTCGGTGTCGCGGCCGGCGCGTCGGTCATCGTTGACGAGCGAGCCGACGTGCTCGGCACGGTTGTCGCGATGATGAGAGACGTGATCAACCCGGATGCGGTGGTCGTCGCCGGAGACGCCTTCGCAGCGCATCCCGACGGCCTGGCCCCCGTGCAGGCGGCCTTCGACGCTGCCACGACCACATCCCGGACTCTCGAGATCTCCCCGTCCCGCTTCGGAATTCGCGTTCAGGAGAGTGCTGCCGTCGTCGTCGCGCTCAGCGTGATCTACGCCGACCCGGTGGCGGCGACGAGCACGGGCTGAGTGGCTCGTCACGTCTCATGTGACTGTTTGGGGACACATCCCCTACGGTGGGGCCATGATCCCACCACCACGCGATGTGTCCGCCACTCTCGAGGTGTATGTGTCCGCACCCACCGAACTGGAAATGCAGATTGCGGTGGCGAAACTGCCCGGGCTGACGGTGACCGAGGAACTCGCCGTGACGGTAGACGGCCGGTCCCTGTGGCCGGAGGAGATCGTGGGCGAGCACGGTAGCCGCATCCATCGACTCCGGGTCGAGTCGGGTCTCGTGGTCATCGACTACTCCGCCCACATCGAGACGCCGGCCTATCCTATCCCCGTGTTGACCACTGACCACTCGATCTACCTGCGCCCCAGCCGATATGCCGAATGCGACAAGTTCTTCGGATTCGTCGCGGGGCAGTTCGACATCGACGAGTCGCCGGGAGTCCTGATCGCGCAGGTGGCCGATTTCGTCGCACAGCGACTGAGCTACATCCCGGGTGCCAGTGACCCGATCGACGGAGCCGCCGACACGCTGCTGGCCGGTGCCGGGGTGTGCCGCGACTACGCACACCTCGCCGTCGCGCTGCTGCGGGCGTTGAACATCCCTGCCCGCCTCGTCGCGGTGTACGCGCCCGGCTGTGACCCCATGGACTTCCATGCCGTCGCCGAGGCGATCATCGACGGCGAGTGGGTCGCGATCGATGCCACCGGGCTCGCCCCGCGCCAGACCCTGGTGCGGATCTCCACCGGCCGCGACGCCGCCGACACCGCCTTCCTCGACAACCACCGCGGGTTGATCAACCTCAATTACTACAAGGTCACCGCGTTCGTCGACGGCGACTTGCCGATCGACACCGGCGCGGAACGTATTCGTCTGGGTTGATGTTCCCAACCGGCCATGCGCGGTCAGCGTGAGGCCAGCCAGCCCTGCCGTGCCGCGACCACAAACTCGAGTACGCCGGCGACGTCGTGGGTGTCGGTGATCCGGAAACCGGCGACGGTGTCACCGTCGCCGACCTTGATTCCGATGTCCCCGTTCGCCGTTCGCAGGTGGGCGAAGGCCTTCTCGTCGGTGACGTCGTCGCCGAGATAGATGACCGCGTCCGCGGCGAACCGTTCACGCATCAGATCGAGGGCATGGCCCTTGCTGGTCTCGATCACGGCGAGCTCGATGACCTCCTTGCCCTCGGTCACCTGCACGCCCGGCCATGTCGCCGGGCCCGACCGGGTGCGCTCGAGGGCGGCGTCGGCGTCCGCGCGCGCGGCGTTGCGCACGTGGATGACGGTGCTCGCCGGTTTGGTCTCGACCATCGATCCCTGGTAATCGGCTGCGATGGAACGGAGTTCGGCGATCAACCGCTCGAGGAGCGATCGATGTTCGTCGGTGATCTCGGCGACGAAGCCGGTGTCGAACTCGCTGCCGTGGCTGCCGATGAGGTGCACCGGCGGGGTCAGACCCGACAACTGGGCGAGCACCGCGAGTTCGCGTCCCGACACCACCGCTGTGACGGTGTCGGGCAGTCCGGCCGCGGCCACGATTGCCGTGATCGAGGCCGGGTTCGGTACGGCGTCCTCGGGTCGTGACACCAGGGGCGAGATGCAGCCATCGTAATCCGACGACAGCAGCAGACGCGGGACACGTGCCGCGACGTCGAGTGCTCCGGCCAGGTCGGAGGGGATTCCGTTGTGGCTCACGCGTCTGGGCCGTCGGTCGGCTGCTCGTTGCTTTCGACGAGGTGGACGCCGCGGTTGGCGTCGGAGGCGGTCTCCGTCGTGGCCGCCAAGGTTCCCAGGAAGCTCTGCGCCCACTTGGTGACGTCGTGGGTCAGGACCTGACGCCGCAGAGCACGCATCCGGCGGCGGCCCTCGTGCGCATTCTGATGCACCGCCTCCTCGATCGCATCCTTGACGCCCTCGAGGTCGTACGGATTGGCCTGGTAAGCGCTGCGCAGTTCCGCTGCGGCGCCGGTGAACTCGCTGAGCACCAATGCGCCGCCGAGGTCACTGCGGCACGCGACGTACTCTTTCGCGACCAGATTCATCCCGTCGCGCATCGGGGTCACGAGCATGACGTCGGCGGCGACGAAGAAGGCGATCAGGTCGTCGCGCGGGATGGGGCGGTGCAGGTACTCCACGACGGGCTGACCGACGCTGCTGTAGGACCCGTTGATGTTGCCGACGAGTTGTTCGATGCCGGCACGCATCTTGACGTAGGAGTCCACGCGTTCGCGGCTCGGGGTGGCCAGCTGCACCATCACGGTCTCCGCGGGATCGATCCGCTTCTCCGCCAGCAACTCCGACACGGCCTTGAGTCGGACGTCGATGCCCTTGGTGTAGTCGAGGCGATCCACACCGAGCAGGATCGTCTTCGGGTTGCCGAGTTCCTTGCGGATCTCAGCGGCACGTTTGCGGACCTCCTTGGACCGGGCCTTGCGGTCGAGTTCGCCGGAATCGATCGAGATCGGGAACGCGCCGACCCGCACCGTCCGGAAGCCGACCTGCACCACGCCGAAGCGGGAACGCACACCCACGGTGCCCTTGCTCGTGGCCTGCCCGGCGAGTCGCCGTGCCAGGTAGAGGAAGTTCTGCGCTCCGCCGGGTAGATGGAAGCCGATGAGGTCGGCGCCGAGCAGACCCTCGACGATCTCGGTTCGCCATGGGTTCTGCATGAACAGCTCGACCGGTGGGAACGGGATGTGCAGAAAGAACCCGATCTTGAGATCGGGCCGCAGCATGCGCAGCATCTTGGGGACGAGCTGCAGCTGATAGTCCTGCACCCACACCGTGGCTCCGGGCCCGGCGGCCTTCGCGGCCGCCTCGGCGAAGCGGCGGTTCACCTCGACGTAGGTGTTCCACCATTCGCGGTGATACTCGGGTTTGACGATGACGTCGTGATAGAGCGGCCACAGCGTCGCGTTGGAGAAACCCTCGTAGTACTCGGCGATCTCCTGGGCCGACAGCGGCACCGCGTGGATCTCTACTCCGGGTATGTCGGGGTTGTCGTCGGAGTCGGCGATACCCGACCAGCCGACCCAGGCCCCCGTCTGCTGGCGGAGGATCGGCTCGAGTGCGGTGACCAGGCCGCCCGGGCTGCGCTTCCAGTGCACAGATCCGTCGGGCAGCACCTCCTTGTCGACCGGCAGCCGGTTCGCGACGACGACGAACTGTGCGTCACCGGAGATGTGGTTGGCGGTTGACCCGCCGTTCGGAACCTCTGCGGAATCCGCCATTAGTGCCTAGGCGTTTTCGCCCGGTGCGATCCCCAGCATGGACAGCAGCATCCGGCATTCGTCGGCGTCGGTGGCGTAGGCGGCGACGACACGACGCGCCGAACTGGCGGTCTCGTCGGCGACTGGTTCCAGCTCGTCGTCGGTGATGTCGGTGGTCTTCGCAGGCATTTCGTCCTCATGATCGCGTCGTGCTCGGGGTGCGGCGACCGGTGCGGCAGCCGCGTGTGCGCAGGCCGTGGCGTGCGCGACACCTGATTCTACCCGGTCGGTCGCGATGCTCGGATCAGGTCGGTGGTTGCCGTCGCCGTGGGAGGTGTGGACGTACGTTGACTCGGTCGGGGCGGAGCACCGTCATCCACCTCGGCCGGACCGACAGCTGCGGCCGACGCAACGACCGTGCGATGAACTCGCCGAGGGTCACGCCGGCGGCCAGCGAAACGCCGATGGCGAAGGCGTTGGTCATCCAGGTGATGCCCACGACGGTCTGCTCGTTGAGCAGCCCGTAGAGGCCGCGGTAGACGGCCAGACCAGGGAGCAGCGGGGTGATACCCGCTACCGCGACGACCAGAGGCGGGGTCAGTGCGCGACGTGCCAGCAGACCGCCCACGAGACCGACGACGGCTGCCGCGACACCGTAGGCGACGACATCGCCGACCGTGAACAGGGTGAATGCAGCAACGATCGCCGCACCGATCGCCCCGGCCATGAACGCGACCGGGAGGGCGCGTCGCTCGGCATAGCTGGCCAGCGCGAACGCTGCCGAGGCGACGGCGCCGGACAACATCTGGATCGGCACGTCGACGGCCGCGAAGGCGGTGTTGGCGGTGAAGGTCGGCAGGTAGATACCGCCCTCCTCGAGGAGCTTGATAGCGATGCCGACGCCCGCGATCAGGCCGCCGGTCATCAGCACGAGTTCGAAGAAGCGAGCCACACCGGTGATCGGGGCCCCGGTGATCGCGTCCTGGACCGAACCGACCAATGACAAACCCGACAGCAGGACCACGATCCCGGCCGCGATGACCAGGGACGGCGAGAGCTCGACGGGGAGGCGGTCGATGAGGCCGAAGGTGACGGCGGCCGGAACCACCGCGATGAAGCCGCCGGTGAGCTGCTGGAAGAACACCGGCGTACCGAGCCGGTTCAACCGCCGGTTGACCACGACGATGACAACCGTGGTGACAAACGCGAGCACCGCGGCCAGCCCGCCACCGCCCAGCAGCACGGCGATGCCGGCCGCCATCATTCCCCACGAGCCGTTCGCGACCCAGTGCGGGTAGGGATGCGGCGCGTTGATGATCGCGTCAACCCGCCGATGGGCATTCCCGGGCGTGATGGCCATGTTGCGGATGCCGCGCACGAGACGGTCGATCTGTGCGAGCCGGGTGAAGTCCAGCGAGCGGTAGTAGACCTGCTCCATGGTCGTGATCGGCGGAAGGGTCGCGCCGCGACGTGCACTCACGATGATGGTGTTGTACGTGACATCGACCTCGACGTCTTCGAGGCCGTAGATGGCCGCCACGAACTCGATCTGTCGTTGGGTGTCGATCGCCGCAGTGCCCGAATCCAGCAGCACTGCACCGATTTTCGCCGCGAGGTCCAGAACCTCGGTGATCGCCGCGACGTCGAACCGGTCGATCGGTTTACGGGGCGCCACCATGATGCTGCCCGGCTCGATGGTGTCGATCGTCGCCTGACGGTCACCGATCAGGCGGACTGGGTTCAAGAACCCCAACGCGCGGCCGATATACTCGCGCACGCAGGCCTCCTTAGCTCAGTGGTAGAGCACTCGCCTTGTAAGCGAGCGGTCGTCAGTTCAATCCTGACAGGGGGCTCCACACGGATTGTCGGGTTGAGACCGACGGCGGCTCGTCGCGCACGGTCAGACGACGCGGCGACTGCGCCGATCACGAGATCCCGGGCCCGGGTGGGCCGACCCGGCACCGAGTGTAGCCATCGGCCGCCTGCGGCCCCTCCCACCCGGAACCCACGATGCGACGTCGGTCACTTGGACGCGAATGTTGCGGGCCCATCGGTCTACATTGGCAGCGCCAGCATTTCATCACGACTCTCGCGCCGTGGTGTGCGGGGGGAAGGCAGAAACAAATGAGTCGGGGGATTCTTGTGGACCGCGCATGCGGTCCGATCGACGCGGCGGCCGGTACGGCAGCGCCGCAAACCAACACGCGATTCGGCCGTCGCGGCCTGGTCGGGGCCGGGTTGGCCGGTGTGGCGATGGCCGGGGCACTGGCGATGACGGCGCCGTCGGCGTCGGCCGGGGTGCAGGCCGTCAATCCATTGGCCGCATCTGTGATCCAGGTCGAGAACGTCGCGCGGACCGTGGGCGCGCCCTTCGTGGCGCCGGTCGCCGGGTCCGCGCCGATGGTCGCGTCACCAATCGCCGCGCTGCCCGGTGCCGACTTCGGTCGGCACACCGTGGCGACTCCGCAGCAGATCGGGACGTCGACTGCGGTCGGTGCCGGTATCGGTGCGGTGGTCGGTTTCGGAGTGGGCCTCCTGGCGGGACCGGTTCTTGCGCCGGTCGTGGCACCGGCGACGGCGGTCGTGTGTGGTGCCCTGCTTGCTGCTCCGGGGGTGGGACCGGGGCTCAGCGCGGCCTGTGGCCTAGCCATCCCGCTGACCGTGGCAACCGGCGGGGCGCTGGTTCTCGTGGGCGCTCCGTTGGTCGGTGCTGCGGTCGGTGCCGGAATCGGTGCTGCCATCGGCGCCGGCATCGGGTCGACCTATGCGTCGCAGCAGGTTCCGCTCGCCGCGCCGCTGCCCGAGACGCCCGTCGCCGCGCCCGCGGTCGAGACGCCGGTGTGGACGCCGCCGGTGATCCCGGCACCCGTGATCCCGGAGCCGGTGATGGCCGCGGCCCAGCCGACGATCGACAACATCGCGCGCGCCGTCGATCGCGCCGTGGAGACCAGTCCGGAGTTGGGTCGGGCGAACGACCTGATCCGTTCCGTGCTGCCCGGGATGTGATCTGAACCGAGGTGAACCGATCGGGGTCGCGTGGGATACCGTCCCGCGCGGCCCCGATCGCCTACCGTGGGTGACTGCAGTCAAACACCACGACACTCGCGCCGCGGTGCGGGGGAAGGCGGTCCGAAATCATGGGTCGTGCAATCGAAGACGTGACGGGGCGACGTCGGCGGGGCGTCGTCGTACGTCGGCTGGCGGTGGCCGGTGTGGCCGGGGCGGCGATGGCGGGCGCGGTGGCCTTCGCGTCGGCGCCGGCGAGTGCGGCACAACTGCCGACGATCGAACCGACCGTGGAGAACGCAGCGCCCACGCTGGACAACATCAAGTTGGGCATCGACCGGGCGATGGTCACCAACCCGGAACTGGTGCCGCTGGGGGAGTTCGCCCTGTCGTTGTTCCCCGAGTACTGATCGTCCGAACCCACGCGCACCTCTCCTGCGCACGCGCAGTCTCGACGTACGCACGAGCGGGACGGGTGCGCGTTCGTGTTCTGGTGGCGCGGTGGGGTGACGCGGCGCCGGCTCAGCCGCACTCGTCGGGCACGTCGGCGTGGGGCAGGTAGGTCGCGCGCTGCGATGCGGTGAGTTTCGGCGTGGTGTCGCAGATCCACCTGTTCGCGGTGGCGAGGTCGGTGGTCTGCAGGTGGATGCTGCCGGTGATGTCGCCGCCGGTCATGATCGTGGCGTCGTCGGACATGTGCGGCGGTAGTCGCCACGTCGTGGTGGTGTCGGTGGTGGTCACCAACGGCACGATCGCCTGCTCGTCACCGAGGTGTCCCGACGGATCGAGCGCATACGTCGTCAGATGATGCGTCGCGGTCCCGACGACGAGCCGGTGCAGTGACAGCGACAGCGTCACCGCGTGGGTATTGGCCAACCGGTCGACCAGGATTGCGCGGTCGCCCGAGACATCCCAGGTGGTCAGGTCGCGGGCCGCGACGATCAGGGTGCGGCCGTTCGGTGCGAACACCGCTCGTGTGGCCGGACTCGAGTCGGTGATGACCGCCGACGGTTCGGTCCCGGCGGTGAGGTCGTAGAGGTAGGTTCGCTTGTCGTCGGAGGTGACGACCAGCCGGGAACCGTCGGGACTGAACGCGACGCTGCGGACGAGGTCGCCGGGCCCGGCCAGCGGCGCACCGATCCGGGACGGCCGGCGTGGGTCGGTCGTGTCCCATAACTGCACCGTCGTGTCGGTGGCCCCGACGGCGAGGATGTCGGCGTGCGGTGCATATGCGATCGCGTTCGTGTAGCGCGTCTGCACCGACAGCTGCGCGGTCAGCGTCGGCGCGTCCGGGTCACCGATGTTCCACAGCTGCACGCGGCCGCCGTTGTTGTTGGCCGTCGCGGCCTGGGTGCCGGAGGCGTTCACGGTCACCGACGGGTGGTCGTTGACGCGCCTTTCGATGGGCGTGCGGGCGTGCTGGGTCCACCCGTCTGGTCCATCGGTCCAGATGTTGAGCGTGGTGTCGGTGCCGACCGTGGTCAGTACGCGACCGTCGGCGCTGTTGGCCAGCCCGGTGACGGTGCCGCCCCGGTCGGGCATCACGCTCGACGGCAGATGCCACAGGTCGATCGTCCCGTCCGATCTGCCGACCACCAGTCGGCCGCCGTCGGGGGCGAACGCCGTCGAGAACGCGCGCACCGACCCTTGTTCGGGCGCCTGCGCGCTCGACGACTGGAGTGTCCACTGGGTCGCCGGCATGGCCTGGTTGACGGTGTTCCACACCATCACCGCGCCGTCCGAGCGGGCCGAGGCCACCTGATCGCCGGCCGGTCCGTAGGTGATCGACCACGATCCGCCCGTCACGCCGGGCAGCGATGCCGTGATCGGGGCCGGGTGTGCCGGGTCGGTGACGTTCCACAGCTGGGCGTTGGCGCTGTCCCCGGTCACCGCCAGCGAGCGGCTGTCGGGGCTGAATCCGACCGAATGGGTGATGCTGGGGAAGCCGGTGATCGGCGGGCCGGCCGGCACCGGGTGGTCGCCGTCGACGGTGTCCCACAACCGCACCACCTGGTCGTCGCCTCCGGTGGCGAGCAGCCGACCGTCGTCGCTGTAGGACAGCGTCCGTGCGGCACCGCGGTGTGCGGCGAGCACGGTGGTCTCGCGCAGCGATCCGTCGTCGCCGACGGCGTAGATCGTCACCGACCCGTCATCCGACGACGCGGCCAGATGTCGTCCGTCGGGGGAGAACCGCACCAGGTAGACGGTTCCATGGCCGGGGGTGACCACTGTCTGCTGATGCGGTGTCGCGGGCGTGCGGATGTCCCAGATCCGCACGGTCCCGTCGCCGCTGCCGGTGGCCAGGAACCCTCGCGTGGAGTGGAAGGCGGTCGAGGTCAGGTAGTTGCCGTAGCCGGACAGCGTCGCCACCGACCGGAACGAGTCGTCGTCGGTGCGTTCCCAGAGCCGGGCCGTGCGGTCGCCGCTGGCCGAGGCGAAGTACTTGCCGCTGCTGTCGAAGCTCACGTCGTAGACGGGGCCGCTGTGGCCGATCAGCGGCCGGGACAGCGGACTCGTCGCGGCGCCGAGGACCCGCTGGTCCACCGTCGGATCGTCGGGGTAGAGGTCCTGGGCGACGAGCAGCAGTCGGGCCGCGAGGGAGGGGTGGGTCTGTTGCAGGCTGTCGATGTGCGAGAGCAGCGCCGCGCGTTCGGCGCTGTTACGTTGCCGGGTGAGGTCCTGGGCCTGGGTGACGGCGAAGGCGGCGGTGATCGTGGACACCACGGCGAGGACGACGACGACTGCGATCGAGGCCACCCGCACGATGCGTCGTCGACGTTGCTGGACGACCGCGGCGTCGATGAACTCCTCGTTCTCGGCCGACAGTAGGTGCTGGTAGTTGCGCTGCAGCGCGGCCCGGTACTGCCGGGCGGTGTCGACCCGCGATCCGGTGTACAGGAAGGACCGGCTGTGCCCGGCCTCGGCCCACGCGGCCGTGTCGGCGTCGAGTTGCTGGCGCCAGAGGTGGATACCGGAATCGCCGGCGATCCAGTCCGCGAGCCTCGGCCAGGAGGTGAGGACGACGTCGTGGACGAGCATCACCGAGTCCGAGGTCACGATCAGCAGCCGGGCCTGGGCGAACACGTCGATGACACGCGACACGCGCGGTCCGAACCGGTCGGCGATGGTGTCGGTGTGCAGTGGGACGCGCAGGGCGATCCCGCCGGGGGCGACATGCACGAGGGCGAGCAGCAGGGCACGCGCGAGGGTGTGGTCCTCGCGGTCGACGGCCGACCAGGCGGCCTCGGCGGTGTCGGCCACGGCCCGCGCGATGCCGCCGGTGGCACGGTACCCCGAGATCGTCATCCGGTTGCCCGATCGTCGCGCCCAGGTGGCCGCGAGCACGTGCGCGAGGAGCGGGAGGCGGCCGGCGCGGTCGCCGACAGTCGATGCGGCGTGCAGGTCGGCGATCATCACGTCGGCCAACCCGGACTCGATCCGTCCACCGGCCAGCCGGACCGGGCCGGTGATGACCTCGCGGAGCTGGGCGCCGGTCATCTCGGGGACGATGACGCATCGCGACTGCCAGGCCTGCGCCAGGACCGCGAACTCGACGCACTGGCCGAAGAAGTCGGCGCGCACGCCCAGCACGACGACCGAGTCGTGGGCCAGGGACTCGACCTCGCGAATGGCGTCGACGACGGCGTCGTCGGGCAGCGCGAACACGCTCTCGAACTGGTCGAGGACGATGACGTCGGGGCACGTCGGGTCTGCGGCGTTGTCTGCGGCGGCGTTGTCGGTGGTGGCGGTGCCGGTGGGCGCGTCGGCGATGGGGGAGTCGGCGATGCGCACACCCGCAGCGGTGATCCGGGCGCGTCGCGGCGTCGGAAGCCGCCGGTCGCGCGCGAGTCCGGCGTCGAGCAGCGACGACTTGCCCGATCCCGAGACGCCGGTGACGACGATCAGCCGCGGTCCGGACGGGGCCGCGGCGGTGTCGAGGATGGTGTCGACGAGCGTCGCGATGAGATCGTCGCGACCGAAGAACACGTCGCTGTCTGCGGCGGTCAGGCTGGACAGACCCGCGTAGGGGCGGGTGACCCCGGCCGTCGGGGTCGACGGCGCGGTCTCGTAGGCGGTCGGTTCGGTCAGACGCTGATCCCACAGATCCTTCCACTGCGGCATCGTCAGGACATGTTCCTGACCCGACGAGACCGCGCGGGAGGTGAGCCATACCAGCAGCGGCTCGACGGTCCCGAAGTCGCGCGGCAGATGGCGCCCGTTGCGCCAGTCACTGATTCGCTGCGCCGACACCGTCGACCGCGCCGCGGCCGCGCGCAGCGTCGGACGCCCGGCCTGCACGAACAGCCGGGCCAACGCCTCACCGAAATCCACTGTCAATCCCCGAAGCCCCCCGACCGACACAATCGTCACCCATGATGCGACGAACGTGCGCGTCGTTGCCAATCTACGTGGCCGCCGCCACCGCAAGGTGGTCCATCCGAATGACACCCGGTCCGGTTCGCGTCTGTCCGGACAGATCCGGTGTCCGGTCCGGAATGTGCGATCTGACCCTGATCAGCGCGTTTGGTCGCATATCCGGAGCGCGGCTGGACCCGGGCCCGCGCGAGGGGTGGACTGGTGGCAACGCGTGAGACCGCCATCGAACGCGTGGGCTGGGGCCGTTGCACGACATGCGGTGATGCGATCGCATCACCATGTCGGGGGTGCGTGTCGCGCAATGGCTGCAGCCGTTCCCGGACGGGATCTGTCACGAACGGGGGCGCTCCGGTGCCGTAGCGGGGTACGGCACCGGGCGCTTTCCCATCGCGACACGACGTACGATCCGGATATGTCACGAGTCCGATTGCACGGGTCGACCACACTTCCGGACCACGGGTTCGCGTACAGCGCGACCGTGGGACCCGGGCCCCTGGTGTTCACGGCGGGGATCAGCCCGGTCGACGGGCAGGGCATCGTGACGACGCCCGGAGACGTGGTCGGGCAGACCCGGCAGTGTCTGCAGAATCTCGCCGGCGTTCTCGCCGAGCGCGGCGCGTCACTCGCCGACGTCGTGAAACTCACCGTCTATGTCGCCGAACGCCTGCAGGCCGACCTCGTTGTCGCCTGGCAGGAGGTGGCCGCGGAGTTCGGCGATCCGGTGCCGCCGGCGATGATGCTGGGTGTGACCGTCCTGAGCTACGACGACCAGCTCGTCGAGATCGAGGCGATCGCCGCACCGCAAGAATGATTGCGGCCCGCCCGGCGATCACCGACGCGCAGCGCCGGACCCGACTGCTCCGCCGTCACCTGCTGGCCATCGAAACCCACGCCGAGTCGGTGACCGACGTGGCCGACGCGCTGGTCGGGCTGCACGCCACCACACCGTCGACCGTCTACCTGTCGGCGTGGGCACGCATCGACGGCTTCGCGCCGGACACCATGACCACCGCCCTCTACGACGACCGCTCTCTGGTGAAACAGCTCGCCATGAGGCGGACCCTGTTCGTGTTCACTCGCCCGACATTGGCCGAGGCGGTCGGCGGGATCGGCCCCCGGGTCGCCGCGTCGGAACGGACCAACATGCTCCGTGACTTGCGGCGCAGTCCGGATTTCGCGGACCCGGACGCCTGGATCGACGCGGCACGGGCCGCGGTACTCGAGGATCTGGCCGATGGGGTGGCCCGGACGTCGACGCAGCTGCGTGAACGGTTACCGGCCCTCGGCGGCCACGTCGTACAGGGTGAGGGAAGGTCGTGGGGTGCGCGGACACCGATGGGGCCGCGGGTGCTGAACATGATGAGTGCCGCCGGGGAGATCGTGCGGGGGAAGAATGCCGGATCGGTGGGCTGGCATCAGTCGAAACCCACCTGGGTGTCGATGCCCGCGTGGCTCGGCACGAACCTCCCGACCGTGTCGGTCGCAGACGGGCACCGGGCCCTGATCGAGCGCTGGCTCCGGTCCTTCGGTCCCGGCACCGAAACCGATCTGGTGTGGTGGCTCGGGTCGACCAAGCGGGCGGTGCGCGAGGCCCTCGCCGGACTCGACGTCGTCGGGGTCGACCTCGAGGGTGGTGACGTTGGCTACCTCCTCGCCGACGACCTCGACGACGACGACCCCGTTGAGCCCCAGGGTTTCCTGCTCCCCGAGCTCGATGCGACGACCATGGGCTGGAAGCGGCGCGACTTCTTCCTCGGACCGCACGCCGGACGGGTCTTCGACCGCAACGGCAACGGTGGGCAGACGGCGTGGTGGGACGGGCGTATCGTCGGCGGGTGGCGTCAGCACCGAGGCGACGGCCGTATCGAGCTGATCCTCCTCGAGGAGCTGTCCCGGACGGCAAATCGCGCCCTGACAGACGCCGCCGGCCGCCTCGAGGACTGGCTGGGTGACGTCCGTCCAACTCCTGGCTTCCCCGCGCCCTTCATGCGGGACGGCTGACGACGTCGTCGCAGGTAGACATTCACAGAAATCTCCCAGCGAGCATCCAGACTCGTGGCAGTCTGATGGGGGAGAGTCAGGGCATGAGTCAACCGGTGCGCAGCGAAGAGGCGAAAAACTTGGGAGCGAAGGTACTTGTCGTCGACGACGAGGAGAACATCCGGGAACTGCTGTCGGTGTCGCTGAAGTTCCAGGGCTTCGAGGTCACGACCGCCGACAACGGACCCGCCGCCCTCGACCGCTGCCGTACCTTCAAGCCCGACGCTTTGATCCTCGACGTGATGATGCCGGGCATGGACGGATTCGGTCTGCTGCGTCGGCTCCGAGCCGACGGTATCGACGCCCCGGCGCTGTTCCTGTCCGCGCGCGACTCCGTCGAGGACAAGGTCAACGGGCTGACCATCGGCGGCGACGACTACGTGACGAAACCGTTCTCACTCGAGGAAGTGGTCGCACGTCTGCAGGTGGTGCTCCGGCGCAGCGGCTTCGATGAACAGGCCAAGGAGTCCTCGCGGATCACCTTCGCCGACATCGAACTCGACGACGAGACCCACGAGGTGTGGAAGGCCGGCAAACTCGTGGCGCTGTCGCCCACCGAATTCACCCTGCTGCGCTACTTCATGGTCAACGCCGGCACGGTGCTGTCGAAGCCCCGCATCCTCGACCACGTGTGGAACTACGACTTCGGTGGCGAGGTCAACGTGGTCGAGTCGTATGTGTCCTATCTTCGTCGCAAGCTCGACACCGGTGACAAGCGCCTTATCCACACCCTGCGCGGTGTGGGCTACGTGATGCGTGAGCCACGAGAGTGACCGCCCTCGGCGCACCGGTCGACCGACGGACCGAACCCGTCGCCGCGGCACCGAGCGCGGCAGCGGCGAAACCCAGGTGCGGGATTCCCCTGCGGATCTCGCTGGTGGCGCTCACCCTCGTGCTCGTGGTGCTGGGGCTGCTCGCCTCCGGGCTCGCGGTGACCTCAGCCATGAAGTCGGACCTGATCTCCCGCACCGACGGCGAACTCATCAACGCACTGCAGACCTGGGCGCGCCCACGCGATCACATCAACGAGCCGACCGACGGACCCAGCCCCGGTCCGCGCCGGCCGCCGTCTCAGTTCTTCGCGATGACCGTGCTCACCAACGGCGACACCATCATCAACAACGACTTCTCGAGTCAACCGGATATCTCCGCCCTCCCCGCCGGTGATTCGCGCCCGGTCACCATCGGATCGGCCGGTGGCGACGGACCCGAGTGGCGGGCGGCCAGGACCAGCAACGCAAACGGCGTGTCCGTCGTCGCGACCCCGCTCACCGACGTCAACGCCACCCTGTCGCGGCTGATGTGGCTGCAACTCGGGATCGGGACGCTCGTCGTTCTGGTCATCGGCGCGCTGAGCTATCTGCTCGTCCGTTCCAGCCTGCGGCCACTGCGGCGCGTCGAGGAAACCGCCCATGCGATCGCGGCCGGCAACCTGAACATGCGGGTGCCGCCGGCGCCGCCCAACACCGAGGTGGGCAGTCTGTCTGCGTCGCTGAACACCATGCTCGGCCAGATCCAGCGGGCCTTTGCCCGCACCGCGGCATCCGAGCAGGAGGCACGCGCCTCCGAGGTCAAGATGCGGCAGTTCATCGCCGATGCGAGTCACGAGCTGCGGACCCCGCTGACCTCCATCAAGGGATTCGCCGAACTGTACAAACAGGGGGCCGTGTCCGACGTCCCCGACGCCATGGGACGCATCGACACCGAGGCCGGACGGATGGGACTTCTCGTCGAGGACCTGCTCATGCTGGCGCGGCTCGACGCGCACCGTCCGATCGCCGAACAGCCGGTCGACATTCTGGGCCTGGCAGCCGACGCGGTGCAGAGTGCGAAGGCGGCGGCGCCGCAACGCGCCATCTCGCTCGAGATCGGCGAGACGGAGGAACCGCCGATGGTGACCGGCGATGCTCCGCGGCTGCTGCAGGTACTGCGCAACCTGATCAACAACGCCATCGCGCACACGCCGGACGAGGCGTCCATCACCGTCGGCGTGGCGGTGGACACCTCCGATGGGCACGACGATGTGGTGCTCACCGTCGCCGACACCGGGCAGGGACTCGCTCCCGAAGATGCCTCGCGGGTGTTCGAGCGCTTCTATCGCGGGGATTCATCGCGGCACCGGGGTGACCGTGGCGGCGGGAGTGGACTGGGGTTGTCGATCGTCGCCGCGCTCGTGCATGCGCATGGCGGCGCGGTCGGGGTGGAGTCGACCCAGGGCGTGGGATCGACCTTCTGGGTGCGGTTGCCGCGTCGCACCGACTGACACGAAGAGCCCGGAATGCTCCGCGGGTCCCTGAGGAGCGAGGCGCCGTCCGAGCGCCACGAAGGCAATGCAGTCCGGCGGGCCGAACCGTCGTGGCGTCAGCGCTTGCCGAGTTCCTCGGCGAGCATTACGAGGATGCCGCTGGGGCCGCGCACATACGTGAGCTTGTACACGTCCTGGTAATTCGCCACGCCGCGAAGCGGGTGGCAGCCGTGCCTCGCGGCGATCTCGAGGGCTGCGTCGATGTCGTCGACCGAGAAGGCGACGCGGTGCATGCCGATCTCGTTGGGCAGGGTGGGTTCGGTCTCGATCGCCTCAGGGTGGATGTACTCGAAGAGTTCGAGGCGACCCTGCCCGTCCGGTGTCTGCAGCATCGCGATCTTGGCGTGGTTGCCGTCGAGCCCGACGGCCGTGTCGGTCCACTCGCCGCTGACCGTGTCCCTGCCGAGCACGGTGAGACCGAGATCGGTGAAGAAGGCGATCGTCGCCTCGAGGTCGCGCACCGCGATTCCGACGTTTTCGAGTTTGATGGCCATGGCAACGACCGTCACTGTCCGTAAAGCCGAGCCACGTCGGGTGAGTCCAGCCAGCCCGCGTAGGTGGGCCCTTGCGGCCAGCCGTCGGGTGAGTCCTGCCATTCCTCCCCGCGTCCGTAGGGCAAGACGTCGATGAGCGGGAACGTGTGACTCACCTGCTCGACTCCGCGGCCCGTGGTGTGCCAGGTGCGGTAGACGGTGTCACTGTTCCTCAGGAACACGTTGAGTGCGAAACCTTCGCCGGGCGCGGCGTCGACGTCGGCACCGAAGGAACTCTCCGCCGACGAGTGTGTAGTCGGGCAGCTCTACCATGGGCAGACGTCGTCGCTGCGCGGCGATCGCGTCGAGCTCCCGGGTGGCGGCCTTCTCACGGACCCGTAGCTCGGCCAGGGCCTCACGCCACGTTTGCCCGTCGACCACCGAGGGCATGCCATACGTCATGAGTCGTCCCCTTTCTCTGCAGAGATGTTGACCTTGGTCGACGTCGAAACTCATCGCAGCTCGCTACGCTCGCACCTCAGCGGTCGGAGGATGTTGGCACCCCGGTCGATGCTGTCAGGTCAGTCGGCGCAGAGTGGCGAACTCGCGGACGTCGTCGCGGAATCGGTCGAGGCTGACCAGTGTGTACATGCCGTCGATCTGTCGGTCGGCCCACAGTTGATGAATGCGCCGGAGGTCGGATTGCCGTGACTTCCAGCCGATCCCGTCGATAACGGCGAGCACGAGTTGCCGGGGCAGGCGAACCTCGGCCATCTCTTCGATCTCGCGGACCGCGTCGGTGAGCTTGCTACCCGTCGAATCGAAACCCTTCGCCGCGACGACGATGTCGGCGGTGTCCGGGTCACCGATGATCAGGTCGGCCGGTGCGGTGCGCCCGTTGCGGCCGGTGAAGCGTGAGCGCGTCACGTAGTCGAGTCCGAGATCGTATGCGATGGACTCGATCTCGTCCTCGATGCGTCGTCCCGATGCACCGGCGCGGGCCGCGGTCACCCGGCTGCCGGCGCGTGCCACCAAGATGTCCGCGAAGGTGAAGGTGCGGTCGAGTTGGGTGCGTAACATCCGGACCAGGTCGAACTCGGTGTCCAGCCAGGTGACCAGGTCCACCGGTTGCGTCCGGGCGACGCCGTGCCAGCCGGTGGTGCCGAAGCGGTCACGCAGGACGTTCTTCAGCTTCTCCTGCGACAGCCCGACCGCCAGCCCGAGAACCGGAACATCGGCGGGGTGGTCGCGGACCCAGGCCGCGAGGCCCGCGACGTCAGTGTCGAGAAGCTCACCCAGACTGTAGGTGGCCGACGTGATCCGGTCGGCCTCGGGCGTCGACGCGGTCGGGTCGACATGAGAAGTCAGGCGGCCCAGCGTCTTCAGATAGGCGTCGAAGTCTCCGGCGTCACTCATCGTGCTCAGTCGCGGCCGATGAACAGGTACTCGCTCACGTCGCGCCGGGTGGCTGACGCATGCGTGCCGAAACTGTACTTGTGGTCGATGGCGATCACCTCCACGGATGGTTTGACCTTGCCCAGCAGGTCGGTGATGCGTTCCGGCCCGGGCAGCGCGTTCGACGAGTAGGACAACACGATCGCGCCGGCATCGTCGAAATGTTCGAATGTGCGGACCAGCGCGTCTTCGATGGTGTGCTTGTAGGCGAACGGGGTGTGGCGCTTGGTGAGCTTCTTGGTCTTCGTGTGTTCCATGATCGTCATGCCGCGCCAGTACGCGGACAACCCCTCGAGGAAGTGGTAGCGCTTGATGTAGTCGTTGTCGTCGGTGGGCGGTGCGTACGGCGGATCGAGGTAGACGAGGTCGGGAGCCGAACCCAGCCCCGACAGATCCAGGTCGAAGATGTCACCGCAGACACTGCGGTTGGATTGTCCGTTGCTGAACACGGTCGCGTTGTACTCGCCGGCCGCACGCAGCCGGAAATGGTCGCGCAACGACATCCGTAGGTCGCGGCGCCCGTCGGCGTAGCGCGACGAATCGGTGAAGGTGAACACACCGCGCGGCTGCTTGCGCGCGGCGGATAGCACCAACGCGGAGATCGCGAGGTCACGCCGGTAACCGCGGATGCGGTCGATATGCGACCAGGCCGAATCCAGGAAGGCGCGATCCTCTGCGGTGAAGTAGAGACCGTCGAAGGTCGAGCGGATGAAATCGCGGTCATCGGCCGGCGGTCCGCAGATCTCGTCGACGAGTTCGGGTTCGAGCCGGATGCTCGAATTGGCGACGGTGGCCCGGGTGATGATGTGCGGGAAGGTCAGGAAGTCGTTGCTCAATACCCGGAACCCCTGCGCCTTGAGCAGGTAGGACACCACACCCGACCCGGAGAACGCGTCGACAGCGGTCCCACCTCCGATCTCGGCGAAGGTGCGCTCGAGATGCGGGAGTAGCCGGTACTTCGAACCCATGTAGCGCAGCCGGGGGAACCGCTGGGCGGTGGCGACGACATCCGTCGAACCCACGGTGCGGGTGAACTCCGATCGACTCACAGGGAAAAGGATGTCATGGCGCCCCGACAGCCCGGCGACAACACGTCGGGTGCCGACCCCGATACCCCTAGACTGTGCCCATGGCATCGGTCTTCACCATGATCATCAACGGAGAACTGCCCGGACGGTTCGTGTGGCGCGACGGTCAGGCGGTCGCGTTCCTCACCATCAACCCCGTGACCCCCGGTCACGTACTCGTGGTGCCCCGCAAGGAGGTCGACCACTGGGAGCAGATGGATACCGCGTCGTTCACCCACCTCACCGACGTTGCCCAGAAGGTGGGCCGCGCGGTCAAGGAGGCGTTCGGTGCACCGCGGATGGGCATGCTGATCGCCGGTCTCGAGGTGCCACACGTGCACATCCACGTGTTCCCGGCGCTTTCCCTGGAGACCTTCGACCTCGCACTCGCCGACAAGAATCCCGATCCCGCCGACCTCGACGCCGCCGCCGACAAGATCCGGCAGGCGCTGATCGACACCGGCTACCGCGAATACGTCGCCGACTGATCCACCGACTGCCCGGCACCCCAGACCGATCGGCAACGCCGACCATCGACACCAGATGAATTGGATGAATTGGCGTGCACACCGAGGAGGAGCGCGGTGACCACTCCAGAGTCCGCGAACCCTTGGCGGCGGCGCGCACTCATCGTCGTCTTCCTGGCGGCGTTCGTGAACCAGAACGCCATCGCGGTGCCCTACATCCGACGCAACGGCTGGCGATCCGTGGGCGACTTCTTCGGCGGCGACATCGTCAAGACGACACCGGGCCGATTCGCGATGGTCGACCTCACCTACGTCGTCGTCGGCTTCCACGTCTGGGCGTTCGCGGAGGCGAGACGACTCGGCATCCTGCGCTGGTGGGCGGCGTCGGTGGTGCTCACCTTCAGTGTCGGGATCGCCACCGCCATACCGTTCTTCCTGCTGGTCCGGGACAGGTTCGGGGCCGAGATCGACCGAGATGGTGGACCTACACCGTCCGGTGGATGAGTAGCGGCATGACCGCGGTCGCCCCGGCCTCCCGCAGCGAAGCGGCGGCCAGCGTGATCGGCCAGCCGGAACCGTTCTCGTCGACGACGAGCAGCACCGACTGTCCGGTCACGTCGGGGACCTCGCCGAGGTGATCGCGCCAGTAGAGCGCCTCGGTGGCACCCGTCGCGTCCCGGCCCGGGCCGTCGCCCATCTTCACCGGGAACGTCAGTCCCGGACGGCGGCCCACCGTGCACAGATGTTCGGTGACCTCGTCCGCCAGCACCGTCCCGGTCAGTCGCAGCGATACGATCACGTCCGGCCGCAGCCCCGCATCGCGTACCCATGCCGACAGGGTCGCGACCGCGGCGTCGCCGAGGTCGGTCAGCGCCTGGTGATCGCCGCGCCGCGCGTCGGCGAGCAGGTCGGTCCACTCCGGCGCGTCGGCGTGCGCGAGGACCCGGCCCGGTTCGGCGGCGAGGCCGGCGGGGATTCGGCCGCGGGTGCCGAATGCGCCGCCGGGCCACATCTTTCGCGGCTCGAGCAGCAGCGCCGAGCGGCGTAGCGAACCGGTGATCGTGCGGACGGTCGCCGACGACACGTCCGCCGACAGTGGTTCGGTGAGCCGGCCCCGACACACCGAACACCGGCCGCAGGCAGCCGCGGCCGGGTCGTCGAGCGACGATGTGAGCAGCTGCATCAGGCACTCCCGGCCGGCGACGTAGGAGCGCATGATGTCGGCCTCCCGACGACGGACCGCCAGCACACCGTCGTAGTGTTCCGCGTCGTAGGACCATGGTTTCCCGGTCGCCTCCCAGCCGTCGGGGCCCCGATCGGTCACCCCGTCCACCGCGAGCTGCTTGAGCATCAGCTCGACCCGTCCCCGCCGGTACCCGGTCGATGACTCCAACTGCGGCACCGACATCGGGCCGTCGGCGTCGCCGAGCGTGTCGAGCAGCCTCCGCATCCGGTCCGGGTCGGGGATGGTCGCGGTGGCGAAGTGTTCCCAGATGGCGTCGTCGGTGGCCGAGGCGAGCAGCATCACCACCGCGTCGTCGAGGGCGCGGCCGGCGCGACCCACCTGCTGGTAGTAGGAGACCGGCGAGGGCGGGGAGCCGACGTGTACGACGAACCCGAGATCGGGTTTGTCATACCCCATGCCGAGCGCGGAGGTGGCGACCAGTGCCTTGACCTCGTTGCGCAGCAACGCATTCTCGAGCCGGTGGCGGTCCTCACCGTCGAGCTGCCCGGTGTAGGCGGCGACCGCGCACTCGTCGCCGTGCACCGCTCGGATCGCATCCACGAGGCGGTCGGCGTCGGCGACGGTGAGTACGTAGATGATCCCCGACCCGGGCAGACTCGGCAGGTACTGCGCCACCCAGGCATACCGCTCGATCGGCGA
This sequence comes from Gordonia rhizosphera NBRC 16068, assembly GCF_000298195.1. Taxonomy (GTDB): domain Bacteria; phylum Actinomycetota; class Actinomycetes; order Mycobacteriales; family Mycobacteriaceae; genus Gordonia; species Gordonia rhizosphera. The sequence goes on along the minus strand of NZ_BAHC01000046.1, from coordinate 52,830 downwards.
CAACCCATCGATCACGTTGAGATGCAAGGACTTCCGCGCGAGCGGACCGCGCAGCACGAGGGTGTGCGCACCGAGCTGCGCGGCGACGTCGTCGGTGACCCGGGCGTTCGCGGTGGCCGTCGTGGCGAGCACCGGAGTGTCCGGGTTCAGCCGCTGCAGCACGTCGGAGACCCGTCGATAGTCGGGCCGGAAGTCGTGACCCCAATCGGAGATCGAATGTGCCTCGTCGATGACCAACAGGCCCAGCTGCCCGGCCAGCGCGTCGAGCACGCGGCGACCGAACCCCGGGTTGGCGAGCCGTTCCGGGGAGACCAGCAACACGTCGAGGTCACCGGCCCGCAGCTGTGATTCGATCGCCGACCACTCGTCGACGTTCGACGAGTTGAGGGTGGCCGCCTGCAGCCCGGCGCGCTGCGCCGCGCCCACCTGGTCGCGCATCAGCGACAGTAGCGGCGACACGATCAGCGTGGGACCGCCCTGCCCCGAGGGCTGCGCGGTGGCTGCTGTGCCGGCGCGGATGATCGCGGTGGCCGCCCAGTAGACCGCCGATTTGCCCCAGCCGGTCGCCTGCACCACCAGGACGCGGGCGGCCGGTGCCAGCAGCGCTGACACCGCGGTGAGCTGGTCGTCTCGTAGACGCGCGCCGGCACCGGCGAGACTTTCGATCACGCGCGTGGCGGCGTCGTGCTGCGGTGCGGACAGCTGGGCGGGCGATGACGACATGGCTCCGAATCTATCGGCCCGCTCCGACACCGTTCCCCGGGTGCCCACCGGACCCTGCGACATCCCCGCCACGCTGGGCAAACGCTCACAGGAAGCTGACAGCTTCGACGCAGAGTGGGCGTAGCTTGGCCGTCGATAGTCGTAGACATGACAGCGCAAGCACTCCCGACGACCGGCTCGACGGCGGTGATCGTGGCCGACAGTTCGGTGTCGGCTCCGGTCCTCGACATCGTCGTTCCGGTGTACAACGAAGAGATCGACGTGGCGGGTTCGGTGCGCCGCCTGCACGAGCACCTGCGGGCGTGTGTCCCGTATCCGTCGCGGATCACCGTGGCCGACAACGCGAGCACCGACGCCACCCTGGCGATCGCCGCCGGCCTCGTCGACGAGATCGACGGTCTGCGGGTGGTGCATCTCGACCAGAAGGGGCGGGGACGTGCGCTGAACGCGGTCTGGCGGGCCAGCGACGCCGAGATCGTCGCCTATTGCGACGTCGACCTCTCGACCGATCTCAACGCGTTGATGCCGTTGATCGCGCCGCTGATCTCCGGGCACTCCGACATCGCGATCGGCACCCGTCTGGCGCGGTCGTCGCGGGTGGTGCGCGGACCCAAGCGCGAGTTCATCTCCCGCTCCTACAACCTGATCCTCAAGACGACGATGCGCGCAAAGTTCTCCGACGCGCAGTGCGGGTTCAAGGCGATGCGCACCGACATCGCGCGGCAGGTGCTGCCGTATGTGGAGGACACTGGCTGGTTCTTCGACACCGAGCTGCTGGTGTTGGCCGAGCGGATCGGGTTGCGCATCGCCGAGGTGCCGGTCGACTGGGTCGACGACCCGAACAGTACCGTCGACATCGTCGCGACCGCGACCGCCGATCTGAAGGGCTGCGCCCGCGTCGGGTACGCGTTGGCGACCGGACGGCTGCCCATCGCCGAGCTGCGCTCGACCATCGGCCGCGACCGGGCACCGGGGCCGCAGCTCGACGGTGTGCCCCACGGGCTGATCGGTCAGTTGGCGCGGTTCGCCGTGGTGGGCGTGGCCTCCACCATCGCCTACGCGGTGCTCTACCTGATGCTGCACGCGGTGCTGGGTGCGCAGGTGTCGAACTTCGTGGCGCTGGCGATCACCGCGGTGCTCAACACCGCCGCCAACCGACGGTTCAGCTTCGGCATCTCCGGTCGCGAGGGTGCGGTACGCCATCAGCTGTTCGGCCTCGGCGTGTTCGTCTTCGGCTGGGCGGTCACCGCCGGTTCGCTGGTGCTGCTGCACTCTGTCGCCCCCGATGCCACCAAACACGTCGAACTCGCCGTTCTCGTCGTCGCCAACCTGGTCGCCACCATGACCCGCTTCATCGGACTGCGCTGGGTGTTCCGCGGGCACCTGCACCGCACGCCCGCGCAGCCGACGATCGAAGGGGCCGCCGAATGAGTACGGTCATCGACCGACCCGGTACCGCCGCCGTTCCGCCCGACGCACCCGCGTCCGGGCGGAACGCCCGTGTGTGGCACCCGGTCTCGCTCGCTGCTCTGTTGGTCGGCACCGGCATCCTGTACCTGGTCAACCTGTCGGCCAACGGCTGGGCCAACTCCTTCTACTCCGCGGCGATCCAGGCCGGCTCGCAGTCGTGGAAGGCGTGGTTCTTCGGGTCGTCGGATATGGCCAACTCCATCACCGTCGACAAACCCCCGATGTCTCTGTGGATTCCGGCGCTCTCGGTGCGGGTGTTCGGTCTCAACTCGTGGGCCATCCTGGTGCCGCAGGCACTCATGGGTGTCGCGGCGGTCGCGCTGCTCTACCTGATCACCAAGAAATACTTCGGGCACTGGGCCGGCATCCTCGCGGGGGCGACCCTGGCGGTCACCCCGGTCGCCGCGCTGATGTTCCGGTTCAACAACCCCGACGCGCTGCTGGTCCTGCTGATGGTCGCCGCCGTCTGGGCGACGCTCAAGGCCATCGAGGACGGTCGCCTGCGCTGGATGATCCTGACCGGCGTGTTCGTCGGTTTCGGTTTCCTCACCAAGCAGCTGCAGGTGATGCTCGTTGTGCCGCCGCTGGCGATCACCTACCTCGCCTTCGGGCAGCACACCTGGGTCAAGCGGATCGGTCATCTGTTCGCCGCGCTGGGGGCGCTCATCGTCAGCGCCGGCTGGTGGATTCTGGCGGTCGAGCTGTGGCCGGCATCGTCGCGCCCGTGGATCGGCGGGTCGCAGAACAACTCGATCCTCGAACTCACCCTCGGCTACAACGGTTTCGGTCGCCTCAACGGCAACGAAACGGGCAGTGTGGTGCCCGGAGGTGCGCGCGGTTACGGCGCGCCCGGCGGATACCTCGGCGCCGACGGCGGGTTCGGCGGTGGTCCCGGTGGCCGTCCGGGTGGCGGTGGCGGTATGTGGGGCCAGACCGGCCTGCTGCGCATGTTCGAGCCGGCCCAGGGCGGGCAGATCGCCTGGCTGATCCCGACCGCGCTCATCGTCGGGATCGCCGCGCTGGTCATCATCGGGAAGGCCCCGCGCACCGATCTGCGCCGCCCCTACCTGGCGGTCTGGGGCCTGTGGCTGCTGGTCACCATGGGTGTGTTCAGCTTCATGGCCGGCATCTTCCACAGCTACTACACGATGGCGCTGGCGCCCGCGGTGGCGGCGGTGGCCGTCGGCGGCGGGGCGGTCTGCTGGTCGGCGCGTGACCGGCTGTGGGTGCGGATCGTGCTCGCCGCCGGTGTCTGGATCGCGGCGATCTGGGGCTTCGCGTTGCTGGCCCGTTCACCCGATTTCGTGCCGTGGCTGCGGCCGATGGTGCTCATCGTCGGGATCGTCGGCGGCCTCGTGATGCTCGTGGCGCACCGGCCGTACCTGTCGGTGCTGGCTCTGGTCACCGCGGTCGCGGCCGCGCTCGCCGGGCCGGTGGCCTACACCCTCTACACCGTCGGCCAGTCAACCCAGGGGTCGATCGTCAGTGCCGGACCGCGCGTCAGCGGGGAATTCGGTCCCGGTGGCGGGCGGGATCCGGGTGGCATGCGCGGCGGTATACCGGGCGCACCAGCCGGCACGCAGATGGCCGGCCCCGGTGGGACGGCGATGCCGGGCGGCGTGCCGAACGCGGCTGGCTTCGCCGGACCCGGCGCCGAGGGCGGCATGGGAGGTGGACCGGGCGGGCTCTTGTCGGGTTCACGTCCGAGTGCCGAACTCGTCGCGATGTTGCAGGCCGACGCCGACAACTACACGTGGGTGGCAGCCGCGGTCGGATCGAATCATGCATCGGGCTTCCAGCTCGAATCCGGCTACTCGGTGATGCCGATCGGCGGGTTCAACGGCACCGATCCGTCGCCGACGCTCGATGAGTTCAAGAAGCTGGTGGAGGAGAACAAGATCCACTACTTCATCGGCGGTGGCCGCGGCTTCGGCAACTCCGACGGGTCGCGGCCGTCCGCGCAGATCGCCGCGTGGGTGCAGGAGAACTTCACCGCGCAGACGGTCGGCGGGACGACGATCTACGATCTGACCGCGCCCACCGGATGAATCGGCCGGCGGTCTGATCCGCGCGTCACGGAGCCGAACGCCTTAGAGTTTCGCCTGTGACGACCAGGATCGGACACCCGCTGCGACGGATGACCGGTCGCGACCCGCACCAGGAGGGGCGGGTCGCGACCAGTCTCGAACTGTTCTACGACCTCGTCTTCGTCGTCGCATTCGCGGCGGCCGCCGCGCAGCTCGCCCATCAACTCGCCGAGAGTCACTACCAGGCAGCGATCTTCGGGTACCTGCTCTGTACCTTCGCCGCGATCTGGGCGTGGATCAACTTCGCGTGGTTCGCGTCGGCCTTCGACACCGACGACTGGTTCTTCCGGCTCGTCACCCTGGTCCAGATGATCGGTGTCGCGATCATCGCGCTCGGCATCCCACAGGTCTTCGACTCGTTGGGTCACGACGAGCATGTCGACAACCACGTCCTCGTGATCGGCTACATCGTCATGCGCGTCGGAATGGTCGCGCAGTGGCTGCGTGCCGCGGCACAGAGCGAGCGGTATCGCGGGGCTTGCCTGATCTACGCGGGGATGACGCTGGTCGCCCAGATCGGTTGGATCGCGGTGCTGATCGCCGATATGGCGCCGCTCGCCACACTGCTCGCGATGATCGCGTGCATTGCGGTCGAGTTCGCCGGGCCGTTCATCGCCGAACGGTCCACCGGGGGCACGCCGTGGCACGCCCATCACATCGCCGAGCGCTACGGGCTGCTCACCATTGTCACGTTGGGTGAGGGTGTCGTCGGAACGGTCGCGGTGCTGGGTGCGATCGTCGAGGTCGAGGGCTGGTCGGTACAGACCGCCGTTCTCGGATTGGCGTCGATGGGCGTCACCTTCGCGATGTGGTGGATGTATTTCATTGTGCCGGTGGGCTATGCGCTGCACGCCCATCGGGAGAAGAGCTTCGGGTGGGGATATGGCCACATCGTCATCTTCATGGCCGCGGCCGGCGTCGGTGCCGGTCTGCACGTCGCGGCGCTCTATTTCGAGCACGAGGTGCACGTCGGGGCCGGGGCGGTCGTCGCGACGGTCGCGGTGCCGCTCGGCGTCTACTGCCTCGGGTTGCTCGCGATGTACGACTATCTACTGCCGTTCGACCCGCTGAGCCTGCTGCTCGGACTCGGCGCCGCCGCACTGCTGGTCGCGGCGGTCTGGCTCGCCGCCGTGGGGATATCGGTGATCGTCGCCATCGTCGTCGCGACCTTGGCGCCGGTGCTGATCGTGGTGCTCGACGAAATCTTCGGTGTGGCGCGGAAGGCGCGTGCGCTGGCGTCGATCGGTGTGGAGGTCGACTACTGAGTGGGCGGCGCGTTCAGAGCGGGGCGACGCTCTGCGACGGCGGGATCATGCAGCGCCGGTCGTCGATGTTCCACAGCTCGACCGTCTGCACGATCCAGAAGAGCGCAAACTCGAATAGCAATGCGGCCTCCACGAAAAGGATCGCGTACGGCCAGCGGGCCCACAGGTGCAGCACCACCACCAGGGCCGCGGTCAGGATCATCGCGATCGCGATCACGCCGTAGATGATCGAGTACTTGTTGCGCCAGGTCCCGTACTGCTTGGCGGCGAGGTAGGCGTTGCAGGCGACGACGACACCGATGAGGACGAACATGGTGACCGCGGCGATGCCGTGTGCGTAGCGGGCGAAGAAGTCCGGGAAGAAGTACATGACGAACACGGTGATCGCGATGACACCGCCGATCACCCGCGCCACATTGCCCAGCGGCGTCCACGGCTCGACCGTGCGGGTCAGCCGGCCCACCACGATCTGCCCGATGAGCGCCACCACCGTGACGATGAACAGGGCGGCGATCGAGGTGCGGATGGCGGCGTCGCTGAGCCCGGCCTCGAATCCGTAGGGTTCGCAGGCAGACCCGGGCTCGCCGGGCCGGGCGGTCGGCACGAACGCGACGATGAGCGCGAGGAACCCGGCGGTGTCGAGCAGCACGTCCTCGGTGTCGGAGTTGCCTTTGTAGGCGATGAGGCAGGCGCCGAGCGCGCACACCATGCCGAGTAACACGGCGTGGATCGCGGTGAAGTAGTAGGCGCTGATCGAGGTCTGGAAGCACCAGTCGTGCCGGCCGGCGTCGAGGAGGATGCCCACCCCGAGCATGAGGACCAGCATGACCATGCCCAGCCGCAGGGTGCGATAGGTGCCCAGGGCGTTGTTCAGCTGGGGCATGCGCTGCGGTGACTGCGTCGGTGCTGTCATGGTCGGCTCCTCGGCCTCACTCTAGGCCCACCATCGGTACTTCCCCCGACATTCCGATCGCTCTCCGGTTGCAGAAAGGGGACGATCGGGCTTCTGGGGGAGGAACGGGCAGAGCCACGACCTGCCCACTAGAGTCGTCACCGTGCGCGTACTCGTGATCGGCTCGGGCGGCCGCGAACATGCCCTGCTCATCGGACTATCGAAGGACCCGTCGGTCACCGAACTCCACGTCGGACCGGGCAACGCGGGAACCTCGACGATCGCCACCAACCATCCCGTCGACGTCGCGTCGCCGACGGCGGTCGTCGACCTGGCGCGGCGGGTCGAGGCCGACCTGGTCGTCATCGGACCCGAGGTGCCGCTGGTCCTCGGCGTCGCCGATGCGCTGCGGGAGGCGGGGTTCGCGACGTTCGGTCCGGACGCGGCCGCCGCGCAGATCGAGGGGTCGAAGGCCTTCGCCAAGGACGTGATGGCGGCGGCGGGCGTTCGCACCGCGCACAGCGAGATCGTCGACAACCCCGCCAAACTCGACGCCGCCCTGGACCGGTTCGGCCCGACCTGGGTGGTCAAGGACGACGGCCTGGCCGCCGGCAAGGGCGTGGTGGTCACCGAGGATCGGTCCGCGGCCCGCGACCATGCGGCCGAACTGCTCGAGAACGGTCATCCGGTGTTGCTCGAGAGCTTCCTCGACGGCCCGGAGGTGTCGCTGTTCTCGCTGGTCGACGGCGAGGACGTGGTGCCGCTGATCCCCGCACAGGATCACAAACGGGTGGGCGACAACGACTCCGGGCCCAACACCGGCGGCATGGGCGCCTACACCCCGCTGCCGTGGCTGCCCGACGAGGTGACCCGGCAGATCGTCGACGACGTCGTGAAACCCGTCGCGGCGGAACTCGCGAAGCGCGGTACGCCCTTCTCCGGGCTGCTCTATGCCGGCCTCGCGATCGGCAAAGACGGACCCGCCGTCGTCGAATTCAACTGCCGCTTCGGTGACCCGGAAACCCAGGCCGTGCTGGCGCTGCTGAAATCACCACTGGGACAAGCTCTCAACGCGACGGCGACGGGAACCCTCGATCAGCTGCCGCCGCTGGAGTGGTCCGACGGCGCGGCGGTCACGGTGGTGGTCGCCGCCGAGAACTACCCCGGCACCCCGCGGGTCGGGGACGTGATCACCGGCGCCGACGCAGAGGGTGTGTTGCATGCCGGCACGACCCGCAACGCCGACGGTGCGGTCGTGTCGTCGGGCGGACGGGTGCTGGCTGTCGTCGGGACGGGTGCGGATCTCGCGGAGGCGCGCGCGCAGGCCTACGAGCGCATCGCGAAGATCAGGTTGCCCGGCTCCCACCACCGCACCGACATCGGTAAGGCGGCCCTCGACGGCAAGATCAGCATCTGAGCCGACGCGACCTCAGCGGGCGAGGTTGCGTCCGAGGAACTCGACTTGTTCGGGCAGCACGCTGCGCCAGAACCGGTTGGTGTGACCGCCCGCCGAGGTTCCGAACGCGGCCGGCGGGTGCAGTCCGGCCGCCCACTGCCGTGTGTAGGTGAAGAACTGGTCGGATGAACCGATCGAGATGAGGAGCGGGATCTTCGCGAACTCCTCCTGCCGGCCGAACAGCGAATTCGCCTGGTAGTCCTCGTAGGAGTCGAAGGCGCGCGATGGGAAGTTGCGTGGGTCGGCCCATAGCGCCGGCGAGCTGACCGCGATCGCGGCCACCCGCGGAGAACCGAGCAACGCGCCGATCCGCAGTGCGCCGTAGCCGCCCATCGACCAGCCGAAAAGGCCGAGCCGCTCGGTGGAGACGTTCAGCTCGCCGTTCGATGCCAGCATGGGGATGAACTCGTCGAGGACCATTGCCGCACCGTCGGTGCCATCGGCGCGCTGGTGAAAGTAGTTCCGCCCCGCGTCGGCCGCCGCGATCGCGAACGGCGGGTTGCCCGCGTCGACATAACGCTGCAGGACGCTCTGGATGTCCAGTTTCGACGAGAAGATCGACCTCTCGTTGGTGTTGAGTGCATGCAGCACGACGACGACGGGCAGCTGTCCCGACACCCCCGACGGGCGGACGGCGGCCCAGCGCGTCTCGCGGCCGCCCATCTTGGCCGACACGAAACTCCCGGTGACCACTGGAGGACCACCCGGCGACGGAACCGGGCTGGTATCGGAGGGCAGCTCGTCGTCGGCGGCCCGGGTCTCGAGGTTGCGGGGCGCCACCGTGGCCGCCGGTGTCGTCGAGCACGCGGCCAGTCCGCCGGTCAGCGCCGCGCCCATCCCGCCGACCAACAACGAACGACGACTCGCCCGGCCGCTCAAGCGGTCGGGCGAGTCGGTCGCGGTCGAATCATGAACTCCGCGGGTTGATGTGGCCGGATCGGTGCTCATCGGGTAACAGGTTACTGGCGCCTGGCGACATGCTCGAACCGAGCCGGCGCCGCGACACCGAAACCGACGATGCGCCGGTCAGCGTCAGCTCTGTCGGCGGTACACCGAAGCCTGGGATGCCGGGGCATGGCCCGAGCACCATTGGGCCGGGGGGACCGATGCCTTGACGTCATCGACGTGCATTCCGCACCCCGACCACGTCACCTTGTTGCATTCATTGCAGCGAACCGGATAACACATGTCAGAAATTCTCCTGGAGGTTGGGAGGGCCGACCATCGGCCGCTCCATCTGGGCGAAGGCCGGGATTCCGGCCAGGGTCGTGAGGGCGTCGAAGAGCCGGTCGGCCTCCGACGGTGAAGGGATCTCGGTGAGCACCGGACCGAAGAACGCCCGGCCGTCGATCACGATGATCGGCGTGCCCGCGGTGCCCCCGAGTGCCTCCTGGCTCAGGCGATGCGCCTTGCGGACGGCATCGTCGCGGGACGCGTCGTTCATCACGGAGACGAGCGAGGGATCAGACCCGACTTCTACGAGTGCGGATCGGGCGAGCTCGTCGGTGAACTCGAGTCCTTCGGTGTGTAGACGTCGACCAATCGCCATGTACAGATCCTTGACGTCGGATGCATCGGCGGCTGCGGCGAGCAGTCGCCCAGCGCGCCACGAGATTTCCATCCGCGCGGCGCGCTCGGCGTCGAGTTCCTGGCCCTCGTTGAGGACCGCGAGACTCATCTGCTTCCACGCCACCGAGACTCCGCGACGCTCGGCGACCCCGTCCAGCCAGCGTGAAGCCACCCAGGCGAACGGGCACAGTGGATCGACGTTGATCTCCACCGTGTGGGATTGGTCGGACATCGGATACATCAGATTCAGCTCGGCACCGTGGCCGACAGCGCGCTGATCGCGGCCTGCAGCTTCTCCGAGGCCTTGGCCGCGACCTCGGGCAGACCCGGGGCATCGGTGACCGCCACCATGATGTCGGGGTTCATCGCCTCGACGATGACGGTTCCGGCGTTCTCGGCATCGTCGCGGACGACGACGTTGCAGGGCAGCAGCAAACCGATCTGCCGGTCGACGCCGAGGGCGCCGTGGGCCAGCGTCGGGTTGCATGCGCCGAGGATGAGGTAGCGCTCCATGTCCTCGTCGAGCTTCTTCTTCAGCGTGGCCTGCACATCGATCTCGGTGAGCACACCGAAACCCTGTTCGGCCAACGCATCTCGGGTGCGGGTGACCGCCTCGTCGAAGGTGGTCTGCAGAGTGGTGGTGTATCCGAGCTGCATGTTCGGTCCTTTCTCTCCGGTTGTTGCGGTGAATCAGGCGAGCGTCAGGAACAGCTTCTCGAGCTGCTCCTCGGTCATCGGCTCGCCGTTGTCGGTTTCGTCTCCGGTCAGGCACTGCCGCAGGCTGGTGGCCACGATCTTGAATCCGGCGCGATCGAGGGCGCGCGAGACCGCGGCCAACTGGGTGACGACGTCCTTGCAGTCGCGTCCCTGCTCGATCATCGAGATCACTCCCGCGAGCTGTCCGTGTGCGCGTCGCAGCCGGTTGAGCACCACGGTATTGGACTCCTGATCACCTACCATTGTGGTTCTCCTTCCATGATGAAATAGCTGGTCCCAGTATACCCCATGGGGTATCTGATGCGCCCGGATCAGTGGCTGAAGGAGATGTTCGGCAGGATCTTCTTGAGCCATGCCGGGCTCCACCAGGCGCCGTGCCCGGTGATGCGCAGCAGCACGGGCAGCAGGATCAGTCGGATCAGCGTGGCATCCAGCAGGACCGCGACACCCAGGATGATGCCCATCTCCTTCGGCGGCAGCGGGTCGGCCAGCGCGAACGTGAAGAACACGGCGACCATGACCGCGGCGGCGGCGAAGATGATGCGTCCCGAGTAGGCGAGACCATTGATCTGCGCGTGCATCGGGTCCTCGGTGTGCTCGTAGTGCTCCTTGGCGGTCGCCAGCAGGAAGACGGTGTAGTCCATGGCGATGGCGAAGATCATCGCGAAGAAGAACACCGGGCCCCAGCCGTCCAGGAAGCCCTGCGCGTCGAAGCCGAGCAGGCCGGCGCCGTGGCCGTCCTGGAAGATCAGCTTCGCCACACCGAAGGCCGCGGCGGTGGACAGCAGGCTGACCAAAGTACCCAACAGAGCGATCAGCGGGGCCTGCAGCGCGACCAGCAGGAGCAGGAAGCCCAGGGACAAGATCACCGCGACGACGACCGGGAACCAGTCGTTGAGGGCCTGCTGCAGGTCGAGGTTCTCGGCCGGCGCACCGCCGACCAGGGCATCGGCCGGCAGCGTCTCACGCAGGTCGGACAAGATCTGACCCATCTGGTCGTCCGACGGATCCACCGACGGGATCGCGGACATCATGACGTATCCGGAGCCGTCCGGCGCGGTCTGCGGCGGGGTCACCATCGCGATTCCGGTCGACTGTGCGGCGGCTTCGGCGGTGGCGGCGGCGTCGGCCTCGGGCACGACGATCTGCAGTGCGCCGGGAGCGCCCTCACCCATCTGCTCCTGCACCAGCGCATAGCCCTGGCGGACCGGGGCGTCCTCGGGGACGACGTTGATCGACGGCATCGCGACCTTCAGTCCGAACACCGGCAGCGCCAGGAGGATCAGGATGGCCAGCGAGACGATCGCGAACGGCCACGGGTGGCGGTGCAGCAGGTGGCCCCACTTCTCGAACACCGGGGAGTGGTGCTGCTGCTTCTTGGCCCACGGAAGTGAGCCGGCGTTCACCTTCGGTCCCAGTGCGGCCATGACCGCAGGGAGCAGTGTCATCGTGGCGGCGAGGACGAAGATGACGGCGAGCATGATGCCGATGGCCATCGTGCGGACCGCCGGTGCGGGCACCAACAGGACCGCTGACAGACTGACCAGAACCGTCAGCCCCGACAGCAACACGGCTTTGCCCGCGGTGGCCATCGTCTCGATGGTGGCGTGGCGTGGCGTGTCATGCACCATCATCGCGGCGCGGAAGCGCGACACCATGAACAGCGCGTAGTCGATACCGAGCGCGAGGGCGAACATCATGGCGAAGTTCATGGCCCACACCGAGATCGGCGTGACCGCATTCAACAGCACCAGGCCACCGGCGGAGGCGACGAGGCCGGCGATGGTCAGCAGCAGCGGCAGGCCGGCGGCGACCAGCGAGCCGAAGGCGATGACCATGATCGCCAGGGTGATCGGCCAGGAGAACATCTCGGCCTTGATCATGGCCTCGTGGTTGGCCTCGTTGAAATCGCTCCACAGCGCGGATGCGCCGGTGGGATACACGTCGATCCCATTGCCCGACAGGGCCGTCAGTTCTTCCTTGTGATCGTCGACGGCCTTGACCATGTCGTCGGTCGTGCTGTCCTGACCGGCGCCGATCAGCACGATGCCGGTGTGGCCGTCCTGGCTGATCGTCATGCCCGGCTGCGGCGGCACGACCTCGGCGAAACGGTCGTCGGAGCTGGCGATGTCGGTGATCTCGGTGACGACCTGCTGCATCTGCGGGTCGGTGACCTGCAGGTCCTCGGAGTGGATCACGACCTGCACGGCCGCCGACGAGTTGCCGCCGAAGTGTTCCTGGGCCAGTTCGCGGACCTGGACCGATTCCGATCCGTTGGCCTGCCAGCCGGCGCCGGCGAGGGAGTTGAAGACCGATGGGGCCGCTGCGCCCAGCCCGACCACGAGGAGCGCCCAGATGGCGAACACCCAGCGTCGATGGGTTGCGGTCCAGTCGCCCAGTCGGCCGAGCGCACCTAGCTGTTTCTCTTTTTCGGACGAGGCGTCCGTTTCTGTCGTTGTTGTCACGAGTTCCTCTCCGTATACCCAGGGGGGTATCCCTGTATGGCCGCTGACGATACCCTAGGGGGTATCTGGCGGCAAGGCGTTCACGGGCCGTCGGCAGTGTGACTTCGACTACTATTGTCCGGCGACGCGGCGCAGTCGCGTGAGCGATTCGCGAAGGTGGGTGGTGAGGGGCTCTGTGTTGCCGGGGGCGACCCAGCAGGCGAACGCCACCTTGAACACTCCGATCCCCATCTCGGCGGCCAGGCGTGCGGTCGTCTCATCGGACCCTCTGGTCTGCAGGCACCGTGACACCGCTGCGGTGAGCGACGTCATCTTCAGTGACTCTCGTTCCTGGAGTTCGGGATTCGCGCCGATCACCGACTGTCGCTCGCGCGCAAACGGTAATCGAGGGTCATCGAAGAACCGCGCGGCGGCGTGATCGAGGGCTTGGCCGATCGCATCCAGGGGTGGCAGATCGGGTGGGCATGACGCGAGGCTCTCGACGATGGCGTTCTCGAGGCTGTGTCCGCCGTCGAACAGGACCTCTCGCTTGTCGCCGAAGTGGCGGTAGAACGTGCGTTCGGTGACCCCTGCGCGTGCGGCGATGTCGGCCACCGACGTCTCGTCGTAGCCACGTTCGACGAACAGTGCGAGAGCCGCCCCCTGGAGGCGCTCGCGTGATCCCGTCGGCCATCGTCCCACCCGTCGAGAATACGTGATGACAGGACCTGACATCAGGCGTACGGTTGGTGATGTCAGAAGGTGACATCACCACTGACATCACTGCTGCTCGAGGCGTGACAACGCCGAGCGAAGGAGAATCTCATGCGGGTATTCGTAACGGGTGCGTCCGGACATGTGGCGTCGGCGGTCATTCCCGAACTGCTGGCCGCCGGTCACGAGGTCGTCGGGCTCGCCCGGTCCGGCACGTCGGCCGCGGTGGTGGCCGACCTCGGTGCCGAGGTGCGCCGGGGTGATCTCGACGATCTCGACGGTTTGGCCGTCGAAGCTGCAGACGCGGACGGCGTGATCCATCTGGCGTTCAAACACGACCTGATGCAGTCGGGTGACCTCGCGTCCGCCGCCACCGCCGACCTCGCGGCCATCCGGGCCATCGGGGATGCGCTAGCCGGCTCGGGCAAACCGTTGGTCGGTACCTCGGGCACTCTGCTCCTCGCGACGATGGGTATCACCGGCAGAGCCGGTACCGAATCCGACGCCTTCGCGGGCGGCTACCGCATCGACGCCGAGAACGCGATCATCGCTTTGGCCGACCGCGGTGTCCGGTCCTCGGTGCTCCGATTGCCACCGTCGGTGCACAGTGACCTCGACCACCAGGGGTTCGTGCCGGCTTTGATCGGCTTCGCCCGTGACAACGGGTTCGCCGGGTACCCCGGTGATGGCACCAACCGGTGGCCCGCCGTCCACACCCGCGATGCCGCGCATCTGTACCGTCTGGCGCTCGAGTCGGCGCCCGCGGGAACCCGACTGCACGCGGTGGGCGACGAGGCAGTGGAGTTCCGACAGATCGCCGAGGCGATCGGTCAGGGACTCGGCATCCCGGCGACCTCGGTCGGCCCCGACGACGCGCAGGCCGCATTCGGATTCCTCGCCTCGTTCGTCTCGGTCGACAACCCGACGTCCGCGGCGATCACCCGCGAACTGATGGACTGGAAACCGCAGCAGCCAGGACTGATCGAGGACATCGACTCGGGCCACTACTTCGCGTGACGACCTCGCTCGATCTGGTCAGATCACGGCCGCCAGAAGCCGACGTGGACCTCGCGGGCGGCGGGGATGGCGAAAGGCCCGCGCACCGTCGTCGGATGCGCACCACGCGCGAACACCTCCCGACATGGTAGATCGAGGGTCGGATTCTCCGGGTCGGCGCCGGTTATCGACAACAGGTCTGACTCGCTCAGTGCGAACACGACCGTCGAGATCCGCGCCCAGTAAATCGCGCCGGCACACATCGCGCAGGGCTCCGTGCTCGTGTACAGAGTCATCGACTCTCGTTCGTCCGGGCGGAACCGTCGCCCCGCGAGGCGGACCAGATTGGTCTCGGCGTGACCGGTCGGATCGCGATCGGTGGACACGGTGTTCTGTGCCTCCAGCACGATCCCGCCGTCGGCGTCGACGAGCAACGCGCCGAATGGGTGGTCGCCACGGGCCCGGGCGGCCGCGGCGAGTTTGACCGCGCGTTGCAGGAGCGCTATGTCGTCCATGACCGCATCGTCGCACGCGCGGCCCTCGCATGGCGGCACAGAAGATGGCTCGCCGGTGGCGATTCAGGCGAATCCTGCGGTGCCACCACGGCTTTTCCCAAATCGACCCGTGCGGGCAAACCCCCTGGCAGCATGTTTCCATGACTTCGGCGGCGACCCCGAAGGGACTGCGCCGGCGGTCTCGGCTCATCGAGGCCGCTGGAGCATTGTTGCTGGAGGGTGGCTTCGACGCGGTGCGTCATCGGGCCGTCGCCGAGCGTGCCCAATTGCCGCTGGCGTCGACGACCTATTACTTCGGATCGCTCGAGGATCTGATGGCCGAGGCGGCCGCCTGCGTGTACCGCAACGACGAGGACTGCATCGCGGCCCGCCGCGACGCGCTACCCCGACGACGACGCGGAGGGTCGGCCACCGCCGATGCGCTCGCCGAGGTGTTCGTCGGGCCCGACACCACGATCCAGACACTGGCCGCGCGCTATGAGACCATCGCGTTGGCCGCTCGGCACCCGCGCCTGCGTGACGTCGTCATCGATCGGCGGGTGCTGCTCTCGGAGATGCACTCCGAGGTGTTACACAAGTCGTTTCGCAAGGCCGATCCGGTGCACGTCGGACAGCTGATCGCCCTCGAGGACGGCGCGGTCGTCGGTGCGCTCGGCATGCGGCAGGGCACGCCCTACGCCGCGGCCCGGGACGCCCTGCACGAGGTCATCGACGTCCTGGCGCCGCGCGACGGGTGATCGATCAACGGTCGAATGAAGGGGGAGTGTTGACGATGTGGGGAACCGTGGTGGAACGCTGTGTGCGGCGTTTCGTGCTGTCGGTGTCGGTGACCGTCGGGGCGGCCGCGATCCTGACGTTGCCGGCCGGCACTGCGGCCGCGGCACCGGTCGGCCAGGTCGACGCGGGAGTGCCGTTCTCCTCCGTGGTCTACGGCACGGGTTGTCTGTATGACCTGACGGTGCCGGTGAACGCTTCCGGCCAGGTGACGTTCTGGGAGCGGAATGCCGCCGGCGGGCCGGAACAGCTCATCGGGTCGGCGATGGCCGAGGGTGCGATCGCGACCATCCGCTGGGTGCCCCGTCAGATGGGTAGTCGACAGTTGTATGCGAAGCAGGGCGGTGTCACCGGACCGATCGCCGTGGTACCCGTCCATCAGGGCCACGGGTCCGCGTGGGCATGCTGGGCCGTGTGACCTGAGGTCGTGTGTGTCGGGTGGCAGATGTGGTGCGACTGAGGCACGTCCTAGACTGTCCTCGTGCCCAAGCCTGTCATCTCCAACGTCCTGGCCAGCCGGTATGCGTCCGCCGACCTCGCCGAGATCTGGTCGCCGCGCCACAAGATCGTCCTCGAACGCCAGCTGTGGATCGCGGTGCTCAAGGCGCAGCGGGATCTCGGGATCGATGTGCCCGCCACCGCGATCGAGGACTACGAGAAGGTCGTCGACCAGATCGACCTCGACTCCATCGCCGCTCGTGAGCGCGTCACCCGCCACGACGTGAAGGCCCGGATCGAGGAGTTCAACGATCTCGCCGGCCACGAACAGGTCCACAAGGGCATGACCAGCCGCGACCTCACCGAGAACGTGGAGCAGCTGCAGATCCTGCGCTCGCTCGAATACGTACACGCCCACGGGGTCGCGATGCTGGCGCGCATCGTCGAGCGGGCGGCCCAGTACTCCACGGTGGTGATGGCCGGGCGCAGCCACAACGTCGCCGCGCAGGCCACCACACTGGGAAAGCGGTTCGCCAGTGCCGCCGACGAGCTGATGATCGCGCTGACCCGGGTGCGTGAACTCATCGACCGCTATCCGCTGCGCGGCATCAAAGGCCCGATGGGCACTTCCCAGGACATGCTGGACCTGCTCGGCGGTGACGCCGCGAAACTCGCCGACCTCGAGGCCCGCGTCGCCGATCACCTCGGCTTCGCGCGGTCGCTGACCTCGGTCGGCCAGGTGTACCCGCGCTCGCTCGACCATGATGTCGTGTCGTCGCTGGTGCAGCTGGGTGCCGGCCCGTCGTCGTTGGCCCACACCATCCGGCTGATGGCCGGCCACGAACTGGTCACCGAGGGTTTCCAACCCGGGCAGGTGGGCAGCTCGGCGATGCCGCACAAGATGAACACCCGTAGCTGCGAGCGGGTCAACGGGCTGCAGGTCGTGCTGCGCGGGTACAGCTCGATGGCCGCCGAACTCGCCGGAGCGCAGTGGAACGAGGGTGACGTGTTCTGCTCGGTGGTGCGCCGCGTGGCCCTGCCTGACGCGTTCTTCGCCATCGACGGTCTGATGGAGACGTTCCTGACCGTGCTCGCCGAGTTCGGCGCCTACCCGGCGGTGATCGCCAACGAACTCGACCGCTATCTGCCGTTCCTGGCGACCACCAAGGTGCTGATGGCCTCGGTCCGCGCGGGCGTGGGCCGCGAGACCGCGCACGAGGCGATCAAGGAGAACGCGGTCGCCGTCGCACTCGCCATGCGCGAGGAGGGACGCGAACCCGATCTGCTCGATCGTCTGGCCGCCGACGACCGCATCCCGCTCGACCGGGCACAGCTCGACGAGGCGTTGGCCGACAAGAAGGCGTTCGTCGGTGCTGCCGAACAGCAGGTCGCCGACGTCGTCGCGGCCGCAGAAAAGCTCATCGCCCAGTATCCCGACGCCGCCGCCTACAGCCCCGCGCCCATCCTCTGAGCGCGCCTCGGTGATCGGCGCTGCTGAAAACGGCTCCAGCGGCGCCGACCGAGGGGATATCCCCTCGGTCGGTCGTCAGAGGGACAGCTTCAGTCGGAGGTCGCTGAGCTGTCGGCGTGCCCGAGGTTCCAGTCGGGGAGTGCGATGTCGCGGATCAGGCGTTTCAGGGTGACCGCGTCCGGGAATCCGCCGTCACGTTTGCGCTCCCAGACCTGCGTGCCGTCGACGTCGATGTGGAACACGCCGCCCGTGCCGGGCACCAGCGTCACCGAGCCCAGCTCGGTGCCGAAGGTGTTCAGCAACTCGCTCGCCATCCACGACGCCCGGAGCAGCCAGTTGCACTGGGTGCAGTAGGTGATCGTGATCTGCGGGCCGGTCATGCATTGCAGCGTGTCATACCTCTAAGGTCGAAGCCATGCGTCCCGCACTGGATACGTACACCCACCTGGCGTCGGGCAAGGTCCGTGAGATCTACGAGATCGACTCGGACACCCTGTTGCTGGTCGCCTCGGACCGGATATCTGCGTACGACCACATCCTGACCCCGGCCATCCCGGACAAGGGCCGCATCCTCACCGCGATGAGTTTCTTCTGGTTCGACGTGCTCGGGGTGGCCAATCACCTGGCCGGCGGTCCCACCGACGAGCGTATACCGGCCGAAGCGGTCGGGCGGGCCATGGTCGTCCGCAGACTGCCGATGGTCCAGGTCGAATGTGTGGCCCGCGGGTATCTCACCGGCTCCGGACTGATCGACTACCGCGCGACCGGCGCGGTCTGCGGGGTCCGGCTGCCCGAGGGACTCGTGGAGGCGAGCAGGCTGCCCGAGCCGATCTTCACGCCGGCGACAAAAGCCGCCCAAGGGGATCACGACGAGAACATCAGCTTCGAACGCGTTGTCGAGCAGGAAGGCACCGACCTTGCCGAACGCCTGCGCACGGCCACCCTCGACATCTACGGACGCGGTGCATCGCTGGCCGCCGACCGGGGAATCATTTTGGCCGACACCAAGTTCGAGTTCGGCCTCGGCGACGACGGGGAGCTCGTCCTCGCCGACGAGGTGCTGACCCCTGACTCGTCGCGATATTGGGAGGCGGCGACCTACCGGCCCGGCGAAGTGCAGCCGAGCTTCGACAAGCAGATCGTCCGCAATTGGCTGACCGGGCCGGACTCGGGGTGGGACCGGGTGGCCGATGCGCCTCCTCCGGCGCTGCCGGAATACGTGGTGTCCCGGACCCGCGCACGCTATATCGAGGCCTACGAATGGATTTCGCAGAAGTCCTTCGCCGACTGGCCGGATCACGAGTAGTAGGAGATGAATGTGAGTTCCGACGTCAGCGCCCCGGTGGCCAAGCGCGTGCGCAGCGAACGCACCCACCACGGGGACACCTTCGTCGACGAGTACGAATGGTTGCGCGACAAGGACGATCCCGAGGTGATCACCTACCTCGAGGCGCAGAACAAGTTCACCGACGCGCACACGGGGCAACTCGACGGCCTGCGCAAGCAGGTCTTCGCCGAGATCAAGAGCCGCACACAGGAAACCGATATGTCGGTGCCGAGTCGGCGCGGACGGTACTGGTATTACGGCCGCACCGAGGAGGGCAAGCAGTACGGAATCCGCTGCCGTTGCCCGATCGCCTCCGACGACGACTGGACGCCACCGCAGGTGCGGGCAGACTCCCCGCTGCCCGGTGAGGAGATCCTCCTCGACGCCAACGTGGAGGCCGAAGGCCACGACTTCTTCAGTCTCGGCGCCCTGACCGTCAGCGATGACGGGAACTGGCTGGCCTACAGCACCGATGTCATCGGCAACGAACGGTACACACTGCGGTTCAAGAACCTTGCGACCGGCGAACTGCTCGATGAGGAGATCGCCGACACCGCCGGCGGCGCGCTGTGGTCGGCCAACGCCGCGCACGTCTTCTATCAGACCGTCGATGAGGCGTGGCGCCCGGACACGGTGTGGCGCCACGACATCGGCTCCGACACCGACGACGTCAAGGTCTTCCATGAACCCGACGAACGCTACTGGGTCGGGATGGGGTCCACCCGTAGCGACAAGTACCTGGTGATCGGGGTCGGTTCCAAGATCACCTCTGAGGCGTATGTGCTCGCCGCCGACGACCCGACCGGTGAATTCCGCAGTGTCGCACCACGTGTCGAGGGTGTTGAATACAGCGTCGAGCACGTGGTGATCGCCGACGACGACTATTTCGTCATCGTGCACAACGAGGTCCGCGACGGCGTCAAGGCGGAGAACTTCGCCATCGACATCGCGCCGGTCGGCGACCCGACGCAACGTCGCGAACTCATCGCCCATGACCCGGACCTGCGGATCGAGGACCTCGACGCCTTCCGCGACTACCTGGTGCTGTCCTATCGTCGGGCCGCGCTGCCGATGATCGCGATCGCCGACCTCCGCACGATCGACGGGATCCCCGGGCGCGCCGACTTCCACGAGCTCACCTTCGAACAGGAGTTGTGCTCGTTCGGGCTCGGCAGCAATCCCGAATGGGCCGCGCCGCGGCTGCGGATCGGCTACACCAGCTTCGTCGAACCCACCGAGATCTTCGAACTCGATGTCGCCACGGGGGAACGGACCCTGCTCAAGCGTCAGCCCGTCCTCGGTGGGTATGACCCGGCCGACTACGTGCAGTCCCGCGAGTGGGCCACCGCCGCGGACGGCACGCAGATCCCGCTGTCCATCGTCCGGCGCAAGGGAGTCGACGACGACCGGCCCGCGCCACTGCTCCTCTACGGGTACGGGTCCTACGAGACGAGTATCGACCCGTCGTTCTCGGTCTCGCGGCTGTCGATCCTCGACCGCGGCGTGGTGTTCGTCCTCGCGCACATCCGCGGCGGCGGCGAGATGGGCCGGTACTGGTATGAGCACGGCAAGACGCTCACGAAGAAGAACACCTTCACCGACTTTGTCGACGCCGCACGCCACCTCGTTGCCGCCGGCTGGACGACGCCGCGGCAGATGGTGGCCGAGGGCGGGTCGGCCGGCGGGCTGCTGATGGGTGCGGTCGCGAACCTGGCGCCGGAACTGTTCAACGGCATCCTCGCCTCCGTACCGTTCGTCGATGCGCTCACGTCGATCCTCGATCCGTCGTTGCCGCTCACCGTCATCGAATGGGACGAATGGGGCGATCCGCTGCACGATCCCACCGTGTACGCCTACATGAAGTCGTACTCGCCGTACGAGAACGTCGCGGCGAAACCCTACCCGCCGATTCTCGCTCTGACCTCGCTCAACGACACCCGGGTGTTGTTCACCGAGGCGGCGAAATGGGTCGCGCGGTTACAGGAACTGAGCACCTCGGACAACCTCATCCTGCTCAAGACCGAGATGTCCGCCGGCCACGGCGGTGTCAGCGGGCGCTACAAGCAGTGGGAGGAAATCGCCTTCGAGATCGCCTGGATTCTCCAGCAGACCGGCGCCATCACCCGCTGATTCCGCCCGCCGACGGCACCCGAAATCTCGCCGACAGCAACCCGTTTCGCGCCGACGGCAACCCGTTTCGCGCCGACGGCAACCGGTTTCGCGCCGACGGCAACCGGTTTCGCGCCGACGGCACCCGGTTTCTCGTCGGCGGCACCAGGAATCTCGTCGACGGCAACCCGTTTCTCGCCGACGGAACCTCGTTTTGCGTCGACGGCACCCGGAATCGCGCCGACGGCACCCAGGATCCCGCCGACAGCAACCCGTTTCGCGCCGAGGGAACCGCGTTTCGCGCCGAGCTGGGCGCGTCGGGAAGGTTCGGTGGGCGTCAGTGCATGACGATCGGCGCCCGGTCCATATCCTCCTCGATCAACGGCGAGTTGATCTTCTTGCGGGGCAAGAAGAACGCCGGGATCAGCGTCAGCGCGATCAGCACCGTGGCGACGATGAAGGTCGAGCCAAAGGCATTCGCCGCAGCGTCGAAGAACGACGACGGGACCGGGGTGTCCTGCAGTTCGGCCGGCAGACTGTCGGGTGCGGTGTTCGATGCGATGGCCAGCATGCTCTCGGGGGCGCGCGTCAGGTTGGTCGCGAGGATGACCGCGATGACCGCCGAACCGATCGACGACGCGGTCTGCTGGACGACGTTCATCAGAGTCGAGCCGTCGGGCACCTGCGCGTTGGTCAGGGTGGCCAGCGCCGCGGACATAATCGGCATCATCGTCATACCCATGCCGAGACCCTGGACGAACAGCGCACCGCACAAGAGCCAGTACGGGGACTGCGCACCGACGAACACGAACGTGCCCATGCCGAAGAACATCAGCACGATGCCGGCCAGCACGAACTTGCCCGGACCGATCTTGTCGGTCATCCGACCGGCGATCGGCATCGTGATCATGGCGCCGATACCCTGCGGTGCCAGCAACAGGCCGGCCTGCAGGGTGGACTCACCGCGGACACCGATGAAGTATTGCGGGAACAGCAGCGCCGCACCAAAGAACGCAATCATGAACAGCGTCATCGAAACGACCGCGATCGACAGCGTGCGGTTGCGGAACAGCCGCAGATCCAGCAGCGGGTTGTTGCTGCGTAGTGCATGCGCGATGAACCCGACGATCAGCACCGCGCCGATAATGGCCGGGACCAGCACCTTGGCCGAGATGAACGTGCCCGCCTCGCTGCTCGACGACACGCCGTAGAGGAACAGGGCGAGACCGGGGGAGAGCAGGAGCAGGCCGACGAAGTCGATCGACGAGCGGTTGGTCTCGTCGTCGCTGCGCAGGGCGAACCACGAGTAGATGATGGCGACGATGCCGACCGGCACGTTGATCAGGAACACCCAGTGCCACGACGCCTTCTCGATGAGGAGGCCACCGAGGATCGGGCCGGCGATCGGCCCGAGCAGCATCGGGATGCCCAGCACGGCCATGACCGAGCCGACACGTTCGGGCCCGGCCGCCTTGGTCAGGATCATCATGCCGATGGGCATCAACAGACCGCCGCCGAGGCCCTGGATCACGCGGAACGCCACCAGCATGCCGATGCTCGTGGCCAGCGCGCACAGTGCCGAACCGATTGAGAACAACACCAGCGAGGTGAGATAGACCTTTTTGGTGCCGAAACGGGCAGCCGCCCAGCTCGACAGCGGGATGACAGCGGCCAGCGCGAGCGTGTAGCCGGTCATGGTCCACGCCGCACCCGCGGCGTCGGTGTTGAACTCCTGCTGGAAGGTGTTCTGCGCGACCGACACCACGGTGACGTCGAGGATCGACATGATCGCGCCCAGCACGACCACGCCCGCGACGATCAGCACGTGCCGATCGAGTTTGGTGTCCGGCGGCCCGGCATGCGCATGCGCCGGCATTGACGAAGAACTCATGAATCGACTTTCTGTTCGATGTCCGGACGAGAAGAGGTCGGGGTCGGGTCGATGACCCCGACGAAGTAGTCGACGTCGGCGTCGATGATCGGGTTCAGAGCGCTGCAGAGGTCCGCGCGCAGGTTGTCGGGCAGGCCGGCGACGAAGGCACGGACGATTTCCTGCTTGATGCTCAGATGCGAATCCACCATCCGGCGGCCCTCATCGGTGAGGGAGACCCGTTTGACCCGGCGGTCCGCGGTGTCCTCACGACGATCGGCGAGACCGGCGACGACGAGCTTGTCGACGGTCCGTCCGGTCGCCGCCAGTGAGAGGTTCACGTGCTCGGCGATCTCGTTGACCGACATGCATTCGGCGCCGTTCCCGTGCGCGCCGAGTGCGAACATCACGCGCAGCTGCGAGAAGGTCAGTTCGGACGCCGCGAGCGTGTCCATCGTGTGAGTCTTACCCAGGCAGGCGAGCCGGTCGAGGAAGTCGAGCAACGTCCCGCAGGTGGCCTCGACGGACCCCACGGTTACGTCGGTTGGGTCGCCGAGCGACGGCGTGGGCTCGGGCATGCAAAGAAACTAACGCGAATGCAACTATTTCTCTAGCGCAACTATCGGTGAGGTCGGCGATAGCCGGCAAAGGTTTGTGATGGGCGTCATACCGCCGGGGAAGCCTCGCAGCCGGCAGCACCGCTGAGCTAGCGTCGGAGTCGTGAGCAATGTGAAAGCCATCCCCGTCAAGGCCCTCGACGGCACCGACCTCGACCTCGCTGCCTTCGGTGGCCCGTTGCTGGTGGTCAACGTGGCCAGCAAATGCGGCCTGACCCCTCAGTACACCGGACTCGAGGAGATCGCGAAGAACTACCGTGACCGCGGCCTCACCGTGGTCGGCATGCCCTGTAACCAGTTCATGGGCCAGGAGCCCGGTACCGCCGAGGAGATCGCAACCTTCTGCTCGACCTCCTACGGCGTCAGCTTCCCGCTGCTGGAGAAGGCCGACGTCAAGGGCGACGGTCAGCATCCGCTCTACACCGAACTCGCCAAGGCGACCGACGCCGACGGCGAGGCCGGCGAGGTCCAGTGGAACTTCGAGAAGTTCCTCGTCGACGCCAACGGCAACGTCGTCAACCGCTTCCGCCCGCGTACCGAACCGACCGCCCCCGAGGTCATCGGCGCGATCGAAGCGGTCCTCTGACGCAGCGGACACCCGTCGCCGTCACCCACGCGTCGAGCGTCCACACCCATCGTCGATCGTTCGCACTCGTTCGTCGATCATTCGCACTCGTTCGTCGACCGTGCGCACCTCACGTTGATCGTGCGCACCTCATCGTCGACCGTGCTCCCGTGCGCACGCTCGACGATGGGACGTGCACGGTCGACGCGCGTGAGTGCGCACGATCGACGATGAACTGCGCACGGTCGACGCCGGGGGCGGGGGCGGCGCGGCGGCGGTGGATCGTCTTGTGCCGAACACCTGCCGGTCCGAGGCGTATACCGGCACCGGTCACCCGGTAAGCTGATCGCGGAAAACGCACCAGCGAGAACGGAGCAGCAGCCCATGGCGCGAGTGGTGGTCGATGTGATGCCGAAGGCCGAGATCCTCGACCCGCAGGGGCAGGCGATCGTCGGTGCGTTGGGTCGGCTGGGATTCTCCGGCATCGCCGATGTCCGGCAGGGCAAGCGCTTTGAACTCGAGGTCGACGACTCGGTCGACGACGTCGCGCTCGAGCGCATCGCCGAGGAACTCCTCACCAACACGGTGATCGAGAACTACAACGTCTCGCGCATCGCGGACTGAGGGCGGGTCATGACTGCGCGGATCGGCGTCATCACCTTTCCCGGCACCCTCGACGACGTCGACGCGGTGCGTGCGGCCCGGCTCGCGGGCGCCGAGGCGGTGGAACTGTGGCACGGCGACGCCGACCTCAAGGGTGTCGACGCGGTGATCGTGCCCGGCGGCTTCTCTTACGGCGACTACCTGCGCGCCGGCGCGATCGCGCGATTCGCCCCGGTGATGGGGTCGGTCGTCGAAGCCGCCGGCAAGGGAATGCCGGTCCTCGGGATCTGCAACGGTTTCCAGGTCCTCTGCGAGGCAGGCCTACTACCGGGCGCACTCACCCGCAACGAGGGTCTGCACTTCATCTGCCGGGACGAATGGCTCAAGGTCGAGTCCAACACCACCACGTGGACCAGCCGCTTCGAGCGCGGCGCCGAGATCCTCATCCCGCTCAAGTCCGGTGAGGGCCGATTCGTCGCGCCACAGCGCAAACTCGAAGAACTCGAGGGCGAGGGGCACATAGTGTTCACCTACGCCGGCGGCAACCCGAACGGCTCCGCGCTCGATATCGCGGGCATCTCCAGCCCCGACGGCCGCATCGTCGGCCTCATGCCCCATCCCGAACATGCCACCGAGGCGCTGACCGGACCCAGTGACGACGGTCTCGGCCTCTTCTACTCCGTCATAGACTCCGTGCTGGCCTCGGCCTGATGACCTCGCTGATCTGCGCCCTGGTCGGGGTCGCCATGCTCGCCCTGTGCGGGGTGGCGCTGCGGCTGTGGCCGAAGGTCGGACCCATCGCGCCGGTGGTCGCGGGAATGCTCCTCGCTCTTGCCTACGACGCCATCATCGTCGCCGTCGGCCGATTCGTCGGCTTCGGGGACGTACTGCGCGCGCTCAACGTGCCGCGCCTGTGGATCGCCGCGATCGTGCCACCGTTGTTGGTACTTGTCGCCGGATATCTGGTACGGCGGCTCGGGGTCGAACAGGCCAGTGGCCGCAACATCACGCTCGGCGGATATGCGCTGGTCGCGATGCTGATCCTGATCGGAGTCGTCGGAGCCTCACGGGCCGAACTCGTACCCGAGAAAACCGGGGACGCATTGCGCTACGTCGACGATGCGGCGTCTGGCCCTCCGGTGCCTGCGGTCATCACCGTCCTGGCTCTGATCGTCCTGGGAATGGCGGCATTTCGTTACGCCGGGTTCCCGTGGCTGTTCCTCGGTGCCATCATCATGCTGATCACGGGGGCCGCCGCTTTTGCCGTGCTGTGGATCGGCTTCCTCGGCCAACTCGTCTTGATGATGTCGGTCGTCGCGGCGATGGCCGCGGTGGCCGGCTACCGAGTGCCCGTGGTGACGGCCCTGAGAGATATGGGGTCACGAGGAGGTTCGAGGTGAAACGCGGTTCGATGACGACCAGCGCCACGGCGGCCGGGCTCGGCGGCCTCATCGACGCATCGCCGTCGCCGTTCCATGTGTGTGCCACCGTCGCAGGGGAACTGGAGGCGGCCGGCTACACCCGACTGCGCGAAGACCAGGAATGGCCACGCGCGACGGGTCGCAACTACGTGATCCGCGGCGGCTCGATCATCGCCTGGGATGCCGGTGACGGCAACGCCTTCCGGATCGTCGGCGGCCACACCGACAGCCCGAACCTGCGCCTCAAGCAGCGCCCGGACCGGACCTCGGCCGGGGTCGGCATGGTCGCGCTCGAACCCTACGGTGGAGCGTGGCTGAACTCCTGGCTCGACCGCGACCTCGGCCTGTCGGGGCGGCTGGCCTACCGCTCCGGATCGGCGGTCTCCCATGTGCTCGTGCACGTCACCGAGCCGGTGATCCGGGTGCCGCAGTTGGCGATCCACCTGTCCGACGATCGCAAGGGCGTCTCCCCGGATCCGCAACGCCACCTCGACGGGATCTGGTCGCTGGACCCCGACGGCACCGATGTGCTCGATTGGGTGGCCTCCTATGCCGGGATCGATCCCGCGTCGCTGTTGGGTTGGGAACTGATGACCCACGATGTCACGCCGTGTCGTCTCATCGGTGCCGGCGGCGACTTGCTCAGCGCGCCACGCCTCGACAACCAGGGCACCTGCTACGCGGGACTGCGCGCTCTGCTCGACGGCGCGCCGTCGCTGCACACGCGGGTGCTGGCGCTGTTCGACCACGAGGAGGTCGGCAGCGGCTCCGAGCGTGGCGCCGCGTCGGACTTCCTCGCCACCATCGTCGAACGGATCGTGCTGGCGCGTGGCGGTTCTCGCGCGGACTACCTGCAGGCGATGGCGGCGAGCGTGTGTGTGTCCGGGGACATGGCGCACGCAACCCATCCCAACTATCCCGAACGTCACGAACCGTCCCACCGCATCGCCATCAACGGCGGGCCGGTGCTCAAGGTGAACCAGAATCTGCGGTACGCATCGGATGCCGTGGGCGAGGCGATCTTCGCGCTCGCCTGCGACACCGCGGGCGTCCCGATGCAGCGGTACACCCACCGCGCCGACCTGCCGTGCGGGTCGACGATCGGCCCGATCACCGCGGCCCGCACCGGACTGGTCACCATCGACGTCGGGGCACCCCAGTTGGCGATGCACAGCGCCCGGGAGTTGATGGGTGCGGCCGATGTGGCGATGTATTCGGCTGCACTGCAGGCGTTTCTGAGCGGAAACTGACCCGCGGAGGGCCGACCGGGTCCGATCAGTTCGGCCGCAGCACCGTGATCGACGTGCCCTCGTGCAGGACGATGTAGCCGTCGACGGATTCGGCGGTCCCGATCACCGAGCGCGTCCACGCGATGGTCCCGTCGGTGCTGTCGAAGGCGGTGATCTGGTTGGGGTCGGCGAACACCAGGGTGGTGCCCGACGACCCGACGCACGACAGGTGATCGATATTGGCGTCGGGGTCGTCGAGGGCCGGCGGCGCCATCCCTCCGAGGCGTTCGCCGCCGGCGAGGTCGAAGATGGCCCTCGACCGGTCCTTCAGCGCGAAAGCCACCGCGGTGCCGCACGGTTTGGTGTTCGCCTTCGACAGTTCCGGGTCGGTGATCTGCCACAGCGCCTCAGGCCGGGCCGGGTCGCGGATCTCGTAGTGTCCCTGGGTGGCCTGCACCTGGCCGGGCCCGGTTCCGGTCAGCACGGGTAGCGTCGATGGCCCCTCGACGACCCGCAGACTGTCGGAGACCGCGACCGGCGGGGTACGCAAGATGCCATCGGTCACCGCGAAGGTGGCCACCCTCTCGTGGCCGAAATCGTTGTGCTGCACAGTGATACCGGTGTCGAATCCGGTTAGTGCGCATTGTTGGCAGGCGAGCCGGTCGGCGCCGGTGGCCGGGTCGATCACGAACCGCCCACCGTCCG
Organism: Gordonia rhizosphera NBRC 16068; assembly: GCF_000298195.1. Taxonomy (GTDB): domain Bacteria; phylum Actinomycetota; class Actinomycetes; order Mycobacteriales; family Mycobacteriaceae; genus Gordonia; species Gordonia rhizosphera. Next base: position 24,853 of record NZ_BAHC01000046.1, on the reverse strand, counting down.
AGGTTTCGATCACCACCACACCATCGGGGAACGTGACGGCCTTTGCCGACGTGGCGAAGGTGCGCGACCAGAGGTCGCGACCCGACGGTTCACGCATGGTGACGCCGTAGCCGGCCTGATCGATGCGCAGGTAGTTTTCGCCGACTCCGATGACCTGTTTGGTGTCGTGCAGATCTGTTGGTGAGGAGGGGGTTCCGGAGTCGTCGACGAGATAGAAGCCGTCGGGCACGCCACCCAGCTTGACCGCGCAGCCGACCTCTCCGATGTCGTTCAGGGCGCAGTCGCCCAGTCCGACGATGACGGGTTGGTCCCAGACGGGTTCGCCGGTTGCCTTGGTCACGAGGAGGAATGCGCGGCCCAGACCGGAGGGGTAGGCGAGCAGCCACCGGTCGCGCCAGGTGTCGGCAACCTCGACGCCGCCGTCGGCGCGGTACCCGGGCAGAGTGTCGCTGGACTGCGTCCACGCGACGGCGGGTTCGTCGCCGTAACCACGCAGCCGTCCGGCGCTGTAGTCGTTCTGTTCCTCGCCCGGGGTGCCGATCGCCAGGACCACACCGACGGTCGCGACCATCGCGGCGATCAGGATCATCACGACCGTGCCGATGCCGAAGGGCACACGCCGAAAGGCGCCGGCGATCGTTGAGCGGGCGGACATGGCCTTCAGTGAATCATGCGGTCGCCCGCCGCGCCGTCGGCGGTGGTCTGGGCTCGGAACGCGGCCGGGCTGATCCCGCGATGGCGTTGGCCGGACCTCCGGTCAGCTCAGCGCCTTGCGGCGAATAGCGGCGAGATCGGTCTCCAACTTGTCCAGCGCGGACTTCAGATCGTCGGCAGGAGCGATCGCCTGGAGCACCAGTGACCGGACCACCGTCGAGACCGGGAGACCGCGTTGCTCGGCGTAGGCAGTCAGCTCATCGAACTCGTCGTCGCGAAAGCGGACTTGAAGATTCCTCGAGCGCGGGTGACCGCGCGTGACCTTCACGCGGGAAGGCAGTGGGGCACCAAGATCACTCGCGGCCTCGCCTTCCTCGGCTGCCATTGCTTCAGCGGCGATCAGGTCCTCGATCCTCTTGCTCATCACCGTCTCCTTCCCGTTCGTCGACGGCCCGTGATGCCATGTGCGCTTCCCATGTGTGCGGCTTCATGAGACCAGTCGACGCGCTCGAACACACGCAAAGTGTAATGCAATGCATTACGAGCGGCACGTGTTGTGGACCTGATGCAGGAGGTTCTTCACAGAATCATGCGGTCGCCCGCCACGCCTTAGGCGGTGGTCTGAGCCCGGAAGGCGGCCGGGCTGATCCCGCGATGGCGTTTGAACGCCGCGCTGAACGCGAACGGGCTGCTGTAGCCGACGCGATGGGCGATGACGGCCAACGACTGGCCGCGGTCGGTGAGGAGGTCGGCGGCCACCGAGAGTCGCCAGTTGGCGAGGTAGGTCATCGGCGGTTCGCCGACGAGATCGGTGAACCGGCGGGCCATCACCGCCCGTGACACGCCTGCCGCGGCCGCGAGCGAACCAACCGTCCACGGCCGGTCGATGCCGTTGTGCAGGAGTCGGAGTGCCTGTCCGACAACGGGGTCGGAGTGGGCGCGGTACCACTGTGCGGCTCGCACCTGCCCGGACTCCATCGACTGGCGCAGTCCGGTGATCAGCAGCAGATCCAGGAGTCGATTCAGTACGGCCTCCTGGGCGGGCGAGTCCCGCACGATCTCGGTGTCCATCAGCGACACCAGCGGGTGATCGTGCATCGGCACCACCGTGAAGCGGTCGAGCGCGTCGAGCAGACGCTGGCTCACCTCGCCGCTCGAATACGTGCCGATGAGCATGATGGCGTCGGCATCTCGTTCCTCCGCGCAGTTGCCCCACGACCGGACGCCGAAGCACATGTCCTCGGCGACACTGTGCGTTCCGGTGGGGTCGTAACAGTCGCCGTGTGCGTCTATGCGAGCCACCCACTCGTGGTCGGGATCGTCGGCGATCGTGTACGGGTGGGTGCCCCGGATCAAGGCCACGTCACCGGGGTCGACGCGGTGTCGGGTGCCGTCGTCGTAGCGCAGCGTGGAGGTGCCCCGCGTGACGGCGACGACGGTGAGCGGCGCGGTGTCCTCGATCCGCACCGACCACGGCGAGGTCATCACCATCCGCAGCATCATCGGTGTCTGGGCACGGGGTCCGTTGAGCAGGCTGCCGAGAGCATCCATGCCGGCCAGTCTAGACGGGCTGAGACGATCGCGTATGAATCTGAGTCATTCACCCATGGATCGTCTCGATCGTGTGGTGTGAACTCAAGTCATGACCGAGAACACAGCACGCACGCACACCGAACACACGCCCACCCCACCCGTCCTCGTCGTCGGGGCCACCGGCAAGACCGGACGACGGGTGGCCGACCTCCTCGCCGGCCGTGGGCATCCCGTCCGGCGGGCGAGCCGATCGAGTACGACGACCTTCGACTGGACCGACCGATCGACCTGGGCGCCCGCGCTCGACGGTGCCGGGCCGGTGTACATCTCCTACCAGCCCGACCTCATCGTTCCTGGCGCCACCGACGATATCGCCGAGTTCGTACGCCTGGCGGAACGCGCCGGGGTCGCCCGTCTCGTCCTGCTGGCCGGGCGAGGCGAGCCCGAGGCGGAGGCGGCCGCCGACCTCGTCCACGCCAGTGACATCGACTCGACGGTGCTGTCGTGCGCCTGGTTCAACCAGAACTTCTCCGAAGGCGGATTCGCGCCCGAGATCGCCGCCGGCTCACTCACCCTGCCTGTTCCCCCGGTCGGAGAACCGTTCGTGGACGCCGACGACATCGCCGAGGTCGCGGTGGCGGCGTTGCTCGACCAGACGGCCGACGGGACGAGCCGGCACGCGCAGCAGACCTACGAGTTGACGGGTCCGCGGCTGCTCACCTTCGCCGATGTCGCCGAGGAGATCGGACGGACCCGCGGTGGGCAGGTCACCTTCACCCGCGTCGATTCGGATGCCTATCGGAACCTGCTGGCACAGTTCGGTGTTCCCGAGCAGGAGACCGATCTGCTGCTCGCGCTCTTCGAGATCCTGTTCGACGGCCGTAATTCACGGGTGTCCGACGACATCGCCCGGGTGCTGCGCCGTCAACCGACTGACTTCACCGAGTTCGCGGAATCCATCGCTCAAGAAGCGGTCTCGCTGTGAATATCCTTCGAGACACGATTCTGGTCCTCGCGGTCACGACCTCCGGTCTGACCGCGGGGCTGCTGGCGGCCTTCGCGTACTCGGTGATACCCGGCCTGCAACGGGCGGGTGCAGCAACCGCGGTGAGTGCGATGCAGCGGATCAACGTCGCAATCCTCAATCCGCTCTTCGCGTTCATCTTCTTCGGCTCGGTGGTGTTCGGGGTCGTGGCCGCAGTGATCTGGTGGGACGATCCGCTGCGGTGGTGGCTCGTCGCGGCGGCCGTGCTCGTGGTGTCCGCCGTGCTCATCACCGTGGTGATCAACGTCCCGCTCAACAACCGGCTCAACGCGGCGGGCGCGGTATCGGACGCCGACGCACCCACGGCCTGGGCGGAGTTCGTCCGACCGTGGGTGCGCTGGAACATCATTCGGGCGGTTGCGGCGTCGACCGGGTTTGTCGTGCCGATCGTGGGATTGCTGCAGACCCGGTCCTGACAACCGAACAGGGTGTCAGGCGCCGGCGAGGCCCGCGCCGATCACCTCGGCGAACGTGGTCGCCGGGCGTCCGAGCAGATCGACGAGGTCGGACGAATCGGAGTCCAGAGCGCCGGCCGCGACTCCCGCATCGGAGTCCGCGAGGACTCCGGCAAAGGCCGCCGGGATGCCGGCCCGGGTGAGTGCGGCTGCGTAGTCCGACTCGGGAAGATCCTGGTAGCGCACCGCCTTGCCACTGACCTCGGCGAAGGCGGCGGCGATGTCGGCGTAGGAAAGATGTTGCGATCCAACCAGTTCGAATACCTCACCGCCTCGTCCGGAGATCAGGGCGGCAGCGGCGGCGTCGGCGTAGTCGGCACGGGCCGCGGGCGCCACCGCTCCGTCGCGGGCGCTGCCGTAAAGCACGCCGCCCTCGATCGCCGCCGGGGCCGACCGCAGGTAATTCTCCGAGTACCAGCCATTGCGCAACAGAATGACCGGGATTCCGCTATCGGCCAGCACCTTCTCGGTCGCGATGTGCTCGGTGGCCAGCGCGAGTGGCGAATTGTCCGCGCGCAGAATGCTGGTGTAGGCGATCAGGCCGACCCCCGCCTTCTGCGCGGCCTCGACGACATTGGTGTGCTGGGACAGGCGCTGCCCGAACTCGTTACCCGAGACCAGCAGCAGCCTGTCGACCCCGGCGAGGGCCTGCTCGAACGCCGACGCGTGGCGGTAATCCGCGACGCGCACCTGCACACCCGCCGCGCGAAGTGCCGCGGCCTTCTCCGCGTTGCGGACGACGGCGACGATGTCGGCCGGCGTTACGCCGCGGGAGATGAGGGCGGTGACGGCGGCGCTGCCGAATCCGCCGGTTGCTCCGGTTACTGCGTAAGTGGTCATGGGTATCTCCTCGTCCCTGTGGCACTCAAGTGCTTCCATCGAGTGCTTCCAACACATCATGCACTTACTATTCGTATGGTGCAATGGTGACAGTAACCACATGACGAATGGGTTGCGTAGAATGTCGGCATGTCCACCGCGCAGCCCACGCCGACCTCCCGAAGCGACGAACAGGATCCGTCGCTGGAAGCCGACGTCTTCGCGCGCGGATGTCAGTCGCGCGACATCCTGCAGAACGTCACCAGTCGGTGGGGGCTGCTCGCCCTGGTCGCGCTGAGCGAGGGCGACATGCGGTTCAATGCGCTGCGTCGTCGGGTGGACGGGGTGAGCGAGCGGATGCTGTCGGTGACGCTGCAGGCTCTGGAGCGCGACGGATTCGTCAATCGCACCGTGCTCCAGGCGATCCCGCCTCGTGTGGAGTACTCACTCACCGATTTGGGTGCCGAGGTCGCCACCCGGCTGGCCGGGTTGATCGAGTTCGTCGAAGGCCATGTTCCCGAGGTCAAGGCGTCTCGGGGCACTTACGACGACACACACGAAGGGGACACGCGCACCGGGGACACGCGAAAGCTCTAGAACAGCTGCCCCAGATAGAACTCGGCGCCCTGGTCGTCGGCGCACCGCGCGGTGATCCCATACGGCGCGCGCGACGGCTCATCGATCACCCGACCTCCCGCGGCGCGCACACGGTCGACCGCCGCATCCATGTCGGCGACATTCCACATCGGGATGGTCACCGACCGGTCGGCACCGCCGGCGATTCCGACCTGCGGGTGAACCTCGTCGACCTCCCATCCGTCGTCGATGCGCCCGCCGTGAAACGTCCAGCCGAGCGCGGCGCCGTAGAAATCGCGGAACCGGGCACTCGAGGGAGTGTGCACGGTCAGGTACGACATCTCGCCGACACCCCGCGGGTGCTGGTCGGGGCGTGCTTCACCGGGTGCGGGGACGTGGACGGAGAAGGCGACGCCCTGATCGTCGACCGCGTCGAGGACCGGGACGCCGTCACCGGCCTCGGTGACCTCGCCGGCCTGCCCTCCTGCGGCGAGGATCGCCGCCCGTGCCGCGTCGAAATCGTCGACCGCGAAGACGCAGTAGAGCGTACCCGGCGCGCCGAAGCCGCCTGCGTCGGAGATGCCCAGGCGGTGTCCGAGGTTGGTGACCTGCCGCGTCGCCGGGTCGTACTCCCAGCCGAGTACCGCCCGGTAGAAGCGGGCCGCGCGAGCGACGTCGGGAGTCTGCAACGAAACGTAGACGATGTCGCCCGGCCGGGTGTGTTCCGGGGCAGCAGCATGGGCCTTCGACGGCCCGGTCAGCATCCAGCGATGGCCGAATGGGTCGACGATGGTGGCTCCCCGGGTGCCGTGGGCCTCATAGGGTTCGCGCTGCACGATCGCGCCGCCGCGCCGGGCCGTCGCCAGCGCCGCGTCGGTGTCGTCGACGGGCAGCATCAGACTCACCGACACCGCACCGGGAGCCGGAGCCGAAAGCCCCATGTCGGCGAACTCGTCGGCGAGATATATGGCACCACCCCCGATCTCGAGTTCGGCATGGCCGATGCGCCCGTCATCCATCACGATCGGTTCGCCGCGCAGGCGTGCGCTGAGATGCGCGGCGTACCAGTCGATGGCTGCGCGGGCGTCGGCGATGGTGAGATAGGGGAGGGCGCCCGGTCGTTCGACCGTCGGGGCGGCGGGGGCGCTGGGCGTGTCGATGGTGGTGGTGCTCATGACAACTCCTCGAGGCAGGGTGGCACCGCGCTCGAGCCGGTCCCGCAGGGCGCGGGCGAACTCGTCGTCGGGGGCCACGGGGTCGGACCACCCCGGGGTGTCGGCGGCCCGCAGGACGACGAACGGATCGGGCGGCGTGGCGCGGCCGCGATCGGTGGTGTTGTGCTCGCTCATGCGTGACCTCCTCTCCCGGTGGTGGGTAGGTCGGACCGCGGTTCGGGGTCCGGGTAGGCCGCGCGGAAGGCCCGCTTGGCCCGGGTGAGCAGCGCCTCGGTGGCGCCGACGGTGCGGTCGAGGTGCGCGGCACAGTCGCCGACGGGCAGGTCATCGACGTAGCGGAGCGTCAGCACCGCGCGATGGATCGGTGACATGCGGGCCAGCGTGTAGTGCGCGAGCATCCGGTCTAGGTGTGCGTCCCAGTCGTCCTGGGCCGTCTCCGGGACGTCCTCGACCGGTTCGGGTGTGCGTTGCCTCGCGCGCCAGTGGTCGGCCAGTTTGTGCCGGGCCACTCCGATCAACCACCCGGTGCTGGGTCGGGCGTCGATGTCGCGGCGCACCGTGTCCATTGCGGCGAGAAAGGTCTCGGACGTGAGGTCTTCGGCGACCCGCCGGTCCGAACATCGGCGCAACAGATATCCGTACACCGCCGGCAGCGCATCGTCGTACACCGCCAGCAGCGCCGGTGCTCCGCCCTCGGACGGACCCTGCTGTTCGCCGCTCACATACTCATCGTCGTTCCCGGCCGCGATTTTCCGACGCCCTCGGCAGAAATTTCTGCCGAGCCGGAGCACATGAACCGATGACTCCCAGACCTGTGAGTGGTCTACCCGGGTATGGCTACCGCAACGATCGGCTCCATGCTGCTGTCCAGCGACGACCCCCATGCCCTCGCCCGGTGGTACGCCACCGTGTTCGAGGCGCGGATCGGCACCGTCTCGGACGGGCCCGGCTACGACATCATCGAACTCGACGGCTTCTACATCATGTTCGACAAACGCGACGACGTGTCCGGGCCGAACACCGGGGGCGCGCGAGCGATCCTCAACGTCGAGGTCGACGACCCACTGGCCACGGCCGCCCGCATCGACGCGCTCGGCGCCGAATGGGTCAGCGCGCTCGAGGACAAGGGTGGAGGCACCTACTTCGGCACGGTGAAGGACCCCGACGGCAACTGGCTGCAGATCGTGCGGCTCGCCGACGAGTTCGAGGCCGAGATGAGCGCCAACCCGACCTCGCCGTACAGCGGATTCGCTGTGCGCGACCTCGACGCCGCCGACGCCTTCTACCGAGAGGTCCTCGGCATGCGGGTGCTGCGGTTCCCGGTGGGCGTGCTGGGCATCCGGATCAACCGCGGTACCACGGTGCTCGTCTACCCCAAACCCGACCACGAGCCGGCGACGCACACGATCCTGAACCTTCCCGTCGACGACCTCGAGCGCGCCGTCGACGACCTCGCGGGCCGGGGCGTGGAATTCCTCCGATACGACGGTTTCGACCAGGACGAGCGGGGTATCGCACGGGGAGGCGGACGCGGCCCCGATATCGCCTGGTTCACCGATCCGTCCGGAAACGTCATCGCGGTCCACGCGAAATGATGCGTTCGCTCTCGGCGTAGCGGGGGAGGAACACGGCACCTACGTGGGCGGTTGTACTGCGCAGACCCCCGCCGTGACGGTCACGGAAACGATTCTCGATCGTCGTTAACTGTAGCTGCATTGAAAGCGACCACTAGAGTGGAAGCAGGCTGGTCGTCATACACGACACCGCTGCAGTCGACGCCGCTGTGGTCACCGACGGCCGGGGCGCAAGCAACGTGAGGGAGAACAATGTTCGAACGGTTCACCGACCGCGCTCGACGAGTCGTCGTGCTCGCCCAAGAAGAAGCGCGGATGCTCAACCACAACTACATCGGCACCGAGCACATCCTCCTGGGTTTGATCCACGAGGGTGAGGGTGTCGCCGCCAAGGCGCTCGAGTCGCTCGGGATCTCTCTCGAGGGTGTCCGCAGCCAGGTCGAGGAAATCATCGGCCAGGGTCAGCAGGCACCGTCGGGACACATCCCGTTCACGCCGCGCGCCAAGAAGGTGCTCGAGCTGTCGCTGCGTGAGGCGCTGCAGCTCGGCCACAACTACATCGGCACCGAGCACATCCTCCTCGGCCTGATCCGCGAGGGTGAGGGCGTGGCCGCTCAGGTGCTGGTCAAGCTGGGCGCCGACCTCAACCGGGTCCGTCAGCAGGTCATCCAGCTGCTGTCGGGTTACCAGGGCAAGGAGCCGCAGGAGGCAGGTACCGGCGGTCGCAGCACCGAGTCCGGCACCCCGTCGACCTCGCTGGTGCTCGACCAGTTCGGCAGAAACCTGACCGCCGCCGCGGGCGAGGGCAAACTCGACCCCGTCATCGGCCGCGAGAAGGAGATCGAGCGGGTCATGCAGGTGCTGAGCCGCCGCACCAAGAACAACCCGGTGCTGATCGGCGAGCCCGGCGTCGGCAAGACCGCCGTAGTCGAGGGTCTCGCCCAGGCCATCGTCAACGGCCAGGTGCCCGAGACGCTGAAGGACAAGCAGCTCTACACCCTCGACCTCGGGTCGTTGGTGGCCGGCAGCCGCTACCGCGGTGACTTCGAGGAACGCCTGAAGAAGGTGCTCAAGGAGATCAACACCCGCGGCGACATCATCCTGTTCATCGACGAGCTGCACACGCTGGTCGGAGCGGGTGCCGCCGAGGGTGCGATCGACGCCGCCAGCATCCTCAAGCCGAAGCTGGCCCGCGGCGAACTGCAGACCATCGGTGCCACCACCCTCGACGAGTACCGCAAGTACATCGAGAAGGACGCCGCACTCGAGCGCCGGTTCCAGCCGGTGCAGGTCGGCGAGCCGTCGGTCGAGCACACCATCGAGATCCTCAAGGGTCTGCGCGACCGCTACGAGAGCCACCACCGGGTGTCCATCACCGACGGTGCGCTCGTCGCCGCCGCGACGCTGGCCGACCGCTACATCAACGACCGATTCCTGCCGGACAAGGCGATCGACCTCATCGACGAGGCGGGCGCGCGGATGCGCATCCGCCGGATGACCGCGCCGCCAGACCTGCGGGAATTCGATGACCGGATCGCCGAAGCGCGCAAGGAGAAGGAGTCCGCGATCGACGCGCAGGACTTCGAGAAGGCGGCCCGACTGCGCGACAAGGAGAAGCAGCTCGTCAACGAGCGTGCCGACCGTGAGAAGCAGTGGCGCAGCGGTGACATGGACGTCGTGGCCGAGGTCGACGACGAGCAGATCGCCGAGGTGCTGGGCAACTGGACCGGTATCCCGGTGTTCAAGCTCACCGAGGAGGAGACCACCCGTCTGCTCCGCATGGAGGAGGAACTGCACAAGCGGATCATCGGCCAGGAGGATGCGGTCAAGGCCGTCTCCAAGGCCATCCGCCGCACCCGCGCCGGTCTGAAGGACCCCAAGCGTCCGTCGGGCTCGTTCATCTTCGCCGGCCCGTCCGGCGTCGGTAAGACCGAGCTGTCCAAGGCACTGGCGAACTTCCTGTTCGGCGAGGACGACGCGCTCATCCAGATCGACATGGGCGAGTTCCACGACCGGTTCACCGCGTCGCGGCTGTTCGGTGCCCCTCCCGGCTACGTCGGCTACGAAGAGGGCGGCCAGCTCACCGAGAAGGTGCGCCGCAAGCCGTTCTCGGTGGTGCTGTTCGACGAGATCGAGAAGGCCCACTCGGAGATCTACAACACGCTGCTGCAGGTCCTCGAGGACGGCCGCCTCACCGACGGTCAGGGACGCACGGTCGACTTCAAGAACACCGTGCTGATCTTCACCTCGAACCTCGGTACTTCCGACATCTCCAAGGCCGTGGGACTGGGCTTCACGAAGGGTGACGACTCGACGTCGAACTACGAGCGGATGAAGCTCAAGGTCAACGACGAGCTCAAGAAGCACTTCCGGCCCGAGTTCCTCAACCGTATCGACGACGTCATCGTCTTCCACCAGCTGACGCAGCAGGAGATCATCGAGATGGTCGACCTGATGATCGGCCGGGTCGAGGCGCAGTTGAAGAACAAGGACATGGCGCTCGAGCTCACCGAGAAGGCCAAGAACCTGCTCGCCAGGCGCGGGTTCGACCCGGTGCTCGGTGCCCGGCCGCTGCGTCGCACCATCCAGCGCGAGGTCGAGGACCAGCTGTCGGAGAAGATCCTCTTCAACGAGATTCACGCCGGACAGATCGTGCTGGTCGACGTCGAGGGCTGGGACGGCGAGGACGACGGCGAAAGCGCCAAGTTCACCTTCACCGGCTCGGCCAAGCCGCGCGAGGTGCCCGACGCCCCCGCCGAGCTGACCAAGGCCGGCGACTCCAAGGGCGAGACCGGCTAACCACAACTGAACAACAACGACGGCGGCGTCACCCTCGGGTGGCGCCGCCGTCGTCCTTCTCACCCCTCCTTCCGCTGGTCGAGTGCCGACGAACGTAGTGAGGAGGTGTATCGAGACCACTCCCACGACTCCCACCCCAACCGTCTGAACGCTCGCTCGGTCATCGCGTAGGTTGATCCGGTGACCTCTCTCACCGAACAGACCGACGAAAAGCACATCGTCCTCGAACGCGACGACGAGATCGCGATCATCCGACTCAACCGCCCCGACCGGCTCAACGCCTTCACTTATCAGATGGGGAAGGAGTTGATTGCCGTTTTCGACGAGACCGACGCCGACGACACGATCCGGGCCGTGGTGATCACCGGGACCGGGCGTGCATTCTGCGCGGGTGCCGACCTCGGCGGAGGAGCCACCACCTTCGAACTCGAGCAGGAAGAGCCCGGAGCGGTCCCGCGTGACATGGGTGGCCAGGTCACGCTGCGCATCTTCGCCTCGCTCAAACCCGTCGTCATGGCCATCAACGGTCCGTCGGCCGGCGTGGGTGTCACCATGACGCTGCCCGCCGACGTCCGGGTCGCATCGGAGGACGCCAGGTTCGGCTTCGTCTTCGCCCAGCGGGGGCTGGTTCCGGAGGCCGCGTCGTCGTGGTTCCTGCCGAAACTCGTGGGCTTGCCCACCGCGTTGCAGTGGACGATGGGGGCCAAGATGGTCCCGGTCGCCGAGGCGCACGATCGTGGACTCGTGCAGCAGGTGGTGCCCAAGGACGAGGTGCTCAAGACCGCGATCGCGGTGGCTCGGGAGATGACGTCGGGCACCGCCCCGGTGTCGGTGGCCCTGACCCGGCAGTTGTTATGGCGGATGGCGGGTGCGCCGAGCCCGTGGGTCGCGCACGAGGCGGATTCGAAGGCCATTTACTACCGAGGCACTATGGCCGACGTGGCCGAAGGCGTGACCTCGTTCCTCGAGAAGCGGCCTGCGACGTTCACCGATCGCGTCTCGACGGACCTGCCGCAGATCTTCTGACGCAGACCCGTGTTGGCGGGTTCACGGATGGGGGAGCGGTTGTGCGCCTCGATCACGCAGCAGCATGGTCATTCGGCCGATCTCGTCGCCTTGCTCACCGATCATCGTGAGCGCCATTGCCCTCGTCGTCTCGCTCGCGGTCGGATCGTTGTGCGTGGCCACCGCCATGGTGAGTCCGCCCTCGTGGTGGCGGATCATCAACTGCAGGAACAGGATCTCCGCCGCACGTCCGTGTAGGTTGGCCAGTCTGGTGAGTTCGCCGATGCCGGCCATCCCCTCCATCCGGGGCTCTTCGGAGGTCGATGTCCCCATCGTGCGGTGACCATGTCCGCTCGCGTCGGTCATCCAGGCCATCGGTGTCGATGACGTCAGCGGCGCACCGAACCATAAGAGCATCGCGCGCATCCGAGCCACCTCGGCGGTCTGCGCGGCGACGATCCGGTCTGCCAGACCGCTCACGTCCGGTGCCACGTCCCGGGACAGGGAGCGGCCCATCAGGATCGCCTGATCGTGGTGGACCGACATGTCCTGGGCGAACCCGATGTCGGTCGCGCTGGGGTTGTGTGAGCGGTCGGCGGATGTCCGATGGTCCTGCCATGCGGCGCCGAGGACCCCGCCGATGGTCAACGCCGCGGTGACAGCCACGACGACGCCGAGTGCAGCGATCACGCGACGCGCGGTCACGTCGTCCCCAGTGTGGATTCCTGGTCGGCCGGTGGCGTGTAGACCCGCGGGCTGAGTGCGAGCGCATAGAACCCGCCGTCGGAACACGTGGTCCAGATCTGGTTGCCGTGGAACTCCGGTGGGGAGAAACACCAGTCGGTCGCCATGTCACCGCCCACGATCATCCCGGTCCGCGGTCCGCGGACCGATCGCCTGATCGAGGCGCACCTTGCCGTTGAGCACCGACATCCCGAAACTCAGGAACTCGACGGCCGGCGCACCGGATATCGATGCGAGGACGTGGGCGGAATTGGGCAGGTCGACGATCGTGGCGCCTTTCTGCGCCGGTGGGTTGTAGTACGCGATCTCGGAGATCTTGTGCGGGTCGCGGATGTCGAAGACACGGATGCCCGACGACTCCCATGAACAGGCCAGTGCCGTCGGGTTGTGGGGTCGATCCGCCGAACAATAATGCGGATTGCTGTTGAATACGCTGCCGCCCATCGAGGAGCGCAGGTTGGTGTCGAGGTTCTCCGGGAGATTGATCTCTAGTTTGATCTGCGACACGTACCGCGGGCGGTTCGGCTTCGTGACGTCGAACACCTTGACACCACCGGAACCGAGTTCGTCGGCGGTCAGGATGTAGGGGTTGCCGCCGTAGGTCACCGGGATCGTGTGCTGGTTGACCTGCCCGTCGGGCCAGAGATAGGCCGCCACGTGCGGCACCCGGGGGTAGGGCTTGCGTTTCTGGATGTCGCTGATGTCGAGGACGGTGATGCCGGCAGCGTTCGACAGGTACATCCGGTTCCCGTTGGGTGAGATGCCGAACCCGTGCCCGAGGACACTGTGCAGACCCTGCCAGATCACCGTCGGTGCGGCCGGATTCGAGATGTCTATGGCGCTCAGATGGCCCGGAAAGATGCCCGATGCCCAGTAGGTCCGCCCATCGGGGGAGAAACCCCCCTCGTGGGAGTCGAATGGCAACGGAGTCTTGGTTCCGGCACCACGGTTGAGCAGTCGCGGATGTTCGCAGTCGGAGATGTCGTAAACGGAGAAGAATCCGCCGCCCCACAGCAGTGGCACCGAGGTGGCGGCCAGCAACTTGCGTTTGTGGTTGACCTTCAACGTCTCCCACGTGCCGCCGCGCATCGCCGGCTCGTCGAGTGATCCGGCGACCCGGGGTCTACGCGGGTTCGAGACGTCCACGACCTGTACACCGGGTTGCGGGACCAGGTTGGTGCCCGGGAACAGACTGCCGGTGTAGCTGCAGTGATCGAAGGTGACCGACACGATGCCGCCACCGGCGCCGCGGACGTTGCCGAGCTTGGTGATGTTGCAGCGGTAGCCGAGACGGCTCCGGCCGGAGTTGCGGTCCTCGGCGCTGACGTCGCCCTGTAGGCCGGGTTCGGGCAGTGAACCGGGACCGCAGACAGCCTTGGGGACCGACGTCTCCGATATGTCCGGGTAGTAATGGGTCGTTGCTTCGGCGGGAACGGCGCCGAGCGTGGCGACCATGACCGTGGCGGTTGCCACGGTAGTTGCCAGGACGGTCTTGCGGACCATCCGCGGGCTGTCTGGGCGGCCTATACCCCGATGATGTGACATACCCGCTCCCCCCAGAGTCTTGCGGTCTTGGTTGGACGTCGACCCTAGTCGGTCAGGCGACCCAGTTCGGCGGTTCGAAGAACTTGGTTCTCCGGGAGAAGAAATGCAATTTCAAGACGTGTGCCGCATCGCATGTCCGCGCGGGTCAGCGTGCCCGTCCAGACGGGCGCGTGGGCGTGTGTGAAACTGTGCCAATGCGTCGACCGCTGCTGTCCCGGATCGCGACAATCGTCGTCGCAGCGGCCGCGGTTGCCGCCGTCGTGATTCCGGGGACCGCGGCGACCGAGGTGGTCGCCCCGCCGGCGCGGGCGCTCGGCTCGTCGCATATCGACGTCTGGATCAAACCCGGCCGGAAGTATGTGGCGCTGGGGAGCTCGTATGCCGCGGGCCCGGGCGCGGCACCCATCGCCGACGTGCGGTGCTTCCGCACCACCGACGACTACCCGCATCGGGTGGCCGCGGCCCACCGCATGCGGCTGACCGACGTGACCTGTTCGGGTGCCACCACCGCGAACATCCTGAACACACCTCAGCGCCCGTTCGCCGACCGGCCGCAGATCGACGCGGTCACCCCCGACACCGACCTGGTGACGATCACCACCGGCGGCAACGACATCGACTACATCGGTCGCCTTCTCAGCTGGAGCTGCGCCAATGTGAGGGCCCGGTTCACACACCTGCGTCGCTGTCTGCACCGTCGCGCGGCACCTCCCGCGCCCATGCCCGCCGACTACGCCGCGGTGGAACGCTCGATGGTCGAGCTGATCGCGGCCGTCCGGCTGCGCGCACCCCACGCGGAGATCCTCCTCGTCGATTACACGCCGGTGCTCGACGCGCGGGCGACCCGGTGTCCGTTGGTGCCGTTGACGCCGCAGCAGGCCACGCAGACCGTCCGGATCTTCGACGGGCTCACGATCGCCACCGCCCGCGCAGCGCGGGTGAGCGGGGTCCGACTGATCAGCGCGTCGCGGGCCGGTGCCGCGCACGCCGCGTGTTCACCCGATCCGTGGGTCCGTGGGCTCCAGTTCCCCGTGGCGTATCACCCGAACCGGCGTGGACGCGAAGCGGTCGCCCAACTCGTGCTCAGCGCGCTGCGCGGCTGACCGTCTGAAGATCACCACGGAGAGCGTCTGAAGTGAGCTCCGCGATGCGGAACTCACTTCAGACGATCGGCCCGCCTCGGCGAAGAGATCAGACCGGGATCTCGGTGTAGAGGTTGTGGCCGCGGTTGGCCCACTGATGCCGGAACACGACTGCGGCGGAGACGATCAGCAGCGCGCCCGTCGCGGCGACGAGTGTCCCGGCCTGCATGGTGAACACGCCGCGCAGGACGAGACCCAGGAGCACCGCCGCGACGCCGACCACAGCAGATCGGACTGGGTTCTGCGAGCGCCAGTCGATCCGGTTGCGGCCGGTCGTGATGAGGCTGATCGGGCTACGGCGCAGCACCTCGACGATGAACACCGTCAGCGCCACCGTGGCGATGAAGCTGACGGTGATCAGCAGTCCCGGCGGGAGGTCGATGTACTTGTGGATCGTCGGCTCTAGCGCGGCGAGCGCCAGCGCATGAGCGAGGTAGATGCCGAAGGAACGGTCCGCCGCGGTCCGCATCACCGTGTCGGTGACCGAACCGGCTCGCCGACGGTCCTGCCACATCGTGCCGAGCACATAGAGGATCAGGATGATCGCGATGTAGGCGAACGAGTTGTGCAGCATGAAGACGTTGGTGGCGCGGAAGATGCTCTCGCCGGACTCGACGTCATGCGTGTAGTAGACCAGCGTCGCCGTGATGGTCACCGCGCCGGCGGCCAGGATCGCCCACCGCCACCGCACCATGAAGCCCTGGAAGGCCTCGTAGTGCATGGCGGCGACGCATCCGGCGAGCACGAAGAACTGGTACGGGATGATGGTGACGACCAGGTGACTCCACACTTCGCCTTGCAGGCCGTGTCTGAAGAAGGGCAGCGGTGGGCGCACCATCAGGTACATCATCAGCGCCTGGAACGCGCCGCTGACCGCGAGTAGGTAGCGATGGCGGCCCCATGTCCGTTTCAGCAGCCACAGCACGCCGGGGAAGACCGCGTAGATCTGCATGCTCACGGACAGGAAGTACAGGTGATACCAGGCGTTGCCGGTGATGAGGTCGTACGCGATGCTCTTGAGCGCAAGGGTCATGTCGCCGGTGGTGGCGAAGATCCCCTGCAGCGCGTCGACACCGCCCGTCTCGTAGCGCCCGTAGACCCAGTAGAACAGGCTCCACACGAGGAACGGCAGACCGATCAGCTTGTAGCGCCGCCGCCAGAAGGTGCGTGCCCGCAGATCGCGGTGCCGGTACTGATAGGTCAGGACGAACCCGGTGAGCGCGAAGAAGGAGTAGCGGGTATAGCGCAGCAGGAGCCCGACACCACCGGCCGCGACGTTCACCTGGGTGGCGATCCCCAGGATCACGTGGTCGAGGATGACTCCGGCGAACGTGACCAACCGCACGAGGTCGATCTGGTAGAGATGTTTGTCACGGCGAGGTTTGGGTGGCGTCGGATCCGCGGGGTCCGGCGTCGCAGACGCGCCCGTTTCGTCCGGATCGCCGGATTTTTGGGCGGCCGTCGCGGGTTGCTCGGTAACGATTGTCGCCCTCCTGACCTCGGTCGGCGCCACCGTGATCATTCTGTGACAACCGAACACTCGCGGTGAGAGTACTCCACCTTCCTGGAAATCACGTCCTCGCACACGGCCGACGAAGGACTCAATTGGGCGACGACGCGCTCTCGTCGCCGGCCTGGTGCCGCCAGATCGCCACCCCGAGCATTGCGGCTGCGAAGCAGGCGGCCGCCCCGACGCCGAGCCCGACCCGGGCACCGGCCGCCTCGCAGATCACGCCGATGATCGGCCCGCCGATGGGTGTCGAGCCCATGAACGCGACCGACCACAGGGACATCACGCGCCCACGCATTCGGGGATCGGCATTGAGCTGGAGGGTCGCGTTGCCGGTTGAGAGGAACGACACACTCAGCCAGCCGACGAAGAACAGCGCGCCAAGCGCGACCGGTAGCGTCGGGGCGGCGGCGGTGATCGCGATCGTGACGCCGAACCCGGCGGCGGCAACGGTGAGCGGTCGCACACCGGTGGTGCCGCGGGCGGCGATGATCAGGCCGCCCACCACGGCACCGAGGCCCATCGACGACGTCATGAAGCCGAGCGCCTCCGGGCCGCCGTCGAAGGTCTCTTTCGCCGCCGCCGGCAGCGACACCGGAAACTCATAGGCGAGCGTGCCGACCAACGCCATCATCACGAGCGGAACCCACAGGGCCGGGATGCCGGCCACGTACCGCAGGCCCTCACGGAACTGCCCCCTGGCTCGGGCGACGGGTTCCTCACGCGCGATGGTCGCGGTGTTCATCGCCAGCAGCGACACGACCACCGCAACAAAACTGATCGCGTTGATCGCGAAACACCAGCCGGCGCCCACCGCGGCGAGGATGACACCGGCGACACCCGGCCCGATCGCGCGGGCGGCATTGACCATCACCGAGTTGAGCGTCACCGCGTTGCGGATCAGGTCTATGCCGACGATCTGGTGAATGAATGCCTGCCGCGACGGCAGTTCGAAGGCGTTGTTGAGGCCGAGCAGGACAGCCAGGGTGCCGATCTGCCAGACCTGTACCCACCCGCCCAGCGTGAGAACGGCGAGCGCGCCGGCCAAGAGCCCCATCACGGTCTGCAGGGTGATCATCAGCCGCCGGCGGTCGACACGGTCGGCGACGACGCCGGCGTACGGCCCGAGAATCAGCACCGGCAGTGTCTGCAGTGCGACGATGGCGCCGAGCGTCGTGGCGGAGCCGCTCAGGACGAGCACCAGCCACGCCTGGGCGGTCATCTGCATCCAGGTGCCGGTCAGCGACACCGCCTGGCCTGTGAAGAACAGCCGGTAATTCGGGTTGCGCAGCGATGCGAATACGCCGGTCGGAGGTAATTCGGCGGCCGGTGACTGCCGATTACCCGAGTCGGCTACCTCGGGTAATCGGTCGTCGGTCATCGAGAGACATCGTATGCCCGTCGTGAGGCCAGCTTGTCGCGGGTCAGCTCACCCAGGGGGCGGAGTCGCGGCCACTCCAGTTGGCGAGGCGTTCGGTGGGACCCGCCTCGGGTCGCGGTTCCACGACAGCAGCGAACGGCACCTCGGAGTCGGCGCGGATCTCGGCCGGGATGAATCGGCGTGCGATCGTGAGCACGGGTTCGACGATCGCCGGGTCCGCCTCGGCCGCCTGTCCGGTCGCGACTGCGAGGTCCCAGCCGTGTACCAGGGTCTCGTTGACGTAGCCCCACAGGGCGCCGGCGCCGGGTACCTCGCCCCACGGCACCTTCACCATCGCCGCGAGCTTGGTGTCGTCGGCCCAGATCTTCTGCGCACGGGCGACGAGGTCCGCGTAGCCGGTGGCGTCGTGGGTATCGGCGATCCGTGGGACCGCGAAGACGTCGGTGCCCTCACCGAGCGCGACGGCCCGAGCGGCGGTCGCGATCAGGTGACCGGCAAGGGTGCGGACGTCGAACTCGTCGCACGGCGTGGGCGCGTCGAGTTGGTCATCGGTCACGCCGGCCAGGAGGTGGGTGGCCCACGCGGTGGCGGCGGCGTAGGCGGGGCGCGGATCGGCGATCGTGGCGGTCGTCATGGTCGTTTCCTTTCGGTGTGGCTGTCGGAATCCAGTCAAACGCAAAATCACGACATCTACTGTCATGATTTTGAGAGAAGATCTTCGTATGCGTGCCGAACGCCTACTCGCTGTGCTGATGTTGTTGAAGAAGCATGACCGGATGACCGCGGCCGCCATGGCCGACAAACTCGGCGTCTCCGAGCGAACGATTCTGCGGGACATCGACGCGCTTTCGTTGTCGGGAGTCCCGGTCTATGCCGAGCGCGGCCGGAACGGCGGATTCGCCCTCCTACCCGGCTACCGCACCGACCTGACCGGGCTCACCCTCGACGAGGCCACATCGCTGCTGGCCGGCACGGGCCGGTTGGATTCGCCGGCCTTTGCCGCCGCGATGCGCAAGGTGGCGGCGGCGATGCCGGAGGCCTATCGGTCACGTGCGGTCCGGGCTGCGGCACGCGTCCTGGTGCGACCCGAAGGATTCGTGAGGTCACCCGAGAAACTCGATGCTCTCGCACCGGTCCAGCAGGCCGTTTTCGACGGACGGCGGATTCGCCTGGTCTATCGACGACCCGGTGCGGAACCGGGTGGGCGGACCCTCGATCCGGTCGGGCTCGTCGTCGCCGGAGATGTCTGGTATCTGGTGGCGAATTCCCAAGGTGTGGAACGGATCTACCGAGTATCCCGTATGTCGGATGTCGAGGTTCTCGACGAACCGGCGCAGCGGGATGACGAGGTGGATCTCGAACAGGCGTGGGCACGCCACCGCGCGGCCTTCCGTGCTTCCTTCGAATCGATCGATGTGGTGATCGACTGTGCTGCAAAGGATGTCGACCGCTTCCTCGCACTCGCCGCCGACGGGGGCGCCGATGGGGATATCGACGACGGTGGGGTTCGGGTACGGCTCCGGTTTGCGGATCGACAACACGCTACCCGTGTCCTCTGGATGGCGTGCCTGGAAAGCGACTACGTCATGGTCGAACCGGATTGGCTTCGGGAGATCATGCGGACGAGAGCAATGTCGATCGCGGAGGCGCCGTTGTCGCCCGGACGATGAGTTCCGGAACAAGCGTCGACGACACCCGTTCCGTTCGGGCCCGGTCGAGCCGCCCGACGACCGCCTCGATCGCCCGTTCGGCCTGCGCCTTGGGTTGCTGGCTGACAGTGGTCAGATCGACGTGGCTCAGTCGCGCGAGGACGCTGTCGTCGTAGCCGGTCACCGACACGTCGCCGGGAACCTCGACGCCGGCGCGGCGCAGGACGTCGAGGACACCGACCGCGAGGCGATCGTTGGCGCACACGACGGCGGTCGGCAACTCGCCGGCGAGAATCGTGTGCCCGGCACGCATGCCGGACTCCTCGGTGAAGTCGCCGGCGTCGACGACGTTCCCGTCAGTCGTCAAACCATGGCGTCGCATCGCGCGCAGGAACCCATTGCGCCGGTCGGCTGCGATGACGCCGGGTCCGGCCGCGACATGCACGATCCGGTGGTGCCCGAGACCGACCAGATAGTCGACGACACCGGCGATGCCCTTGCCGTCGTTGGTTCGTACGACATCCACCGACCCTGCGCTGATGCGGCGCCCGATCACGACCGTGGGCAGCCGTTCCCCGAGCTCCGAGATCGCCTTCGTCTCGAGCTCGGGGCCGAGGAGAAGCATTCCCTCGCAACGGAAATCGATCAGTGTCTCGATGACCCGCTGTTCATCGTGGGTGGGGGTCACCGCTCCGAGAACGACCTCATAACCGGCGAGATCGGCTGCGGCGACGATGCTTTCGACGATCTCCGCGTGGAAGGCGTTGCCGATCTCCACGGCGACACCGATCAGGTGAGACCGGCGCGCGGTCATCAGCGCCGCCGCGCGGTTCATCCGATAACCCAGATCCTCCGCAGCCTGCAAGACCTCGCGTCGCGTGTCCTCCCCGACGCCGGGAGCCTTGCGGAAGACCAATGACACCGTCGCCTTGGACACGCCGACCTTGTCCGCGACATCCTGCATGGTCGGGCGGGATGGTTTGGTCACCCGTGGTTCCTTTCCGAATCGGCGGTTGCCCGCCAGGGGCTTGACAGACGCTGTGACTGCGCTCATAGTACATGGCACTAGACCGGTTTAGTAGACCGGGAAAGTAACCGAGAACGATCACGCCGGACATCCCGCCGGCCCGAGCCACGAGGAACACGCTCAGTGACCGAGAAGACGATCGGAGTCGCCGTCATCGGCGGCGGAATGGCAGGACGCGCACACGCCGCGGGCTACCGGATGGCGAGCACGCTGTTCGGTACCGACCGGCCCGACGTGCGCCTGGTCGCGATCGCGGATGCCAATGCCGCGGTCGCCGACGACACCGCCAAGCGATACGGGTACGACCGCGCCGAATACGACTGGAAGGCCATCGCAGACGCACCCGACATCGATGCGGTGAGCGTCGTCGTCGCCAACCACCTGCACCGCGAGATGGTCGAGGGACTGCTGGCCGCCGGCAAGCACGTGCTCTGCGAGAAGCCGCTGGCGGGCTCGCTGGCCGACGCCGAGGCGATGGTAGAAGCCGCCGCAGCCGCGGAGAACAGCGTCGCCGCCGTCGGCTACACCTACCGTCGCTCACCGGCCGTCGAGCAGATCCGCCGCGAACTGGCCGCCGGCACCATCGGCGACCTGGTCCACTTCAACGGCCACTACTGGTGCGACTACGCCCTCGACCCGACCTCCCCGATCACCTGGCGCTACCGCGGCGGCCCGGGCACCGGCGCACTCGCCGACGTCGGCAGCCACCTCATCGACCTGTCGGAGTACATCTGCGGCCCGATCACCGAGATCTCCGGCGCCCGCTTCCACACCGTGATCACCGAGCGCCCGGTCCCGATCGGCACCACCTACGGACACACCAAGGGTGCGGTCAGCGACGAGAAGGCACCGGTGGAGAACGAGGACGTCGCCACCTTCACCGCCACCTTCGGCACCGGCGCGGCCGGCACCTTCTCCGCCTCACGCGTCGCCCACAGCCTGCCCGACGGTCTGGGCTTCGAGATGTTCGGCACCGGCGGTTCGGCCTCGTGGGAGCTCGCCCGCATCGCCGAGTTCCACCTCGCCAACGACGATGTGCGCTCGGCGGTCAACGGTCCGCGCCGTGTGACCATCGGACCCGAGCACCCCTACATCCAGGGTGGCCTGCCGATGGATGCCGGCGGTGTCGGACACGGCAAGGCCGAGTTGTTCGCCTATCAGTCTCGGGCGTTCCTCGATCAGATCGCCGGCATCGACGTCCTCGGACCGCTGCCCGGATTCGACGTCGGCCTGCACAGCATGGGCGTCGTCGCCGCCATCGCCGAATCCGCCGCCAATGGCGGAGCCACCGTCAAGGTCGCCTGACCAACCCGCTCATCACCAAGAAAGGCACACATCATCATGAAGCTCGGCGTCTACACCGCAATCCTGCACGACAAGCCGCTGCGTGAGGCTCTGGAGATCATCGGCTCCCTGGGTCTGACCGGCGCGGAGATCAACGCGGGTGGCTTCCTGCCCACCCCGCACCTGCCCGTCGACGACCTCCTGTCGGGCGCGGTCACCGCGGCGGACTACCTCGCCAATTTCGACGGCACCGGGGTGTCGATCGCCGGCCTCAACTGCAACGGCAACCCACTGCATCCCGACCCCGAGGTGGGCCCCGAGGATGCCGAGGACCTGCGCAAGGCGATCCGCGTCGCGGGTCTGCTCGGCGTGGACCGGGTCGTGACGATGTCCGGTCTGCCGCAGGCGCATCCGGGCGGCCAGTGGCCGGCGTGGCATGTGAACACCTGGGACTCGGGCTATCTCGACTCTCTCGATTACCAGTGGGATGAGGTGGCGGTGCCGTTCTGGACCGAGATCGACGCGTTGGCCCGGGAGAACGGGGTGAAGGTCGCCATCGAGATGCATCCGCAGAACCTGGTGTTCAACCCGCCGACGCTCAAGCGGCTCGTCGAGAAGGTCGGCGCCACCCACGTGGGCGCGGAGATGGATCCGTCGCACCTGTTCTGGCAGGGCATCGACCCGGTTGCGGCCATCGAATGGCTGGGCCCGTTGGTCTTCCACGCTGCGGCCAAGGACACCCGGATCAACGAGAACTGCAAGATCTACGGCGTCCTCGATGAGCGGTTCACCCGAATCCCGTTGTCGGAAAACCCCACCGGGCTCGGTGGAAAGCATGTGGTGAACAAGTGGCCGGAGGACTCGGCGTGGGACTTCGTCGCCGTGGGTCGTGGCCATGATGTCGGTTTCTGGGCTCGTTTCCTGCAGGCGCTGGAGAAGGTCGACCCGAACATGTGGGTCAACATCGAGCACGAGGACGTCGAGTTCGGTCCGATCGAAGGTCTGCAGGTCGCGGCCGAAAACCTGAAGTCCGCCAACTCCGCCCTGGTCCACTGAGCCGGACCTCACAAGAAGGGAAGAGCGATGAAAATCGCACTGGACCCCACCCCGTTTCACCACAGTCACGACCTGCTGGAGTTTCCGGCTCTGGTCGCCGACCTCGGCTACGAGTACCTCCAGCTGACGCCGCATCGGGACTTCATCCCGTTCTTCAACCACCCTCGCGCCGACGACGATCTGGTCGCCCGGTTCCGCAAGGCGTGCGCTGACGCGGGGGTGCAGATCGCCTCGGTGTTGCCCGTGCTGCGGTGGTCGGGACCGGACGAGGATGCGCGAGAAGCGGCGGTCCGCAACTGGAAACGCGTCATCCAGATCACCGTCGACCTCGGCGTGAACGTGATCAACACCGAGTTCTCCGGTCGCCCGGAACGCCCGGAGGAATCCGAACGGGCCTTCTTCCGGTCCATGGAGGAGTTGCTGCCGATCATCGAAAGCGAGGGCATCGACGTCCGGATCGACCCGCACCCCGACGATTTCGTGGAGGACGGGCTCGAGGCGATCCGCATCATCCGCGGGGTGAACTCACCCAACATCGGCATGGTGTACGTCGCCTGCCACACCTTCCACATGGGTGGCAACATGGCCGAGATCATGGCGGCGGCCGGCGACAAGCTGCGGCTGGTGCACGTCGCCGACACCATGGACCACCACCGCTCGCACGGTTTACGCTACATCACCAATCCGCCGGGCAACCCGGTCCGGGTGCATCAGCACCTCAAGATCGGCGATGGTGATGTGGACTGGGACGAGTTCTTCGGCGGACTGGCTGGACTCGGCTTCTACGACCGCGACGACACGGTCATGGTGTCGTCGGTGTTCGCCGAGGACGAGAACGCCCACGAGGTCTCGCGCTACCAGTTGGCGACGATGAACAGCTACGTCGAGAAATACCGGGCGTAGCACCTGCGGACCAGCGTCTGACCTCCGGACCACCCGGAGGTCAGACGCTGGTTGCTATCAGTCGCGCATCGGCCAGCGCAGCGGTGCGGTGTCGCGACAGCGACTGGTACTCGGGGGCCTTCACCATGTCGACGAATGCGGCCGGGTTCGGGTAGCGGACGATCAGAATGGAATCCCACTCTTCGTCCGCGGGGCCGATCACCGTCGGACCGCACTGCCCGTGGGAGATCACCTGAGCGCCGGCCGCCCGCAGATGTGGCATCGCTCCTTCGGTGTAGATCCGGTAGGCCTCGGCGCCGGTGATCGGCTCGACCGGTGTGAGGTCCTCGGCACCCGAATAGTCCGCCACCTCGCGATACCGGAGCAGATTGAGCATCGTCACCGGCTCGTCCGGCGGCAACGCCGACAGCTGTGCGAACTGTCCGCGGCGCGGATCGACGGTGCAACGGTCGTCGGGAGGAAGGCCGGAATCAGTGCTCATGATGCGAATTGTAGGCACATGGTTACCCTGGCCTGCGTGCACGTTGAGCCCACAGTCGTCTTTGCCGAGGATCTCCGGGTCGGTCACGAGTACCAGCTCGGTGCCCACACCGTCACCGAGGCCGAACTCCTGGATTTCGCCCGACAGTGGGACCCGCAGGGGTTCCACGTCGACGCCGAGATCGCGGCGGCGGGCGCGTTCGGTGGGTTGATCGCGAGCGGGATCCACACAATCGCGGTCTTTCAGCGGCTGGCGGTGCGCGACGTCTTCGACGCCTGGAGCGTGATCGCGGGGCGCCGACTGGTCGAAGTCGCGTTCTTGCACCCCGTCCGGCCCGACGACACCCTCACCGGGTCCATGGTCATCGACGACATCGTCTTCGACGACCGGGCACGGGCCCTGGTCACCGGCACCGCGATCATGGTCAATCAGAAGAACCGGCCGGTCCTGCGGACCGTCGTCGAACTCTTCGTCCGGTCCCGTTCCTGAGAGGTTC
>NZ_BAHC01000047.1 GCF_000298195.1 Gordonia rhizosphera NBRC 16068 | reverse complement strand
GTCGGTCATGTGTCCAACTCCCCCGCTGCCCAAGCCTCGACCCCAACAAAACGGGATCATTGAATCACGACATCACCGACAAATACACAATTTCGAAGAAATGGTTCAAGACACCCAAAGCTGGTCGGTCGCCACACTTTTCGGCATTGCGATGATCCGCGTGTCGTCCGGTCAGACGAATCCGAGACTCCGAGAAGCATGCGGAGTGTGGCAGGGAGGGTCACCAGCGGGTGCGGTCAAGCCCTTCCCCCCGCGCGGCCGCGTCGGCGGCACAGCCGAACCCGACCACCCAGCGGCCATCGGAGAGTTCGACGCGGCCCAGCATCATCGGCGAGGGCAGAGCAGCGAGGAACTCCCCGAGCGCGGCCGGCGACAGCGTCCACAGTTCGCCGTCGATCTGCCGGCCGTCGGGGTCACGCACGAGCCCCGGTTTGGCCGGTGTCGTGTCCAGCGCGACGAGCCGGTAATTCGGGGCCGTCGACACCGGCCCCGACCAGCGCGCACCGCGGTCGGCGAGTTCGTGCACCAACGGGCCGCCGCGCATGTGCGCCCCGAACACCGCGAGTTCCGCTGCCGCCGAGATCGTTTCCGGCCACGCCTGCCCCGGGACGCGGGTGGGGTCACCGTCGAACCGGCGCGCCAGATCGACGACGACGGCGTCGTCGTGCCCACGCCCGAGCACCGTGATGCCGAACTGCGCCTGAGTCCCGTCGGCCTCGTCGACGACACCGGCCGGGATCGCCACCCCGCACAGGTCGAAGAGGTTGCAGAAGTTCGTGTAGGTGCCCATCCGGGAGTTCACTCCCACCGGATCTGCGGCAACCTGCGCGAGTGTCGGATGCAGGGGTGCCGTCGGGACCAAGAGCGCGTCCGCGTCGCCGAGTTCGTCCATCGCCTGTGCGCGTAGCTGCTCGACCCGGCGGCGCGCCACGAGGAGGTCGACGGCGCTGAATCGTTTTCCGCCACGGATGATCCCGGAGACCACCGGATCGATCCCCGCGGCCACGGGGTCGGCGTCGTCGACGAATTCGCCGACGGCGTCGTAGCGTTCGGCGACCAGCGCGTCGTCGTAGAGCAGCTTCGCCGCGGTCAGGAACGGTGTCAGATCGATGGGCTTGACACGCAGTCCGGCGGCCTGTGCCCGGGCCACCGCCGCGGCGAAGGCGGCCCGCCATGCGTCGTCGAGTTCGGGCAGTTCGGCCGGGACGGCGACGATCGGCTGTGCGGGCGCGGCGAGCCGGGTCGTCGGACCGAACGGGCGGGACCCGGCCGCGGCTGCCATCGCCGCCATCGCGGTATCGGCGAGTTCCAGGTCGGCGGCGAAGATCGTCACCGTGTCGTAGCTCGCGCAGGCGGGCACGACCCCCTCGGTGGACACCACCCCGAGTGTGGGCTTGATGCCGACGATCCCCTGCAGCCCGGCCGGTACCCGACCGGAGCCGGCGGTGTCGGTGCCGATCGCGATGTCGGCGAACCCGAGCGCGACGGCGACCGCCGACCCGGAACTCGAACCACCCGAGATGCGGTCGGTTCGGCGTGAATCCCGCACGGCACCATAGGGACTGCGCGTTCCGACGAGCCCGGTGGCGAACTGGTCGAGGTTGGTCTTGCCGATCACCACCGCGCCGGCCGCTCGCAGCGCCGCCACCGCGGGTGCGTCGACGGTCGGGACGTAGGAGTAGCCGGGGCAGGCCGCCGTGGTCGGCAGCCCCGCGACGTCGACGTTGTCCTTGACGGCGAGGACGATCCCGGCCAGCGGCCCGCCGCGGCGCAACGACTCCCGGTGGTCGGCCGCCACGTCGTCGCGGGGACGCAGGGTGATGAACACCTCCGGACGGTCCGCGGCGTCGATGCGGCGATAGATCTCGGTGATCGCGCTCATGCGACCTTCCCTTCGTCGAACATCTCGTCGAGTGCGCGGCGTGCGGACGGCGACGCGAACTCGCCCTGTCTGGTCCATCGTTCGCGTTCCTCGGCGCGTGCCGCCTCCATTGTCGCGCGGGTCGCCGCGATGTGGTCGGCGTTCGCGTCGAGATAGGCCCGGTGTTCGGCGAGCGAGAACGCGCCGTCGGTGATACGGACGCTGTCGCCGCGTCCGGTGGCGACGTCGGCACGCATGTCGAGCAGTTCCTCGGCGCTCACCTCATACCAGCGGATCTGGTCGAAGAACCGCAAGAGCCACGGGTGTTGCGGATCGAAACCCGGTGCGGGCAGCGGATGCCGATGGTTCCAGACCTGGGTGGTGCGTCCGACGAACTGGTAGCCACCCGGGCCCTCCATACCGTAGATGCAGAGGTAGGCCCCGCCGATGCCCACCGCGTTCTCCGGTGTCCAGGTGCGGGCGGGATTGTATTTCGTGGTGACCAGGCGGTGCCTCGGATCCAGCGGAACCGCCACCGGAGCACCGAGATACACGTCTCCGAGGCCCAGCACCAGATAGCTCGCGTCGAAGACGACGCGGTGCACGTCCTCGACGGAGTCCAGCCCGTTCATCCGGCGAATGAACTCGATGTTCCACGGGCACCACGGCGCGTCGGAGCGGACACCGAGCATGTAGCGCTCGATGGCCTCGCGCGTGGCCGGGTCGTCCCACGACAGTGGCAGGTGCACCGTACGGCTGGGCACGACGAGGTCGTGAGCGGGGGGCAGTTCGCTTTCGCATTCGACGAGCCACGACAGCATCTTCTGCTGCGAGAACACATCGGGGTCGGCCTTGACCTGCAGCGACCGGATGCCCGGGGTGAGGTCGACGATCCCGGCAGGACGGTCGGCCTCGATCCGTTCGCTCAGTGCGTGCACCCGCGCGCGCAACGCGAGGTCCAGACGCATGTCGCCGTATTCGACGAGGATGTTGTCGTCGCCGCTGCGCCGGTAGGTGACCGTGGTGGTGCCGTCGGCGGTGGTGGTGGCACCGAGCACGCCGTCGTCGGAGTCGCCGCCGGCCGAGAGCACCTCGACGAATCCTGCGCGGCGGCCGGGCCCGGTCACCGACGGCGACGCGGTCTGATCGGCGCGCACCGGCACGAAACGGACCGTGTCGCCGGGCTTGAGCTGACCGAGCTTCCAGCGCTGCGCGGTCACCACGGTGACCGGGCAGACGAACCCGCCGAGGCTCGGGCCGTCGGGGCCGAGCAGGATCGGAGTGTCGCCCGTGAAGTCCAGCGCACCAACCGAATACGCGTTGTCGTGGATGTTGGACGGATGCAGCCCGGCCTCTCCGCCGTCACTGCGCGCCCACCGGGGTTTCGGGCCGATCAGCCGGATGCCGGTGCGGTCGGAGTTGAAGTGCACCTCGTAGTCGGTGCCGACGAGGTCGGCCATGTCCTCGTCGGTGAAGAACTCCGGCGCCCCGTGCGGCCCGACGGTGACCGCGAGTTGCCAGGTGTTGGTCAGCGCGGGTTGCTCGTCGCCGAGGATGCGCCGCGCCCGTCGTCGCGCTCCGCCCGCGCCGCGCACCTCGGGGACCGACGACGATGCGATGGCGATCTCGTCGCCGTCGGAGAGGGTGCGTCCGTGATGACCACCGAACCGGCCCATCGTGAACGTCGCACGGCTGCCGAGGTACTCCTCGGCGTCGACCCCACCGGACACCGCGATGTAGGTGCGCAAACCGATCTCGCCCACCGTACCCACCTCGAGGACGTCGCCGGCGGAGACCTCGATCGGAACCCATTGCGGCACGGTGGTTCCCGACACGCTGACGGACACGGGTGCGCCGGTCACGGCGACGGTGGCGGGCGCGTCGAAGCGCAGCGCCGGCCCGATCATGGTCGCCTCAAATCCGGCCGCTTCCTGCGGGTTGCCGACCGCGATGTTGGCCAGCCGGAACGACAGATCGTCCATCGGGCCCGACGGCGGGACGCCGACCTTCCAGTAGCCGATCCGGCCCGGCCAGTCCTGGATCGTGGTGAGGGGTCCTGCGCGCAGGACGGTGATGGCCATGATGTCGAATCTCCTCGGGGTTGTCGTGGGTGTCGGGTGATTATCGGTCGGGGCGGGTGACGATGACCCGGACCGCGGTGGGGTCGAATCCGTTGCAGGGGTTGTTGATCTGCGGGCAGTTGGAGATCAGGACGAGCGTGTCGACCTCGGCGCGCAACGCCAGGCGCTTGCCGGGTGCGGAGAGGCCGTCGACGATGCCGAGCGATCCGTCGGCGTCGACGGGCACGTTCATGAAGAAGTTCACGTTGCCGACCAGATCCCGTTTCCCGAGACCGTGTTTCGCCCCGCCGATGAGGAAGTTCTCCACGCATGCGTGTTGATGTTTGGTGTGGTGGCCGTAGCGCAGCGTGTTCGACTCCTGCGAGCACGCCCCGCCCAGGGTGTCGTGGTTGCCGACCTCGTCGGCGACGATGGTCATCATCGGGGCCGATTCCTGGTCGCGGATCACCGATCCGGTGGTCAGGAAGATGTTGCCCTGCGCGGCGATCGTCGCCTGTGCGGAGTAGCGGATCGTATGGTCGTGCCCACCGTAGAAGAGGGTGTCGACGGCCTGGTTGCCGTAGAGGTCGACGATGGTGAGAACGTCGCCGGCGGCGACGACGCCCGACCAGGGGGCACGGTCACCGATGATGGTGTCGTCGAGGACCTCGCCGGCGACGAGGGCGAGCTGTTCGGCAGGTGTGGTGGCGGGATCGGTCAGGGTGTTGGTCATGATGGGCTCTCAGGTGTCGGTTGGCTGGTGTCAGAAGGTGAGCGCGCGGTGGGCGTCTTCGCTGTTGGCGACCGCGCGCTGGTATTCGGGGTCGCGGTCGGCGACGCCGGCGAGCAGGTCGTCGAGATCGCGGTGCGCCCGCCAGGCGAGCACCTCAAGCCGTCCGGTGGTGAACTTGGGGGCGGGGTCGAGCGGGTGTGCGGTGTTGGCGATCGCGACGATGCAGGGCAGGTGCACGATCAGGTCGACCGTGGTGTCGGGTCCGGCGGAACCGGTGGAGCGCAGCGTGCCGTCGTCGTCGACGGTCACTCCGTGGAAGAACGACAGCGACGGCGCCACGTCGGTGGGGGTCAGCCCGTTCTTGGCGGCGGCCAGGGTGAACAGTTCCCGACCCGCCGGGCTCGTCGAATATGCGTTCCCGTCACCGTATTTGGCGGTATTGGCGGCCAGCGTGGTGGCGCCGCACAGCGCGTCGTGATGGGCGCTGGTATCGGCGACGACGGTCGCTAGCACGCGTCCCTGATCGCTGAGCAGCGGATGGCCGGTGCTCAGGTAGGCCTGCCACGGCACCTTGACGGTGTCGGCGACGTTGAGCCGCTCCCACGGGGCGTCGGCGCGCCAGAGCAGCAGGTGCGCGCAGGCGGTTCCGGTGACGTCGCGCAGCCGCAGCCGGGTGCCCCGGGCCACCACCTTGGTGGTGTAGCGGCCTCCGGGAACCGTTTCGGCCCAGGTCAATTCGGTGGCGTCGACGTCGGCGGGCGGGTGCGGCCAGCTACTGGCGGGCACCACGGGCATCGAGTCGGTGGTCGTCCCGGCCTGTGCCCGGGCGTGTGCGCGGGCGCCACTGGTGTCGGCGGTGGTCGTGGTCATGATGGAGCTCCTTGAGTGTCTTTGTGGTACATCCGGATCCGCGTTTGCGGCGAGTGGTCTCGATACGCCTCCTCGCGCTGGCGCGCTCGGCGGCTACTCGACCAGCAGGGAAAGGGTAGGGGCGGTCAGACCGGGGACGTGACCGGCTTGGGGTGTTGTCTGCCGCGCGGGAAGCAGGCGATGCCGACCAGGATCGTCGCCGCAATGCAGATCGGGCCCGCCCACCGCAGGAAGGGCATCTCGCCGGTGGGATCGAAGACCTCGGCCCGCGGCCAGGACAGGTTGACCACCATCAGCGCGCCGTAGACGACCGCGAGCAGATTCACCACGATCCCGAATCGTCCGAGGGAGAACAGCTTGTTGCCCTCGTTGTCGACGGTCGCCGGGCCCTTCGGCCAACCCTGCAGCCGGCGGTAGAGCATCGGGGCGGTGACCGCGAGGTAGGCGAGATAGATCAGGATGATGCACACGCTGGCCAGCGTCGCGAAGATCGCCGAGTTGCCGACGTTGACGAGCAGGATGCCGACACACGCCACCCCGATCAGGATGGCCGGCGCTATCGGGG
This sequence comes from Gordonia rhizosphera NBRC 16068, assembly GCF_000298195.1. GTDB lineage: Bacteria > Actinomycetota > Actinomycetes > Mycobacteriales > Mycobacteriaceae > Gordonia > Gordonia rhizosphera. Next base: position 42,788 of record NZ_BAHC01000047.1, on the reverse strand, counting down.
TGCCGGTGCGCTCGTTGACATGCGACAGCGTCTTGGAGAACGGCAGCCGTCCGTCGCGCGCCATGGAGAACATCAGCCTCGAGCATGCGGTCTGGATCGCCAGGGTGCAGATGAAGATCGCGACGGCGACGTCGCACAGCAGGACCTTGCCCCAGAAGCCGCCCAGCACCGAGTCGAGCACATAGGGCAGGCCGCCGGCGGCGAGTTGTTCGTCGAGGGTCGGTGCCGCCATCAGCGCGCCGAGCAGCATCAGGCCGCCGCCGATCGCCGACACCGTCAACGCCAGGCGGATGGTGCGGGGCGCGACGCGGCGCGGGTTCCGGGTCTCCTCGGCGAGCTCACCGGCCGAACCGAAGCCGACCATGACATAGGCCGCCATCAGACCGGAGACGATGAACGCCCAGATGTAGCCGGGCTGCTGACCGGGGATGCCGGTGTCGAACACGACGTCCGGGCCGCGGCGGGCGTGGGTGAACAGGGCGAGCACGACGGCGGTGACGCCGACGAGTTCACAGGTGACGCCGATGTTGTTGATGCGGCTAATCCAGGAGATGCCGACGCAGTTGATGGATGTGACGACGATCAGCAGGATCGAGCCGAGCAGCACCGCGTTGGCCGCGCCGGAGGTCGACGTCAGCGTCGGGTCGTCGCCGATCACCTGGAATCCACTCCAGACCGACGGCAGGACGACCTGCAGCGCGATGGCCGCGGCCGAGGCGGTGACGATCTGCGCGATCATCATGAACCAGCCGCCGAACCATCCGATGACCTCGCCACCCATGCGGCGCGACCACTGGTAGATGGCGCCCGAGAGCGGGTAGCGCGCCGCGATCTCGGCGAAGCACAGGGCGACCAGGAACTGGCCGGCGTAGACGATCGGCCACGTCCAGAAGAACGCCGGCCCGCCGAAGCCGAAGCCGAGGCCGAAGAGCTGGAAGATCGTGGTCAGAATGGACACGAAGGAGAACCCGGCCGCAAACGAGGCGAACTTCCCCAACGACCGGTGCAGTTGCTGGTCGTAGCCGAATTCGGAGAGGTCGTGCGCGTCGCCGCCGGGGGTGGGCGACGGACCGGTGGGCGGCGTGATGGCGGTGGAGGTCATGGGGTCGTTGGTCTCTCTGCTGAGGGTCTGCACGGGGCTCCACGGTGAGCATTTATCTGTCAGTTGATAGATAAATGGCCGGCTATTTCTGTCGAGTGACAGATATGTTTCGGGACGGAAAACGCGCGCTACATCTGTGTTACCTGCCGCTGGTCGGCGCATCGGCGGCGGCCTCGAGGTGGGCTAGGGTGGATTGGTCAACAGACCGGTACCACCTGCAGGACGGGGACGACATGGCGACGCGATCGGCGTCCTCGCGCGGCGCCGCGAGCCCGGGACGCCCCCGGCTGGTGCAGCCGAAACGCCGCGGCGACACCGCGCGCGACGAGATCCTCGACGCCTCCGCCGAACTGTTCGCCCGCCACGGCTACACCGGCACGTCGACGCGGATGATCGCCGACGCCGTCGGGGTCCGGCAGGCATCGCTCTATCACTATTTCAAGACCAAAGACGACATCCTCGCCGCGCTGCTGGCCACCACCGTCGACCCGTCGCTGGACCGGGCGCGCAACCTGCTCTCCGCCGACGACTCGCCGCTGCATCGGCTCCTCGATCTCGCCCGCTTCGACGTCACCCAGCTGGCCGAGGCACGGTGGAACCTGGGTGCGCTCTACCTGCTGCCGGAGCTGGGCGACGAGCGGTTCGCCGGGTTCCGGGCCGCCCGCCAGGAACTAGCCCGCGCCTATGAGACCCTGGCCGCCGCGGCGCTCGATGATCGGGCCGACACCCGCAGTCTGCTGCCGTTCCGATTGGTGGAGTCGGTGATCATGATGCGCTCCGACGAGCAGCGCGGTGAGCTCGGCGAGCACACGGTCGCCGGCCTCGTGGACACCATCGTCGGCGCGATCGAGATGTTGTTGGAGCGCACGCCGATTCGATGAACCGCGGCTCCCACGCGCACCTCGTGTAGATGATCTATCACCGGTGCCGCGCAACGGGTGAGACTGCTCTAGGCTGAATGACATGGCAGGCCGCAGTATGCGTTTCGACCCGATCGCGCAGGCGCGAGAAAACTGGGCCGAGGCGGGCTGGGGTGATGTCGCCGACGGCATGGTCGCGGTCACGTCGGTGATGCGGGCCCACCAGATCCTGCTGGGGCGGGTCGAAACGGCATTGCGCCCCTACGATCTCACCTTCTCCCGGTTCGAACTGCTTCGTCTGCTGGCGTTTTCACGGCAGGGCGCGCTGCCGATCACCAAGGCCAGCGATCGTCTGCAGGTGCACGTCACCAGCGTCACGCATGCGATCCGGCGGCTCGAGGAGGCGAAACTGGTGCGCCGCCTGCCGCACCCGACGGATGGGCGCACCACCCTGGTGGAGATCACCGATCTCGGCCGCTCCACCGTGGAGGACGCGACGGCGACGCTCAACCGTGAGGTCTTCGCCGATGTCGGGATGACCGACGAGGAGATCACCGGTCTCGTCGGTGCCATCCAGTCGTTGCGGCACGCCGCCGGCGACTTCTAACCGGACCAGCCCCACAACGCGTCGGCCACCCACGAACGCGGAGGTTCGTGGGTGGCCGACGGTGATCTGCGGTCAGTGCAGCGAGGTGATGATCGCGCTGAAGTCGAGATCGGCGTGCTGCTCGGCGAAGGCCTTGTAGAGCTGGGCCGCATGAGTGCCCAGCGGGGCCCGCGATCCGGTGCTGGCGATGGCGTCCATCGCCAGCCCCAGGTCCTTGTTCATCAGCGCGGTGGCAAACCCCGGCTTGAACTCGTTGTTGGCCGGCGAGGTCGGCACCGGACCGGGTACCGGGCAGTTCGTCTGCACCGCCCAGCAGTTCCCGGTCGCGCCGGTGATCACGTCGAAGAGCGCCTGATCGGACAGACCGAGCTTCTGGGCCAGCACAAAGGCCTCCCCCACCGCGATCTGCTGCACGGCGAGCACCATGTTGTTGCAGACCTTGGCGGCCTGCCCGGCACCGGCGTCACCGCAATGGATCACCTTGCCCGCCATCGGTTCCAGGGTCGGCCGCGCCGCGAGGAAGGCCTCGTCCTCACCGCCGACCATGAAGGCCAGGGTGCCGGCCGTCGCGCCCTTCACGCCACCGGAGACCGGGGCGTCGAGCTGTGCGAAACCGTTGTCGGTGGCCTGCTGGTGGATCTCGCGGGCATCGTCGACCGAGATGGTGGAACTGTCGATGAACAGCGCCCCCGTGGGTGCGACGGGCAGGACCTCGGCGTAGACGTTCTTCACGATCGGCCCGCTCGGCAGCATCGTGATGACGACCTCGGCCGCCGCCACCGCCTCCACCGCGCTCGGAAAGGTGGTCACACCGTTGGCCTCGGCCGTTTTCACCGCCTCGGCCACCAGGTCGAAGCCGTGCACCGTGTGGCCGGCCTTGACCAGGTTGGCCGCCATCGGCCCGCCCATGTTGCCCAGGCCCAGAAAAGCGATCGTCGTCATTGTCGAAATCTCCTGTGCTCTCTCAGCTTTCGCGGTACCGTGCGGCGATCGACCGCCCCACGACCACCCGCATGATCTCGTTGGTGCCCTCCAGTATCCGATGCACGCGCAGGTCGCGGACGATCTTCTCCAGACCGTACTCGTTCAGATACCCGTAGCCGCCGTGCAGCTGAAGCGCCTGGTCGGCGACCGTGAAGCAGCTGTCGGTGACGAAGCGTTTGGCCATCGCACACTGCTCGACCTTGTCCGGAGCGTCCGCGTCGAGCGCGGCGGCCGCCTGCCACAGCATCAGCCGCGACGCCTGCAGCGAAGTGGCCATGTCCGCGAGCGTGAACCGGATGGTCGACTCGTCGATCAGGGCGTTGCCGAAGGCCTTTCGGGAGGCGACGTAGCTCGCCGCCTTGTCGAATGCCGCCTGCGCACCGCCGAGCGACGACGCGGCGATGTTGAGCCGCCCGCCGTTGAGCCCGTTCATCGCGATACCGAAACCGATGCCCTCCTGCCCGCCGAGCAGGTTGGCCGCCGGCACCCGCACCTCGTCGAGGATGACCTGCGCGGTGGGCTGGGCATGCCAGCCCATCTTGCGTTCCTGCGCGCCGAAACTCAGCCCCGGCGTGCCCTTTTCGATGAGGAAGGTGGAGATGCCGCGGGGCCCGTTGTCGCCGGTGCGGGCCATCAGCACATACAGGTCGGAAGAGCCCGCGCCGGAAATGAACTGCTTGACGCCCGTGATCACGTACTCGTCGCCGGATTTGACCGCGCGGGTCGCCAGCGCCGCCGCATCCGATCCCGCACCGGGTTCGGTCAGGCAGTAGCTCGCGACGGTCTCCATCGACGCCAGCTTCGGCACCCAGGTGGAGCGTTGTTCGTCGGTGCCGTACTGGTCGACCATCCAGGTGCACATGTTGTGGATGGACAGGAAGGCCGCCACTGCCGGATCGGCGTAGGCGAGCTGTTCGAAGATCCGCACGCCGTCGAGTCGGCGCAGGCCGCTGCCCCCGACGTCCTCGGAGCAGTAGATCGCGCCCATGCCGAGCTCGGCGGCCTCACGCAGCTCCGCTACCGGGAAGTGATGGCTCTCGTCCCATTCCAGCGCGAACGGCGCCAGTTTCTTGGCCGCGAACCCGGCCGCGGTCTCGACGATGACGCGTTCGTCGGCGTCGAGACCGCTGTCGGTGAGTGTCGTCATGTCTGCGTCAGTCCATCGTCGGGATCACGAACTCGGCGCCTTCCTTGATGCCCGAGGGCCAGCGGCTCGTGACCGTCTTGGTCTTGGTGTAGAACTGGATCGACGTCGGGCCGTGCTGGTTGAGATCACCGAAGCCCGAGCGCTTCCAGCCGCCGAAGGTGTAGTAGGCCACCGGAACCGGGATCGGGACGTTCACGCCGACCATGCCGACGTTGACCCGGGCGGTGAAGTCGCGGGCCGTGTCGCCGTCGCGGGTGAAGATGGCGACGCCGTTGCCGTACTGGTGATCCGAGGCGAGCGCGAGGGCCTCCTCGTAGTCGTGGGCACGCACGATCGACAGCACCGGACCGAAGATCTCGTCGGTGTAGATGACCATGTCCTTGGTGACGTGGTCGAACAGAGTGGGGCCGATGAAGAAGCCGTTCGAGATGTCGTCGTCGCCGTAGGACTGTTCATCGCTGGTGCGTTCCCGGCCGTCGATGACCAGTTCGGCGCCCTGCTCGACACCCTTGCCGATGTAGCCCTTGACGCGGTCGAGGGCGGCGGCGGTGACCAGCGGCCCGTAGTCGGCCTTCGGGTCGAGGCTGTGCCCGACGCGCAGGGCGTTGACCTTGTCGACGAGCTTGGCGCGCAACCGTTCCGCGGTCGCCTCGCCGACCGGCACCGCGACACTGATGGCCATGCAGCGCTCGCCGGCGCTGCCGTAGCCCGCGCCGATCAACGCGTCGGCGGCCTGGTCGAGGTCGGCGTCGGGCAGGATGATCATGTGATTCTTGGCGCCGCCGAAGCACTGCGAGCGCTTCCCGTTGGCCGCGGCGGTCGAGTAGATGTACTGGGCGATGTCGGAGCTGCCGACGAAGCCGAGCGCCTGCACGTCCGGGTTGTTGAGCAGCGCGTCGACGGACTCCTTGTCGCCGTGGACGACCTGGAACACACCGGCAGGCAGACCGGCCTGGCTGAACAGCTCGGCCAGCCGCACCGGCACCGACGGGTCCCGCTCGCTGGGCTTGAGGATGAAGGCGTTGCCGCAGGCGAGTGCGGGGCCGGCCTTCCACAGCGGGATCATCGCCGGGAAGTTGAACGGGGTGATGCCGGCGACGACGCCGAGCGGCTGACGGATCGAGTGCACGTCGATGCCACCGCCGGCGCCCTCGGTGAACTCACCCTTGAGCAGATGCGGGATACCGATGGCGAACTCGATCACCTCGATGCCGCGCTGGATGTCACCGAGCGCGTCGGCGTGGGTCTTGCCGTGCTCGAGCGAGAGCAGGGTGGCCAGTTCGTCGGAGTTCTGGTTGACCAGGTCGACGAAACGCATCAGCACACGGGCGCGGCGCTGCGGGTTCCAGGCCGCCCACTCCTTCTGAGCCTGAACCGCGGTTGCCACCGCCGCGTCGACCTCGGCGGTCGACGCCAGGGGCACCTTCGCCGCCACGGCGCCGGTGCTCGGGTTGAACACGTCGGCGAAGCGGCCTTCGGTGACGGTCACGGCGGAGCCGTTCAGGTAATGCGGGATGTTGCGGACTTCGGTACTGGACACGGGGAGATCACCTTGATTCACGAGTCGGGGTCATGGCCGGTCGAAGCGGCCCTCCGGCTCCAATAGTAGGACATGCAAGTATTTTTGCAAAGGGCCTGCGACCTGCCGATTCACACCCTACCGATGAGTTAGGGTAACCTTGGTCGGGTTTGTGTCGCGGCTGTCCGAGCGCGACGTCGAGAGGAGAACTGTCATGTCGGTCGTCATCCTGTACGGCACCGAAACCGGGAACGGCGAGCTGGTCGCCGACGCGATCTCCGATGTGCTCGCGGTCGATCACGACCCGGCGATCTACGACATGACGGAGTTCGCGGTGGAGGACCTCGACCCCGCGGACTTCCTGGTCATCGTGTGCTCCACCTACGGCGAGGGTGAGCTGCCCACCGGCGCCGAGCCGTTCGCCGAGGAACTCGACGCGGTCGATCCCGACCTGACCGGCCTGCGGTTCGCGGTGTTCGGGCTGGGCGACACCGTCTACGGCGAGACGTTCAACCGGGGCGGCGAGATCATCGCGGGGATGCTGACCAAGCGTGGGGCCGTGCAGGTGGGCGAGCACGCCCGCCACGACAACTCGTCCCCGGTCAAGCCCGCCAAGCAGGCCGCGGAGTGGGCCGAGGGCATCGCCGCCGTCATCGCTCCGGGCGAGGCCGGCTGACCTGACCGTCCGGGCCGGTGGTGGCCGCCGTCCCGCGTTGCGGCGCCGGGTCCGGGTCCGGCGCTGAGTCCTCATCCGCCGCGCAACGCGGCTGCGAGTGCGGGAGATGCGGGTGCGGAAGGTGCGGGTGCGGAAGGTGCGGGTGCGGGAGATGTGGGTGCGGGAGATTTGCGGGCTCGAACCCGCTCTCCTCGGCTCGCTTCGCGGCGAGCCGGGCCAGTTCCAGCACCGCCCGGACCATCCCGGCCAGCACGATGCCGAGGAACAAGGCGGTCGGCGCTGAGACGCTGAGGTTCTCACCGAGCAGCAGCACCGCCAGCGTCATCGACACGGCGAGCTCCATCACGGTCAGCGCTGGGAACGATGTCTGCAGCTCGTTCGCCCCGAACGCGCGCTGCTGGGCGATGACCGCGCCGATACTGACGACGGCGAACAGGTAGACCCCCGGCTCAGTGAAGGTACGCCAGAAGTCGTGGGTGAGCTGGTAGGCGACCGTCTTGACCAGCAGGGCCGACACGCCGAACAACGCGCCCGCGGTCACCCCGTAGAGCAGCGCCTTGTAGTGGCTGTTGCACCGTTCGGCGCCGAGTACGCAACCGAACAGCAGCACGATCATCACCACCCCGATGGTCAGCCCGACCAGCAGGTTGTCGGGTCGGCGCGGGGACGGTTCGGGACGTGCGACGCTCAAGAACACCGTCACGCACGCCACCAGCACGCCACCCCACAGCCACTCGACACGCAATGGTCTGCGGTGATCGGCCCAGGCCTCCATCGGCAATGCGAACAGTACCGCGAGCACCACCAGCGGCTGCACCAGAAGGATCGACCCGAGGCCCAAGGCAACGGCCTGGCTAGCAAACCCGCACACCGCGACCGCGGCACCCAGCCACCATCCGGCCCGGATCGCGCCGCTGGCGTGTGAGGCGCGCTGCCGCATCACCGTGCCACTCGCGATCAGCAATGCCGCCGCGAGGGCGAACAATGCGGGAACCCAGGTGTGCACGGGATCCAGGCTAGACATCCGACCACCGCCGCGGTGTGGGTCCACCATGGCCGCGGCGTGCCGACGTAAGTTTGGGTTATGAGGTATCAGTCCGAGCTCGAACGCCTCACCACTCTCGATGCGGCGACGATCCGGCTGGCGTGCTCGTCGAGCGGATCGCTGCCCGGGCTCATCGCCGATGCCGTGGACCGCTGCATCGCCTTCGACGACCGCGCCGACGAGGAGTCCGCCGACGGCCACCACGACGAGGCCACTCTGTGCCGCCAGGAGGCGTCCGCCTGGCGCGCCACGGTGGCAACGCTGCAGGCGATGGCCGCGGACGCACACACCGCCGGCCACGAAGCGGGTGCGGCATGACGCGCACCCTGGTGCTCATGCGGCACGGCAAGTCGGGCTATCCGGCCGGTGTGGGTGATCATGACCGGCCTCTCGCCGATCGCGGTCGGCGCGAGGCGGCCCTCGCCGGCCGGTGGATGGCCGAGGAGGGACTGCGCATCGACGCGGTCGTGTGCTCCACCGCCACCCGTACACGCCAGACGTTGGAGTCCACCGGTATCGCGGCCCCCACCGTCTATGTCGACGACATCTACGGCGGATATCCCGACGAGATCCTCGAGGCGGTGCGCATCTACGCACCGGCTGACGCGGCGACGGTGCTCGTGGTCGGACACGCCCCCGGGCTGCCGGACACCGTGTTGACCCTCGATCCCGGCGGTGACTTCGACCGTTTCCCGACATCGACATATGCGGTCATCCGCGTCGGGTGCGACTGGGACCGCGTCGGCCTCGACATCGATCCCGACACGCGGCTGCTGGGGGTACGCATCCCCCGCGAACCGTAACCTCGGCGGCACCGAGGAGTCGGATCGCACGCGGGGGTGGGCCCGCTGGGCGCCGAGCACCAGCCCGTTGCGGTGGTGACCGGCCGCGGCGCGCGACCGGGCCTGGGGCGGCGACACAGTGTGATCCATCGATTCTTGGACGTCGTAGACGACCGCCGGGTTCCACCGACTTCGGTCGCGACAGAACACCACGACGCGAGGGCCGGGTTCTCCACAGGCAGCGGCCCTCGATGCGGCTCCGCGAACTTATCAACAGATGTCCGAGCCAGCCGGAAAGGCACGGGATCTGCGGCCTAGCGTCGTCGCCATGAACGATCTCGACGCCTTGGGCGCAAACCTGCTGGATACACTGGGTGACTTCGATGTCACCGCCGCCGACGACGCCGCACTGACTGCGGTGACGACCCGAATGGTGAAGATGCGCAACGCCGTCGATGCGGTCCTGTGCCGCCTGGCCGCCGAGATCGATCGGCGCGGACTGGCCAGACGCCAGGGCGCGGCGTCCACCGGGCAGTGGTTGGTCAGCATCGGGGTGGCGCCGCACTTGGTCTACCGATGGGTGCGTGACGGCATCGACCTGCGGGACTTGGCCACGGTCGCCGATGACGCCGCCGACGGTGGGCTGTCGGGAGAACACGTCCACGCGGTGGTCGCCGGGGTCCGCCACGTCGAAGCGCGGGTGAACCTCGATGAGGTGCAACGGGCGAAACTGATTTCGCAGCTGCTCGCGCAGGCACACACCGCGACGCCGGCGCAGGTGTCGTCGAAGGCTCGGGCGGTGGCCATCGAACTCGCGCCCGGTGTGCACCGTGAGATCCCGGTCGCCGAGGATCGCTCGCTCAATTCAGCCCACGTCGAGGTGGCCGGAGACGGCCGTGTGACCGGGCGGTTCGACGTGGACAGCGTGATCGGCGAGAAGTTGCTGGCCGCGATCGACTCCCTGTCGCTGCCGGTGCCCGAGTACGACGGGTCTCCGGACGCACGATCGCCGGAACTGCGACGCGCCGACGCCCTCGAAACGATCCTCGACGGCTATCTGAAGGCCGACGACACCGCGCCGACCGCCGGCGGCAATCTCCCGCACGTCACGCTCACCATGATTGCATCGGCGGTCGGCGCTGCCGGGGTGCAGACGGCCGAGCCGGCATCGCTGGCGTGGACCGGGCCGGTGTCGCGGCCGACCGCCCAACTCATCGGCTGTGACAGCATCATCACCGCGATCATCACCGACGGCGAGTCGGTCCCGCTCGACGTCAAACGCAACGAGCGCTTCGTCACACCGGGCATTCGTAAGGCGTTGATCGTCCGTGACCAGGGTTGTGCGTTCCCCGGATGCCATGCCGCGGCCGGGTGGACGCAAGCGCATCACATCGTGACGTGGGACGACGGTGGCCCGACAAGCCTGGACAACTGCGTGCTGCTCTGCCAGCGACACCACACGGCGATCCATCACACCGAGTGGGAGGTGAAGATCGGCGATGACCGCCATCCGTGGTTCACTCCGCCCGAGTCGATCGATCCGTCACGCACACCGCTGCGGTCCCAGGCGCGCCGGACGTTGACATCGTTGCCCAACGCGGCGTGAACGGTCGTGGGCGGCTATCCGCCCGTGACGGGAGCGACCGCCACACACGGCACCGGCCGTCGATGAGCCGCATCCAGCGCGTTGAGCACCATTGCTGCGGTCCGGCGGTTCGAGACAATCGACAGGTGATCGGAGCGATCGAGTGAGCAGCCCTGCTGCACAACGATGTTCACAACGTGTGTGCCTGGCGGGCCGGCGAGGAGCCCGTCGGTGTAGGGCGTCACGATCTCGTCGTGGCTGGTGGTGATGTTCGTGTAGCGGACACCGGGCAGGTAGGGCGTCGGTTGGCGCACCGCGCGGTTGAAGTTGGAGTCGGCCGGTGGCGCAACACATCCCGCACACCGGTCCGGTGTGCGCGGTGGGATGCCCAGTGCCCGCTGAACGATGGCCACCATGTCGCTGCGCGCATCGTCCTCGTCGGGGCCTTGCCGCCAGTACGGGGCCAGGGAGACGTAGTGGGCGACCTTACCTTGCCCGCCCAGGTACTTCATCCAGTAGGTGGGGATCTCGGTGCCCAACGAGTGACCGACGATGTCGACCTGGTGCGCTCCGGTGGCGGCGAGGACCAGGTCGGCGAAGACCTTCACCTGCCAGGCGCTGTCCTGTTTGACGCCCAACCCGCCCAGCGCCGAGACCGGCCACACGTCCGACAACGCGCCGTAGGTCAGCGCGAAGACGCAGTACCCCGCGTTGGCCAGCACCGGCGCCAGCGTCGCCCAATTGGTCTGTCGCCCACCACCGCTGCCGTGAACCAGGATCACCGGCCGCGGATGCTGCGCCGTCGGACGACACCGGAAGTCGTTGGTGCCCGGCAGCGACCCACCGGGGTGACGCAACTCCGCGTCGATGCCGGCGAGGAAGTTGTAGGACACCGGCAAGGGCACGGGGTTTCCCTGGGCGCGGCCCGGCGCCAGCGCACCCACCACTATCCCCACCGACACCACGACCAGCAGCGCGCGAACCACCCTCCACCCGATCATGGGTCGTTCCCCGCCTGGGCCACATCGTCGTCGGTCACCAGGTCCAGTCGCACGCCGAGCAAGCGGACCGGCCGGTCCCGCTCGAAGTCGTCGAGCAACGCCACGACGACCGGCTCGATGTCGTCGTACACCGTGGTCGGTTCGGCGAGTTTGCGTGACTTGGTGCGGGTGAAGAAAGTCGAGGTCCGCAGTGTCACCGCCACCCGGAACACCACGCGGTGTTCGCCGAGTACCTGGTCGAGGACCTCGCGGGTCAGACCCCGCGCCGCTACCCGCATCTCGCCGGGATCGGTGAGGTCAACCGGGAAGGTCCGGGATTTGGAGTGCGATCTGGCCAGCCAGGGCTCTTCGGTGATGGTCGAATCCCCGCCGCCGCGGCACAGCACGTACAACCAGTTCCCCTGGTGCGGGCCGAAGATGTCGACCAACGTCTCGCGCGGGGTCGCGATCAGCTCGTTGACGGTGGTGATGGCGCGGTCGGCCAGTTTGGCGGCGGTCTTCGGTCCGACGCTCCACAGATCACGGCACGGACGTTCACCCATCAGCTCGAGCCAGTTGCGGGCGTCGAGGACGAACACCCTGTCCCCCACCGCCCGCTTGGCGAAACCGGTCGCCATCTTGGCTCGCTGTTTGTTGTCGCTGATCCCGATCGAACACGACAGCCCGGTGCGCGCGGCGATCGCCGACCGGATGGCGCGGGCGATCCGACACACCTCGTCGTCGCCGACCTCAGCACCATTGTCGCCGGAGATCCGTTGCACCCCGACGTAGGCCTCGTCCCAACCCCACACCTCCACCGGATGACCGAAGCCACGCAGCACCGCCATCACCTCACCAGAGGCGACGTCGTAGGCCGGGATGTCCAGCGGCAGATAGACGGCGTCGGGCAGCTTGCGGTACGCGCTGCGCAACGGCATCCCGGCGCGTACGCCCGCGTCGCGGGCCTCATAGGACGCGCAGGTGACCACCTTGCGGGCCTCGGTGGGATCGCCGTTGCCGCCGACGATCACCGTGACGTCGGCGAGTTCGGGACTGCGCAGCCGCTCCACCGAGACCTGGAACTGGTCGAGGTCCACATGCAGTAGCCACCGGTACCGTGGCGGCGAGTCGGCCACAGCATTCAGCGTACTGCGCGGCCACCCCCGGACCGGCCGGCTGGACGACGTCAGTACAGCTCGGGCCGCCGGTCCGCGAGGTACGGGTAGTCCGAACGTGACCGCGCCAGCACCGCACGATCGACCTCGACGATGAGCAACTCCGGTCGCCGGCCGGCGGCGGCGAGCACTGCGCCGCTGGGCCCGACGACTTCACTGAGCCCCCCATACTCCAGATCGCCTTCGGTGCCACAGTAATTCGCGTATGCCACAAACGTCTGACTCTCCAACGCGCGGGCCGGCAGCAGGACCTGCTGCACGGCGTCGTAGTCGATCATGTTGGCGGTCGGCACACACACCACCTCGGCGCCGTGCACCGCCAGCGACCGCACCATCTCCGGGAACTCGACCTCGTAGCAGGTCAAGAGCCCCAGCCGCCACCCCGCGAGGTCTGCGACCGGCGGGGCGGTGTCCCCGGCGGCCACCATGCGGCGGTCCAGGTCGCCGAACAGGTGCGTCTTGTGGTGGGTCACCACCGGGTCGCCGCTACGGTCGACGAGACGGATCGCGTTGTACACGGTCCCATCGGCCGACGACTCCGGACACCCGTAGAGCACCGCGATGGCGTGCTCGCGCGCGATCGCAGCGACCCTGCGCGCGACGGGGCCGTCGACCGGGTCGGCCAACCGGCGGGTGGCGTCGGCACCGATGTCGTAGCCGGTCACCACCATCTCCGGGGTGATCAGCAGATCGGCCGCGGCGGACGCCGCGTCGGCGGCGGTGGCGGCCAGCCGCGCCAGGTTCTGCTCGACCTGTCCGGGTCGTGACTCGCACTGCCACAGCGCGATCCGCAGCTGCTCAGATTCGGACATCTCGGCTAGGCCCCGATGTCGATCGGCCCGAGCTCGGCGAATCGGTCACCCGGGCCGGGATTGTCGGGATGGCTGGCCCCGCCGAAATGGTGGAGCACACCCCACACCGCGTTGAGCGCGGTCTGCACCGCACCCTCTACCCAGGCCGGCATGAACGACACGTCGTCACCGGCAATGAAGATGCCGCGCTCGGCATCCGGCAGCCGCTCCTGCCCGTGGAAGTGGCCGTACATGCGGGTGTTGTAGCGGTAGTGCCCGGGCAGTGCCCCCTTGAACGCCCCCAGGAAGTGCGGCTCGTTCTCCCAGGACACCGTCAGCGGCCGCCCGACGATGTGCTCGGCGATGTCGACGTCGGGGTAGATCTTGCGCAGCGCGTCGAGCATCAACGACACCCGCTTCTCCACCGGATGGGGCAGCACCTTGAGCGCGTCGCTCATCCAGCTGTAGCTGAGGCAGATGACGCCGGGCCGGTCGGGTCCGTTGTCGAACAGGTAGGTGCCGCGGGTGAGGCGGTCGGTCAGCGTCATGCTGAGCACGTCGCGACCCGTGACCGGGTCGCGGTCGGTCCAGAACGGCCGGTCGACCATCACGAACGTCTTCGACGACTGCATGTAGCGGGTCCGGTCCAGCGCCATCCACAGGTCCTGGCTGAACAGGCTTTCGTCGCAGTCGATCTCGGTCGACAACAGCCATGCCTGACACGTCGCCACGACCGCCGGGAACTCGCGGGCATCCCCCCACCGGTCGACGACCTCGATGCGGCCGGGTCCGACCCGGCGGATCGCCGCCGCCCCGGCCCGCGGCACGCCGCTGTGCAGCGACGACAGACTCGTCCCGACCGGCCAGTGCCGGATGCGGGCCGGGCTGTCCGACCACAGCCGGCGCGGCACCTGCTCGACCCCACCGACGATCAGATGCTGTTCGGTGTCGCAGTTGGTGACCACCACGCGCAGGATCTCCAGCATCGAGTTGGCGAAGTCGGAGTCCCATCCGCCGGTGCCGAATCCCACCTGCCCGAACAGCTCTCGGTGCCGGAACGACAGCGAGCCGAACTCGGCGGAGGTGGCCAGGAAGTCGTAGAAGCTGCGGTCGTCCCAGTCGACGACGATCCGGTTCCACAACTCCTTGAGCCGCGGGACGTCGCGGGCGCGGATCGCCTCCTGCAGGGCCGAGAACCCGGCGATGCGTTCGAGGGCGCTGTCCCACGCCTTCTCGATCTCGGTGTAGATCGGCGGCAGATCCTCGAGGGTGCGGGCGTAGAGGGTTTCGCCGCCGAGATCGATGACCGTGCTGCCGGCCGCGTCGGTGAGCGGATTCGGGAACGGACGTGACCGCAGCCCGAAGGTGTCGACGTAGTGGAAGAACGTCGACGACGAGATCGGGAACCGCATCCCGCCGAGTTCGGCCACCTCCGGCTCGCCCGGCACGAAATGCTCCGACCGCAACCGGCCGCCGATCCGTTCGGGTTCATAGACCACCGGCCGCAATCCGATCTTCATCAGCTCGTAGGCGGCGACCATGCCGGCCATCCCGGCACCAATGATCGCGACCTCGGACCCGAGCGCATCGGCGGGCACCGACCCGATGCCCGCCGGATGGGTGATCCAGTCGTCGTAGGCGAACGGGAAGTCGGGACCGAAGATCGTCACGGGCCGGTCGGTGTACACGAGATGAGCGTATTGCCTGCCCGCGGCCCACGCGCGGAACTTCGATTCGGCCACCCCGGCCCACCATCGCGGACATCGGCTGTCCGCGATGGCGCGAAGACTGATCGGTACCAGAACCGCCACGCACGGAGAGGTGATCCCGATGGACTGGACACTGGAGGTCGCGTTCCTGCCCGTCACCGACGTGGACCGCGCCAAGGAGTTCTACACCCGCGTCGGCTTCCATCCCGACCACGACGCGTCGCCAGGCGACGGTGTCCGCTTCGTGCAGATGACGCCGCCGGGCTCGGGATGCTCGATCGCGTTCGGGACCGGCATCGTCGATGGCCCACCGTCGAACGTCGGCGCGTTGATGCTGTGTGTCTCCGACATCCGCGCCGCCCGGCAGCATCTCGTCGACGCCGGCGTCGACGTCAGTGAGGTCGACGTCCAGCAGTGGGGTCACTTCGTCTACTTCGACGACCCCGACGGCAACCACTGGAACGTGCAGTACCTGCCGTACCGCTTCGAGAACTGAGCATCGTCGCGCGATCGTGCCGGTTGTCCACAGCCGCCACGATCTGGTTCGGTCATCCACAGATCGAGCCGCACCCCGGTCGACGGCCCGTTCGGCGCGGATGATCGGAGCATGACCACGGACACGGCCACCCGCCACCGACGACCGGCGGTGTCGGCGGGTTCGCCCGCACCGGACGCGCCGATGCACGAGACTGAGAGGTATGTCGTCGCAGTCAGGGTTTCCCGGGGTCGAACCAACCGTACTGATCGGCACGATCGTCAATCCGGCGGGTCTGACCCTGGCGAAGGTGGTGCCGCAGACACGCGTTCCGGTGTTCGCGTCGTCGGGGCTGGGGGCCAGTCCGACGTGGCATGCGTTCACCATCGACCAGGGCGGTATTGCGTTCACCGATGCGATCGGCGTGGTCGGCGACCAGCGCATCAGGGTGGACCTCGACGCCATGGCGACCCTCGACCCGACGCTGGTGTGGGCGCCGGGCGAGTTCTTCGACCAGACCGGACAGCCCGTGCCGCAATGTGCGCGCGGCACGCTGCGCCGGGTGGTCGACCGGCTGGCCGAGGCAGGGCTGCGGGCGCTGGTCGGTCACGAACTCGAGTTCGTGCTGGTCGGTCCCGACGGCGGGCGGCTTCCGTCGGATCTGTGGGCTCCCTACGGCGCGGCCGGCGCGTTCGAGCACGAGGAGTTCGTGCGTGAGGTGCTGGCGGACTGCCGGACCGCCGGGGTCTCCGTCGAACAACTCCACCCGGAGTACGGCCGCAACCAGTTCGAGATGTCGCTGGAGCCGCGCGACCCGATCGCGGCCGCCGACCAGCTGGTGGTGGCACGGATCATCATCGGCCGGGTGGCGCGCCGGCACGGGATCCGGGTCTCGTTCTCCCCCAAGCCGTTCGCCGACGGTGTCGGTTGCGGGGCCCATCAGCACCTCTCGTTGTTCCGCGACGACGAACCGTTGTTCTCCGGGGGTGCGGGCACCGCCGGGATGACCGTCGACGGCGAGCATGCGGTTGCGGGGATCGTCGAGGACATGGTCGACCTGCAGGGCGTGCTGTGCGGGTCGGTGGTGTCGGGGTTGCGGATGCTGCCCGGCCAGTGGGCCGGTGCGTTCGCCTGCTGGGGGGTGGAGAACCGTGAGGCGGCGGTGCGGCTGATCGCCGCCGGCCCGGCGAGCCCGCGCGGCGCCAACGTCGAGGTGAAGGCGATCGACCCGTCGGCGAACGTCTACTTCGCGACCGCGGCCATCCTCGGTTCGGCGGTGGCGGGTATCGACCGGGCGGCGTCGTTGCCCCCCGAGGTCACCGTCGACCCGGCGAACCTCAGCCCCGAGCAGCGCGCCGACGCGCGCATCCGGCCGCTGTCGCACGATCAGCGGGCGATCGTCGAGGCGATGGACGCGTCGGCCCGGCTCCGCGAGACCCTCGGCGACCCGGCGGTGGACGCCCTGGTCGCGGTACGTCGCTACGAGATCACCACGTTCCCCGATCACACCCCGACGACGATCGCCGACCGGTTCCGGCTCGCGTGGAGCGTGTGAGGGGATGCCTGCGGCCGACGGGCGGATCGAGGAGCACATCGCCGGCCTGTCCCTCGTCGATCATCACGTGCACGGCTGCTGGACCGACGCACCCGACCGGGCGCGGTTCGAGAACGCGCTGAACGAGGCCAACACGGCGCCGGTGGCGGGCGACGACGCCCCGTTCGATTCGCAGCTCGGTTTCGCGGTCCGACGATGGTGCGCGCCGCTGCTGGGACTGGACCCGCACGCCCCCGCCGACGACTACTGGCAGCGCCGCCACGGCATCGCCGAACCCGAGCTCGCGCGCACGTTTCTGCGTGCGGCCGGGGTGAGCGACTGGATCGTCGATACCGGCCTGCCCGGCGTGGCCGACTCCGCGACGCTGGCGGCACTGTCGGGGTCGGCGACCCACGAGGTGGTGCGTCTGGAGGCGCTTGCCGAGGACGCGGCCGCGCGTGACGGCCGGTATGTGGCGGCGTTCGACGAGCTCCTCGCCGACCGCGCGCGGACGGCGGTGGGCACGAAGACGATCCTCGCCTACCGGGGCGGCTTCGACGGCGATCTGTCCGACCCGGACCCGCGGGAGGTGGAGGAGGCCGCCCGACGGTGGCGGGACGCAGGCGGCCGCCGGCTGACCGACCGCACCCTGCTGCGGTTCGGGCTGCACCGGGGGCTGCGGCTCGGGAAACCACTGCAGGTGCACGTGGGGCTCGGTGACCGCGACGCGGATCTGCACCGCACCAATCCCCTGCTGCTGCTGGATTTCCTGCGCGACAGCGGTTCCACTCCGGTGATGCTGCTGCACTGTTACCCCTTCGAACGCGAGGCCGGTTACCTGGCGCAGGCGTTCAGCAACGTCTACGTCGACGTCGGGTTGGCCGTGCATCATCTCGGGGCGCGGGCGCCCGAGCTGATCGCGCGCATCCTCGAGCTGGCCCCGTTCCGAAAGGTGCTGTACTCATCCGACGGATTCGGGCCGGCGGAACTGCACTACCTCGGCGCATGCCTGTGGCGGCACGCACTGGCCACCACGATGCGCCGCGTCGTCGATGCCGACGCCTGGAGCCTCGACGACGCGCTGCGGGTGTCCGAGCTGATCGGGTTCCGCACCGCCTGCCGGGTGTACGGTCTGCCGGTGCCCGCCTGACACGCCGGCTGATCCGGCCGGTGGGCACGCTACGATCCCGTCCGACAGCCCACCCCATCCACCCGCTCCAGCCACTCGCAACGGCTTCGACATACTGGTCACCGTGTACGCATCAGTGTCAGCAACCGGGTATGTGACCGCGAGTCCTCTGCAGTCGGCCCTCGAAGGCGCAGTCCCGGTGTGGATCACCGCCGGCGCTCTGGTGAGCGTGCTGGTGCTGTCCTGGCTGTTCGGCGGCGCGGCGCGGATGATGCTGCGCGGGCGGGCCCGCCTGAACACCACCACGTCGATGGTCGTCGCAATCCTGGGCACGGCGGTCGGCTTCATCCTCGCCGGCATCATCGACCCGACCCTGCACGTGTGGAGCGGCGTGTCCGTGGCGCTCGGCGTGGTCAGCGCGGTCTCGGCGGTCGCGGTGTACGGGCTCGTCGCCGCACGCTTCCAGCACACCGAACGCGCGTCGGTCGCCGAGCTGCTCGCCGCCGGCGAATCCGATCGGGTCGAGTTCAAGTCCACCGCCCGGATCAACATGCGTTCCGGCGAGAAGGACCCCCGGATGGAACTGATCATCGTGAAGACGGTGTCGGCGTTCCTCAACGCCGACGGCGGCACCCTGCTCATCGGCGTCGACGACGCCGGCACCCCGCTGGGTCTCGACGCCGACTTCGCCACGCTCAAGGTCCCCGACGCCGACCGCTTCGAGCTGTGGCTGCGCGACCTGTTCACCACGGCCCTCGGCCAGAACGCCGCCGCGGCGATCGGGGTCGCCGTCGAGACCGTGCGCGCCGCCGGCGGCCCGGCACCGGTCTGCCGCGTCACCTGCTCGCCATCGCCGCGTCCGGTGTATTTGCGCACCGGCAAGAGCACACCACCCGAATTCTGGTTGCGCACCGGCAATTCCACCCGCCAGTTGTCGGTCGACCAGGCCGCGGAATACATCATGCACCGCTGGCCGCTCGGCATCGGTTCGGCGGCCGCCGCCCAGGTCCGGGCGGCGGTGCGGTTCTCCACGGATCGCTGACCTGCAACGCCGATCCCGAGCCCCTTGGAGGCTCCCTGCGCGCCCCTCGGCGACGCAGACGTTTCCGTCATCATGATCTGGGCAGAGCAGCCGAGGGATCTACGCAGTCGCCACCGCGCGGTCGTCGTTGGTGGCCATCGGAACATCGACGAGGAAGAAGTCGCGAACGTCCTCGGCGAAGACGTCCGGTACCTCCATCGCGGCGAAATGGCCGCCGCGGTCGAACTCCGACCAGCGCCGGATGTCATAGCGCCGCTGCGCCAGTGGGCGGATGGATTGCGTGATGTCGTGGGCGAACACCGCGACGCCGATCGGGACCGGGCACGGCTCCACCCGACGTGGCGCGTCATGGTGCAGCCGCGCCGACGACGCCGCGGTCGCGGTCAGCCAGTATAGCGTGATGTCGGTGAGCATCCGCTCGTCACTGACCGGTGTACGCGGGTCCGTCCACTCTGCGAAGCGCTCGGCGATCCACGCCAGCTGACCGACGGGCGAGTCCGTCAATGCATAACCGATGGTCTGCGGCGTGAGCGCCTGCAGCGCCTGAAACGGTGGACGATTCGCCATCAACGTGCGCACCGTGTCCAGCCGGGCCTTGTCCTTCTCGGACAGTTCGAGGTCGGCGTCCGGGTCGGGCCGCGTTGGCAAGTAGTTGACATGCACCCCGACCACCCGCTCCGGTGCAAAGGCACCGAGTGCCAGCGAGATTCCCGAGCCGAAGTCCCCGCCCTGTGCCCCATAGCGTTCGTAGCCAAGCCGGCGCATCAGTTCGGCCCAGGCCCGCGCAATCCTGTTGATGTCCCAGCCACGCTCGTGAGTAGGGCCGGAGAAGCCGTATCCCGGGATGGATGGGATGACCAGGTGGAAGTCGCGCGCGAGCGGTTCGATGACATCGAGGAAGTCCAGAAAGGACCCGGGCCAGCCATGCGTCAGGATCAGTGGCATCGCATCGGGTCTTGAGGACCGCACGTGCACGAAATGTATTGAATGGCCATCGATCTCGGTGACGAAGTGGTCGAGTTCGTTGAGCTCGGCTTCGTGTACACGCCAGTCGTACCCGGTGCGCCAGTACTCGGCGAGTTCTCGCAGCCGGGTGAGCGGGAAGCCGTAGTCCCAGCCGGCGCCCTCGACCTCGTTGGGCCATCGGGTACGGGAGAGCCGGTCGGTCAGATCGTCGAGGTCGGCCTGTGGGATGTCGATACGGAACGGAGAGATCACTGTCGCGTCCAATCACGGGATTTAATTGGTCTCACCAACGTTGGTGAAACCAACCATAACCTCGATTCGTTGGCCGCGCCAACGTTGTAGGGTGACGCCCATGGAGGACACTCCCGAGCGGCCGGCCACGAAACCAGCCGGCTGCTGACCCAACTGGCAGCGCACGCGCACCGCAGCGACCGAACCTGGGCCACATGCGAACGGCCCCCGCACCTTTCGGGCGGGGGCCGTTCGTCGTAGAGCTACCGGCTACCGGTAGTCGCCACCGAATCCGTAGTCGTCCAGCGGCACCGCGGCACCGGCCGGGGCACCGAAGGTACCGTCCGGGGTGTAGTAGGTGTCGTCGTAGGACGGCACCGCGTACGCCGCGGCACGCGCCTCCTCGGTCGGCTGAACCTGGATGTTGCGGTACCGGTTGATGCCGGTACCGGCCGGGATCAACTTACCGATGATCACGTTCTCCTTCAGACCGATCAGCTTGTCGCTGCGGCTGTTGATGGCCGCATCGGTCAGGACACGCGTGGTCTCCTGGAACGACGCCGCCGACAGCCACGACTCGGTCGCGAGCGAGGCCTTCGTGATACCCATCAGCACCGGGCGTCCGGCGGCGGGCTCGCCACCCTCGGACACCACGCGACGGTTCTCCGACTCGAACTCGGAACGCTCGGTGAGCGAACCGGGCAGGAACTCCGTCGAACCCGAGTCGATGATCGTCACACGACGCAGCATCTGACGCACGATGGTCTCGATGTGCTTGTCGTGGATCGACACGCCCTGGCTGCGGTAGACCTCCTGGACCTCGTTGACCAGGTGGATCTGCACCTGACGCGGGCCCATCACGCGCAGCACCTCGTGCGGATCGGCAGCACCTTCCATGAGCTGCTGGCCGACCTCGACGTGGTCGCCGTCGGCGAGCAGGCGCTCGGTGCCGTCGTCGTGCTTGAACACGCGCAGACGCTGACGCTTCGAGATCTTGTCGTAGACAACCTCTTCCGATCCGTCATCCGGGATGATCGTGATCTTGTAGAAGCGGTCGTCGTCCTCGAGACGCACCCGGCCGGAGACCTCGGCGATCGGGGCCTTGCCCTTGGGGACACGTGCCTCGAACAGCTCCTGGACTCGCGGCAGACCACCCGTGATGTCCTCACCGACACCACCCTGGTGGAAGGTGCGCATGGTCAGCTGGGTACCGGGCTCACCGATCGACTGGGCGGCGATGATACCGACGGCCTCGCCGATGTCGACGAGCTTGCCGGTGGCCATCGACCGTCCGTAGCAGTGCGCGCACACACCGGTGCCGGTGGCACAGGTGAGCACCGACCGGACCTTGACCTCGGTGACGCCGGCCGCCAAGAGCGCCTCGATCGCCGGATCGCCCAGGTCGTGACCACGCTCGACGATGACGGTGCCGTTCTCGTCGACCGCGTCGGCGGCCAGCGTCCGCGCGTAGGTGGAGGTCTCCACGTGCGCATCGCGGATCAGGGTGCCGTCGGGCTGACGCTCGGCGATGGTCGTGATGATGCCGCGCTCGGTGTTGCAGTCGGTCTCGCGGACGATGACGTCCTGGCTCACGTCCACCAGACGACGGGTCAGGTAACCCGAGTCGGCGGTACGCAGCGCGGTGTCGGCCAGACCCTTACGCGCACCGTGGGTGTTGATGAAGTACTCCAGCACCGTCAGGCCCTCACGGAACGAGGACTTGATCGGACGCGGGATGAACTCACCCTTCGGGTTGGTCACCAGACCCTTCATGCCCGCCAGCGAGCGGATCTGGGTCATGTTGCCCGCCGCACCCGACTTCACGATCATCGGGATCGGGTTGTCGGCCGGGTAGTGGGCCTCCATCGCCTGACCGACCTCTTCGGTGGCCTGCTTCCAGATCTCGACGAGGGCGTCACGACGCTCGTCCGGGGTCAACGCACCGCGCTGGAACTTGCGCTCCAGACCGTCGGCGCGCTCCTCGTACTTGTCGAGGATCTCCGCCTTGTCCGGCGGCACCAGCACGTCGGCCATGGACACGGTCACACCCGAACGGGTGGCCCAGTAGAAGCCGACGTCCTTGAGCTTGTCGACGGTCTGAGCGACCACGATCATCGGATACCGCTCGGCGAGGTCGTTGATGATGACGGCCTGACGCTTCTTCGGCATCTGCTCGTTGACGAACGGGTACTCCACCGGGAGCAACTCGTTGAACAGCACGCGGCCCAGCGTGGTCTCGATGTCCCACGCCTGACCGTACTTCCAGCCGTCGGGGAACTGGTCGGCCTCGATCTCGGCCGGCGGACGCTGATCGGTCAGCCGCACCTTGATCCGCGACTGCACGGTGAGGGCACCGCGGTCGACGGCCATGATGGCCTCGGCTGGGCCTGCGTACACGCCGCGCTCGATGTCCTCGGACGTCGACGCCGTGAACTCGCCGACCGCGCCTTCGGTGAGCGTGGTCAGGTAGAACAGGCCGGTCACCATGTCCAGACGCGGCATGGCGAGCGGACGGCCCGACGCCGGCGACAGGATGTTGTTCGACGACAGCATGAGAATGCGCGCCTCGGCCTGCGCCTCCGCGGACAGCGGAAGGTGCACGGCCATCTGGTCACCGTCGAAGTCGGCGTTGAACGCCTCACACACCAGCGGGTGCAGCTGGATGGCCTTGCCCTCGACGAGCTGCGGCTCGAACGCCTGGATACCGAGGCGGTGCAGCGTCGGAGCACGGTTGAGCAGCACCGGGTGCTCGGCGATGACCTCTTCGAGGACGTCCCACACCGCGGGACGCTGACGCTCCACCATGCGCTTGGCCGACTTGATGTTCTGCGCCTGGTTCAGGTCGACGAGACGCTTCATCACGAACGGCTTGAACAGCTCGAGCGCCATCAGCTTGGGTAGACCGCACTGGTGCAGCTTGAGCTGCGGGCCGACGACGATGACCGAACGGCCCGAGTAGTCGACGCGCTTACCGAGCAGGTTCTGACGGAAACGACCCTGCTTGCCCTTGAGCAGATCGCTCAGCGACTTCAGCGGCCGGTTGCCCGGTCCGGTGACCGGACGACCGCGGCGGCCGTTGTCGAACAGGGCGTCGACCGATTCCTGCAGCATCCGCTTCTCGTTGTTGACGATGATCTCGGGAGCACCGAGGTCGATCAGTCGCTTGAGGCGGTTGTTGCGGTTGATGACGCGGCGGTACAGGTCGTTCAGGTCGCTCGTCGCGAAGCGACCACCGTCGAGCTGCACCATCGGACGCAGCTCCGGCGGGATCACCGGCACCGCGTCGAGCACCATGCCCAGCGGCGAGTTACCGGACTGCTGGAACGCGGCCACGACCTTGAGTCGCTTGAGCGCGCGCAGCTTCTTCTGGCCCTTGCCGGAGCGGATGGTCTCGCGCAGGTTCTCGGCCTCGGCCTCGATGTCGAAGCTCTCGAGGAGCTTCTTGATCGCCTCGGCACCCATGGCGCCGGTGAAGTACTCACCGAAACGCTCGTCGAGCTGGCGGTAGAGCTTCTCGTCGATGATCAGCTCGCCGGGGCTCAGCTTGGCGAAGCGGTCCCAGATCTCTTCGAGATCGTCGAGCTGACGCTGCGCCTGATCACGCATGCGCCGCATCTCACGCTCGGCACCGTCGCGCACCTTGCGGCGCACGTCGGCCTTGGCGCCCTCGGCCTCCAGCTCGGCCAGATCCTGCTCGAGCTTCTGCTGACGCTCGTTCAGGTCGACGTCGCGCTGGTCGGCGACCGCCTTCTTCTCGACCTCCATCTCGGCCTCGCGCGTCGACAGCTCCGCGTGGCGCAGCTCGTCGTCGACCGACGTGATGACGTAGGCGGCGAAGTAGATGATCTTCTCGAGATCCTTCGGCGCCAGGTCGAGCAGGTAGCCGAGACGGCTCGGCACACCCTTGAAGTACCAGATGTGGGTGACCGGGGCGGCCAGCTCGATGTGGCCCATCCGCTCACGACGCACCTTGGCGCGGGTCACCTCGACGCCGCAGCGCTCGCAGATGATGCCCTTGAAGCGCACACGCTTGTACTTGCCGCAGTAGCACTCCCAGTCACGAGTCGGTCCGAAGATCTTCTCGCAGAACAGGCCGTCCTTCTCCGGCTTGAGCGTGCGGTAGTTGATGGTCTCGGGCTTCTTGACCTCACCGTACGACCAGTTGTGGATGTCGTCGGCCGTGGCGAGACCGATCTTCAGTTCATCGAAATAGTTGACGTCGAGCACTATCTACCTTTCGGGCTCTTCTTGTCAGTTGGTCGTCGGTCGGTCAGTTCGCGAGGTCGTCGACCGTCGCGGACTCGTTGCGCGACAGGTTGATACCCAGGTTCGCGGCAGCCCGCTCGAGGTCCTCGTCGTCGGTGTCGCGCATCTCGATGGCGGCACCGTCACTCGACAGCACCTCCACGTTCAGGCACAGCGACTGGAGCTCCTTGAGAAGCACCTTGAACGACTCCGGGATACCCGGCTCGGGGATGTTCTCGCCCTTGACGATCGCCTCGTACACCTTCACGCGGCCCACCACGTCGTCGGACTTGATGGTCAACAGCTCCTGCAGGGTGTAGGCGGCGCCGTAGGCCTGCATGGCCCAGCACTCCATCTCACCGAAACGCTGACCACCGAACTGCGCCTTACCACCGAGCGGCTGCTGGGTGATCATCGAGTACGGACCGGTCGAACGCGCGTGGATCTTGTCGTCGACCAGGTGGTGCAGCTTGATGATGTACATGTAGCCGACCGACACCGGGTACGGGAACGGCTCGCCGGAGCGGCCGTCGAACAGCGTCGCCTTGCCGTCGCCGTTGACCATGACCTCGCCGTCGCGGTTGGGCAGCGTCGAGGACAGCAGTCCCTGCAGTTCCTCCTCGCGGGCACCGTCGAACACCGGGGTCGCGGTGTTGGTGTCGGGTTCCGCCGAGTACATGTCCTCGGGCAGCTTCGACGCCCAGTCCGGCACACCGTTCGCGACGTTGATGTTCCAGCCGGCCTTGGCGACCCAGCCGAGGTGGGTCTCCAGGATCTGGCCGATGTTCATACGGCGCGGCACACCGTGGGTGTTCAGGATGATGTCGACAGGGGTGCCGTCGGGCAGGAATGGCATGTCCTCGGCGGGCAGGATCTTGCCGATGACGCCCTTGTTGCCGTGGCGGCCGGCCAGCTTGTCGCCGTCCTGGATCTTGCGCTTCTGCGCCACGTAGACGCGGACCAGTTCGTTGACGCCGGGCGCGAGATCGTCGTCGTCGTCGCGGCTGAAGACGCGCACGCCGATGACCTTGCCGGTCTCACCGTGCGGAACCTTCAGCGAGGTGTCGCGGACCTCGCGGGCCTTCTCACCGAAGATGGCACGCAGCAGACGCTCCTCAGGGGTCAACTCGGTCTCACCCTTCGGGGTGACCTTGCCGACCAGGATGTCGCCGTCGCGGACCTCCGCGCCGATACGCACGATGCCGCGCTCGTCGAGGTCGGCGAGGACCTCGTCGGAGACGTTCGGGATGTCCCGGGTGATCTCCTCGGCACCGAGCTTGGTGTCGCGGGCGTCGATCTCGTGCTCCTCGATGTGGATCGAGGTGAGTACGTCCTCCTCCACGAGGCGCTGCGACAGGATGATCGCGTCCTCGTAGTTGTGGCCCTCCCACGGCATGATCGCCACGAGCAGGTTCTTGCCCAGCGCCATCTCACCGTTCTCGGTGCACGGACCGTCGGCGAGGACCTGACCGGCCTCGACACGATCGCCCTCGTCCACGATCGGACGCTGGTTGGCGCACGTGCCGTGGTTGGAGCGGGCGAACTTGCGCATCCGGTAGGTGTCGCGGCTGCCGTCGTCGGACATCACGGTGATGTAGTCGGCGGAGACCTCCTCGACCACGCCGGTCTTGCCGGAGACGATCACGTCGCCGGCGTCGACGGCGGCACGCAGTTCCATGCCGGTGCCGACCAGGGGCGACTCGTTGCGGACCAGCGGCACGGCCTGACGCTGCATGTTGGCACCCATCAGGGCACGGTTGGCGTCGTCGTGCTCGAGGAACGGGATCATCGCGGTCGCGACCGACACCATCTGACGCGGCGACACGTCGAGGTAGTCCACGTCGTGTGCGCTGACGAACTCGACCTCGGAGCCCTTCTTCCGGACCAGCACACGCTCGTCGGTGATGCGGCCGTCGAGGTCGTAGTTGGTCTTCGCCTGGCCGACGAGGTAGCGGTCCTCTTCGTCGGCGGTCAGGTACACGACGTCGTCGGAGACGACACCGTCGACGACCTTGCGGTACGGGGTCTCGATGAAGCCGAACGGGTTGACCCGCGCGTACACCGACAGCGAACCGATCAGACCGATGTTCGGACCCTCAGGGGTCTCGATCGGGCACATCCGGCCGTAGTGCGACGGGTGCACGTCGCGGACCTCGAGGCCCGCGCGCTCACGGCTCAGACCACCCGGGCCCAGCGCCGACAGACGACGCTTGTGGGTCAGACCCGACAGCGGGTTGTTCTGGTCCATGAACTGCGACAGCTGGCTGGTCCCGAAGAACTCCTTGATCGCGGCCACGACGGGTCGGATGTTGATCAGGGTCTGCGGGGTGATCGCCTCGACGTCCTGGGTCGTCATGCGCTCGCGCACGACACGCTCCATACGCGACAGACCCACCCGGATCTGGTTCTGGATCAGCTCGCCGACGGTCCGCAGACGACGGTTGCCGAAGTGGTCGATGTCGTCGACCTCGACCGGGACCTCGACACCGCCGGGCACCGTCATGAAGGTGGTGGTGTGCGGGTCGGCCTCGTGCAGACGCACCAGGTACTCGACCGTCGCGACGATGTCCTCGCGGGTCAGCACCGACTCACCGGTCATCGGATTGGCCGACAGGCCGAGCTTCTTGTTGACCTTGTAGCGGCCGACACGGGCCAGGTCGTAGCGCTTCTCCTTGAAGAAGAGGTTCTCCAGCAGGTTCTCCGCGGACTCCTTGGTCGGCGGCTCACCCGGACGCAGCTTGCGGTAGACCTCGAGCAGCGCCTCGTCCTGGTTGGAGGTGTTGTCCTTCTCCAGGGTGGACATCATGATCTCGGAGAAACCGAAACGCTCGGTGATCTCCTCGGTGGTCCAGCCCAGCGCCTTGAGCAGCACGGTGACCGGCTGGCGGCGCTTGCGGTCGATACGCACACCGACGGTGTCGCGCTTGTCGACGTCGAACTCGAGCCACGCGCCGCGGCCCGGGATCACCTTGACGGTGTGCAGGGTCTTCTCGGTGGCCTTGTCGATCGCGGCGTCGAAGTAGACGCCGGGGCTACGCACCAGCTGGCTGACCACGACACGCTCGGTGCCGTTGATGATGAAGCTGCCCTTGTCGGTCATGATCGGGAAGTCGCCCATGAAGACGGTCTGCGACTTGATCTCACCGGTGTTGTTGTTGATGAACTCCGCGGTGACGAACAGCGGCGCCGCGTAGGTCATGTCCTTGTCCTTGCACTCCTCGACGGAGGCCTTGACCTCGTCGAAGTGCGGGTCGGAGAAGGACAGCGACATCGAGCCGGAGAAGTCCTCGATCGGCGAAAGCTCGTGGAGGATGTCCTCGAGGCCGCCGGTGGGGTTCTCCTCACCCCGGGAAATGGCCTTGGCCCGCCATTCGGGCGAGCCGACGAGCCACTCGAACGAATCGAGTTGGACGTCGAGGAGACCGGGAACCTCGAGAGGTTCGCTGATTTTTGCAAAAGATGCGCGTTTCGGTGCGCCGGGGATGGTTGAGGTGGACTGGCGGTCGAGTGCCAAGATGCGTCCTTCCAACACGAAGTGTTCTGCCTAGCTCGGTGTGTGGCTTGGTGGGCCGTTCGCTGGTGACACCTGACAAGATTCGGCGATCACCACGAGCACACACAGCAAGGTGGCCAGAGGAAGGATCGTAAATGGACAGGAGGCAGCCAGCGCAACGTCCAACTGTAGCAGAAAATAGACGCACTTTGTCAAGTCGCGTCTATTAACGAGTTCGCGCAAGTGGCTGCCCACACGTCATTCGTTGCTGACAGCGTGGCCCCAAGACGCCCGTTCGTCAAGCGCTACGCGCGAATTTTGTCGAAGTCTCGCCAGATCAGAAGGCTTCGACCTCGCTGATGAGCCAGTCGTCGCCGTGCTTGGTCATCCCGAATTGGTAGCGCGGGGCGGCGCTCTGCCCGGCCAGTCCGGCCTGCTGTTGGCTGACGATCATGTTGACGACGACCCGCGCCGTCGAGCCGTCGTCGCCGCCGGACAGGTCGACGACGCCGACCGATTCGACCCGGCAGTCGGCGACGGCCTTGGTCTGGTTGAGGATCTCCCGCTGCTGGGGCAGGTACTTGTCGAACTCGTCGAGGGCCTTGCCGGTCAGCACCGTGCGGGCCTTGTTGGCCCATTTGTCCACGTCGACGGTGTCGACGGTCAGCGCGCACGCCTTGCTGCTCACCTGCGAGGTGAGTTCGGTGGTCGCGGCGCGGTCGACGAAGGCCTTGTTGGGGCCGATCGTCGCGCCCGGATGCAGGGCCGCGATCAGCGCGAAGACCCCGAGAGCTGCAGCGACGGCGACCAGGACGACGAGGGTCCGTCGGCGGAATCGCAACGGCCCGGTGGGTTCGGGGGTCCTCGCTCGGCCCTCCGCGGACGCGGCCGGGCGGGTCGTCGAGGCGTCCGCGGCGGGCCGCAGAGTGGAGACCCGGGCGACCGGGCGGGTCTTGCCGGCGGGTTTGCGGGCCTGCGTGTCGTCGGCCGGATTGTGGTTGCCATCAGCGGTCTTCTGTGTGCTGTCGGCGGGATCCAGGGTGCTGTCGGCGGGAACTTGGGTGCCGTCGGCAAGATCCGGGGTGCCGTCGGCGAGATCCAGGGTGCCGTCGGCGGGATTCGGGGTGCTGTCGGCTGGATTTGGGGTGCCGTCGGTGGGTGTGGACGTCGGGCGGGGACGGCCGGCGACGCGGGGCGTGGGACGACGACGCGGAGGACGTGGGTTGGCCATCAGTTGCCTCCCCGGGGTGCGGCGGACGGCGCGGTGGCCGCGGTGCCCGGATCCTCGTAGGCCAGCGAGTCCAGCGGCACGATGTTGTCGGCCTTCCAGTCCTCACCCTCCTTGGTCATCGACACCGAGAAGCCCATCGTCTGGGTGACGCCTGCCTCGTTGGCCCGCTTCGACGTCGCGGCGACGTAAACCAGCACGGTCGCCTTGTTCTCGTCGGCGTCGACCTCGGTCGGGGCGCTGCGGATCAGTCGCGACGACAGCGCCGCGGCCTGCGGACCGGCTTGCGAGATCATCGAGTCCAGGTTGCTGACGTCCTGGCTGGTGATCTGTTCTTTCGCCTTGCCGGTCAACGACGCGTCGACGCGGCGCTTCCAGCCGGCCGTGTCGTTGGGGTCCACCGTGGTCACGTTGAGGATGGCCTGCTCGGCGCCGTCGACGGCACCGTCGCGGGCGGCCTGGATCGGCTTCTGCACGAAGTACGCCTGGTAGCCCTGGTAGCCGAACCACACGGCGCAGGCCAGCGCCGCGAGGAGCGCGACCAGTGCCGCCACGCCGGCGATCAGTCGGGGGGTCGACCCGGTGCGCTCGGCACGGGTCGCGGGTGTCTTGCTTGTCGTCATCGGCCGTTCACTGAATTCGTCGGCGCCTGAGAGAAGGACAAACGAGTCGCCTCGTCGGACCTGTCCCGGGCATGGTCACTGCGGGCGGACTCCCATCAACAGCGCGAGCTGTCGGGCGAGCGGGTTGAGGTTGAGTTTGTCCGGATCTTTCTTGGGGATGTCGTCCCACGGCTGGGGATAGGCCGGGTTGGCGTACACCGCGCGTGCGCCGCCGCGGACGCTGGTCGGGTTGCCGACCGGCACACTGCAGCGGGCGTCGGTGTTGAACGGGAAGTCGTCGTAGCGGATGTCGAACGACGGGTCCTTGCGTTTCATCTCCTGCACCATCGCGCTGGTGCTCTCGTAGCCGCGGGTGCAGGCCGGCGGATTGTTCGTCTCCAGCACGATGCCGAAGTGGATCTGTCCGTCACCCGGAGCGGGACTGTGGCTGCCCGCCGACAACGCCGAGAGCATCGCGAACGTCGCCGACGTGGCGAACGACGTGGGGGCGATGGTACGAACCGTCTCCGCCAGCTGGTGGATCACCGTCGTCAGGTCGCCGCCGCTCTGCTGCAGAAACGCCGAGATCTGCGACGCCGACGCGGTGCCCGTCGTCAGCAGCCGCCGCAGATCCGGGTCCGACGACGCCAACGTCGCGGTGATCAGGTCCAGGTTGCGCGACCAGGTCAGGATCGCGTCGGACTGCTCGGCCTGCGTCGAGAGCACCACATTCGAGTTCTGGATGAGTGCGATGGTGTCGCCGAGGTTGTCATAGCCCGCCTGCGCCAGCGACGACAGCGCGTCGACCAGCCGCGTCAGGTTGTCGGCCTGACCGTTGAACGCCTTGCCCAGCTCGGTGATCACCGTGTGCAGGTCGTCGATCGGGATCGACGAGGTGAAGTCGATCGCCGACGCCAGCACGTCCTGCAGCGGCGGGGGCACCGACGACTTGGTGATCACCGACCCGTTCTCCAGGTACGGGCCCGCCGCCGACCTCGGCTGCAAATCCACGTACTGCTCGCCGATCGCCGACCGGTTCGCGACCACCGCGACGGCAGACTCGGGGATCGGCGGGCCGCCGGAGTCGAGGTCGAGATTCACGTCGACCCCGGTGTCGGTCAGCGTCAGCTCCCCCACCCGGCCGACGGGGACACCCTGATAGGTCACCTCGGCGTTGGTGAAGATGCCGCCGGAATCGGGCATCGACACGACCACCGTGTACTGCCCCCACCCGACGAGACGGTCGAGTCGGGCGTACTTGGCGCCGACGTACACGAGCGCGAGGACGCCGACGACGACGAACACGATCAGCTGGATCCGCACGGTCCTCGACAGCATCAGCTCACTCCCCTCGACGACTCGGTGGCGCGTCCGGTAGCGGACGACGCGGCGTTCACGGCTGGGCTCCGATCAGGCTGAGCGGTCCGTCGATGAACCGCTGCCCGGCCGCGGCCGGCGGCGGCAACGTGAACCCGCCGGTCCCCTGCGCGCCCGCCGTCCCCGACCCGGACGCGCCGGCCGATGCCGGATTCATCGGATAGGTGCCACCCGACGGCGGGGTGTTGGGGCCCGGCGTCGCGTTCGGCGGCGGCGGCAGCAGCGAGACGGTCGGCCAGCCGTACCGTGGCCCGTTCGACCCGACGTACGGGTTGCTCGGATCGATCGGGACGGTGACCCGTTCCGGCGGCGAATACCGCGGGGTGCCCTGCCCGACACCGAGCGCCTCGAGCTGGTTGAGCAGCCGTAGGTCGAGGGTCATGAACAGGTTGGTCGAGTCGCCGTGCACGGCCGGCAGCAGCCAGTCCGGGAACGGGTGGGTCAGCATCAGCGGCGCCGCGGTGATGAGATCGGGTGTGGCCTTGGCCAATTCGGTCAGCACCGGACGCAACGCCTTCAGGTCGGTGACCAGGGCGTCGCGGGACTTGCCGAGCACGTCGGTGCCGACCTGACCGAGTTCGTCGAGCTTGGTCAGCAGGTCGACGAACTGTGGGCGCTGCTCCTCGAGCACCGCCACACCGGCCGGCAGTTCGTCGAGGATCCGTTCGATCTGCAGCGTCTGCGCAGCGGTGCGCGTCGACAGCGCCGCGAGTCCGTCGATCGCCTTCACGATGTCGTCGCGTTGGCGGTTCAGGCCGGTGATCAGCGTGTCGGCCTGCTCGAGCAGGCTGCGGAACACCGGGCACGACGTCCCCGTCGGCGGCACCTCGCACGGCTGGTCGGTGGACCCGGCGAGCGCCTTGTTGAATTCGGTCACGATCGGTTGGAGCTGGTTGATGCCGCCGCCGTTGAGCAGCATCGACAACGCGCCGAGCACCTGTTCGACGTCGGTGGCGGTGCGTGTGCGGTCCACCCCGATCGGCTCCGACGGGTTCTGCCGGGGCAAAGACGCGCTGTCTTGCGGCTCGGCGAGCGCGATGTATTTCTCGCCGAGCAGCGAGGTCTGCTGCACCGCCGCGCGCGCCTCATCGGACAGGTCGACGGAGTTCTTGACCTCGATGGTGACCTGCGCGTACCACGCGTCGTCGGGCACCTGCACCGTCTCCACGCGCCCGACCGCGATGCCGTTCATCTTCACCATCGACTGCGGGACGAGGTCGAGGACATCGTCGAACTGGATCGCGTAGGTCCGCGGATCGTCGCCGGTGTTCACGCCGCCGGGCAGCGGGATGGACTGGATGCCGTTGGCACCGCAACCCGAGACGGTAAGCATCACCGCTGCCACCGCACCCGCGGCACCAGCACGGAACCGTCGTCGGAACAACAACTCTCGACGCATCAGCCACCTCCCCCGGGTCGTACGGTCGTCGGCGTCGCGGTGGCCGGGCCGGGCTCCAGGTTCGGATCCGGGTTGCCCGGAGTCGTACCGGGCGCCGGGTAACGCTGCAGCTTGTTGTTGCTCATGATCCCGAACGGCAGCACCGGCAACAGCGGCTCGAGCACCCCGTTGGTGATCTGCTGGCCGAGGTCCTCACACTTGGTGATCAGCGGGCTCAGCGTGGTGCTGAACTGCACGGCCGCCGGGTTGCCCGGCAGCAGTTTGCCGAGGTCGAGCAGCCGGCACTGCGCCCCGATCAGATCCTGCAGATCCGGGATCGTGAGCCGCATCGCCAGAGTGCCCGACTCCGCGTCGTAGGCGTTGATCAGGTTGTTGATGGTCACCGGCAGTACCGTGAGGATCTCCTTGAGGTGATCCTTGGTGTCCAGCAGTGCCTGGGTGGTCGGTTCGAGACCCTCGACGACCCGACCGAGCTGCTCACGGTTGTCCTGCACGAAGGTCGCGACATCGCCGAGCGCGACCGACAGCTTGTTCAGCGCCGCGGCCAGCTGGGTGCGTTCACCGGCGAGGAACGCGTTGAACGACGCCATCTGGGTGTTGAACTGGCGCACCTGCGCGTCGTTCTCGCGCAGCGCGCCGACGAAGGTGTTCAGATTGCGGACGGTGTCGACGATGTCGCCACGTGAATTGTCGAGGGTCGTCGCCGCCTTGGACAGCTCCTCGATCGCTGCGCCGAGTTTGGCGCCGTTGCCCTCTAGGTTGTCGGCGCCGACGGTGATCAGATCGCTGACCGCACCGTTCTTGTTGGCGCCCTCCGGACCGAGCGCGTCGGACAGTTTCTTCACCGAGGCGTAGACCGCGTCGACCTCGACGGGCACCCTGGTCTGGTCGAGGGTCAGGGTGATGTCGCTGGGCGCGGTCGGGCCGCCGCTGTAGGCGGGCGTCAGCTGCACGTAGCGGTCCGCGACAACCGACGGGACCACCTGCACCGCACGCACATCCGCCGGCAGGTCCACGCCGCGGTCGACGGTCATGGTGACCACGACATGGTCTCCCTCGGGGGTGACCGAGTCGACCTTGCCGACGCGGACCCCCAGGATCCGCACGTCGGAATCCGGGTAGATGCCGACGCTGCGCGCGAAGGTGGCGGTGATCGTGGTGGTGCCGATGAGCGAGAACGCCCACCACAGCACCGTCGCCGCGATCAGCGCCACGATCAGCCCGAGCACCAGCATCACGATGTGGCGCGGCGTGAACCACCGTCCGGGACCCGAGGTCGCGGTGAGGTCGGGAGCGGTCATCCGCCGGCCTCCGTTCCACCGTTGTTGAGATTCGCGGTCTTGTTGGGCGGACGGGTGGTGTTCTGCTGCGGCAGACCCGGCGGCAGCAGATTGGTCACCACCGACTCGAACCAGCGGCCGTTGCCCAGCACGTTGGCGTAAAGGCGGTAGAACGGCGCCATGTAGGTGATGGTCTGACGCAGGTTGGAGTTCTGGCTGATCAGCAACTGGTTGACCTGCTCGAGCGCGTCGAGGGTGGGGCCGATCTGCGCCTGATTGTCGGCCACGATCCCCGACAACGCGTCCGAGAGCGCCGTGGTGCTGGCCAGCAACGTCGAGATGGCCTGCTGGCGGTTGTTCAGTTCGTCGAGCAGCTGACCGGCACCGGCGATGAGCCGGACGAACTCCTCGTTGCGGTCGGCGAGGATCTTCGACGTCGAGCGGGTGGCGGCGAGCAGCCGCTGCACCTGCTGGTCGCGGCTGGCGATGGTGTCCGACAGCCGCCGGATGCCGTCGAGCGACGGCCCGATGTCCCCGGCGGTGCCGGAGAACGCGTCCGAGAGGGTCTGCATCGATGTCGCGAGCTGGTCGGTGTCGAGCGCCTCGATCTGATCCGCGGCGTCGGAGAACGCCTCGATCACGTCGTAGGGGGCGATCGTGTCGGTGAGCGGCACATCGGGGTCGGCGAGCTTGTCACCGCTGGGGATCAGCGCGAGGTACTTCTGTCCGAGGATGGTCTTGATCTGGATCGACGCCTGGGTCTGGTCGCCGATCCAGGTGTTGGACACCTTGAACGTGACGTCGACGCGGTCGCCGTCGAGGCTCACCCCGTCGACCTGACCGACCTTGACACCGGCCACGCGGACCTCGGCGCCCGGCTTGAGTCCGGCGGCCTCGGTGAACTTCGCGGTGTAGCGGGCGCCGGCACCGATCAGTGGCAGCGAGGTCAGATAGAACGCCGACACCGACACCATGAAGATCACCAGGACACCGATCGCGCCGATGCTGACCGGGCTGCGGTGACCGGCGAATCGCCGGTGCGGATGCTGCCCCGGCGGCGCGGGCGGTGCGTCCCGCGCGTCTTCGAGTTCGTCGGCCACCGGTCACCCTCCCGGCTTCTGGTCTTTCCAGCAACGGGTGGCCGCGCTGGTGTAGAGCACATGGTTGATGTCGGGCAGCGAGACGAGCGGCTGGGTCAGCAGCGTCGACTTGCCGTCGCCGGCGACCACATCGATGCCGCACAGATAGAACTGGAACCACGATCCGAAGGTCGCGGCGCGCCCGATCTTCTGCAGTTTGACCGGCAGGTTCGTCAGGATCGTCGCGACGTCGTCGTCACGGGCGTTGATCTGGTCGGCCAGGGCCTGGAGCCCGGCGATGTCGCCCTGGATCGCGGGACGGGTCGGCTGCAGGATCGACGCGGTCACCGCGGTCAGGTTCGACACCGAGGTGATCGCCGACCCGACCGATTCACGTTGGGACGCCAGCCCGGTCACCAGCTGTTCGGTGTTGTCGAGCAGCGCGGTGAACTGCGCGTCGTTGCGGTTGACGGTATCGAGGACCTTCGTCAGGTTGCCGATCAGCTCTCCGATCACCGCGTCCTTGTCGGCGATCGCGTTCGTCAGGTCCGCCGTCGAACTGATCAGCGCCGACATGGTGCCGCTCTCGCCCTGGAACACCTTGATGATCTGTTCGGACAGCGTGTTCACGTCGTCGGCGGACAGTTCGCGGAACAGCGGTTTGAACCCGTTGAACAACTCGGTCAGGTTGACCGCCGGATGGGTGTCCGGATGCTCGCGGTCGGTGCCGAAGGTGAAGCCCGGGCCGACCGTCTCGTCGGGGTCGCCGGCCCCCTTCTCCAGCGCCAGGTAGCGCAGTCCGGTGAGGTTGCGGTAGCGGATGTAGAGCTGAGTGCCGTCCGGGAGGCGGTCGCGGTTGACGTTGAACGACACCATCGCCTGGTCGCGGTCGTAGACCTTCACGTCGGTCACCTGGCCGACGCGCACACCGGCGATCCGCACGTCGTCGCCGGCGTTGAGCATGGCGGCGTCGGTGAACACCGCCCGGTAGTCGTGGTCGCCGCCGCCTCCGGCGTTGGCGATGGTCAGCGCCAGCAGGCTGGTCGCGAGCACGGTGACGACCGCGAACACGATCAGCTTGATCAGCGGTCCGGTGAGCGATTTCATCGGATGGTGACCTGCGCTCCCTGCAGCGACGTACCGCCGATGGTGGTGACCCAGGTGGGCACCTCGGCCGGGTCGGTGCCGTTGGCGCCGCCGTAGATGACCTTCAGCTGCTTGACGTAGTCGGGGTCGTCGAAGGGATTGCGGATCGTCCCCGCCGGCGTCGCGGAGAACTGGGGTTGCGGCAGCGTCGGCACGGTGCGCGGACCGGCGTTACGCGACGGCGGCTGATACGAACCGTCGGCCAGGCCGCCGCCGGGATACTGCGGGAACGGGCGCCCATCGGTCGCCGGCTCGTAACAGACCGCCGGCGGATCGAGGTCGAGCAGACGCGGCTCGTCCTGGTTGGGCAGGTAGCGGCCGCGCGGGTTCACGAACTGCAGGTTCACCCGCACACCGGGATTCGCGGTGCCCTCACCGACGATGGTGCGGGAATCCGGGATCAGGGTGGCGAAATTGTGGAAGGTACAGACGAAGGTCGGCGACTGCTTGGCCAACCCGACCAGGAACGGCTCCGACTCGACCGACAGGTCGATCAGGTCGGCACGGTTGGCCTGGAGGAACTTCGTGGTGTCGGTCGCGGCCACGCCCACCGTCGCGATCAGGGTGCGCAAATCGCCCTGCCGTTGCACGATCGTCGCGTTGGTGGTGCGGAAGTTGTCGAGCGCGTCGATGACGTCGGGCAGCGCCTCGGAGTAGGTCTGCGAGAAGCTCGCCAGGCCACGCAGCGTGCCCTGCAACTCGGGCATGTTCTGGTTGATCCGCGCGAAGATGGTGTTGAGCTGATCGAAGGTGACGCCGAGCTGCTCACCGCGCCCCGACAGGGCCTGCGACAACGAGGTCAGGGTGACGTTGAGGTCCTGCGGCGGGATCGCGTCGAGTACCGGCAGCAGGTCGTCGAACAGCTCCTGCAGTTCCTTCGCGTTGCCGCTCTTGTCGGTGAGGATGACCGATCCGTCGGTCAGGGTCGGGCCCGCGGCGTTGGTCGGCACCTGCAGGTCGACGTATTTCTCCCCGAACAGGGTCTTGGGCAGGATCCGCGCGGTGGTGGTGTCGGGCAGCTCCTCGGCCATCGACGGGTCGAGTCCGAGCGTCACGTCGACCGTGTTGTCGGCGGTGGGCTCCACCGATCGCACCTCCCCGACGACGACGCCGCGGGCCTTGACCTCCGCATGCTCGGGCAGATCGTTACCGACGGAGTCGGTCTTCAGGGTGACGTCGGTGAACGTGGTGAAGGTCTGGTTGAACTTCATGATGGTGACGGCGAAGAACAGCCCGACCACCACGAAGAACACCAGCCCGAGCAGGCGACGACGAATCACATCCATCGGCTAACCCGCGATCTTCACGGTCGTGGTGGTGCCCCAGATCGCGAGACCCAGGAAGAAGTCGAGCACCGCGATCAGCACCAGCGCGGCACGGACGGCATGTCCCACGGCAACGCCGACACCGGCCGGACCGCCGGTGGCGTAGTAGCCGTAGTAGCAGTGCACCAGGATGATCACGAACGCGAAGACCAGCACCTTGCCGAAGGACCACAGGACGTCGCCCGGCGGCAGGAACAGGTTGAAGTAGTGGTCATACGAGCCGCCGGACTGGCCGTTGAACACGGTCGTGATGACACGCGACGCCAGGTACGCCGACAGCAGACCGAGCACATAGAGCGGGATCACCGCGACGAAGCCGGCGATCACCCGGGTGGAGACGAGGAACGGAATCGACGGCACCGCCATCGACTCCAGCGCGTCGATCTCCTCGGAGATCCGCATGGCGCCGAGCTGGGCGGTGAACCCGCAGCCCACCGTCGCCGACAGCGCGAGCCCGGCGACCAGCGGCGCAACCTCGCGGGTGTTCACATACGCCGACAGGAATCCGGTCAGCGCCTGCGACCCGATCTGATCGAGCGCGGCGTAGCCCTGTAGACCGACGACGACGCCGGTGAACCCCGACATCAGCACCATCACGCCGATGGTGCCGCCGATGACGGCAAGGCCACCGGACCCGAACGCGACCTCGGCGAGCAGGCGCAGTACCTCACGCGTGTAGTGCACGACCGTCCGCGGAATCCAGGCGAGAGTGCGCCCGTAGAAGGACATCTGCTCGCCGGCGCCGTCGAGCACCTTGAGCGGCTTGGCCGCCCACCTGCGAGCCTGGTAGCGGTAGTACTCGGGCCGCGACTTGGAAATCGTCACTCCACCGGCCATCGCTAGCTTCCCTTCGGCGGAACGATCTGCAGGTAGACCGCGGTGATGATCAGGTTGGCCAAGAACAGCAGCAGGAAGGTGATGACCACGCTCTGGTTGACCGCGTCACCGACACCCTTCGGACCCCCCTTCGGGTTCAGACCCTTGTAGGCGGCGACCACCCCGGCGATCACACCGAAGATGGCCGCCTTGACTGTGGAGATGTAGAGGTCGGGCAAGTGGGCCAGCGCCCCGAAGGACGCCAGATACGCGCCGGGGGTGCCGCCCTGCACGACCACGTTGAAGAAGTACCCGCCGCCGATGCCGACGACAGCGACGAGCCCGTTGAGCAGCATCGCCACCAGCACCATCGCCAGCACCCGCGGCACCACCAGACGCTGGATCGGGTTGATGCCGAGCACCTCCATCGCGTCGATCTCCTCGCGGATCGTGCGCGAACCGAGGTCGGCGGCCACCGCCGACCCGGCGGCCCCGGCCACCAGCAACGACGTGACCAGCGGTGAGCCCTGCTGGATCACGACGAGCACGCTCGCCGCGCCCGTGTAGGACTCGGCGCCGAGCTGTCTGATCAGCGACCCGGTCTGCAGCGACACGATCGCGCCGAACGGGATCGCGATCAGCGCCGTCGGCAGGATGGTAACGCTCGCGATGAACCAGGCCTGGTGGATGAACTCCCGCCACTGGAACGGGCGCACGAAGGACTGACGGGCGACATCGACGAAAAGCTGCACGATGTTGCCGGTCTGTGCGAGTGCACCCGTACCGGCCTGAGCTATCCGATCAACGCCACGCGAGGTGGCACCGGCCATCCCTACCGGCCCCGACCGTCGTGGGGCGGGGCGTAGTCACCGGTGTGGATCGGCTCGGTGGCCGCGTTGTCGGCCTGCGGCGCCGACCAGTTCTGCGTGGGGGCGTCGCTGCCGGTGTATTCGTTGCCGTCGAAGGCGTTGGCATCGTAGTCGCCGCCCGGGGCCTCGGCCGAGGTCCACTCGTCCCCACCTCGACCGCCCGCCGCCACCGCGCCGGCACCGACCGCGACGGTCTCCTGGGCGTGTGCGTGGGCCTCGGCGCGCAGCCTGTCCTCTTCTTCCATGCTGCGGCGGATGGCCTCCTGCGCGTTGGGCGGCAGGGTGTGCAGCATCTCCATCACCCGCGCCCGATGGCGGGCGACCGCCTTGCGTTCGGGCATCCCGGGATTGGGCTGCACCTGCGGGATGATCTCGGAGAAGTCGTCCTTGGTGCCGCCGCCGGAGATGCCGGCGGCCTGCATCGCCGCCTCCGCGGCGGCGACGGCCTCGTCCTTCTCCTCGGACATCCCGATCGGACCGAACCGGTCACCGGAGAGGAACTGCTTGACCACCGGTTGTTCGGAGGTGAGCAATTGCTCACGCGGCCCGAACATCACCAACTCCTTGCGGAACAGCATGCCGATGTTGTCGGGGATGGTGCGGGCGATGTTGATGTTGTGGGTGACGATGAGGATCGTCGCGTCGATCTGCGCGTTGATGTCGATCAGCAGCTGGCTGATGTAGGCGGTGCGCACCGGGTCCAGACCGGAGTCCGGCTCGTCGCACAGGATGATCTGCGGGTCGAGCACCAGCGCCCGTGCCAGGCCGGCGCGCTTGCGCATACCGCCCGAGATCTCGCCGGGCAGTTTGTCCTCGGCACCGGCCAGACCGACGAGGTCGATCTTCTCCATCACGATCTCGCGGATCTCGTTCTCCTTTTTCTTCGTGTGCTCACGAAGCGGGAACGCGATGTTGTCATACAGGCTCATCGAGCCGAACAGCGCACCGTCCTGGAACAGCACACCGAAGAGTTTGCGGATCTCGTAGAGTTCCTTGGCCGAGCATTTGGTGATGTCGGTGCCGTCGATGATCACCGAACCCTGCTCGGGATGCAGCAGGCCGATCAGGGTCTTGAGGAACACCGACTTACCGGTACCCGACGGTCCGAGCAGCGCCGACACCTCACCGGCCGGCAGGGTCAAGGTCACGTCGCGCCAAATGTTCTGCGAACCGAACGATTTGGTGAGCCCCTCCACGCTGACTTCTACACCCACTGTTTCCTCCCAGACAGTCGCTGCCCCCTGCGGCGGTCGGTGTGACCACACACGAACCGGTGGCATTTGTGGTAGGGGTCACTCTAGCCGACCCTCACCTGCCACCACCGCCACCTCACCAGCAACCTGGACGCTCCACCGGCCTCCCCCGAGACCGCGCGTCCGGCTTCTTACCCGCCGGTAACTTTGTTCGACGATGAGCGTAGCCCATCCCACTCCGGGATGAAAGACGACCAGGCGGTCACACCACCCACCCCCGCTCCCCGCCGACAGCACCCGAAATCCCGCCGACAGCACCCAGGATCTCGCCGACAGCACCCGGTTCCCCGCCGACGGCACCCCCGAGTGTGGCCGCCCGCCGGCTTCGGCCCGAAGCGGCCAGCCCGGAATGCAGTGACCTACCGCATTTCGAGTAGTCGAAGCGATGCAGATCTCACAATCAAGTTGCGCCGAATGATTATCACGAATTATGGTGAGGTGGATCACCCCGGATCACGCGGCCCAGGACCCGCTCCCACCCACCCTCACCGGCGCGACGACCCTCGCGCCGCGGTATCCCCATGCCCGAAAGGACAGGTCGATGACAGCTCCCGACTATGACTCCGTCGTCATCGGCGCCGGTTTCTCCGGCGTCTACATGACGCACAAGCTTCGCGAACAAGGTCTGACCACAAAGGGTTTCGAGGCCGCCCCGACGGTCGGCGGCACGTGGTACTG
This sequence comes from Gordonia rhizosphera NBRC 16068, assembly GCF_000298195.1. Classification (GTDB taxonomy): domain Bacteria; phylum Actinomycetota; class Actinomycetes; order Mycobacteriales; family Mycobacteriaceae; genus Gordonia; species Gordonia rhizosphera. The sequence goes on along the minus strand of NZ_BAHC01000047.1, from coordinate 1,659 downwards.
GAACATCTACCCCGGCGCGCGCTGCGACTGCATCAGCATGGAGTACGCGTTCACCTTCGATCCCGAGATCATCGCCGAGTGGGAGTGGACCGAACGCTATCCGGCCCAGCCGGACATCCTGCGCTACATCGAGTTCGTCGCGGACAAGCTCGACGTCAAGCGTCATTTCTCGTTCAACACCCGGGTGGTTTCCGCCCACTTCGACGATGCGACCGGCCTGTGGTCGGTGGTCACCGACACCGGTGAAACGGTCACCGCCAAGTACCTGATCACCGCGGCCGGGTGCCTGTCGACGTCGTCCACACCCGACTTCCCGGGCATCGGTTCGTTCCGAGGACAGACCATCCACACCAGCGCCTGGCCCCGCGAGGGCATCGATTTCTCCGGCATGCGCGTCGGCGTCATCGGTACGGGGTCCTCCGGCGTACAGGTGATCCCGAAGGTCGCCGATCAGGCCGAGCATCTCACTGTCTTCCAGCGCACCCCTGCGTTCAGTCTTGACTGCGGCAATCGTCCGCTGACCGAGGACGAAAAGCTCGACTTCAAGGAGAACATCGAGGAGTTCAAGGTGCTCTCGCGGCAGTCCGGGAGCGGCCAGTTCACCGACACCCTCGAGGTCAACGCCCTCGATCACACCGAGGAGCAGCGCAACGCGGTCTACGAGGAACGGTGGAATCGTCATCGCGCCATCGACCTGATCGCCTCCTATCCCGACCTGTTCACCGACCGTGCGGCCAACGACACGATCGCCGAGTTCTTCCGCGGCAAGATCCGCGACGTGGTGACCGATCCGGAACTCGCCGAGCAATTGTCGCCGCGCGACTACCCGCTCGGCGCCAAGCGGATCACGCTGGACACCGGGTACTTCCAGACCTACAACCGCGACAACGTGTCCCTCGTCAGCGTCAAGAACGCCCCGATCGAGGCGATCACCCCGGACGGCATCAAGACCGCCGACGCCGAGTACGCGCTCGACGCCATCGTCTTCGCGACCGGCTTCGACGCGGTGACCGGACCTCTGCTCAGCATCGACATCCGGGGTCGCGACGGGCAGTCGCTACGCGAGGCATGGGCCGACGGCCCGGTCACCTACCTCGGCGTCGGTGTGCACGGGTTCCCCAACCTGTTCACCCTCACCGGCCCGGGTAGCCCCAACGTCCTGACCAACGTGGTGTGCGCCATCGAGCAGCACGTCGAGTGGACCTCCGAGGCCATCGCACACCTCGAAGCGGTCGGCGCGACGGCCTTCGAACCCCGGGAGTCGGCGGCCAAGGAATGGACCGAGCAGGCGATCAAGCTGGCCGACGGCACCCTCTACCCCGAGGGCAACTCCTGGTACACCGGCGCCAACATCCCCGGCAAACCGCGCGTGATCATGTCCTACGTGGGCGGACTCAACCTCTACCGGGAGATCTGCGACGACGTCGCCGCCAAGGGGTACGAGGGCTTCACCATCGCCACCTAGCCTCAGCGTCGACCGCGCGCACCAGACCGTCGAGCGTGCGCACCACAGCGTCGACCGTGCGCACCACAGCGTCGACCGTGCGCACCACAGCGTCGAGCGTGCGCACCCGGGCGTGGTTTGAGGTTGGGACTCGGCAAGTGCGACCCAGAGCGTTCCGCGGAACGCTCTGGGTCGCGGCCGTCGGACCACCGATC
>NZ_BAHC01000048.1 GCF_000298195.1 Gordonia rhizosphera NBRC 16068 | reverse complement strand
GGCGAAGACCCCAGCGGTATCCCCAACAACCTGATGCCGTTCGTCGCGCAGGTCGCGGTGGGTCGTCGGGAGAAGCTCTCGGTGTTCGGCGACGACTACGACACCCCCGACGGCACCGGCGTCCGGGACTACATCCACGTCGACGACCTCGCCGCCGGACATGTCGCCGCCCTGGACCGCATCAGCACCGGCACCGACCCGATGTCGATCTGGAATCTGGGCACCGGTCAGGGCGTGTCGGTCCTGCAGGTCATCAAGGCCTTCGAGCGGGCGAGCGGACGGCCCATCCCCTTCCAGATCGCCCCGCGCCGCGCCGGCGACATCGCCGCGTCGTATGCCGATCCGTCGAGGGCCAACGCCGAACTCGGCTGGCGGGCGGCGAAGACGATCGACGACATGTGCGCCGACACCTGGCGGTGGCAGTCCCACAACCCCGAGGGTTTTCCCGACGCCTGAGGCCGCGTTCAGCCGGTCGGCTCCGGGTATACCTTCTCGTTGACCTCGAAGACGGTGACGTTGCCCTGCCGGAAGACCGGAGTCAGACCCGGTGCACCCTGGCGCCGCAGGGCCAGGAACGGGTCGCCCTGCACGCCGTGGTCGGGGTCGGGCACCCCGTTCTGGAATGGCCAGTAGCTCGGCGGGCTGTCGATCACGTAGTGCACGTTCAGGTCCCGGACGATGCCGTCGATATACGGGTCGGCACCGATCTGCGACACCCCCCAGAACAGATCTCGCTGACGCTGCGAGAAGTCGTTGGCGCGGTAGAACGCGAACATCGGCGTGAGCCCGGTGACCGGATAGATCCAGCCGGTGCCCTGGTCGAGGTTGTTGAGGATGAGCGAATCCCGAGCCCCCGGTTGCTGCTCGAGCCAGTGGTAGGCCGCGAGGTCGTCGGCGCCGACGAGTTTGCCGTCGCGGTGCTTGGTCGCGATCTGCGCGTTGGTCGGGTATCGCCACACCGCCGCCCCCGCGACGAGCACCATCAGCACGGCGGCAGTCGCCGGGATCACCCATCGTCGGGAGGGCTGCCTCATCGGCGCCGGTTCGCTCGACGTCCACCGTGACACCAGCGCGGCCACACCGAGCGCGAGCATGCCGAGGGCGATCCCGGCGACCGCCGCGGAGAACAGCGCGACGACGAAGGTCAGCCGGTGCGGTGAGTTGTAGAAGTAGCCGCCGATCGCGCCGAGCGGGTAGGACAGCGGGCCGAGGGAGACCACCGCGTTGGCGGTGACGAGCACGAACGCCGCCCAGGTGGCCAGCCCCGCCCAGCACCGCAGCCAGGCCAGCACCCCGAGGCCGGCGATCGTCGCCACGATCAGACCCCACACCGGATACGACACCTCACCGAGCGGGACGGTTCCGTTGAACGCCGCCTGTGCGAGTCCGTCGAGGACGCCGACGGTCTCCTCGCGGAAGTCGAAGAACGGCAGGGTGTTGGTGTCGGCGACCGCGATCGTCCCCAGCACCACGGGCGCTATCAGCACCAACGTCAGCGCGCCGGTGACGGCGAGGGTCGCCAGATCACGCAGCCGGCCGTATGCGGGCCGCCACAGCCCCTCGCACAGCCACCACAGCACGACGATGACGCCGGCGAGGATCAGCCCGGAGGGATGCGTCGCGGTGACCCCGGAGACCGCGATCGCGGCGGGCAGCACGCGTCGCCGGTCTCGGACGGCGCTGATGACCAGGATCGCCGCGATCGGCGCGATGGAGACACCGACCGCGTTGGGGACCGAGGTGAGCTCGACCTCCACGTAGGGCAACGACGGGAAGAGACCGGAGATGGCGGCGGCCGTCCCGGCCAGGAAGGCGGCGCGGTCGGGGGCGAGGCGGTGGCGGGCGAACCAGTAGGCCAGCGAGGCCACCCCGAACGGGATGGTGACGGCCAGCACCGCCGGCGAGTAGGTGTTGTAGAGCTCGACGGGGTTGGCGCCGGTGATCGGGAACAGGATCGCACCGAGTGCATGCCAGGTGTTCGGGTAGTAGTTGAACCCGTGGGTGTCGTAGTTCATGAGCTCGCCCATGCGCAACGCCGACCCGATACCGGTCTCGTGGATCCAGCGCAGGGAACTCGCATGCCACAGCGAGTCCCAGACCTGCGGGATACTGTCCAATCCCTCGGCGGCGGTGATCACCAGCGGCCGGATGCAGGTGATCGCGATGATCGCCCCGCCCAGCACCGCACCGGCCGCCAGTGCGAGTGTCCCGCGGCGGTCGAGCGGCTCATCGTCGTCTCGGGTCGGACCCGCGAGCCCACGTAACCTCCGGCTGCGTAGCGCGGCCGCGTACGCCCAGCCGGCGAGCAGTGTGATCACCAGCGCGAGCAGCGCGGTCCAGACGTTCCACTCGAAGCCGACGACTGAGTAGACAACGGTGAACACCCCGACGATCGCGAGGGTGATCGGCGGGCCCGCGGCGATCGCGACCGGCCACGGCAACGTCATACGACGACCGACGAGCGCCCCGGGCACCACCAGCACCAGGGCCGTCACGGCGGTGACCCACGCCCCCAGCATCATCGTCGGCACCTCCCCTGTCGTGAAGAATCACCGATGAGGGTACCGGCGACCACCTCTACGCCCGGCGATCGACCCGATGCGCGATGACGACGATCACCAGACACACCAGCGCCGCGACGACCCCGAATCCGAACATCATCGGGTAGGTGACCGCCAAGTATGTCTCGGAGATCCAGGCGAGAACCGCCGGCACCGCGAAGCCGAGATAGGTGGCGCCGTAGAACACGGCGGTGAGCCCCGCGAGATTGTTCGGGCCCGCGATCCGCTGGACCTCGAGCAGTCCGGAGATCATCGCCATGCCGTAGCCGCAGCCCAGCACGGCCGCCGCGGCCAGCGACAGCCAGATCGTCAGCGCCGACGCGGCCGCCGCGGCCAGCGCCATGCCGGTGGCGAGGATGACCAGAGCGAGGGCGGGGCCGCGCACGCCGGCAGGGTTGTCGATGCGGCGGCCGACGGACTGGATGCCGAAGCCCGCGGCGAGACCGAGGACACAGCACAGGGAGGCGAACGCGATCGGCGCGCCGGAGGTGTGCATCGTCATCAGCGCCGGGATGATCGCGTAGGCCGAGGCACAGGCGCCGAACACCCACGGCGCGATGGGCAGGACGACGAACAGGAACCGCCGGTTGGTGATCCCCCGGATCTTCAGGTCGTCGATGAGCCGGCCGGGCGACGACGACGGCGCGCGGGTCTCCGGGCAGGCCGTCAGCAGCGTCAGGGCGCCGGCGGCCAGCGCAATGTTGACCGCGTACGGAGTGACGGTGGGCCATGGCCCCCACTGTGCGAGCACGCCGGCCAGCCCCGCACCGATGCCGAAGCCGGCCGTCAGACTCATCGCGGCGCGGCGCGCACCGACGGCGACCCCGACGCCCTCGCGGTGACTGATCTCGGCGATCCAGGTGCCGCCGACCGCCATCGACAGACCCAGGGCCACCCCGCTCGCGACACGCCCGAGGCTCAGCAGCGTCAGCGAGTCCGGTCCGAGGGCGAGCAGCAGCGAGCCGAGCGCCGCGAAGATCGGCGCGGGCAGCATCAGGGGCCGGCGGCCGAACCGATCCGAGAGCGGTCCGCCGACCAGCAGGGCCGGGACGATGCCGAGGACGTAGGTGAACAGCAGGCCGTCGACGGCGACGGCCGACAGCGCACCGTCCTGCCGGTACATGACCAGCAGCGGGGTGAACTCGTTGCCGCCCCACGCGGCGGCGAACACGGCGAGCGAGACGGGTTTCCACCGACCGGTGGTCGTCGTCGGGGGTGCGGGCTGCAGGTCGATGGCGGTCGCGGTCATCGTCGGCCCCCGGTTCGGATGTCGTGAACGCCCGCGAGATGGGAGGCGAGGGCGTCCGCGAAGATGTCGGCGTCACCCTGTTCGATCGCGGTGAGCAGCTGCTGATGGTCGGTGAGAATTCGTGAGGCCACCGCGACGTCGCGGTGCACGCTGGCGGTGGTCATCCGGCGGTGACGCTCGCCGAGGCCGACGAAGAACTCCGCGAGCAGCGGATTGTCACCGGCGGCGACGATGATCTGATGGAACTCGGCGTCGATGCGGGAGAACTCGGCCACGTCGTCCGGATCGGCGGCGCGGTGGGCGGCGAGGTTCTCGCGCAGTCGTGTGACCAGCGCGGTGACAGCGACCGGGTCGTCGACGACGGCGCGCACCGCATGCTCCTCGAGCAGCTTGCGGGCGTCGACGACGTCGTGGGCCTCGTGGTCGGAGATGGGGACCACGAGCGCGCCGCGCTTCGGGTACAGCCGCATCCAGCCCTCGGCCTGCAGGCGCAGGAAGGCCTCACGGACCGGGGTGCGGCTCACTTCACATCGAGTGGCGACATCACCCTCGCTGATCAGTTCACCGCCGGCGAGGTCGTTGGTCAGGATCAGCTCCTTGACCTCGTGGTAGACCCGCTCGGCCGCCGACCCGGCATTCGGCGTAGCGCTCGCATGCAACATAGATACAAGTTGTACCTCATGTGACTCCATTCATTCAACTCAGGGGCTCCTTGCCCGTGTCACAAACGCGGTGGGACACTGGTCGGGCTGCGCGAACGTTGCACGACGATCGGACGCGGCAGATCGAGAACGGGCAGGACGGGCGGAACCCCGACCGCCGCAGACCGATCCCATCGGTGTACTGGTGCCCCGCCGACGTGGCGCCACCCACAAGGACACCCCGCGGTCACCGCGGGCAGCAGGAGGACAACGTGGCCGGCAAGGCAGACAACATCCCCACCGAGAACCAGAACGGCGCACCCTTCGACGAGCCGTCGATCACCGACGTGCCGATCACCGACGAAGAGATCTTCATGGCGCACGTCGGCGGGAAGCTCTCGGTCGAGTTGCGCTCCCCGATCGACACACAGCGCGATCTGTCGATCGCCTACACCCCGGGCGTTGCGCAGGTGTCACGCGCGATCGACAACGACGTGGCCCTGGTCAGCAAGTACACGTGGACCGATCGCCTGGTCGCCGTGGTGAGCGACGGCTCCGCGGTCCTCGGCCTCGGCGATATCGGACCGCGCGCATCGTTGCCGGTCATGGAGGGCAAATCCGCCCTGTTCCGCACCTTCGCCGGGCTCAATTCGATACCGATCGTGCTCGACACCAAGGATCCCGACGAGATCGTGGAGACCCTGGTCCGGCTGCGTCCAAGCTTCGGCGCGGTCAACCTCGAGGACATCTCCGCACCCCGTTGTTTCGAGATCGAGCATCGCGTGATCGAGGCCCTCGACTGTCCGGTCATGCACGACGACCAGCACGGCACCGCCATCGTCGTGCTGGCGGCACTCAAGGGCGCGATGAAGGTGCAAGATCGCGACATCACCAGCCTCAAGGTGGTCATCTCCGGCGCCGGTGCCGCCGGGGTCGCCTGCGCGAACATCCTCCGCGCAGCCGATATCGAGGATGTCGTCGTACTCGACTCCAAGGGCATCATCAGCTTCCATCGCCAAGACCTGACGGAGGTCAAGCGCGAGCTGGCCGAACGCACCAATCCGCGTGGCCTGTCCGGCGGTGCCGCCGAGGCCCTGGCGGGTGCGGATGTGTTCCTGGGCGTCTCGGCCGGGAAGATCGAGGAGTCGCTCATCGCGTCCATGGCCGACAATTCGATCGTGTTCGCCCTGTCGAACCCCGATCCGGAGATCCATCCGACCCTGGCCGCCAAACACGCCGCGATCGTCGCGACCGGTCGCAGCGACTTCCCGAACCAGATCAACAACGTGCTGGCCTTCCCGGGCGTCTTCAAGGGCGCCCTCGACGCCGGCGCGAGACGTATCACCGAGCGTATGAAATTGGCTGCGGCAGAAGCGATCTTCTCCGTCGCCGCCGACGACCTCCGGCCCGACCGGATCGTGCCGAGCCCGCTGGACAAGCGCGTCGCGACCGCGGTTGCCGAGGCTGTCGCGGACGCCGCGCGGGCCGAGGGAGTCGCCTGATCGGCTGAATGCGTCAACCGGTGCCGCGACGGTCCGGACCGCTGCTGAAAGTGGCCCCCTGGGCGATGGCCGAGGGGATATCCCCTCGGTGCCGCGCCACGGGGCCACTTTCAGTAGGCGGGGACCCGGCCGCACCTGACGGAACCGGCCAACGCGGACCGCGCCACCAGGGCCGTGCGCCTCGGATGACACGAGTGGAACCGCCGACCCGCCCACCACGTCTGATGGGGCGTGGAGAATCCTCACGCATACGGCGTCTACTCCCGCGCGGAACTGATCGCCCGCGGGGAAAACGACGCGTCACTGCGCCGCGCGATCCGCGAAGGCACCCTCGAGCGACCGCGCCGCGGTTGGTATGCCTTTCCGACAGCCGACGAGACGGTGGTCCAGGCCGTCCGCAAAGGCGGCGTACTTTCATGTGTCTCGGCCCTGCGCCACTACGGTTTCTGGATTCCGCCCGGCCACGACTCCCTGCATGCTCGGGCTTCGAGACACCACGGCAAGCGCAAGAACTTCTGCAAAACCCCGGGCCGCCCTCTTCCCATCCATACCGCCGTCGACCCGATCGCCGATGCACTGATGTGCGCCGCGCAGTGCATGACGGCCGAGGACTGGATCATCGTGGCCGATTCGATCCTCAACTCCACACAACTGAGCGTGCGTGAACTTCTCGCCGCCATGCCCCAGATGAATCGTGTGATACTCCGTCGGATCACGAAGTGTGACGCCCGTTCGCAATCGGGAACCGAGACCGCTGTCCGACTGCGCCTGAGAGCACGAGGTTTCCACGTCGTCGTCCAGCCGAGCATTCGCGATGTCGGCGTGGTCGATCTGCGAGTGGGACGGTTGCTGCTCGAATGTGACAGCAAGCTCTACCACACGAGCCTCGAGAATTACCGCAAGGACCGGCGGCGCGATCGCAAAGCGCTGGCCCGGGGTCTCACCACGATGCGGTTGACCTACGACGACGTGATGTTCGGCTGGGATGAGACCCTCGCCGACATCACCACGTTCACCGATGCCGACCGGCATCGGCCGCGTCGTCGACGGAAGCTGGCACCATGAGTGTGGTCCGAGGGCCGACTGAAACCGGCCCCGACAGCGACCACCGAGGGGATATCCCCTCGGATCGACCTCACGGGGCCATTTTCAGTCAGCGGACGGTGAGCCGTTGCAGACCGCTCGGCGAACGGAGCTCAGTCGTCGCGTTCCTGCCAGGTGCACAGACAGATCTCGTTGCCTTCTGCGTCGGCGAGCACCCAGAACGACGGCGCGTACTCGTCGGTGAGCAGTTGTCCGCCGGCGCCGACGGCAGCCGCGATCCGGTCGGCCACCACATCGTGCGGCACCCAGAGGTCGACGTGCATCCGGCTGCGCTGCGGCCGCGGTGCGTCCATCTGCTGGAACCAGACCCCGGGCAGGCGCCCGGCCGGGTCGGAGAGGTCAACCGAGGTCTGCTCCGGCTCGTCCCGATAGCCCAGGACCGCCTTCCAGAACGGCCGGATCTTGTCGATGTCGAGTGCGTCGATGGCGAGATCGAATCGCGCCGGCGGCGCGGCCAGAGGTTCGAGTCCGAGGTCCAGCGCGATGGCGGCGATCGTGTTGGCGAGCGCGACGTCGGCCTCGGTGAGGGCATGCGCACTGTGCGTGGTCAGGACGAGATGGACTGAGCCGTATTGGAGGTCGACGTCGGGGTGATGGCCGGCCACTTCCGCCGCCTCGATGATCCTGGTGATGAACTCGCCGCCACGCACCATGTTCCCGGTCTTGTAGGCCGCGTACAGGGCCTCGGCGAGGACCCGCCACGGGTCCGAGATGGCCTCGGTCGCCACCGCGGCACTGACTGGGGTTCCTGTGGATCCGGTCATACGTCGACACTACGACCGCGAACGCATCGTCGGTACCCTTGCTCTGTGCTGCTTCCGGCGCCGATCGCTCAGGGCGTGGCGGACGGGTCGGTCGACCTGGCCTTCCGCCGATGGGAGGCCGCCCGCGTGCGGGCCGGTTCGACCTTCACCACTTCTGCGGGAGTCGTCGAGATCACGTCGGTGCAGCCGGTGGACCCGAGCGAGATCAGCGACGACGACGCGGCGCGGGCCGGGTTCGCGACGGCCGCGGCGGCCATCGCGAAGCTCCGGCAGAACGACGACCCGGTCTTCCGTATCGGACTGCGCTGGGTGGGGCCCGACCCCCGAATCGCGCTCCGCGAGGATGCCGAACTCTCCGAGGACGATGTCGCGGATCTGACCAAGCGGCTCGATCGCCTCGACGCACGCTCCACCCACGGGCCGTGGACACGCGCGGTGCTGGAGATCATCGCGCGTCGCCCGGCTGTCGTCTCCACCGAGCTGGCCGCCGAATTGGGCAGACCGAGAGCCGATTTCAAACTCGATGTCCGCAAGCTCAAGAAGCTGGGCGTCACCCACAGCCTCGAGGTCGGCTACGAGCTCTCACCCCGTGGCCGGGCCCTGCTCGAACGCTGGGATCAGCCACCCGACGACGACGCGGATTCGGGCAGATAATCGACCCATGCCCAGCCCGCCGCCGGCCCGTCATCTGCTGCGCGCCAAGGACCTCGTCGACGCCCGGTTCGCCGAACCGCTGACCGTCGACGACATGGCGTCGGTCGCCGGGCTCTCGCGCGCCCACTTCACCCGCGCGTTCACCGCCACCTTCGGCGAATCCCCACACACCTACCTGCAGACCCGACGACTCGAACGGGCCGCGGCGATGCTGCGCAACACCGACCGGTCGGTGGCCGACATCTGCATGTCGGTGGGCCTGTCGAGCGTCGGGTCGTTCACCACCAGTTTCACCAAGGCGTTCGGCAAGACCCCCACCGCCTACCGGGCATCGTTTCCGCCGGCCCACGTCTATGCGCGGGTGCCCGCGTGCGTGTTGCGTGTCTACCACCGGCCGGCGCCGACAACCCGCGTCGACAAGACAGCACACGGGAAGAAGACCGCCGGCCCCGACGACTCGTAGCGTGGTGATCACCAACCGAGAACAGCCGCGGGGATTCCCGCAAAAGAGAAGGGCACCACAATGATTCGCATTGCAAGCGCACAGCTCTGGGTGCACGACCAGAACGAGGCGCTGGAGTTCTGGACGAAGAAGGTCGGCCTGGAGGTCCGCTCCGACGTGACCATGGCCGAGATGGGCGACTTCCGGTGGCTCACCGTAGGGCCCCCCGGACAGGAGGATGTCTCCATCGTGTTGATGGCCGTCCCGGGTCCGCCGATGATCGATGCCGGCACTCAGGACGAGATCCGCAACCTGACCGCGAAGGGTTTCGCCGGCACGGTCTTCCTCACCACCGACGACTGCCAGGCCTCCTACGAGGAGTTGGTGTCGCGCGGAGTCGAGTTCACCGAGACCCCCGAGCAGCGGCCCTACGGCATCGACGCCGGGTTCCGCGACCCGTCGGGCAACAGCATCCGGCTCACGCAGCTGGCGCCGGACCTGGCCAACGCCTGACGACGGTCAGCGGGTGGTCTGAGTGTTCCCGCCCACGGGAAGCACCGCGGGCGGGGCACACACGCGTTCCGACCGAGGCCCGGTTTTGACCTGGCGACGTCGCTCGCTAGACTCGTGAGCGCTGCCTCGCGCAGCACGCCGCCCTAGCTCAGTCGGTAGAGCAATTCACTCGTAATGAATAGGTCAGGGGTTCGATTCCCCTGGGCGGCTCCATGACGGCACGTCGATCGTGCGCACTTCAGCGTCGACTGCGCACAACGTGCGTCCATCGTGCGCGCCCCGCATCGACTCCCCGCACCTCAGCGTGCATCGTGCGCCCCCGGGAGTCTACGCTCGTCGTGTTGCGCGAACGGGGCGCCCGAGAACTTCTGCCACCGCGAAACGCGGTTTCGTTCAGTGGAACACATGGGGGATCTCGTACAGCAGGAAGGGGGAGCGATGCTGTTCCGAAACCGACACCGAACCATTCGAGAGGTGCACCGACGACGTCCGTATCGATGGCCGATGACGGTGTGTGCGGTCGCTTGCGCCGTCGGCCTGATCGCGCCGGCATACGCGGCGGCGCAGCCCACCTCCGCCGCAGGGCGCTCGGTGTCGGCCGACACCTACATCACCACGACGTGTGCCGGTCAACCGATGCGGGTCCCGGTCACCTGGTACCTTCCCAACCGCGAACCCACCGGACTCGTCTGGCTGCAGCACGGATTCTCACGTACTGCGAAGAATCTCGGCCAGCTCGCGGGGTCCTTGTCGGACGACGGGTTGCTGGTCGCCGCCACCACGTTGCGGTCGATCAATCTCTCCGGCTGCGCCGTCGCCTTAAATTCCGTGGACAACACGGCCTTCGTCAAGGGTCTCGCCACCGCGTTCGGCGCGCACTCCACGCCGGGCAGTCCGGTGTTCCGCAGCCTCGAGCGAGCGGCGAAGCATACTCGCAGCGGAACTGTGGTCATGCCGCAAAAGATGGTCTTCGCCGGACACTCCGCGGGCGGCGAGGTGGCTCTCACCGCCGCCAACCAGCTGCGCATGGCGGACCCGGGTGGATACCACATCCTTGCCGGCCTGATGCTGTTCGACCCGGTTAACTCGTTCTTCGGCAACAACTTCCAAGCCGCGACCGTGGATCTCGGCGCAGCTCGGCTGCCGATCCGGGTGATCGCCTCTCAGCCGTCCATGTCCAACATCGCAGGACTGGGTGTCTGGTGGCTAGAGCAGGGCACCCGGCAGAAGTTTCTCGGGGTCCGGCTGACCACCGGTATCCATATCGACGTCGAGGGTGACACCACAGACCTGATCGGTGAGGCCTCCGAACTCGCCGTCCCACGTCCCCGCAACGGACGCGTCCTCCGTCGATTGTCCGGCCAGTGGATCAGCGACATGCTGACCGGCGATACGTCAACGGCCTACTATCCAGGAGGCGACTACTACCGCTTGCTCATTCACTCTCACACCGTGACAACGCTTCCCGTCGGGTAGCGCGAGTCACGCACGACGACCCTCCCGGGGCAGCACCCTGTCCGCCGCGACCGGGAGGGTCTCGTCGTCGCCCGGGCGAGGCCGGCACTCCGAGGTGGGCACGGTCGACGCCCGGGTGCGCACGATCAACGCCCGGGCGCGCACGATCGACGCCGGGTTTGGTACTTCGGACGACCCGACCCTCCCTATAGTGGAAAGCGAGGCCATCGGTCGACACGCGAGGAGCAGACGATGTCGGACTTCATCAACAAGATCAAAGAGGAAGCCAGAGCTGTGTCCGCCGCAATCGACCAGGAACTGACGGTACTCGAGGGTGTCGACGGATACGACCCGTTCCGCGAGCAGGACGAGACGGAAGACGAGACCTCCGACGATACGGCGCCGTCTGACGACACCGAGGGCGGTGGCACGCCCGCCGAGGCCTGACGCATCGCGTTCACAAACCACTCCCCACAAGCCCCGGTTGTGACCAGAGCGGTGACCCGCCTACGGTGAGGCATGGTCGTCCGTCGTCTCCCCGACATCGCCGCACTCGACGTCGTCGTGACGGTGGCCCGGCTCGGCAGTATGGGTGCCGCGAGCCGTGAACTCGGGATCAGTCAGCAGGCGGTGAGTTCCCGAGTGCGCGGCGTGGAGCGTGAACTCGGGGTGGAGCTCTTCATCCGGTCACCCGGTGGCGTGGACCTGACCTCCAACGGCATGGCGGTGCTCGAATGGGCCAATGCGCTCGTGGAGCGGGCGGCGCAGTTCATGGCGGGAGTCGATGCGTTGGTCGGAGCGCGGCACGCGACGCTGGTCGTCGCGGCCTCGAAGACGGTCGCCGAATACCTCGTACCGTCCTGGGTCAGCACGCTCGCCAACCGCAGCGAGGTGAAGATCTCCGTCCGGCCCATGAACTCGGCGGACGTGATCGGGACGGTCCATTCCGGTGAGGCCGATCTTGGTTTCATCGAGAGTCCCGGTGCCACAGGAGGTCTCGACTCCGCCGTGGTTGCCCAGGACGAACTCGTGCTCGTCGCCGCACCCGGGCATCCCTGGGCGGACGGCCGCGCGGTCGACATCCACGATCTCGCCTCGACACCCTTGATCCAGCGCGAACCCGGTTCCGGGACCCGCGTCACATTCGAAGCGGCGCTGCGGGATTCGGGAGCCACCCCGGTCGACCCGCTGATCGAGCTGCGCTCGGTCACCGCCATCCGCTCGTCGGTGCTGACCTCGTCGGGAGCCGCGGTACTGTCCCGACTCTCGGTCGACGACGACATCGCGACCGGACGCCTCGTCCGCGTCGACATCACCGGCCTGCGCATGCTCCGGCCACTACGCGCGGTGTGGACTCCCAACATCACCCTGCGCGGACCGGCCCGCGATCTGCTCGACATCGCGACCCGCACCGGACGCGCCGGCTTCTGACGCGGTCCCCAGATCAGATGGGCCGCTTGAGCTCCGGGTTCTCTGCGTAGATCTCATCGACGAGTGACATGTCGAAGATCTGCTCCGGCTTGAGCGTGTAGCCGGCCTTCTCCAGTGCGATCATGTTCTCCGCGATCAGCTCGTCGGTCATTGTCAGGATGCCGTTCGCCTTGGTATCGGCGGACACGATCAGAGCGTTCTGCGCGGTCGCTTCCTTCGTCTGTTCGGCCTCGTCGAGGCCGAGGTCCTTGCCGTACTTGGTGACGGCGAGGTTGGCCGAGCCGGCGGGATCGGCGATGGCGTCGTACCACCCCTGAATGTCGGCTTTGATGAACGCCTTGAGTTGGTCGCGCTCGTTGTCGATGGTCTCCTGCCGCACCACCAGCGTCTCCGCGACCAAGGGCAGGTTGAAGTCGGCGAAGAGGAAGTTGCTGTTGGGGAATCCCGCTGCCGCCAGGGTGATGGGCTCGTTGGTGACGTAGCTGACCCACCCGTCGACGTCGCCCGTGGTGAGCGGCGTGGGATCGTATTGAACGGTGATCTTCTGCACGTCGCTCTCTGTCATCCCGTTGGCGGTGAGCAGCGCCTTGAAGACGTTCTCGTTGGATGCCTGCACACCGATCTTCTTGCCCTTCATCTCTTCCGGCGACGAGATCGGCGACTCCGCCGACGACACGATGCAGAACGGGTTCTTCTGGTAGGTGGCCCCGACGGTCATCAGCTTGGCGCCCTGCAGGATCACCGGCGCGGTCAGCTGCGGTGCGGTCATGCCGATCCACACCTTGTTCGACGTCAGCCCCGTCTCCACACCGGTGCCGGCGCCGCCGCCGGTGAGCAACTCGGGCGTGCCGACACCGGCCGCCTCGTAGTAGCCCTTCTCCAATGCCCAATACTCACCGGCGAATTCGATGTTCTTCTGCCACGACAGTTGAACCTTCGGGTTCGTGGTCGCCGCGCCGCCGGAATCGTCACTGCCGCTGCTACATGCGGCGAGCGCACCGGTCAGACCCAGCGTTCCCGCGGCACCGCCGGCGAGCATCGTATACCGGAGGAATGATCGCCGATCAAACGCGGTGCGGCGAGACGAATTGGTCATGGGGAATCACCTTTCACATGGTTGGTTCGGACGCCGTCGTCCGCGTTGCTGATTCGTCGGGTCAGTGTTGTGTCATGCCCATCTGATTGAGCACGATCGCCTCGGCGACACCGACGATGGCGTAGAGCACGATGGAGGCAACGGTGATCACGAGCACCGAGGCCCACAGTTCGTCATAGGCCGCGGCGGGCAGCGCCTGCTGCAACGATGCACCCAAACCCTTGTTGGTGCCGAGCCATTCGGCGACCGTCGCGCCTACCAGCGCGCCCGGCACCGATACCTTCGCGGCGCTGAACAGCGACGGCACCGCGGACGGAATCGCGGCCCGATGCAGCGTGGTCAGCCTCCCGCCGCCGTACACGGTGATGACGTCCCCGATCTGCTTGGGCGCGTTGGCCAGTCCGGTCATGATCATGACCAGCGCAGGAAAGAACACCACGATGCCGCCCATGATCGCCACGACTGCGACACCACGTCCGACCACCAGCGTGATCAGCGGGGTCATCGCGACCAGCGGCACCGACCGTAGCAGCATCGCCAAGGGCATGAAGGTCTGCGCGGCGGGCCTCGACATGACGAACAGGGCCGCGGTGAGCGCAGCTGCGGTCATACCCGCGACGAAGCCGATCGCCGCGTCCTGCAAGGTGATCCGGAGATTGCCGAGGATCTCTGCTCGGTTGTCGGCGGCGTCGGGATCGGTGAACAGATAGGCGAACACGTCCGACGGTGTGCGACCGATGATCGGGCCGATGTCCGGGAAGGCCAGCAGGAAGAGCCACCAGATCACCAGGATCAGGACGAACGACAGCAACAACGATCCCAGGAAGCGTGTGATCCCCCACAAACCGGCGGCACTCACGCCGACACCGTCGTTCCGGTCGACCAGCGTGTGGCGAAACGGGCGAGGAGCGCGACGAATGCGTATCCGATCCCGGCGATCGCACCGGACAGCAGCGCGATCGCCCACACCTGGGGGATGTCGCCGCGCTGCTGGGCGACGATCATCGCCGGTCCGGCGCCCTGGTCCGGCATGGCCAGGAACTCACCGAGCACCGCACCGAGAACCGCCGCGGGAGCCGCGATCTTCAATGCCGCCAGCGTGTTCGGCAACGCGGCCACCGTTCGGACCCGCCGCAATTGCGCGACACGTCCACCGCCGTAGACCTTCACGAGGTCGAGGGCACCCTGGTGCGGCGACCGCAGTCCCGACAGCGTGCCGATCATCGTCGTGAAGAACACCGAGATCGCGGCCAGGAACACGATCATGGTCTGAACCTCGGTGAACGCGACCTGAATGATCGGCGCCACCGCGATGATGGGTACGCAGTACGAGATGATCGCGAGTTGGGTGGCGAGCCCTTCGATCGGGGGGATCAGCACCACCGCGACGGCCAGCACGATGGCCAGGACGTTGCCCCACAGGAATCCCCTCAACGCCAGTTCCACCGTGGTCGAGAAGTTCTCGAGGTAGAACCGCGCACCGGTGTCGACGATGGTGGACAGCACCGCACCCGGGGTGGGGATGGTGCCGTGAAACCATTGCAGGGCCCCGGCGATCCACCACAGCACGATGAGCCCGACGATCCCCGCAGCACCGGCCTGCCACCGGCCCGCTCCCCCACTATCCACGCACGGCCTCCGGGGCGACCGGTCGGTCACCGCCTGCGCCGCCGACATCGCCACCGCCGAAGAGCACCCCGGAGAGGTGGTCATGGATGGCATGGAATTCAGGGGTCCGCATCATCTCGGGTTCCCGCGGCCGCGGCAGGTCGACCGTCACCATCTCGACGACGCGCCCCGGCCGCGGGCTCATCACTGCCACCACGTCCGAGAGGAAGACCGCCTCGGCGATACCGTGCGTCACCATCAGTGTGGTCGCGGGCTTCTCGGTCCAGATACGCAGCAGTTCGACGTTGAGCCGCTGCCGGGTCATGTCGTCGAGGGCGCCGAACGGTTCGTCGAGCAGCAGCGCCGTCGGCCGCACCACCAGCGCACGGGCGATGGAGACCCGCTGCCGCATACCGCCGGACAGAGTCGCCGGTTTCGCTTTTTCGAAACCGGTCAACCCGACGAGCTCGATGAGATCGGCGACCAGATCGTCGTCGGCGGGAAGGTGTCCCACCTGCAGCGGCAGTTTGATGTTGGACTCCACCGACCGCCAGGGCAGCAGCGCCGAATCCTGGAACGCGATGCCGAGCTCGTGGTTGCGTTGCAGTTCGTTCGGCGACTCACCGTTCATCAGCGCGGTACCCGCCGTCGGTGTCTCCAGGCCGGCGAGAATCCGTAGCACCGTGGACTTCCCACATCCGGATGGCCCGAGCAGCGAGAGGAAAGATCCCTCGGAGGTCTGCAGGGACACGTCATCGAGCGCCGTGACCGCAGTGGTCCCGCGCACGGTTCGGCTCGCGAATTCCTTCGTGAGCCCGGTGATGTCGATCCCGGTGCCGGCCGGACGAGGCGTACCGGACGTTGGGGTGTCGGAGTTCATTGCGGCCGACGTTAGGAGTCCGTTGTTGCTGCCGGATTACCGGCTCGTAACCCTCACCCGGGTCGGCGCCTCACCCCTCGCGGCGCATCGCCATCCCGATCCGTGCCACCATCGCGTCCACCGCGAACTTGGGTTTCACGTTGACGTCGAGCGCGGTCCGACATTCGAGCACCGCCTCCACACACCTCAGCAGTTGCTCGGGTGAGGCGTACCCGGCCATCGGCACGGTGATGTCGTCGGCCTTGTCCGGATGCATGGGGGTCACCCGGGCGCCCATGGAGACGACGAGCGCATCGCGGAACAGCGCGGCGAGATCCACCAGCGCCCGGTCGAGGACGTCACGCAGGACCCGGGTCGCGCGGGACTTCTGCCGCTTCTCGAGCTCCTTGAGGGCACCGGCGGTTCCGCGCGGTGGACGGGCCGTGCCCTTACCGGTGCCACCGGCACCGAGCGCCGTCTTCATCTCCTCGGTCTCGGCCTCGTCGAGTTGGGCGCTGAGCGCCTTGGCCGCGTCGTCCGCCGATTTCACGAGCGCTTCCGCCGCCGCGTACGCGGTCGAGTCACGCGTGGCGGCCCGGGCCAAACCGAGGGCCTGCTCGCGCTGGGCCCGCGCGGCGTCGTCGGTGGCGAGCCGCTTGGCCCGCCCGATGTGGCCTCCACACACCGCGGCGGCCCACGCCGCCCGATCCGGTTCGATGCCGTCGCGGTCGACGAGCACCCGCTCGATGTCGGCGACCGACGGTGTCGTGAGCGCGATATGGCGGCAACGCGACCGGAGGGTCACCGAGATGTCCTCCGGGTCGACCGACGGCGCGCACAGCAGGAAGACGGTCCGTGACGGAGGTTCCTCGACCGCCTTGAGCAACGCGTTCGCCGCCTGCTCGGTCAGCCGGTCGGCGTCCTCGATGATGACGATCTGCCACCGTCCGGTGCCGGGGCGGCGCGCTGCCGCCTGGACGACGTCACGCGCCTCGAGCACCGACAGGCTCAGGCCCTGGGGGACAACGTGGCGCACATCGGCGTGGGTCTGCGCCATCACCGTCACGCACGCCCGGCACTGTCCGCACCCGACCTCGTCGTCGGACTGGCATTGCAGTGCCGCGGCAAAACAGGTCGCCGCCACCGAACGTCCACTACCGGGTGGGCCCGTGAACAGCCACGCGTGCGTCATCGCGGCCCGAGACAATCCGCTGAACACCTCGTCGTCGCCATCCGACGCCGGATGACCGAACGTGGCGCCGTCGGCGCCGTCGAACATGCGCGGCGCCGAGCCTGTCGAGGTCGCCACCGCCCCCACGACACCCGCGTCGAGCCGCGCCGAAACCCCCCTCGCGGCCCAGGCGGCCCCCCGCAATTCGTCGGCGACGACTGCCTGTCCGGTCAACCGATCGAAGACATTGGTCACACCGACAGACTAATGCCCAGTTCGGACACAACACTGCGCCGCGTGTGCGTGTAGCAATTGCAAGCAGCCCGCTACCTTTGTTACGTGGTTCGACGTCGGTCTCAGTGGTCAAAGGGCCTGCACATGGCCCGATGGCTGGCGCATACGCCGTGGCCGATCCTTGCCCTCGACATGCTCCGGGCGAACGTGGTGGGTGCGCTGTTCACGTTCGCGTTCCTCCGGTTCGGGATGCCGCTGGAGGACTCGATCCGGTTCGACGAGATCACCGCGCTCAACCAGGTCATCTTCGTCATCTATCTGGTCGTGTCGATGCTGGTCGGCGCGTTCGCGAGCATCCAGTTGTCACTGCCGGTGCTGGTCTGGCATCGACGCCGCAGCCGACTCGACAATGAGATCGCCCGTCGCCGCGCGTTGAAGCTGCCGTATCTGTTGTCGGTGGTCAACGCCGCGCTCTGGCTGGTGGGTGGGGTGCTGTTCACACTCGTCAACCTCTCGGTGTCGAACAAGAACGCCTTCATCGTCGCGATCGCCAGCGCGATCGGCGCCCTGGTCACGTGCGTGCTCTCCTACATGCAGGCGGAAAAGGTCCTGCGGCCGATCACGGTCGCAGCGATGGCCAACAACCCGGGCGTCGCGGTGGCGCCGACCGTCACCACTCGGATCGCCGTGTTCTGGGTCATCAGCGTGGTGGCACCCCTCGCGGTGATCATCGGATTGATCACCCTGCAGAGATTCGGCTGGATCGACACCGACCCCGCGGGCCTGCAGCGACCCATCCTGTGGATGTCGGGTGCCGCGCTCGCGTTCAGCGTCATCGCGATCGTCCGGGTGGTGGCCGCGATCAACGACCCGATCAAGCAGCTACGCCGGGCACAGGGCCAGGTCAGTGCCGGCAACCTGAATGTCGCGGTGAAGATCTACGACGGCAGCGACCTCGGCCTGTTGCAGGCGGGGTTCAACGACATGGTCTCCGACCTGCGTGAGCGCCAGGAACTGCGCAACCTGTTCGGCCGCTACGTGGGTGAGGATGTCGCGCGCCGGGCCATCGAGGAGGGCACCGAACTCGGCGGCGAGGAACGCTATGTCGGCGTGCTGTTCGTCGACATCGTCGGGTCCACCCGCCTCGCGGTCAACCGGCCGCCCCGCCACGTGGTCGAGCTGCTCAACGAGTTCTTCCGGGTGGTCGTCGCCGTCGTCGGGCGGCACGGCGGCTTCGTCAACAAGTTCCAGGGTGACGCGGCGCTGGCCATCTTCGGTGCGCCGCTGGATCTGGAGGATTTCGCCGGTCGTGCGCTGGCGTCGGCGCGCGAACTGCGCAGCGAGCTGTATCGCACGCTCGGTGACACCGACATCGGGATCGGGGTCTCGGCCGGTAAGGCCATCGCCGGCCACATCGGTTCGGAGCAGCGGCTCGAGTACACCGTCATCGGCGACCCCGTCAACGAGGCCGCCCGGCTCACCGAGCTCGCGAAGGACGAACCCGCGCGCGTGCTCGGGTCCGCCCGTGCGGTCTTCCTGGCCTCCCAAGCCGAGGCGGAGAACTGGGAGATCGGCGAGGGCGTCGAACTACGCGGGCGCGGAATCGAGACGCTGCTCGCGCGTCCGCACTTCGGTCGGATGGGTGTGGACGTCTCCGGCGGTGGCCTCGATACGCCCCTCGCCTAGCGGGTCGGGGCAGCTCGACCAGCGGACGGGTGACTCGACCAGCGGACGGGTGACTCGACCAGCGGACGGGTGACTCGACCAGCGGAGGGGAGGCGATCAGTCGGCCGACTTCTTGGCCGCGGTCTTCTTCGCGGTCGCCTTCTTCGTGGTCGTCTTCTTGGCCGCGGTCTTCTTCGCCGCTGTCTTCTTGGCCGGGGTCTTCTTCGCCGCAGCCTTCTTCGCCGTCTTCTTGGCGGGACCGCGCGCACGACGATCCGCCAGCAGCTCCATCGCCCGCTCAGGGGTGATGGTCGCGACCTCGTCACCCTTGCGCAGGCTGGCGTTGGTCTCGCCGTCGGTGACGTACGGTCCGAATCGGCCGTCCTTGATCACCATCGGCTTCTCGCTGACCGAGTCGTTGCCCAGCTCACGCAGCGGAGGCGCGGCGGCCTGCCGGCCCCGGCGCTTGGGCTCGGCGTAGATCTTGAGTGCCTCGTCGAGCGTGATGTCGAAGAGCTGGTCCTCGCTGGCCAGCGACCGCGAGTCGGTGCCCTTCTTCAGGTAGGGGCCGTAGCGCCCATTCTGCGCGGTGATCTCGTCACCTGACTCCGGGTCGACGCCGACGACGCGTGGCAACGACAGCAGCTTGAGCGCGTCTTCGAGGGACACCGTGGAGATGTCCATCGTCTTGAACAGCGACCCCGTCCGCGGTTTCGGGCCGGCCTTTTTCGCGGCCTTTTTTGCGGTCTTCTTCGCCGTCGTCGTCTTCGTCGCGGCGCCGCCCCCGGCCCCTTCGTCGTCGAGCGGGATCACGCCACCGTCCTCGCCGCCGTCACGTGGCGTGGGTCCGGGGGGGATGGTCGCGGGGGCGTTGCCGTCCCCGTCCTCGTCGTCCGACGGCAGGATCTCGGTCACGTACGGGCCGAAGCGACCCTCCTTGGCGACGATCTCGTGACCGGTGACCGGGTCGAAACCGAGCGAGCGGCCTTCCTGGGGCGTGGCGAACAGCTTCTCCGCAACGGCCAGGGTCAGTTCGTCCGGCGTGATGTCGGCAGGCAGGTTGGCGCGCTGCAAATCAGGCTCGGCGTCGGGGCCGGCGACATTACGTTCCAGGTACGGGCCGTAACGCCCGACCCGCACGAAGACCGGACGGCCCGCCTCGTCGTCGAACAGGCGGATCGAGTTGACCTCGCGGGCGTCGATCTCCTCCAGATTCACGCCCACGAGCTTCTTGAGGCCGCCGTACTTGGCGATGGCGGACTTCGCGCTGTCGGAACCGTCTGCGTCGGCGCTGTCACCGAAATAGAACTCCGAGAGCCATCGGGTGCGGTCCTCGGCACCCGCTGCGATCTGGTCGAGGTCGTCCTCGAGGGTGGCGGTGAAGTCGTAGTCGACGAGGCTGTGGAAGTAGGCCTCCAGCAGTCCGACGACGGCGAACGCGATCCACGACGGGACCAGCGCGTTGCCCTTCTTCACCACGTAGCCGCGGTCCTGGATGGTGCCGATGATCGAGGCATACGTCGACGGCCGGCCGATGCCGAGTTCCTCGAGCACCTTGACCAGCGAGGCCTCGGTGAAACGCGCGGGCGGGTTCGTCGAGTGGCCGTCGGCGGTCAGCTCGGTCGCGGTCAGCGACTGTCCCTCCGCGAGCCGCGGAAGACGGGTCTCCTCGTCGTCGGCCTGACCTCCGGTCTGGTCGTCGACGGTCTCCACGTAGGCCGACAGGAAGCCCGGGAACGTGATGGTGCGGCCCGACGCGGCGAACGTGCAGCGCTCCCCGGACGTCGCGGTTCCGCTGATCCGCACGCTCATCGTCGTGCCCTTGGCGTCGGCCATCTGCGACGCGACGGTGCGCTGCCAGATCAGCTCGTAGAGCCGGAACTCGTCGGTCTCGAGCTGCCCGGCCACCTGACCGGGCGTGCGGAACGTCTCGCCGGCCGGACGGATGGCCTCGTGGGCCTCCTGCGCATTCTTGACCTTGCGGTTGTACTGCCGCGGGGTCGGATGGACGAACGACTCGCCGTAGAGTTCCCGGGCCTGTGCCCGCGCGGCGTTGATGGCCGACTCGCTCAGCGTCGTCGAGTCGGTACGCATGTAGGTGATGTAGCCGTTCTCGTACAGCCGCTGCGCGATCCGCATCGTGCGATCGGACGAGAAGCGCAGCTTGCGGCCGGCCTCCTGCTGCAGCGTCGAGGTCATGAACGGCGCATACGGGCGACGGGTGTAGGGCTTCTCCTCGACGGAGGTGACCGTCATCGCCGCACCCCGCAGCGCCTCCGCCAGCGCGGTGGCGCGGGAGCCGTCGAGCACGACGACGCCGTCGCCGCGTTTCAGTCCGCCCCGCGAGTCGAAGTCGCGGCCGGTGGCCACGCGGGCGTCGTCGACGGACACCAGGCGCGCACCGAATGTCTGTGGGCCGGATTTGGCGTCGCTGCCCGCACCGGCATCCATCATCGCCGCGATGTCCCAGTACTCGGCGGACACGAACGCCATCCGCTCGCGCTCTCGATCGACGATGATGCGGGTCGCCACCGACTGAACACGGCCCGCCGACAGCTTCGGCATGACCTTCTTCCACAGCACCGGAGAGACCTCGTAGCCGTACAGGCGGTCCAGGATGCGGCGGGTTTCCTGGGCGTCGACCAGGTCGATGTCGAGGTCGCGGGGGTTGTCGGCGGCGGCCCGGATGGCCGGCTCGGTGATCTCGTGGAACACCATCCGCTTGACCGGGATCTTCGGCTTGAGGGTTTCGAGGAGGTGCCAGGCGATCGCCTCGCCCTCGCGGTCACCGTCGGTGGCGAGGTAGAGCTCGTCGACGTCCCGCATCAGCGTCTTGAGTTCGGTGACGGTCGACTTCTTGTCGGCGGAGACCACGTAGAGCGGCTCGAAGTTGTCGTCGACGTTGACCCCGAGGCGCGCCCACGGCTGGCCCTTGTACTTGGCGGGGACGTCGGCAGCACCGCGCGGAAGGTCACGGATATGGCCGCGCGAGGATTCCACGACGTAGTTCGACCCGAGGTATCCCGCAATCTTGCGGGCCTTGGTCGGCGACTCGACGATGACCAATCGTCGGATCGGGCTCCCCGTCGCGGGAGATGCGGTGCTGGTATCGGCCACCGGGCGTCCTTACTTCACAGTCTGAAGGTCCTGAGCGTTTGTACCTTATATACAGCGTCATTTGCACACTCGGATTCCCGTGGCAGACCCAGAGTGTGACGGATTGCGCACACCAAAAACGGCGACGAGGCGGAAAACCCCTGGTCCGGGGCTGGTGCGGCGGGTCAGAAACCGACGACGACCGGCCAGTGTTCGGCGGCACCGGGGACCGTGGGCGGATCGCCGACGTATTCGAGCAGGTGCGTCAGGCGACGCTTACCGGCGACCCGCAGCGCAGGCGCCTTGCCGCGGGTGCCGACCAGGGTCGGCGCGACCCCCACCCGCATCAGTGCGGTCGCCAGTGCAGCGTGCATCTCCGGGGCGTGGGCATCGAGCCCGAGCAGGTAGCGATCCTCGTCGCGCTCTCCGGCGGCGATCGTCCACAGACGCAGCGCACGTGGCGAGGGGACCCAACCTGCGGGCATCGCCTTCACCGCACCCGCCAACCACCGTCGATGCAGTTCATCGAACTCGTGACTGGGTGCGGTCCGGGCGATCGGACTGCCCTCGTCGGAGAAGACGATCTCGGCGTCGACACCAGTGGCCGAGATCTCCTCGACGAGCGCCACGGCGCGCCACTCCTCGGCGACGACCACCGAGACCCGCGTACCAGAATCGGAGCGAACCGCCTGGCCGTGCGTGGCCAGAAGCCCCTCGAGGTCCTCGTACGCGGGTTGGGCGATCTGCGCGGAGAAGAACGACAGCTGACCCATACACCGAGGTTACTGCCTGACCCCGCCGCCGTGTCCGCTGCACGCGCCGCCGTGTCCGCTGCACACACCGAGAAGCACCGCCCGGAAAGAACCGCTCCCGGCCACCATGTCGGTGACCGGGAGCGGCTTCGCTCAAGTCTGCTGTCGCAGCTTGGTAAGTCCTAGACGGCGCGGACGCCGGTGGCCTGCGGGCCCTTGGTGCCCTGGCCGACCTCGAACTCGACGCGCTGGTTCTCCTCGAGGGTACGGAAGCCCGTGCCCTGGATCTCGGAGTAGTGGACGAACACGTCGTCGGACCCCTCATCAGGCGCGATGAAGCCGAAGCCCTTTTCCGCGTTGAACCACTTCACAGTCCCCTGTGCCATTCCTGCATTCCTTTTCATACATTCCAACTGACTCGACACGAGGGTCTCGTGTCGTGGTCGGTTCCGACCGCCATACCTCGTTGGACCCCGCGGACTACCCCGCCAAACCGTTCTCAGTACCGCGGACACAACACGATCTCGCCGATCCACCGGATGTCCCGGAGCCCTGCGAAAGCTGCGACCGCCACTAAGTCAATCATGTTCGGCCGACATCCGATAGTCGCCCCAACCAAACTGGGTAAAATGCCACCAGTCTTCAGCGCGTGGACATCCCCCAGTAACATCGGAGGACGCGTCGGCGAGGGCCGCCGACCCCTTCTTGAGATCGATAATCATGCGTGAACCCACCTTCGGTACCGAGCTCCTGCACCGCAGCATGGCCGGCACCGACACCGACTCCTCGTGCCTCACCCATCTCTCGGTAATAGCTTCGCGGACAGCGGCTTTCGTCGAGTGGCCGGAGTGGGTGCCGGCAGACCTGGTGGCCGCCTTCATCGAATCCGGAATCGACCGCCCCTGGACACATCAGGCAGCTGCGGCCGACCTCCTTTATCACAGAAAGCACGTCGCCCTGTGCACCGGTACCGCCTCCGGAAAATCACTGGCCTATCAGATGCCCATCCTGTCCACACTGATGAAGGATCCGCATTCCACCGCGCTCTATCTTTCGCCGACCAAGGCGCTGGGGGCCGATCAGATCCGTTCGCTGACTTCGCTACTCAGCGGACACCGGGAGTTCACCCATCTGCAGCCCTGCGCATATGACGGGGACACCGACGTGGAAATCCGGCAGTGGGCCCGGGCGCACTCGCGCTGGATCTTCACCAATCCCGATATGCTGCACATCGGCATCCTCGCCGGGCACGCCCGGTGGCGGCACTTCTTCCGACACCTGCGCTATATCGTCGTCGACGAATGTCACCACTATCGCGGGGTGTTCGGCTCGCATACGGCTCTGGTTCTCCGCCGCCTCCTTCGGATCGCCCGGTCGGCCGGCGCCGATCCGACGGTGATCGGGACCAGCGCCACGATGGCCGAGCCCGCAGATGCGTTGACCCGCTTGATCGGTGAACCCGCCGTCGGCGTCGTCGAGGACGGATCACCGCGGGGGGAACGGACCGTGGCGCTGTGGGAGCCCGACTTCCTGCCCGCGGTGACCGGAGAGCACGGCGCGCCGGTCCGACGATCCGCCGGTGCCGAATCCGCTCGGCTGCTCGCCGATTTCGTGGTCGAGGGCGCACGGACGCTCTGTTTCCTGCGCAGCCGACGCGGGGTCGAGCTCACCGCCCGCCAGGCACGTCATCTCCTCGCCCAGAGCGCACCGGAACTCGTCGACCGGGTGGCCGCCTACCGTGCCGGGTACCTCGCCGACGATCGGCGCCGCCTCGAGCAGGCCATCTCCTCCGGGGATCTGGTCGGGGTCGCGACCACTAACGCCCTGGAACTCGGGGTGGACATCAGTGGACTCGACGCCGTCATCGTCGGCGGCTATCCCGGCACGGTCGCCTCCTTCTGGCAGCAGGCCGGGCGCGCGGGGCGGCAGCGGACGTCGGGTGATTCGCTGGTCGTGCTCGTCGCGCGCGACGATCCGCTCGACACCTACCTGGTCCACCATCCCGAGGCGTTGCTCTCGCGGCCGGTCGAGGCGACGGTCACCGATCCGACCAACCCGTACATCCTCACACCTCATCTGTTGTGTGCCGCCGCCGAACTCCCGTTACAGGACAAGGAGATCGAGGCATGGGGTGCCGGCGAGGCGGTGGCCGCCCTCGCTTCCGACGGAATGCTGAAGCGACGTAAGGCCGGCTGGTACGTCGCCCCCGGCGTGGAGCCGCACGGCGACATCGACATCCGCGGCGGTATCGGCGGGCAGGTACTCATCGTCGACACCACGACCTCGCAGCTGCTCGGCACCGTGGACACCGGACGAGCACCCTCGACAGTGCATCCCGGTGCCCTGCACATCCATCAGGGTCAGTCCTATGTGATCGACGAACTCGACCTGTCCGACGGTCTCGCGCTGGCACATCCGGAGGAACCCGACTGGACCACCGCTGCCCGCGAGACCACCGACATCACCGTGACCAACGTGGTGGACCGCCGCGACTGCGACGCACTGACCGTGGCCCTCGTCGATGTCGACGTCACCCATCAGGTCGTCGGGTATCTGCGGACCCTGCTGTCGGGGGAGGTGCTCGACGCGGTCGAACTCGACATGCCGCCGCAGACTCTGAGCACTCGCGCGGTGATGTACACGATCACTCCCGAGGCACTCGAGGAGGTCGGGGTCACCGTCGGCCGCTTCCCCGGCGCGTTACACGCGGCCGAACATGCCGCGATCGGTCTGTTACCGCTGGTCGCTTCCTGCGACCGATGGGACATCGGCGGGCTCTCCACCAACTCCCATCCCGACACCGCTCTCCCGACCGTCTTCGTCTACGACGGCTACCTGGGTGGAGCCGGTTTCGCCGACCGGGGCTACGCCGCGTTCCCGACGTGGATCGCCGCGACCCGCGATGCGGTGTCGAGTTGCCGGTGCGAGTCGGGCTGCCCGTCGTGTGTGCAGTCGCCGAAATGCGGCAATGGCAACCACCCGCTCGACAAGGATGGCGCGATCAAGGTCCTCACGCTGATCGGTAGGCGATACTGGGATGGTGCCTGACGATCGTCCCGACGAACCCCGCGCCGACGACCCGGTGCTGTCCCTGGGCGCGATCACCCAACCGACACCTGTCTATTTCCTCCTCGCCCAGCCCGTGGGGCTCGCCGACGGCGACGGCCCTGCGACCATCGGGGAACGTGATCTCTTCGTCAGCGAGGCAGCGGCCCTCGACAGTCTGGACGTGCACTACGCCTGGTGTGCGGCCGAGCGCGGCGGCTTCGCCGGTGAGGTGACCACAGCGCTGTGGTATCTGCAGAGCGCGATGGTCGGGCCGCGGGTGTCCCCCGGCCTCGGTGAGGTGTACCTCGCCGTCGTCGCTGCCGACAGTCGAGCCCGAGCCATCGCCGGAGGGTTTCTCACCGAGGGCGAACTCCTCCATTGGTCACCGTTCGTCCGTGCGGTGCAGTCCCACCTCCCCGACCTGCCGCCGAACTCCTCGCTGGTGGTGTCGCATCTCGGCGACGAGACGGTCAGCTTCGGCAGGATCCGGTTCTCGCCGTTGCGGTCTCAGCGGGTCTATCCGAAACAGATTGTCGTCGACGAGGACTGACACGAACGAGACCGGCGCGGCCCGGTCAGGCCGTCAGCCACGCCTCGGCATCGGCCCGCTCGTCGAGCCCGAAGACCTTCTCTTCGGTGCCGGTGAACGGCGACATCATGTGCACGGCCACGCGCAGCCACGTCTCGTCGGAGACCAGCGCGAACTTCTTCACGTCCTTATAGACGCCGAAGCCGAACTCTGCGTCCTTCGTCATGGCTCTCGGCGTCTCCCCCTTGAGGCCCTCGGCGATGATCATCAGATTGGCGTGGCCGTGTTCTTTCACGACGCCTTCGAGCGTCGGTGTCAACACGTCGTAGTCGCTGGAGTGGATCATGCCCTCGGCCTCAACGATGACGTTCGGGCCCTGTTCCTTCACCACGGTGAACATCTCTTGTTCCTCCTGATCGGCTGTGTCCCACGCTACCGCGGGCCGCGCTACGCATCGATGAACTCACGGCGAACTCACCCGACCGGCCCGGCCCGTGCGGTCGCCACCGCTTCGTGCATGCCGAACGGACCGAGTGCGACCGGCACGGCGACGCTGAGGACCAGGTCGGTTCCGTCCGTCCGGCACGATCGCACTCGGGCCCGAGTCCGCTGCACCTCGGCGATCTGCCTCGCCGTAACGCACGGATCGGGTAGCGCCATCACAAGATCGGCGGCCCCGGCCAGTGCGGCCAGATCGGCGGCGGACTGGGCGCGGTGGCGTGCCAGCACGGCACCACCGACATACAGCACCGCAAGCGTGGCCGCGGCGACCGCGGCGATTGCGAAAGCGCCTGTGATCGTGGCGAACCCACGTTCGTCGCGCCAGCATGGCGTCACGGGGGTACCTCCGCGGGGAGATCGGCGACGGCCGTTGCGGCAGTGGGTTCCTTGGCCGCGACCGCATAGGCGGACATCTCGATCGCCCCGATCAGCGGTATCGGCGAGCGCACCTCGACGACGACCTGAGCGCCGTTGTCGGTGATGGAGATGCGTGCGCGATCCCCGGCGAGGCGGGCGGCGACGGTGCGCGCGGACGGATCGCCCGCGGCGGTCAGCCGGGCGGCCTCCCGGGCTGCGTCGGTGCAGCGGATCTGCACCGACGCACCGACGATCGCGCCGATACCGAGCACCACCACCCCGACGATCGCCGCGATCACATAGGCCGCCTCGACCGTGACCATCCCACGCTCGTCGGACCACAGTCGACGCAACCAGAACCCGCTGCGCCGACCGCCGACCGACTCGTCGTCGCTCATCGGACCGAGGTGTCTCATCCCACCGAGGTGTTCAGTGCCCGACCGATGATGCCCGTGAGGGCGTTCACGACATTGTCTCCGCTGACAACGGTATAGAGCACGGCGCCGAAGGCGGCCGCGGCGATGGTCCCGATGGCATATTCTGCCGTGCTCATCCCTGTGTCATCGGCGACCAGTCGCGTCACCGCGGCACCGGCGCGCGTCATCGGTCGATGAAAGATCCTGTCCAGCATGATGTTTGTGACCTCCTGTCGTGGCACGATGTGTGCTGTCTACTTGGACGTTTCAGGGCCCCGAACGGATCCAACGATTTCGTCTGCACGTCCGATCATCTACCGAGTACGGTGCCGGCGAGTCCGATCACCACCGGCACGATGCCCAGGCACACGAAGGCGGGCAGGAAGCACAGGCCCAACGGCCCGCTGATCTTCACGCCGGCACGTTCGGCGGCGGCCAGCGCGTCGTTGTCGGCCTGCCGTCGGGTGGTCTCCGCGAGTTCGGCCAGCCCACGCGACAATGACGATCCGGATCGGGCCGACCGCCGCGCCAGCACCGCCAGCGCCTCGAACCGTTCCGCGTCGAGATCGTCGGTGCGCGTGGATCGTCCGGAGGCGTAGCGGGGCGCGAACCGGCGCCAGGCGTGTTCTGCGTCAGCGCCCAGTGCCAGGAGTTCCGCTGTCGCCGACAACGGCTCGCCCAGACCGGGTGGCGCGGTCCGCGCCACGATCTCGACCGCCGACGCGACCGGTAACCCGGCACCCAGGCACACGGCCAGCTGATCGAAGCTGGCCGCGACCGCGAAGGGATCGTTCCGACTGTGAGTGCCATGGGTTTCCAGGGTGTTCCACCGTTCGGCTCCCGCGGGGTCGATGACCCGCAGCAACCACCAGCGGGGAGATGGCCACCACCACACCGCGGCCGCGACGAGGAAGACGGCGACCAGGGTCGGCGTGCTCACCCGCTGACCACCCGATCGACGATCCGGTCCGACCAGGCCAGGCCGGCCAGTGCCAGCGCGGTACCGACGACCAGCAGGGCGCCGCCGGCACGCGTCCCGAGCAGGATGCCCAACGGGTGGGCACCGATCAGCTCGCCGAGCGCGACACCCACGGCCGGCAACCCTGCCAGGACCGCCGCGGTCGCGCGGGGACCGGCCAGTCCCGCCCGTGTGCGGTCCGCGAACTGCCGGCGCGCGAGCAGATCCGCCCGCACCGATTCCAGCAGTTCCACCATCGGCAGGCCGTACCGGTCGGCCATCTGCCATGCGACCCCGATCCGCTGCCACGACATCGCGCTCGTCGTGTCGATGCCGTCGGTGTCGGGCACGACATCGCCGCCGAGCTCGGCTCGGCCCGCCATCGTGGCCAGGCCCCGCGCCACCGCCGAATCGGATCGCGCCCCGAGTTCCCGTGCGGCCGAGGTACAGGCGTGGGCCGGCGGCGCGCCCACCGAGAGCTCCGCGATCATCACCGCCAGCGCCTGCAGCAGGTCTGCCGACTCCGCGGCTCGCCTCCGATCCCGGGACCGGCGCCGCCATCGCCAGGTCAACGCGGCCGCGATCATGCCGGTCGACGCGGCGGCGGCCACCGGGAGGACGACCAGCGCGACGACCGGGGCCGCACCGGCGGCGAACCACCGCCATGAGCGGCGGCGTGGGGACCGACCGGTGTCGGCGAGCCACGCCAGACGGATCTCGGCGCGGGTGGCGGGACACCACAGCACCCCGACCGCGAGCGCGCCCAGCAGAAGGGTCACGGATCCGGCCGTGCCTGCAGCAGGCGCTCGAAATCGGTCATGGCATCAGCGAAGCCGACGTTGCGCATCCACAGCGGCCGGATCTTCACGAAGCCGTCGTCGCCACGCGAGACCAGCCCGATCTCCGCGAGGCCACGCGACCCGCCCGTCGTGCGTGCGACGCCGAGCACGATGTGCACCGCGGCCGAGAGCTGGCTGTGCAACGCGGCCCGGTCCATCCCGCCGAGCGCGGCGAGCGCCTCCATCCGGGCCGGCACCTCGGCGGTCGAGTTCGCGTGCAATGTGCCCGCGCAGCCTTCGTGCCCGGTGTTGAGTGCGGTGAGCAGGTCGATGACCTCCGCACCGCGCACCTCCCCCACCACGATCCGGTCCGGCCTCATCCGCAGCGCCTGCCGGACCAGCGCGCGGACCGGAACCTCCCCCACCCCTTCGACATTGGGCGTGCGGGCGACCAACCGCACGACGTGCGGGTGGGGCGGGTCGAGTTCGAGAGCATCTTCGACGCACAGGATGCGTTCGGTGGGGTCCATCGCACCGATGAGCGACCCGAGCAGTGTGGTCTTGCCCGAGCCCGTACCGCCCACGATCAGGAACGCCAGCTTCGCCCGGAGCATCGACCGCAGCACACCGGCCGCATCCGCCGGGATCGCACCGAGCCTCACGAGATCGTCGAAATCGATGGTGGCGGTGCGCAGTACGCGCAGCGAGATGCACGTCCCATCGGTCGCCACGGGCGGGATCACGGCGTGTAACCGCACCGTGTGTCCCCGTTTGCCGACATCGGCGAGTTGCCCGTCGACCCAGGGCTGCGCGTCGTCGAGGCGCTTGCCGGCGCTCAACGCCAGACGACCGGCCAGCCGTCGGACGGCCGCCTCGTCCTCGAACCGGATGTCGGTGCGCTGCAACCCGTGTCCGCGGTCGGCCCAGACCTGATCGGCGCCGACGACGAGGATGTCGGCGATGTCGGGCTCGGCGAGCAGATGCTCGAGCCGGCCCGCACCGATCAGCTCGGTCTGCAGGAACCGCAGCGCGGCCAGCAGATCCGTGTCGCCGAGCAGGCCCCCGGACTCCGCGCGAATCGCATCGGCGATCACCTCGGCGGTCGGTTCCACGGCCAGCGCCGCGAGGCGGTCCCGCACCCGGTGCAGGAGCGCTTCCTGCCCGCCGGTCATGCCGCAGGCCGATCCGCGGTTCCGATGCGCCCACGGATGGTCCGCGCGGCACGACCGAGCGGACTGCGCGGCGCGGCTCGTAGCCGTCCCGATTCCATCCGGGACGGCAGTGCCGGGTCCGCCCGATACGCGGTGATGAGGGGCAGCCCGATCGCGTCGGCGACCTCGACGGCGCGCAGACCGCTCGGCGCCGGACCCCGAACCGCGACCTCGGCTGTCACGGCGCGTTCCGCGATCCGTGCGGCGACCCGGCGAGACGCCGCGACCCCGGGCAGTGACGCCGTGGTCACGAGTACGACGAGATCGACCGAGTCGAGGATGGCATTCGTGATGGCCTCGAACGTCCGGGGCAGATCCACGACCACGAGGTCGCCGTCGACGCGGGCGGCGTCCATGGTCGCCGTCACGGCGTCGACCCCGATCCGGCGCGCGTTGTCCCGCTGCGGGCACAGCACCGACAGATGGTCGTTCACCTGCGGCAGCGCTCGGTGCAGCGACGATGCGCGCACCGCACCGCCCTCGAGAGTCAGGTCCTGCCAACGCAATCCGGAACGCCCCTCGATCCCCAGGGCGAGGTCGATGCCCGCCCCGTACTCGTCGACATCGAGCACCAGGACCCTCGACGACTCGGATGCGACCGCCGCGACCGCAGCCGCCAGGGTCGTCGCGCCCGCACCGCCGTGGCCGCCGATCAGCGCGAGCGCGCCCGCCGTGCCCCGGCTCGGTGACCGGAATCCGGTCAGCACCCCCACCAACCGTGCCTCGTCGGCCGGCAGGGTGATCATCTGGTCCGCGCCGAGATTCATCGCCGATCGCCGGATCTCCTCTGCCGGTTCGTGATCGGTCACCGCGATGACCCCGTCGCGACCTGGCGGCCCGAGCCCGGCGAGCACCCCGATGGCCTCGACGTCGACGATCACGACACCGGCGCGCAGCCAGTCGCGTCGACAGTCGGCCGCAGGGGCGGTCCGAATCCGGTATCCCGCGGCGGCCGCGCACCGCGCGACGTCCTCGCGCAGATCGGGGCCCACGAGGGCGAGGAGTTCATCGGTCATGGGCCCATCGTCACGTGCGGATCTGCGCACGCCACCCGCGTAGTCCGGCGAGGGCAGGATCTGTGGAATTCTCCGCGTTTGTGGATGAACCGCGTGCCTTGCGAATGTCCGGCGAGATCCACGGTTTTCGCACCGGTCGCGGCCAGTACACGGTCGATGAACCGCGACAGCTGCGCCGCACCGGTCTCCATCCGGGTCATTCCGCCGATCGCGGACACCGGCCGGGCCGTGCCGGGCAACGCTCCGTAGGTGGGTGCGAACACGCAGTACCCGCGGTTGGCGAGCATCGCGACGTAGGCACCCCAGTTGGTCTGCTGTGATCCGCCGGTGCCGTGGACCAGGACGACCGGACGCGGATGGCGTGCGGTGGGCCGGCACGAGAAGTCGTTGGATCCGGGGAGCGACCCACCGCGATGAGCGAGCTCGGCGGGAATCCCCGCCAGGAAGCTGTGGGTCTCCGGTAGCGGATCCCGTGGCACCGCCTGCGCGACTCCGGAGCCGAGGATCGCGAACACGCAGGTCATGGCCAACGCCATCGTCTGCGCCGCAGCCCTCGATGCGCTGTTGCGGAGGCTTCTTCGAGTGACAGACATGCGAACCCCTCCCCAGGTGTCATTGATCCGCCCACCCCCAACCCGGCAATTGCCTGGTTGGGCGAATTGGTTTTCAGCGGACCGCACGCACAGCGCAACGACATGCGCCACGAGGGAGAGAGAAAAAGACCTCCAGATAGAGGACGACCCCGGCCAGGGGGGGAGGAGGCCGGGGTCATCGCGTTTCAGCCCCGGGGGGTCGGGCTGAAAGGCACCGGTATCAACCGGTTGAGACCGACTATACACAGCCTGCCGGAATTCGTGCAACCACAACCAACCGGCCCCGAAGATCACGTTTCCGCATCACTGCCTGCGGATTCACGCAGCAGCAACGTTGCATCGACGCTACCGGCGAAACGCGGCAAACCCGTAGGCTGGCGTCGTGACGGACATCTCACCGGAGACGCCGCAATCGCAGCAGCCCTCCGAGCGGACCGATCGCTCCTCACGCATCGCCGCCTTCTTCGACCTGGACAAAACGGTCATCGCCAGGTCGAGTGCCCTGGCGTTCTCCCGGCCCTTCTTCGACCAGGGGCTCATCAACCGTCGGACGGTCCTCAAGTCCAGCTACGCCCAGTTCCTGTTCCTCCTGACGGCCGCCGACCGTGACCAGGTCGAGACCCTCCGTCGCCAGGTCACTGACATGTGCCGTGGCTGGGAAGTCGAACAGGTCCGCGCGATCGTCGAGGAGACCCTGCACGACGTCGTGAATCCGCTGGTGTTCGCCGAGGCGGCCGAACTCATCGCCGGTCACCGGGCCCGCGGTCACGACGTGGTGCTCATCTCGGCGTCGGGGATCGAGATGGTCGGCCCGATCGGGGAGCTGCTCGGCGTCGACCACGTCGAGGCGACACAGATGGAGATCGTCGACGGTCGCTACACCGGCGAGCTCGAGTTCTACTGCTACGGCGAGAACAAGGCGACGGCGATGGCCGCACTCGCCGCGGTCCACGGCTACGACCTCTCGCAGTGCCACGCCTACACCGACTCGATCACCGACCTGCCCATGCTCGGGGCCGTCGGCAACCCCGTCGCGGTCAATCCGGATCGGCAACTACGACGACACGCGGCCGAGGTGGGATGGCCGGTCCTGCGCTTCGATCGTCCCGTTCCGCTGCGCACGCGCATCGGGTCAGCGTCGTCGCGGATGGTCGCCGCGCTGCTGCTCGGGGTCGGCGTGACCACCGGTTTCCTCGCTCTGCGTTCACTTCTCGGCCGCCGACGCCGGCCCGCGGGCTCCTGACGCAGTCCCGCCGACACCGGCGGCGGGTGGTGCGAAAGACCCTTGCTGTGATCGCAGTCACGGTGTACAAAAGAGCTACGGAAACTCGGAAGGCAAAGTTCGATCCGGAAGAGAAGGAGCGAACCCCCACGCCGAGCACTTCCCAGCACGGGCGGCAAGTACCCACGCGGAGCACAAGCCGCATAAAGGCAAAAGCGTTGTGCGCCTGCGACATCGCAGATCGGCACGGAACATTCCAGGCAGTAGGCACACGGGCCGTAGACCACAGAACCCGAGGAGTTCTGGGTCGGGCCGGACGAATCGATCCGATCGGGACGAGCGTGAGTTCGCCAGACGGAACGAATCGATCCGAGGATGCTCGACTTCGCTGCACGGCACCGAAATCGAATGCGCCACACTGGAACAGACCGGGTCGGCACGCGGTCCCTCGCCGAGGCGATCCCCACAACCCACCAAGCACGCTTGGTAACTTGGGTCCGTGCTACGCGGGCGGCAGCGTGACCGGTGACACGGTCTCGGTGGCCGCCCGCAGTGCGTTGCAGGGCCCATCTTGTGAGGGCGCTGTTGCCCGCCGCTATCGGGCTGTCATCCCGCGCGTGCCGCATCGGCGATGGAACGCGCTTCGGCCGCCCCGGCCTCGAATGCCTCGCAGCACAGGACGATCCAGCGACCGATACCCTCGGCGTCGCCCTCGCCGAATCGCGCCGACAGTGTCCGGTATTCATCGAGGCGCCGCAGCCAGGTGACCTCGGGCACGCCGAGATTGTGAGGGTCCAGTCCTGACGAGGTGCACACCAGACGAGACGCCGCGCGCGCGACGACACCGTTCGCGGTCGGGAACGCGCGCACCCCCAGGAGTTCGCCGTGGACGACGGCGGCCAGTACCGGCGCCGGAACCGACGTCGCGCCGGTGATGAGTTGCCCCAGCAGATCGAGTCGGGCGGCCACGCCTGGTTCACCGCTCGGGCGGCCGAGATCGTCCGGGTCGGTCACCAGATCGGCCGCCGCCAGCATGTGCAGTCGGGCTATGGCCTGCGCGGGGGCGCGCCGGAACACCCCGGTCAGCTGGTCGAGGGCATCCCCGTCGAGCGCCTGCGCGACGCGCATCGCACCGGCCAGGATCGGGTCGTCGAAGTCGCCGTCGCGGCGGAGTTCGACGCTGCCGCCGTCGATGGCGGCCGAGGATCGGCCCGCCCGCCAGGAGGCCTCGGTCGCGGTTTTGTCCCAGCCCCGCAGATTCGCGGGATGCCGGTGCACCGCGCTCAACGCGTCACGGGCCCGATCGGCGGCATCGGCGACACCGGGAAGAGTCAGAAGCGGCGCCAGCGGGTCGTCGGTCATGGGTCTCCACGATAATGATCGGTGTGTCCTGCCCCGGCTTGCGGGGACCGCTCGCACCGCTCGTCGCGCCCATCCGACCACTCACCGCGGATCCGCGGTGGTCGGGCGGATAGGCACCTGCAACGGGCTCCCAACGTGACTACCCTCACAATGAGAACCCGGTATGAATGCACGTCACGTTGTATCACGCCGTTTTGTCCGTCGATAGTGAAAGGCTCATCTGACCGATGTCTTCCGCCACCACCTCGTCTGCAGCCCAGGGGTACCCGCCTTCGGAGGAATTCGCCGCGCAGGCCAATGCCGGCGCACAACTGTACGACCGGGCCGATGCGGATCGCCTGGCGTTCTGGGCCGAGCAGGCACGTCGTCTGGACTGGGCGACCGATTTCGACCAGGTCCTCGACTGGTCGGATGCGCCGTTCGCGAAATGGTTCGTCGGCGGCAAACTCAATGTCGCCTACAACTGTGTGGACCGCCACGTCGCCGCCGGCAAGGGCGACCGAGTAGCGATCCACTGGGTCGGTGAACCGGGCGATTCGCGCGACCTCACCTACGCCCAACTCCAGGACGAGGTATCCAAGGCCGCCAACTACTTCACCGCGATCGGCCTGGTCGCCGGCGACCGGGTGGCCATCTACATGCCGATGGTGCCCGAGGCGCTGATCTCGATGCTCGCCTGTGCCCGCCTGGGCCTGACCCACTCGGTGGTGTTCGCCGGCTTCTCCGCCGGCGCGCTGCGCTCCCGCGTCGACGACGCCGAGGCCAAACTGGTCATCACCACCGACGGTCAGTACCGCCGCGGCAAGCCCGCCCCGCTCAAGGCCGCCGTCGACGAGGCGCTGGGCACCGGCGCCGACGCCGCCGCCTCGGTGGAAAAGGTGCTGGTGGTACGTCGCACCAACCACGACGAGAACCTGCCCTGGGTCGACGGGCGTGACGTGTGGTGGGAGGACACCGTCGCCGAACAGTCCCCGCACCACGAACCCGAGGCCTTCGACGCCGAACACCCGCTGTTTCTGCTCTACACCTCGGGCACCACCGGCAAGCCCAAGGGCATCGTGCACTCCTCGGGCGGCTACCTGACCCAGGCCTCCTACACCTTCCACTACGTGTTCGACCACAAGGAAGGCCGCGACGTCTTCTGGTGCGGCGCCGACATCGGCTGGGTGACCGGACACTCCTACCTCGTCTACGGCCCGCTGTCCAACGGCGCCACCGAGGTCGTCTACGAGGGCACCCCCAACTCCCCCAACGAGCACCGGCATTTCGAGATCATCGAGCGCTACGGGGTGACCGTCTATTACATCGCCCCGACCCTGATCCGAACCTTCATGAAGTGGGGTCGTGAGATCCCCGACGCCCACGACCTGTCGAGCGTGCGGCTGCTCGGCAGCGTCGGCGAACCGATCAATCCCGAGGCGTGGAAGTGGTACCGCGAGGTCATCGGCGGCAACAAGGCCCCCATCGTGGACACCTGGTGGCAGACCGAGACCGGCGCCATCATGATCTCCCCGCTGCCTGGGGTGACCGTCACCAAACCCGGCTCGGCCATGGCGCCGCTGCCCGGCATCTCGGCCAACATCGTCGACGACCACGGCAACCCCGTTGGCGCCGGCGAGCAGGGCTACCTGGTGCTCGACAAGCCGTGGCCATCCATGCTGCGCGGCATCTGGGGCGACGACGAACGCTACCGCGAGACCTACTGGTCACGCTTCGCCGAACAGGGCTGGTACTTCGCCGGTGACGGCGCCCGCTACGACGACGACCACGCCCTGTGGGTGCTGGGCCGTGTCGACGACGTCATGAACGTCTCCGGACACCGCATCTCCACCGCCGAAGTCGAATCCGCCCTCGTCGGACATGCCGGGGTCGCCGAGGCCGCCGTCATCGGCGCCGCCGACGAAACCACCGGCCAGGGCATCGTCGCCTTCGTCATCCTGCGCGAAGGCGTCATCGACACCGGCGAAGGCCTCATCGCCGAACTCCGCGAACAGGTGTCGGTCGAGATCTCCCCGATCGCCAAACCCCGCGAGATCAACGTCGTCCCCGAACTGCCCAAGACCCGCTCGGGCAAGATCATGCGACGCCTCCTCAAAGACGTCGCCGAAGGACGCGAACTCGGCGACACCTCTACCCTCGTCGACCCCTCGGTCTTCGAGGCCATCCGGCAGCGTAAGGCCTGACCCCAGGCCCAGGCCCAGCCTCCCAGCCCACACCACGGCCGTCGAGTGGGCGTCGTTTTTGCCTCGAGTGGGCGCTCGCCTCGGTGAGCCGAGCACTCTCGACGAAAAGCGGCGCCCACTCGACGAAATTCGGCGCCCACTCGACACGAGACATCTCCCCGCCAACGTCGGTTCGGCCGAAGGCATGGCAACATAAGCTCTCGACACCGAGCAACGGAGGATGCTGTGAGCCGCAACGAGCCCGGCCAACCCGCACAGACGACGGGGACGGTCCCGTCGATCCCGCTGTCGGACCCGAACCTCGGCCGCAATGGTGAGCCGTCCATCGGGAACCTGGTGAAGGACGCGACCGCGAGCGTGTCGACCCTGTTCCGGTCGGAGGTGGCCCTCGCCAAGGCCGAACTCGTCGGGGAGGCGAAGAAGGCCGGCGCGGGTACCGGCCTGCTGATCGCCGCCGGCGTGATGGCGCTCTACTCGAGCTTCTTCTTCTTCTTCTTCCTCGCCGAACTGCTCGACATCTGGATGCCGCGGTGGCTCGCGTTCCTGATCGTCTTCCTGCTGCTGGTGCTCGTCACCATCGTCATGGCGATCGTGGGTTACGTCTTCTTCCGCAGGATCCGGGGTCCGGAGAAGACGATCGCCAGTGTCAAGGAGGTGCAGGCGGTCCTGCCGGGCAGCCACTCCACCTCCGCCTCGACCGCATCACCGGCGGGTTCGTCTCCGACGCCCTCGTCCCGCGCTTCGTCCCCGGCACCGGCGTCCTCGTCGGACCATCCGGATATCCCCCGGGCGCACGATCCCCGGCGGGGGTGAGCCTTGGCGGAGCCGCCCGACCCGTCGAGCGTCCGGATACCCGGTGACTGGCACCATTTCGACGTCCGCGCCAACGGGGTCCGGTTCCATGCCGTCGAGGCCGACGGTCGATGGCTGGCGGACCGCCCGCTGATCCTGCTCTTGCATGGTTTCGGCGAGTTCTGGTGGAGTTGGCGCCATCAGATCACCACGTTGACCGACGCCGGGTTCCGGGCCGTCGCCGTCGATCTGCGCGGCTACGGCGACACCGACAAACCTCCCCGCGGCTATGACGGCTGGACCCTCGCCGGCGATGCGCACGGTCTGGTGCGTGCGCTCGGGCACACCGACGCGACGCTCGTCGGCCACGCCGACGGCGGCCTGGTGTGCTGGGCCGCCGCCACCCTGCATCCGCGCATCGTGAACCGCATCGCCGTGATCGCCTCCCCCCATCCACGGGCTCTGCGGCACGACGTACTCCGCGACCGCGGCCAGCGGTCGGCGTTCCTGGGCGGATTCCTGCGCAACCAGCTGCCCCGCATGGGTGAACGACACCTGACCCGTCGCGACGGCGCCTTCATCGAGGAGTACTTCCGCGAGCGCGCCGCCACCGGATGGATCGCGACCGACGACTTCGCCGAAGCGGTCCACCACAACCGCGCCGCGATCCAGATCCCCTATGTCGCGCATTGCAGCCTGGAATACCAGCGCTGGGCGTTCCGATCGCAGTTCCGGCCCGACGGCGCGCGTTTCATGGAACTGATGGACCGGCCGCTGAGCATCCCGGTCCTCGGGCTACGCGGCCGGCAGGACCCCTACATCCTCGATCATCTGATGACCGCGAGCGCCCAGTGGGCGACCGACATGGTGCCCCGGCAGGTCGAAGGCAGCGGACACTTCGCCCACCAGGAGCGGCCGGACGTCGTCAACGAGCACCTCGTCGACCTGATGGGCACCGATCCGGCCTGATCGTCACCGGCGAGACTCAGGCGTGCACACAGGACTGGGTGCTGACCCGCGCCGACCGGGTTTCCGACGCGACGAGATCGGACTGCACCTGCTTGGCGGTCAACACGAACCCGGTCTGATCGGTGGTGTCCTCCGCGGCACCGAACACCACGCCGAGAACATCCCCATCGGAATTGACCATCGGTCCGCCCGAGTTGCCCTGCCGGATCTGGCCGCGCACCGTGTAGACCTCACGCAGGATCTGGCCGGTGCGATAGATGTCGGGTCCCGACAGGTTGATGGTGTCACGCACGCGGACCGCGGTAGCCGCGAACGGTCCGGCTTCCGGGTAGCCGAGCACGATGGCGTCGTCACCGGAGTTCGCCGGTCCGTCGGCGAACTGCAGGGCGGGCGCGTCCAGACCCGGCACGTCGAGGACCGCGATGTCGTTGTCGCTGTCGAACAGGACAACCCGTGCGGCGAGTTCTTGTCCTCCCGGCGACGACACGACGAGCCGACGGGTGCCGGCCACCACATGTGCGTTGGTCATCACCCGTTCCGGTGACACCACGAATCCGCTGCCTTCCAGCGCCTGCCGACAACTCGGTGCGGTGCCGTCGATCTTGACCACGCTCGGCCGGACCTGCTCGACCACAGGCAGTTGCAGCACAGTCTCATCGGGGGGTGCGACGTTGGCGACCGGGGTGCGGCCGAACGGTCCGATGACCTGCGGGAGCCCCGAATTGTCCAGCAGCGCACCGAAATCGTTGGGAAGGTCGCGCAGCCACTGCGGCGCCACCGAATCCACCCCGCCGAGCACCCGGGAGTCGCGGACCGCCGCGGAGACCTGGGAGTCGGAGACACTGGTCAGCGGGATGGCGAGCAGCCAGGCGGCGACCAGCACGGCCAGCACCTGCAGCACGGATCCGACCACGCTGTCGACGCGACGGACCCCCCGCGACCGGATGCCGCTGCGGGCGGCCCGCCCCAGGACCATGCCCGACACCTCACCGACGATGATCAGCCCGACCAGCAACACCACCCCGACGAGCAACCGCACCGTGCGATCGGAGAAGTTCGAGATGACGTGCGGCGCGAGGAGGATGCCGGCGATCGCGCCGAGGATGACGCCCAGGAACGCCAGCGCGGAGGCAACCGCGCCCTGGCGGTAACCGCTGCCGGCGGCGAGCAGTGCGATGACCACGACGATGAGGTCCACCCACGCCGAGCCGCTCACGGCCGTTCCTCCTCGCCGTGACCGCCACCCTCGATCAGGCGATGCATCGCGTCGGAGAGGACCGCCGCGGGCCCGACCGTCTGGGCGCTGCCGGCCGCGGCGATTGCATCGTCGAGCGGCCGAACGTCGGTGGCGTCCCACGGGACATCCCAGCCGGCCGCTTCGCTGATGGCCGCGATCAGACCACCGGTGAAGCCCCACACCAGCAACCCGTCGACCATGAACGCCGGTCCGCGGTAGGCCCGGGCGCCCAAGATGTTGCGCTGCACCTGGAAGCGGTTCTCCGCTGCCAGCAGCGTCCGCAGGTTGACCCGGGCGACCCGGGCCGTCTCACCGGTGTCCATCACCCGGACCTCGCCCGGGGTCCGCCAGTGCGCCAACACCGGCATGACGTCGAATCCCGAGACCGGGACCGGGAACGACGGCAGGTTCGCGAGGACGTGCACCCCTTCGGCCAGCAGTCCGGTCTCCTCGGTGGCCTCCCGCATCGCCGTACCGATCGGGTAGTCGTCGCCGGGGTCCATGGCTCCGCCGGGGAAGGCGACCTGGCCGCTGTGCTGGCGCAGCGTCGAGGCCCGTTCGATGAGAAGGACGTCGGCGTCGGACGGCAGCCCACCGGGATGGTCGGGCGCGGAGCCCCAACTCCCGGCGATCAGCACCAGGACCGCCGCGTCACGTTTGCGGCCGCCCATCACCGACGCCCATCGGTGACGATCCCCGCCCCGGCCGAGTACCGACTCCCGCACCGCCTCGACGTTGCCGGTCAGCCGGCGCATCCACGGCGGGATCTGCGACGACGGCACGAGCGGCCCGATCGGCGAGCGAGATAGATCGTCACCCGGCGGGTGGTCACGGGCCGTGTGGTGCTCCCCCGTGTGGCGGCCGCTCACGTGCTCACCCCGAGATATTCGCGGACCGCCGCGGCGACCTGATCGGGGTCGTCGAAGATCTCCGGCAGCACCTTGGCGACGGTGCCGTCGGGACGCACCAGGACCGTGGAG
Source organism: Gordonia rhizosphera NBRC 16068 (assembly GCF_000298195.1). Lineage (GTDB taxonomy): Bacteria > Actinomycetota > Actinomycetes > Mycobacteriales > Mycobacteriaceae > Gordonia > Gordonia rhizosphera. Next base: position 2,814 of record NZ_BAHC01000048.1, on the reverse strand, counting down.
GGGTAGACGCGGGGTGCGCCGAGGGCCGCGGCGATACCCGCATCGGCGTCGAGGACCACCGGCAACCTGACTCCGTTCTCGGACAGATACTTCAGGACAAGGTAGGGGTTGTTGGCGCCTTCGCGGGCGTGGACGGCCAGGACGTTCACCGTGCCGGCGGCTCGCTGCGCGTAGTCCTCCATCACCGGCAGTTCGTGCCGGCAGGGCAGGCACCACACCGCCCACATGTTGACGACCAGCGGTTTCCCGGCCGTGCCGGCACCGACGTCGTAGGGCCGTCCGTCGGCGAGACACGGCTCGGTGACCCCGGCGAGCACCGACTGCGCCGCAGGGGTCAGTCCCGTCGCCGGGCAACCCGGCAGCGCCGCGGACTGACGGGCCTGCGCGAGCTGCGCATCGTCGACCTGCGCGTCGGTCGCCCGCGGCCCCGACACGGTCACCCCCGACATGCTCGACCCCGACGGTGCGTCCGCACCTGAGCCCCGCGGCCAGATCGCGACGACCAGGCCGATCATCACGACGACGAACACCAGCGTCCACCGCACCGATGCCGGGAACCGGCTCGGCGGGCGCGAGGGTGGATTCGGGGCGCTGTGGTCGGCTTCCGACGGTGTCGACTCGGCGCCGGTCGGGGTCTGGTTCACGGCGCCGCCAGCCCCGCCAGCCCGAGAAGATGCTCGGTCTCCGGCCCCTTCACCAAGCGGGCGGCCTCGGCTTTGTCCATCGGGCCCGCGCCGACCGACGGGCACTCCTTGGCCAGGATGCAGACGCCGCATGCCGGTTTACGCGCATGACAGACCCGACGCCCGTGGAAGATCACCCGGTGGGACAGGTCGGTCCATTCCTTGCGTTCGATGAGCTCGCCGACGGCGTGCTCGATCTTGACCGGATCGGTCTCAGCGGTCCATCCCCAGCGACGCACCAGCCGCGAGAAGTGGGTGTCCACGGTGATGCCGGGCACACCGAAGGCATTGCCGAGCACCACGTTGGCGGTCTTACGCCCGAACCCCGGCAGCGTGACCAGGTCTTTCAGCGTGTTCGGCACCTCGCCGTCGTACCGCTCGAGCAGGGCCTGCCCCAGGCCGATGATCGAATTCGCCTTGTTGCGATAGAACCCGGTGGATCGGATCATCTCCTCGAGTTCGACCCGGTCGGCCTCGGCATACGAGCGCGCGGTGGGGTACTTGGCGAACAGCGCCGGCGTGACCTGGTTGACCCGCACGTCGGTGCACTGCGCCGACAGGATCGTCGCGACGGACAACTCCAGCGGGGTGGTGAAATCGAGCTCACAGTAGACGTGCGGAAACGCGACCTGCAGCATCCGGTTCATCCGCCGGGCACGGCGCACGAGTGCGAGGTGGCTCTCGGCACGCCCCGCAGGCCGGGGACGTGTCCGCGATTCGGGGGCCGGGATGTCCCTGGTCTTGCGTGCGCTCACCTGATTCAGGTTAGCCAGGTCTGCGCGCGCCGACCGACGGAGTCCGTCCGCGGGGCACCCGTGAGACGTAGGTCACGGACCATCTTGAGCGTTGGTAACAAGTTAGTGAAGGCAACCGTTCTGGTTGGCAGAAGCCGGATCCGATTGTGTTTACTGGTGCGCATGCAAGGTCTCGCCACGTTGCTGTTCCCAGCCGTCCTGATGCTTTTCGCACTAGCGATGGAGAAGGTGCAGAACCGAATCGACCGCCTTGCCGTCTCTCGCGACCACGTCGAGGAGTTCCTGGAGTCGGGCGGTGCCGACCACGTGGACACACTGGCCACACAGGGTTTTCCCGCCGCGCTTGACGAATTGCGCAGCCGCCGCAGCAAGAACGGACACGGCACGTCCGATTCGTCAGACGCGTTGTCGACGTCACCGCAGCGTGCGAGCTGATCGGCGGCAGCACAAACCGACCGGGCCGACTCGCCGGAATGGTCCGGCTCGTGACCCATCCAACACTTATGCTTGACCCGAGAGTAGCGTTGCACAGGGTAACCACCACCCGTCCGCCGCGCCAGAGGCGCAGCTGACGCAGGTGGTGGTGTTGTCACGCGAGTGGTTTGGACGAGAAAGGTTCCATAGGTGGAAGACGTACTGGCGAGGGCGGGCATATTTCAGGGTGTCGAGCCCTCGGCCGTCGCGGCGCTGACCAAGCAGCTACAACCGGTCGATTTCCCTCGCGGGCACGTCATCTTCCACGAAGGCGAACCCGGTGACCGGCTCTACATCATCCTGTCCGGCAAGGTGAAGGTGGGTCGGCGTTCTCCGGACGGCCGGGAGAACCTGCTGACGATCATGGGACCGTCGGACATGTTCGGTGAACTCTCCATCTTCGACCCCGGACCGCGGACCTCGTCGGCGACAACGGTGACCGAGGTGCGCGCGGTCTCGATGGACCGTGACGCGCTGCGCGCGTGGATCAAGGATCGCCCCGAGATCGCCGAGCAGCTCCTGCGCGTTCTCGCGCGCCGCCTGCGCCGGACCAACAACAACCTCGCCGACCTGATCTTCACCGACGTGCCGGGCCGTGTGGCCAAGCAGCTGCTGCAGCTCGCCCAGCGCTTCGGCACCCAGGAGGGCGGCGCGCTGCGCGTCACCCACGATCTGACCCAGGAAGAGATCGCGCAGCTCGTCGGCGCGTCCCGAGAGACCGTCAACAAGGCGCTCGCCGACTTCGCCCAGCGCGGCTGGCTGCGTCTGGAGGGCAAGAGCGTGCTGATCGCCGACTCCGAGCGACTCGCGCGACGGGCTCGCTGACCTTCCTCCTCCGGCTTCATCTGCGTTCTCAACGTTCTCAAATTGAGATCACCGCACCCTCCGCCGCAGTCGTAACG
>NZ_BAHC01000049.1 GCF_000298195.1 Gordonia rhizosphera NBRC 16068 | reverse complement strand
AGCACCGACCACCCCCAGACGCTGGCCTCCCGCCACAACCTCGCCGGCGCCTACCGATCAGCCGGACGCCTCGACGACGCCGCAGCGCTCCTGAACGACAACTCGCCATAGCAGCCCAATCGCCGTATTCAAGTCCATCCCCGGATTCCTCGCAGCAACGTGCGGCAGCCAGACCCCCACTATTGAGTGGCCTGCCGGCATCGGTGAGCTTCTCGAGCGTGTCGGCACCGCCGATGAGGAGGCGACCCGCGCCCAGGCGCACGCCCAGATGATGCGGCGCGAGGTCGCACAAGGATTGCTCGACACCGGCATCGCCGCCAGCTTCGGCGACGTGGCCGCCATTCTCGGCGTCAGCCGGCAACGTATCCATCACCTGCTCGCCCCTGAGCACTGACGCGCTCGAGGGGTCCGTCCGGTGCTGACTGGGGTGTCGTTAGAAGAGGGTGATCTGGTCGCGGGCCGCGCGGTCGGCGGCGCGTTGTCGGGCCTGTCCGGCGGCGAGCTGGGCGGTGGCGACGGGGATGGCGAGTTCGCGGGCGATGTGTTCCCAGCTGTATCCGTGGTCGTGGAGGTCGGCGGCGAGGTCTTGCAGTTCGTGGTCGTCGGCGGTCATGTCGGGCCTGTTCTGTTCAGGATCGGGCGAGGGCGTCGCGGATGGCCAGCCAGCGGGTTTCGGCGGCGTGCTGGTGGGTGGTGAGTGCGGTCCAGTGGCCGGCGAGTTCGGCGGTGGGACGCTGCAGGGTGGCGTGGGTCATGCGGGCCAGGAGTGCGGTGTAGCCGCGGCGGTACCAGGCGTCGATGAGCGCGGCGGCGAGGTAGGGCAGGTCGGCGCTGTCGGCGACGGGCCGCCCATGGGGTGGTGAGCCGATGTCGAGCATGACCGTGCGGGTGCGACCGGCCAGCCCGTGCTCGGCGAGTCGGGCGTTGACCAACACGGGGGTGGCGGGGCTCCCTTCGTCGACGAGGGCGACCGCGGCGTCGAACACCGTCTGGTGTGTCTCGCGCAGGAACAGCACACTGCCGCCGGGCAGTGTGGTGGCGGTGCGGCCGGCGTCTCGGTCGGCGCGGGTGCCGATGAGTGCGTCGAGGACACGGCGCGCCATCACCGGGGGTGCCCACAGCAGCGCGGTGAGCGTGTCGAGTTCGAGCGCGAGGGTGTCGTCGAGTGTGGCGGTGTCGCCGATGGCGCCGGCCAGGGTGGGGTCCTGCCCGGGGGTGACGGTTTCCAGCTCGGGCAGCGGTTCGATCGCCGTATCGTCGCGGTCGACGGCATCGACGTCGGGGTGGGTGTCGGCCATGACGGTCACCTCTCGTGCTCCTTCCTGTTCGATTCTCAGCCGACGGTGCCGTGCACGCCGGTGCGGTCTTCGTGTGCCCAGGTGTCGCACTGGGCGGCGAGCTCGGCGAGTTCATCCCCGAGTCCGGGATCACCGACGGCGTAGGCGCCGTCGGACGTGACCCAGTACATGGCGGCCTTCTCGGCGTAGTCGGTCATCAGTTGTGATCTCCTCGCGGGTGTCAGGCCGCCGGTAGGCCGAGGTTTTTGATGCGGTCGGGTCGGAATCCGGACCAGTGATCGTCGCCGGCCACCACGACGGGGGCTTGCAGGTATCCCAGGCTCATCACGTAGTCGCGGGCGGTGTCGTCGACGCTGATGTCGACAACGGTGTAGTCCAGGCCGGCCTTGTCGAGGGCTGCGCGGGTGGTCTGGCATTGCACGCAGGCCGGTTTGGTGTACACGGTGATTGTGATTGCAGGATTCTCGTTCATTGTCGTATCCATTTCCGTGATGGTTGCGAGAGTTTACGCTATAGCTCTCATTGTATCGTTGAATAGTGTTGTCACGCAATACTTTTGCCGTGTTTGATATCTATTTCTGTTCCTGTGTGTGCGCCTTTTCCTGATATCTGCCGCCTATTCGTGCCGCTCTTTCTGTCCATTGAGCGAGAGGGTGAACAATGGTGCGAAATAAGCGAAGCGGAACGCAGTGACGCGCGGCGCGTGCCATTGTTCGGCGCGGGGAGCGGATGGACAGCAGGGGTGGGCACGTGATGAGAATCGGCGGTGCAGGAAACAGCAGCGGGGGTGCGATGGCATCGAGGGGTGACCGGCCTTCCGCGCAGCGCCGTGGGGGCGGGTTCGATGCCCGCCCCCACGGGCCCCACCGGGCTGGTGAGATCCGTTGCGGGCCAAGCGACCCGGGTGGTGGGACACCCATGACCGGATGTCCCACACCGCGGGTGGTCAGCGGTAGTGCTGGTCGTCGGCGCCGGCGAGCATGTGGTCGGCGAGGTCTCGGCGGGCGATGAGTGTGGTGATGCGCTGCTGGTGGTGCGCGGATTCGGCGTAGCGGACGGCGTCGGCACCGGGCAGGACGTCGTCGGTGGCGGGGGCGAGCCAGCTGGCGGCGGCGACGGCGTGGTTGCTGATCTGCCGGTCGAGGGCGTCACGCCAGTCGCGCAGTGAGTCGATCAGTGCCTGACTGAACGGGACCCCGCGCAGGGTGGCGCACAGGTTGACCGCGGCGAGGTTGGGTCCGTGCAGCTCGGCAGACTCGGCGGTCTGGTCGTGGGTGCAGGTGACGGGGTCTGCGCAGACCTCGCCGGTGGGCAGGTGAATCCATCCGGTGTCGGTGGTCGGGGCCATCGTTGTCCTCCTGGTGTGCGGTGGTCGGGTTTGTTGGACACCGGCCATCTCTTCCCGCCGGGAGTAACTGTCAAGGAACAAGCGCACCGAGTTTCCGCAGGGAGCGCAGCGACCTGTTGTCGGCGGAAAGTCGGTGCGCGCCTTGATGGTTGCGACTAGAGGGCAGAGAATGGGTGGGGGCACACAAACCCACATCGCCTCAGATCACCGCGCGGCGTAGCCGCGCCGATGCAGATGCCGGCCGCTGGCCGGCACCGTGGACACCGGAGCTAGTCAGGCTAGCCGTGCTAGCCGTAGATGGGGTGGCCGAAAAGTGCTGTCTGCACGATGGTGTCGGCGTCGGCAGTGTCGAGGCCGGTGGCGTCGCCGGGACTGGCGGCGGCGATGCGGCGCCGGTGGCCCTCAGCGAGGGCGGTGTCGCCGCCGATGATCGCGGTGATACCGCGGGCGATGGTGTCGAGGGTGATGGTGTGCTCGACCTCGTCGAGGTCGGCGATGACCGCCCGCTGGTCGCTGGTCCACTGGTAGTGCGAGCACCTCGACCAGTAGCCGATGCCACCTTCGGGCGCGCAGGTGAAGACGTCGGCGAGGAAGCCGACACGGGCGGCGGCGCGGGCAGTCATGGTGTGTCCCTTTCAGATTCGACGCGAACTCGCCAGACGTGGAGTGCTCGTCAGGCAGGGGGTGGCGGGGTCGGGTCCCCGCCCGGGTCATGCAGGGGCAGAGCATGTGACAGGTACAGCGGTGCGCGGCTGTCGATGTCGGGAATGTCGACGTCCACGAGATCATGCGATTTGATGATGACCGCCGGCAAGGCCGTGCGGGCCGGTGAACGGACGATAGGGCGGAATCTGTGGATAAATGCCCCTTCTGCTCGTGTCTGTGGATAGATGTCGGTGCGCTCGGTCTGCGCGCAGCTAGCGTGGGGGTCATGGGTATCGAGGACCGGGTGCGGGGACTGTGGGTGCCGACGGCGGCTGAGGTGGCGGCGGTGGTGGCCGGCGAGAACTCCGGCCGAGGCCTGCGCGTGGATATGTCGTGGCGTCCTGATGTGCCGCCGGACCACGGGGAGGCTCAGGTCGGGTGACCTGAGCCTCACGGTGTGGCCGGGCGGGTTACACCTCGTCGGGGCGGGGGAAGTGACCGCCGATCAGGTCATCGGCCAGTGCGGCGGTCGGGATGACACCGGCGGCGACCAGGTCTGTGGGCGGCACCCCGGCGCGCAACGCGCGGTCGAGCAGCGCACCGAGTGCGGGCAGGGTGCCGGTCTCCTCGGTGGCGCGGTCGAGGGCGATACCGGCGCGGGCACCGTGTCCGGCGGCGTAATGGCAGAACGCGGCCATGATCAGCACCTCAGCGCGGCGGCGGCCACGCAGCGGCCGGGACAGGGTGGTGTACACCCATGCGGCCGCGGCGGGGTCGTAGTCGGCGACGCGGAGCAGAGCGTCCCGCAGGTGGAGGCTGCGGGTGACGACGGCGCCGACCCGGGCGGCGAGGTCCCCGGTGTCGTCGATGGTGTGGGTGGTCATCGCGGCGACCACGGCGGCGGCCACGCTGATCGGGTCGATGGTGGCGGGGTCATAGCGGCTGGTGTCGACGGCGGGGGTGGTGTCGAACTCGGCGGACAGGTCGTCGCGGGAAGCGGCCACGGTCAGGCCGCTGAATACACGGCCGGCGGTGGCGGTGCTGGTGCGGTAGTCGCTGCTGGTGCCGGTGTCGCCGGTGATGTAGTCGGTGAACGGGGCGGGCTCATCGCAGCGGGTGGTGTGCAGTCGGCGCACGACCTCGATGCCTCGTCGGGTCAATGCGTCGGTCATCGTCTGCACCGGGTGGCGTCCGTCGCCGGCGGTCACCGCGATCACGAGTGCGGTGGGCAGGTGGTGGTGGGCGGCGACGGCGGCCATGTGGTCGGCCATGTGGGCGATGGTGTCGGCGTCGTGGCGCATGGTGACCTGCACCCGCCCGTCACGCACACCGATCACCACGACCGACTCGGTCGGGATGAAGCCCATCAGCGCGGGCAGCGCGGCGATCAGCTCGGCGGGAGCGGCGGTGATACGGATGTTCGACATGCGGGTTCCTTCCCAACGTCAGGGGTGGCGAACCTGTCTGTCCGCCCATTGTTTTGCCCTGGTGGCAAGGAAGATTCAGACCGGCATCAGGGCCGCGGAACGCACAGGGCCGAGCGCGCGAGTTTTCGCAGCGAGCTTGCGAGCATCTGTCGGCGAAAAGTCGTGCGAGCCCGCAGGGCCGAAGCGCAGCGCAGTCGTGCCCTTGCGTGCAGCGGTCCGCCGGTCATAATCGGACGGCCACCAGGACAAAACCCATCAACTACCCGGCCGCAGGCCGGTCACAGTGCGGCGCAGCCGCTCCGATGCTCTGCTTTGGTGACTGCCGGCCTCGCCGGCACCGGCCACCTGCCCGACCCGGAGGGGAGGGGCAGCACTATGCGGCCGGCAGGCCGCTCCGCTGCGGGTGGCCCGCAACCACGGCGGGCCTAGCTCGATCACTGAATAGTGGTGCAGCCGCGCGTGTTCCCGGGTAATCGGGCACACCGCACGGTGGATGACACTTTGCCAACCTTAGTGCAGTATTTACAGTATTTAGTCAGAGGTAGAAGGCGGCGGCCGCCATCGCGCTAGTGTTTTTTCACGCTCATCATGACAACGAGCGTTGTACCGCGTGATCAGGAAAGGGGGGTGTGGTGAAGGTTCAGCGTGTTGAGATCACCGATGATCTCGATGGCAAGGTGATTGATCCGGATGATGTGAATCGGATCGAGTTTGAGGTGAAGATTTCGGGTCGACGTCCGGTGCGTTATGGGCTTGACCTGCGGACTGTGAATGTGGAGCGTTTCGAGAAAGACATCGCGAAATACGTGAGCAAAGCGGAGAGAGTCCCGTCTGGTGGCCGGGCGGCCAGCGCTGCGCCGTCCTCGGTGTCGGGGTCGACGGGCCGCACTCGGGAGATTCGGGAATGGGCGCAGGAGAACGGTCTTGCTGTGTCGGCGCGAGGTCGGATTGCTGCTGAGGTGGTGGAGGCGTTCGACGCCGCACACTAGCTGTTGCTGGTGGCGCGCCACGGTGTGACCTGAGCGCGCGCTCTCATTTAGGCGAGTCGCCCGGGGTGATGGTGGGTGACGTCGAGGGCGGCGAGCGCATCGAGGGCTGAGGCGATGTCGGGCCGGCCGGTGGGGTGGCGGCCGACGGCGAGCATGAGGGCGATGTCGTCGTCGATGACGATCGAGATGTACGGCACGGTCCATCCGTCGCTGGTGATGTCGGCGACCGCACGGCGCGCGGTGTCGATGGCTTCGCCGACGGCCGCGCAGCGGTTGTCGGCTGCGCCGTAGTCGGCTGCGAGAGTGTCGGAGTCGACGATCCAGGTGGTCACGGTCCAAGTGATCATGTGTCCGATTGTGACCCGCCCGCACCGGGGTGTGGTGGTGCGCGACCCGGTCAGGGCGGCATCTGTGGACCGATGCCGCCTGTGGACACAGGCGGGTCAGCTGACGTCGGTGGTGACCCAGCCGCACCCGCGGCGGCGATAGGCCGTGCCGTGAGGCTTCCAGATGAGGTCGGGTGGCCCCCAACCCAGCGCCGGGCCGTTCTCGATCACGCAATGGTGGTGCAGTCGCGGCATTCCCAGCGACCGTCGACGCGGATGCAGGCGCGGCGTTCGGTGCACAGCCAGCAGGTTTGGCCGGGCTTGGCCTGCTGCCCGGCCGAGATCGCGAGAGTGCGTTCCACGGCGGTGATGTCGAGTTGGGTGCGGTAGGCGGCGCGGGTGGCGTGGTCGCGGTCGGCTTGGGCCGGAGCGGTCAGCGGTTGCCCGCCGGGGGTGTGGGCGAGGTAGTCGCCGAACGAGTGCAGGCAGCCGGGGCAGGGTTGCCCCTGCCGGGTGGTCGGGTTGACGCACCCGGGCAGGGGACAGTCGGGGAACAAGCGCTCACTCATCGCGTCTGGTCCTGGGCGGTGATGGTGTAGCCGAGGGCGTCGGCGAGCATGACCATCACCTGTACACCGGTGGGCAGGTGAGCGGCGGCCATCCGCGCCAGCGCGCGGTCGCAGCCGTGTGCGTCCTCGCAGCAGCATTCTTCGTTGATGGGCATGTCGTCGTTGATCGGGTCGAGTGCGTAGCCGTCGACGGTGCTGGGGTCGATGACCCAGCGGTCCAGACCCGCGGGGTCGCGCATCAGGTAGATCTTGACGCCACTTTCGATGTAGTGGGCGCCCGGTGCCGGGGTGGTCAGGTCGTCGCGGCGACGGTACTTAGCGGTGGTCATCATCGAGTCCTTTCGAGTACTTGGTGGTGGTCAGAGCTGGTCGGTGATCGCGCGGCGGGCGGCGGCGCGATCCTGGCGGTTGGCCTGGCGCTTGGCGGCGCGGACGGTGGCCGGGTTCTGGTGGGCGCGGCTGGCGCGGCTGAACACGTCACGCTGGGTGCCGTTGCGGGTCTGGCGGGCCATGATGTCCTCCTGTGCGGTGGTCGGGTTTGTTGGACACCAGCCATCTCTTCCCGGCGGGAGGAACTGTCAAGGACGAGAGCACACAAGTTTCCGCAGGGCAGCGCAGCGACCCGTAGTTGGTGGAAAGTTGTGTGCGCCTTGATGGTTGCGACCAGAGGGCAGAGAATCGGTTGGGGGCACACAAACCCCATCTCCGACGATCACTGCCGCGGCGGCGCCGCGCCCATATGCGTGATCCCGGCCGCCGGCCGGCGGCTCCAGCGTGGTGAACGCTTCTTCTCGAGGTCGCCGGCCGCGGGCCGGGCTCCGCTGGGTGGCCCCACCCCGGTGTGGGGCCAACCAGCTGGGGGGTCAGCCCTCGAGGCTGATGGTGGCGGCGTCGAGGTCGCCGACGATGACCTGCTCGATGTCGGAGAGTGAGTAGCCCACGACGTCGGCGAGGAACCGCAGGTAGTCGGTGCGGGCGGTGCGGCCCATGCGGGAGTACTCGAATGCTCCGGCCGGTCGCCAGGCGTCCTTGGGCAGGTTGGCCTCGTGGGCGCCACACACGATGGCGAGGGTGATGACCTGGCGGCGTTCGGCGCCGGCACCGTCGAGCGCGGTCATCGGGTCGGCGCCAAGCAGTTCGGTGGTGACCTGCTGGGCGTCGGCGTCTTTGGCGGTCTGGGCCAGCAGCGGATGGTAGTTCCACAGAGTGGTTGCCACGAATCCGGCGACGGCGGCGGCTGTGCCCTTCGGCAAGGTCTTGCGGCCCAGCACCTCGCGCAGCTTGCCGCGACGAACCTGCTGGGCGGCGACGCCGAGCTTGTTGAGCTTGAGCACGCGGCGGCGTTGCTCCTTCTCCGCAGCTTCCCGGTCGGCCTGGTCCTGCGCGACGCGGGCCGCGCGGTCGGCGGCGCTCTCGGCGCTCTCGGCGCCCGCGCTCGCCGTGGCGTCCCCGGTGTCGGTGTGGCCGGTCTCGGCGGTGCGGCGCTGGTTGATCTGTGCCCAGGTGAACAGGCCGTGGGTGTTGGGGTCGATGACATACCAGCGGTGCACGATGGCGACGGCGCGGACGCTGCGGGTCAGGGTGCGCGGGTCGATCAGGTCGCCCTCGGGCGCGGTGTCGGGGTCGGTGTCGTCGTCGAGGTCCCAGTCGATGCTGTCCTCGCCGACCGGGGTGCCGGAGGCATCCGACCAGACCTCGTGCTCGTCGGTGTCGATCACCGCGTGCAGGCTCGCGGCGGGCACCAGCTCGGGGACCTGGTCGTCGTCGGTGCGGCCGACGAACTCGCCGTCTGCGGTGTACAGGTAGCCCAGCGGCGCGAAGTTCACGTCGTCGGCGAACGATGGGGTGCTGTCGTGCACGGTGATGCCCTGGGTTTCCAGCTGTGTGCGCAGCGTGGCGCGCGCGGCGCGGGCCTCGGCGACGGCGGCGAGCTCGGCGGCGGCGTGCTCGAACCGGCCATCGCGGGCGGCATCGAGCAGTTTGGTGATCGCCGTGTCGTCGCCGTCGTAGCCGGCCAGGGTGGCGGCCTGGTCGAGGGTCAGCGAGTCCTGGGCGGCCATCGCATCCATCGCCGCGCTGGACTTCGCGGCGGTCAGGGCGGCGTCGACCAGGCGCTTGTCGAGGTGCAGGTGCTCGCGGGCGATCCTGGTCGGCGATACCCCGGCCAGGCGGAGCTGGTGGATGGTGGCGGCCTTCTCGCGGGCCGACAGGCCGGTGCGATGTTCGTTGTGTGCCCACTGCTTGCTGATGCGGTCGATGGTCTGGGCTTTCTCGTCGCCCTCGGCGGCAGGCGTGACGATGACCGGGACCTCGCGCAGGCCGGCCTCGCGGGCCGCCAGGGTCCGGCACTGGCCGTCACGCACGACCAGGCGTCCCTCGCCGTCGCGGATGGCGGTGATGGGTTCCAGCACGCCGTGCTCGCGGATCGAGGCCAGGAACGTCGTGGTCAAGGCCCGGTCGGTGTCGGAGCGGGCGTTGTCGCCGATGACCAGCGCGGCCGGGTCGATGATCACCAACTCGACAGCAGCAGCGCCGGTGGTGGTGGTGTGTGCGGTGGTGTTGCTCATAGCGGGGTCCTCTCCGTGTGCAGGGGTGGCGAACCCGTCTGTCCGCCACTGTTTTGCCCTGCTGGCAAAGGAGATTCGGACCGGCACGAGGGGCGTGGAGTGCCAGGGTCGAGCGTGCGAGTTTTCGCAGCGAGCCTGCGAGCGCTGTCGGCGAAAAGTCGTGCGAGCCCGCAGGGCCGAAGCGCAGCGCAGTCGTGCCCTTGCACGCAACGCACCGCCGGTCACAATCGGGAAGGCCAGCAGGACAAAACCACCACGCACCCGGCCGCCAGGCCGGTCCACAGTGCGGCGCAGCCGCTCCATTCACCTGCCGGCGACAGCCGGCACTCCTACTGCGGTACCGACAGCTTCGGTCTCGAGGTGACCACGTCGACGGTGGTGGCCGGCGGGGTGATTGCGCGGGAGCGACGCGGCTTGCGGGAGGGCTTGGTGTCGCGGTAGCTCCTCGATTCTGGTCACTTCTGATCTCGGCGAATGTTCCGTGGTCGGGGTGGGAGCGGCGAGCTTCCCTCTCGCCGGTTGCTCCCACCCTCGTGGGCGAGGGTAGCAGTAGTATCGAATGTGTGTTCGATTCTGATGTGGCCTTGTGGGTCGATCGGACGACATTGCGGCTCGTTGATCCGCCGCGGTGGGTGGAGGTGGATATGGCGGTGGCGTTGCCGTGGGCGGGGCGGCCGCCGGGTTTGGCGTTGCCGTGGGCGGGGCGGCCGCCGGGTTTCGCGCCCGCTGGGGTGTCGTTGGGGGTGCGGGCGCATGGGGCCGGATCGAGGAGCGGATGCGGGGCCGTCAGATGGGCGTGGCTGAGGATGCGACGGTCGGTGGTCGGCGGCGGTGGAAGTGGTTGTGGAGAGCGTGAATCGGCGGTCGTCGCTGACCATGACGGCGTGGGTGCCGGCGGAGCGATTCGGGTGAGTCCGCGCTCTGAACAGTAGGCAGAGCGTTTGTCGCTGTCGCCGATTAGGATGCGGCCTACCAGAGTGCGCGTTTGCTGATCGGTGGAAGGTACGAGTGGTGGCCAAGAAGGCGAACTACGAGCAGCTCGCCGAGGAGGTGCGCAAAACTGAGTCCATTCCGGCAGACCGGGAGTTGACCCACGCCGAGATTAAGCGGCTCGACAATCCCGGCGTGCGTCTGCGCAGGGCCTACTACGGGAACCCGGAACGCCACAGGGGTCTCGTCCTACGCGTCTCGGCGGTGAGGACGCGCCGACGCGCCGCGCGAGATCTCGAACCGAGCGGCGCGAACTCCGCTCCTCGTCGTTCCACACCCCGCGCTGCTAAGAAGCAGAGGACGGCGGCGAAGCCGGCCAAGCAGAATCGCCGGAAGCTCGCTGCGGAGCTGCACCGCGTCACCGTTGCGCGTCGACCGCTCTCCGCCGGGGACACACGTGCCCTCAACGACTTGGTGAAAACTCTGGAGATCTTTGCCGGATC
>NZ_BAHC01000050.1 GCF_000298195.1 Gordonia rhizosphera NBRC 16068 | reverse complement strand
CGAGGTTCACGATCAGTCGGTCGCGGCCTCCGCGAAGTTGCGGGTGACCTGCGGGTCGACCGGGATGCCCGGGCCCGTGGTGGTCGTGACGGTCACCTTCTTGATGTAGCGACCCTTCGCCGCGGACGGCTTGGCGCGCATGATCTCGTCGAAGGCCGCGCCGTAGTTCTCCGCCAGCTTGGTGGCGTCGAACGATGCCTTGCCGATGACGAAGTGCAGGTTGGCGGCCTTGTCGACGCGGAAGTTGATCTTGCCGCCCTTGATGTCGTTGATGGCCTTGGTGACGTCCGGGGTCACGGTGCCGGTCTTCGGGTTCGGCATGAGGCCACGCGGGCCCAGCACACGCGCGATGCGACCGACCTTGGCCATCTGGTCCGGGGTGGCGATCGCGGCGTCGAACTCGAGCCAGCCACCCTGGATCTTCTCGATCAGGTCCTCGGCGCCCACCTCGTCGGCGCCCGCGGCGACGGCCTCGGCGGCCTTGTCACCGACGGCGAACACGATCACGCGGGCGGTCTTACCCGTGCCGTGGGGCAGGTTGACGGTGCCTCGAACCATCTGGTCTGCCTTACGGGGGTCGACGCCCAGCCGGATCGCGACCTCGACGGTCGCGTCGGTGTTCTTCGACGACGTTTCCTTGGCCAGCTCAGCAGCCTCCAGCGGGCTGTAGAGCTTGGACTTGTCGACCTTCTCGGCCGCGGCGGCGTATGCCTTGCTCTTCTTGCTCATTGCTCTGTTCTTTCTCCGTGTATGTCTTCGGGTTAGTGGTTAGTGGGCCGAGCCGGCCCTCCCACGGTGTTTCTGCCGATCGAGCTGTGTGCTCCACTGATCGAGTCGCGATCATTCCGCTGATCGAGTCGCGACCATCTCGCTGATCGAGTCGCGACCATTTTGCTGATCGAGTAGCTGCGAGCCGCCAGGCGAGCAGCGTATCGAGATCACTCCCCCGACCCCGACCAGCCAGATCGACGAGATCAGCCCTCGACGGTGATCCCCATCGACCGAGCGGTACCGGCGATGATCTTCGCGGCCTGGTCGATATCGGTGGCGTTGAGGTCCTCGGCCTTGGTCTTGGCGATCTCACGGACCTGGTCCATCGAGACCTTGCCGACCTTCTTGACGTGCGGCTCGCCGGAGCCCTTCTGCAGGCCGGCGGCCTTGAGGAGCAGCTTCGCAGCCGGCGGGGTCTTCAACTTGAAGTCGAAGGAGCGATCTTCGTACACGAAGATCTCGACCGGGATGACGTTGCCACGCTGCGACTCGGTCGCGGCGTTGTACGCCTTGCAGAACTCCATGATGTTCACGCCGTGCTGACCAAGCGCCGGACCCACGGGCGGTGCCGGGTTGGCCGCACCTGCCTGGATCTGGAGCTTGATGATGCCGGCGAGCTTCTTCTTCTTGGGAGGCATCCTTGTTCCTTGTTTGTTTCCTACAAATTCACGCCCGCTGGAGACGTGAAAGTCTTTGTTTCAGTGCTCTGCGCACGCTCTCGGAGGAGCGTGCTTCACGAGAGGTCCTAGATCTTCTCGACCTGGTTGAACCCGAGCTCCACAGGTGTCTCGCGACCAAAGATCGACACGAGCACCTTGACCTTGCGCTGTTCGGCGTTGACCTCGCTAATCGACGCGGGCAGCGTCGCGAACGGGCCGTCCATGACGGTGACCGACTCGCCGACCTCGAAGTCCACCTCGATGACCGAGGTGACCGCGGCGGCGGCCGCCTCGACACCCTCGGCGCCGGCCTTCGCGGCGGCGGGCTTCTTGGGCTCCACGCGCGGCGCGAGGAACTTCATCACCTCGTCGAGCGACAGCGGCGACGGATGCGACGTCAGGCCGACGAAACCGGTGACACCCGGGGTGTTACGCACCGCGCCCCACGACTCGTCGTTGAGGTCCATGCGCACGAGGATGTAGCCCGGCAGCACCTTGCGGTTGACCTTCTTGGGCTGACCGTTCTTGATTTCGGTGACCTCTTCGGTCGGCACTTCGACCTGGAAGATGTAGTCGCCGACATCGAGGTTCTGGACGCGGGTCTCGAGGTTGGCCTTCACCTTGTTCTCGTAGCCGGCGTAGCTGTGGATGACGTACCACTCGCCCGGCGCGCGACGCAGCTGCTTGCGCAGCGCCTCGACGGGGTCGGTCTCCTCGGCGGGTGCCTCAGCGACTTCGGCTTCCTCGACAGCGGTGTCGTCAGCGTTTTCGGTCGCGTCCTCGACGTCCGCGCTGTCCTCGGCGGCGACGATGTCCTCGTCCTCGTCGGCCTCGACGGCGACATCTTCGCCATCGAGGGCCTCAACCGCGGCCTCGCCACCGTCGACCGCTGCGGCATCATCCTCGGCGGCCTCGACCTGCGCCTCGACACCGAGATCCTCGGTCTCGTCGACAGCATCCATCACCGACGTGTCCACGTCGGTCGATTCGATCTCGTTCTCCGGGGTGCTCACTGCAGCCCACGCTCCTCTTTCGGTTTCGGTCCGACCGTGATGGCCTCACCGTCGCCCGCTGAACGGCCTCGTCAGCCGAAGACCAACAGGACGAGCTTGGCGAAGCCCAGGTCGATACCGGAGATGAAGGCCGTCATCACGATGACGAAGATCAGCACGACGATCGTGTACGTGATCATTTCCGACCGGGTCGGCCAGATGACCTTCTTCAGTTCTGCGACCACCTGCTTCAGGAACAGCCAGATCCGAACCAGCGGATTACGGCTCTCCGACGCAGGCTTCTTCTTGCGTTCCTTGACTGCGACCGCGGATCCGCCTTCGGAATCCGAGTCGCCGTCGGTGACCGGGGCAGACGTGGACGAACGGCGGCCTCGCGCCGAGCGCTTGCCCGACGGACGGAGTTCAGTCGACTCCTCGTCGGAGCTCGTGGCGTCCTCGCGACCTTCGAGCTCCTCCGCGGATTCCGTGGAGATGTCCTCCGCGGCGTCCTTGTCGCGGGCTCGATCTCGCTTGCTCACCTTCGAGGTTCCTCTCGTCTACGTATGCCCTCAGCGGGGCAGGGGCGACAGGACTTGAACCTGCAACCTGCGGTTTTGGAGACCGCTGCTCTGCCAGTTGAGCTACGCCCCTTTGCGGTCCCGGAGGACCGCGTATCCGATTGTTCCAGACAAAACCAACGCGCCACCCTAGTGGGTAGCGCGCAAGTCAAGAGTCAACCAGACAACTCAGTGTAGAACATCGTGGACGCCTAACCCAAAACGGCTCCCCACCGGCCCCTCGGTCCGACAGAGGTTGCTGTCCGCTGCGCGGATCGCAGCACACTGCAATGCCGCGCCTGGCGCCCGCATTCGGCGCGCCGGTGCAGCGACGACGGGCCAACGCCTGGCCACCCTCGTGTCCGGCGCACGGTCGGAGACCGAACGGTCCCCCGCATGCGTTGCTGATTGACACGCAGTGCGCAGCAAACCGCAACCCCCACGACGAGGGTCGGCGAAGGTCAGTTGAACTGCACGTGCGCCAGAGCGCGCCCGAAGATCTTGCGGTCCCCCTGCTTGGCGACCATCGCGATGACACCGCGACGGGTCTCGGGGTCCAGCGACTTGATCTTGCCGGTGAAGTCGACCTGCGCGTAGCTGTCCGGCGGCACGTAGACCGGGCTGGTGAAGCGAACGTTGTACTCGAAGATCGCCGCCGGATCGCCGACGAAGCTCGAGATGAAGCTCGCACCCAAGCCCATCGTCTGCATACCGTGCGCAACGGCGGTCTCCATACCGATGACGCGCGCCACCTCGTCGGAGAAGTGGATCGGGTTCGGATCACCGGCGACGCCCGCGTAGTTGACCAGGTTGCCTCGGGTCAGCGTCTTGGTGACCGGGGGCAGTTCCTGGCCGACGGTGAGGTCGTCGAAGTTGATCGCCGAGTACGGCTTGGGGTCGACGACCGGGTCCGGGTCGTCGTAGCGGGCGAACGGTCCGTGCACGGTGTGCGGGAGGTCGGGCTCACGGTCGACCTTCATCATCACGTGCTCGAGCTCGTCGAGGACGGCGGGGTCGGCCTCCACGGCCGGACGGGCGACAAGGCTGGTCCAGGTGGTCATGACCGGCTCGTCGTGCTGGTTCCAGATGATGTTCTTGGTCACCATCACGTCGGTGCCGGCCATCTGGCGGAAGGAGTCCAGCGAGACGTCGCAGATGAGGCGGTCGCCGACCTTGATCGGGCGATGGAACACGAGCCGCTGGTCGGTCTGCATGATCTGCCACAGGTCATAGCCGGTGACGACGTCCTCGAAGAGGCGACGCTGGGCGATGATGCCGAGCACCGAGACGAACGTGGGCGCCCCGATCAGGGTGTCGTGACCCATCTCGGCGGCGGCGGCCTCGTTCCAGTGGACCGGGTGGTCGTCCTGCACGGCACGCGCGTGCTTACGGACCTCCTCGCGACCGACCTCGTAGTAGTCGTCGACGGTGTACTTGAAACCCACCAACGCCTTGGTGTGCTCCGCGATCTCCTCGGGAGTGAGTTTCTCACCGTTCTTGAGGCCGTTGATCCGTTCCTGGATCTCTGCTTCGGTCGTCTGCGTCATGGATGCCGCTCCTCACTGACCATCTCGGGCGGAATGCCGTGGTGTCCGTTTCTGTGTGCCGCTGGCCGCAACGGGCCATCTACGACGAATGCGGGCCGCCTCCACGAGGCGGCCCGCTCTACGTCATTGTGCCGGAATCGCCGACAAAGCTCGTGTCAGCGCGATTCCTTGTGCGCCTGATGCTTGCCGCAGTTCGGGCAGAACTTCTTGATCTCGAGGCGGTCGGGATCGTTGCGGCGGTTCTTCTTGGTGATGTAGTTACGGTGCTTGCACACCTCGCACGCCAAGGTGATCTTGGGGCGAACATCTGTTGAGGAGGCCACTTCGTTGCCTTCTTTCGGTGGTACGTGGCGGGCTCGGCTGCCCTTTGCGTGTTCGGGTCCGAGCTGGTCGGCACCGATGTGTAGCGGTGGAGGGACTCGATCCCTCGACCTCACGATTATGAGTCGTGCGCTCTAACCAGCTGAGCTACACCGCCATGTGGACTGGGGTCCAGCGAGCCCCCTGACGGAATCGAACCGTCGACCTTTTCCTTACCATGGAAACGCTCTGCCGACTGAGCTAAGGGGGCGTGCCCCGAGGTCGTCTGGCGTGGTGCCGGACTGCTCGAGGGCCTTAACGAGATTACACACCACTCGGGGCGCTCACCAAATCGCCTGGACGACCGGTGGCGAGCGCCTGTGAGCAGCGATTCACCTCGTTGTGGCAGGTACAGGATTCGAACCTGTGTAGCTTTCGCGACGGATTTACAGTCCGCTCCCATTGGCCGCTCGGGCAACCTGCCGTGCGTTCCCTCGGCCGGGGTTCCGACCGCAAGAACAACGCCGTGAAGAATACAACGAACCATCCAGGTCCGCGCAAACCCGCTGGTCAGAGGACAGTCTTCGTGGCTTCGGCGACGCTCGGACGCGCCGGGGCATGCGCGGTCAACCGCCGCAGATTCCGGAACTGCCGCCGCTGCATGATCCAGTGGGCAGGTTCGAACACCACCGGTTCGAAGATCCGCGCCAGCCACCGCGGCCCGTACGTCGCGTAGCCGCTCACCACCAGACGCGTCTTCCCGCCGGGGAAGGGAGTCAGCTGGAAGCACCAGGTGGAGTCGGTGAAGTACCGGGGCCGTGGAACATCGTCGGGATCGAACTCCCTGCCGGCGCGCAGATCGAGCGAGGCGCGTAGGGCCAGAAAGCGCTTCGGTTCGATCGCGGCGACGACGAAGGCGGTCGATCCGTCGGTTGAGGTCGACAGCCTGCTCCCGACCTCGAGTTGCTGCCATTCGGGATGGATCTCCTCGGCGCTGACGTGACCCCAGTTGTCGAGGTGATCCCAGCTGTACCACCCGCCCCGGCCCAGTCCCATCTGCACCAGCCACGGCCACACTTGCTCCGGCGGGGCGTCGAGAGTGGTCGCCATCGTCGATATCCGGCGCCCGCCGGGCACGATGTCGCGGCCCGGGTAGTCGGCGGCCACCTCTTCCTCGAACGCACCCCAGCGCAGGATTCGGGGACGGACCAACGTCGCGTAGGCCGCGATCGCCCCTGCCACGACGACGAGGCGCCGAAAACTCCGGTGTTGTTTCGCTGTGGTCTTCATGTCGGATTCTCCTGGTCAGCTCGTCGGTGGATGGTGCTCCCGGGAGGGCGGGACGAGAGATCAAACTCACGCGCCAGAGGTCCGGTGACATTCACAACGAGGAGTCGCCCGATTCGTCCGCCTCAACAGAATTCTCGCGCCGCCGCGCCGAACCCGACAGAGCCCAACGACCCGCACTGTCGTCGGAGATAGGCTGTCGGTCATGGCTGATTCATCGTTCGACGTGGTGAGCAAGGTTGACCGCCAGGAGGTCGACAACGCCCTCAACCAGGCGGCCAAGGAGCTGTCCCAGCGCTACGACTTCCGTGGCACCAACACCGGTATCGAGTGGTCCGGTGAGGAGAACATCGTGATCACCTCCGATGCCGAGGAACGGGCCCAGGCCGGCCTCGAGGTGTTCAAGGAGAAGCTGATCCGCCGCGACATCTCGCTGAAGGCGTTCGACGCCGGGGAGCCGACCTCCTCGGGAAAGACCTTCAGGATCTCCGGCAGCCTCGTCCAGGGCATCGACTCCGAGCACGCCAAGAAGATCTCCAAGAAGATCCGGGACGAGGGCCCCAAGGGCGTCAAGGCGCAGATCCAGGGTGACGAGCTGCGCGTCTCGAGTAAGAAGCGCGACGACCTGCAGGCGGTCATCGCGCTGCTCAAGGGCGAGGACTTCGGGATCGCTCTGCAGTTCGTGAACTACCGCTGAGTTCCTGGGTCTGGCCTCGGTACCCCAAACCGCTGATCGAGTAGCGTCGGAGGCGCCAGCCGAGGCCGCATATCGAGATCACTCGCGAACGCCCTACTCGTATCGGCCCAACGGCAATCTGGCGAAGCGACCTTGAGATCACCGCCCGCAGAGAGCTTCGGCCACCATGTCGTCGGTCACCACGTGACCTGGCGACGATGGCAACAGCACCAGTCCGTTGGTGTCGGTGGTGACGGGACTTGTCGTGGCCAGGCCCGCGATGGCGAGCTCCGAGACCGCCTCGCCGATGCTTTTGTTCCGACCATCGTTGACCCGTGCTCGCGCGGCCGCGAGCACGCGCGGATCGATGTCCAGCGTAGTCCTCATGAGCTCGATGATCGCGCATCGCCGATCAATGCGCTAGCCGGATCAGCGCCCTACCGGAGCGGCCCCCGACGCGCCATCTCGTGCAGGCGTGCGATGCGGTCGGCGGTCGGCGGGTGGGTGGAGAAGAGCTTCGACATACCGCCACCGCGGAACGGGCTCTCGATCATCAGGTGCGACTGCGCCTCGATCCGCGGCTCCGGCGCGAGCGGGGCACGGTCGATCCCGCCGCTGATCTTGGCCAGCGCCGACGCCAACGCCAGCGGGTCACCGGTCAGCTGCGCACCAGACTCGTCGGCCTGATACTCCCGCGACCGGGACACCGACATCTTGATCACCGTCGCGGCCAGCGGACCCAGCAGGCTGATCAGCAGCACCCCGAGCAGGCCCGGACCCCCACCGTTGCGATTGCCGCCGAAGAAGAACGCGAAGTTCGCCAGACCGGTGATGACCGCCGCCATCGCACCGGCGACCGACGAGATCAGGATGTCGCGGTTGTAGACGTGGGACAGTTCGTGGCCGAGCACCGCACGCAGCTCCCGCTCGTCGAGCAGCCGCATGATGCCGGCGGTACAGCACACCGCCGCGTTCTTGGGGTTGCGGCCGGTCGCGAACGCGTTCGGCGACTCGGTGGGGCTGATGTAGAGCGCCGGCATCGGCTGGCGGGCGCTGGTCGCCAGCTCCCGGACGATGCGGTAGAGCACCGGCGCCTCAACCTCGGTCACCGGCTGCGCATGCATCGACCGCAGCGCCAGTTTGGCCGAGTTGAAGTAGACGTAGGCATTGGTACCGACCGCAAACAGAACCGCGAGCACCAGGATCGTGGGGCTGCGGAACATCGCCCCGATCCCGACGATGATCGCAGACATCAACCCCATCAGGGCCGCCGTCTTCAAGCCGTTGAAGTGCATCTGTTCCTCGCTGTCGCGCAGTGGCCGGGCGTAGGTCCCGGCGCTCTCACTCTGTCAAACGACACGGACGTCGGCAGAGTTTCCGACGCCGCTCGCCTTGGGGTTGCGGGATCTCTCGCTCACCGGAACATTCCGCAACCGCCCGCCAATCAGCTCGCCTTGGGGTTGCGCAATCTCTCACCCACCGAGAGATCCCGCAACCTCGCGTCTGCCGTCGCCGCTTGGACGTGCTCGCGAACGTGCTCGGGACGTCGATCGAGGTCATTCCACGTGAAGTTGAGCACCGTCCAGCCATCAGCGGTCCAGGCGTTGCGTTTGGTCCGATCGCGCTGGAAGGTCTCGGAGTCCCGATGAAAGGCGAACCCGTCGATCTCGACGATGACCCGGGCGTCGTCGAACACGAAGTCGGCGAGGTACCCACACACCGAGTGGTTCGCCTTCCACCCGGTGATTCCGCCGGCACCGAAGATGCCCACGGCCAGCCGCTCGGCCTCCGACCGCGCGCCCGATCGCAACGCCTCGATCAGTCGTCTGGTCCCCGTCGCGCCGGAGCGGCGCGGGTACCGCTCGAAGGCCGCCGCGAGTTGATCCACGGTGACCCGCCGCAGCAGCAGCGCGTTGTCCACCACCGATGCCCCCGTCACGACGGCGGTGTCGAGCACGGTCAGCGCGATGGAGGTGACGGCAAGTCCGTCGGAGTCCACGACATCGACATCGTCGAGTCTGCGGTAGGAGACCTGCATTCCCGCGATGGCGCCGCTGTGTCGCCCCTTCGTCCGGCAGATCACCGTGATCGACGACGGGAACCCGTCGGTCAATCCGAGCCACCAGGCCGCGGCCGGTCCGCACAGGACCGCCCGCTCACCACCGGACGCGACGGCGATGCGCATCCGTGCACGATTCGTCATCGCGTGATCCGCCGCCCGATAGACACCGTTCGCGACCCGCAGCCACTCCCCGGCCTTGACGCGCCGGTGGACAGCCGCGCGGCTCATCTTCTGGGCGAGTGCCTGCGACATCGTGATCACACCGTCGTGCCCGGCGAGATGTCGGCGCACGGCCTCGCGAGAATCCATGCTCGATTGGACGGCGTGCCGCGCGCGACGGTTCCCCGGTCGCAGGACGCGTGGACCTACCGAGCAGAAGTTGCGGGATCTCTCGCCCACCGATACATCGCGCAACCGCCAGCCGATCAGCTCACAGCAAATTGCGCAATCTCTCGCCGACCGAGAGATGCCGCAACCTCGATGGACGGAACTACCCCGTGCGATCGATGGTGTAGCTCACCAACGACGACAACGCGCCGTGCGCCGGCCCCTCGGGCAGCTCGGCCAGCACTGCGTTGGCTTCCGCCGCGTACGCGTGCAGCCGCTCGTGCGCCGCGGCCATGCCGGCCGACGCGTTGAGCACCTCGATGGCCTCCGCCACCTCTGCGTCGTCGGAAAGCGGCTTCGCGGCGCCCGTCTGCGGGTCGACCAGCAGCTCTCGTAGTCGTGCAGAGGCCGGGTCGTCGGCGCGCAGCGCGTATAGCACCGGCAGCGTGTGCACGCCCTCCCGCAGGTCGGTGCCGGGTGTCTTGCCCGAGTCACCGCTGACGGAGCTGATGTCGATGATGTCGTCGGAGACCTGGAACGCGGTGCCGATGATGTCGCCGAGCTTCGACAGCCGCTCGATGTCCTCGACGGTGGCGTCGGCGGACATCGCCCCAAACCGTCCGGCGGCGGCGATGAGTGAACCGGTCTTCTCCCACACGACCTTGAGGTAGTGGTCGATCGGGTCCACACCCTCGCGGGGCCCGATCGTCTCGCGCATCTGGCCGGTGACCAGTTCGGCGAACGTCTCGGCAATGATCCGCACGGCCTCGGGCCCCAGCGTCGACACCAGACGCGAGGCCCGGGCGAACAGGAAGTCACCGGACAGGATCGCCACGCTGTTGGTCCAGCGAGCGTTGGCGCTCGGCGCACCGCGGCGCATCGGCGCCTCGTCCATCACGTCGTCGTGGTAGAGCGTGGCCAGGTGGATCATCTCGACCACGGTGGCCGAGGTGATCACCTCGGGTGCATCCGGTCGTGCGCCGAACTGCGCGGCGAGGATCGCGAACATCGGCCGGAACCGTTTGCCGCCGGCCTTCGCGAGGTGGGTCGCCGCCTCGGTCATGATCTCGTCGCCCGACGACAGCTCTGTCAGCAGCAGGTCCTCGACCTGCGCCAACGAGGTGCGCACCGTGCCGGCGAACTCATCGGTACCGAGGTCCAGCCCGGCGAATGTGGATTTCACGTGCAAGCCGCTCCATCTGCGTCGTCGGTCGCAGCCGGCCCGGGACGGGCGGCTGCCATGCTGCCGAGCCTATCCGCTGTGGCGTCCCGACATACTGGTCGGGTGACTAGCGAGAGACCGCAACGCGCGGACGTCCTCGTCGTCGGGGCGGGCCCGGGGGGATCGGCCGCTGCCGCGTACGCCGCCGCGGCCGGACACGACGTCGTGTTGCTCGATGCCGCGACGTTCCCACGCGACAAGACCTGCGGCGACGGCCTGACCCCCCGCGCCGTCGCCGAACTCGACCGACTCGGCCTCGGCCGCTACCTCCAGAACCGGCCGCGGATCGTCGGCCTCGCGCTGCACGGCTGGGGTGCGCAGCAGCGTGTGCACTGGCCGTCGGGCCGGTTCCCGAGCTACGGCAGCGCGGTGGCCCGCACCGAGCTCGACGACGCGATCCGCGACTTCGCGGTCGCGCGCGGGGCCCGCATGGTCGAGGGCGCCAAGGCCGTCGACGTCACGATGGACGGCGGCCGCATCGCCGAGGTGATCGTGCAGACCGATCAGGGCCGCACGGCGATCGCCGCGCGCGACGTCATCGTCGCCGACGGGGTGCGGTCGGCGCTCGGCAAGGCGCTCGGCCGGCAGTGGCATCGGGACACCGCCTACGGGGTGGCTGCGCGGGCGTACGTGCCGTCGGGGCGCGCCGACGACGAGTGGATGGGTTCGCATCTGGAACTCCGCGGCCCCGACGACGCTCTTCTGCCCGGCTACGGCTGGGTGTTCCCACTCGGCGGGCCGGACGGCGAAGGTCTGCTCAACGTCGGCGTCGGGGCCCTGGCCACGGCGAAACGTCCCGCGCACATGGCGCTGCGGCCGATCCTGGAGCACTACGCGCGGATGGTCGGCGACGAGTGGGCCATCGACGGCCCGCCGCAACGTCTCACCTCGGCACTGCTGCCCATGGGCGGCGCGGTGAGCGGCGTGGCCGGCCCGAACTGGATGCTCATCGGCGACGCCGCCGCCTGCGTGAACCCGCTCAACGGCGAGGGCATCGACTACGCGCTCGAAACCGGACGCCTCGCCGTCGAACTGCTCGACGACACGCGCCGTTGCCCCGACCACACCACCCGCTGGCGCGACCTCCTCGTCGAGCACTACGGCCTCGCGTTCTCCGCCGCCCGACGACTCGCCGGAGTGCTCACCGTCCCGCAGGCCGTCCCCACACTCGGGCGGCCGGGCATCCGGTCCGCGCGGCTGATGTCGCTGGTGGTGCGCGTCATGGGCAACCTCATCACCCCCGACGACGCCGACCTCGTCGCGCGCGCCTGGCGTACCGCGGGACGTCTGTCGACCAGGATCGACGACCGTCCACCATTCCAATGACACAAAATCAGTGATATGTTTCATAGCATGTCCGCCGTCTCCAACGCCGCAGCCCGGGCCCGCACCGCCCTGCAGAACCGGATCGCCACCCGCTATCACCTGCGCGGCGAGATCGACCACATCGACGCGACCGCCGACGCGACGCAGATCGCGCAGCAGCTCAGCACCCGTGAGTTCCCTTGGGGCTTCACCCAGTCGCTGAGCTTCGCGTTGTTCCGCACTTACGCGTCGCCGTCGATCGGCAACCTGCTCTACGACACGAAACAATTCACCGAGCACACCCAGAAGCGCTACGACGACACGGTGTTGCTGCTCGACGCGCCGATCGAGCACGGCTTCGACAGCACCGAAGGCCGCGCCGGCGTTCGCCGCATCAACCAGATGCACGCGATGTACGACATCTCCAACGAGGACATGCTGTACGTGCTGTCGACGTTCGTGGTGTGCCCGGTCGAGTGGATCAATGCCTACGAGTGGCGCAAACTCACCCGCCACGAGATCGTCGGGCTGACCAACCACTACCGCAGCCTCGGCAAGCACATGGCGATCAAGGACATCCCGCAGACCTACGAGGAGTTCAAGCAGTACTACGACTCCTACGAGAACGCCCACTTCGCCTACAGCGCCCAGGCGCTCGCCGTGGCCGACGCCACGCTCGACCTGCTGGGCACCTTCATGCCGTACCGGCTGCTGCCGCGTCCCGTCGTGCGCCGGATGTCGTTCGCGCTCATGGACGATCGCCTGCTCAACGCGTACGGCTATCCGAAGCCGACCGGCGTCGAGCGGGTGCTGGTGCGCGGCGGCCTCAAGGCCCGCGGCCTGGCGATCCGGTTCTTCTCGTCACCGCGCACCGAGCCGCTGTTCGGCCGCGAGACGAAGATGGTACGCGGCTACCCGAACGGCTACCGCCTCGAGGATCTCGGTACTTTCACGCCGGGCACCGGCTGCCCGGTCCCGCATGCAGAGCGCACGCCGTCGGAGGACACGCACCCCGCCGCCAGCAACTCCTGAGACCCCCGCTCAGCGCACCGCCGAATGAATCGCCGCGATCCCGCCGGTGAGGTTCTGCCAGCGCACCTGTGAGAACCCGGCCTCGCGGATGAGATCCCCGAGCGCGAACTGGTCGGGCCAGGCGCGGATCGACTCGGCGAGGTAAACGTAGGCGACCGGATTGCTCGCCACCTTGGTCGCGACCGCGGGCAGCGCCTTCATCAGGTACTCCATGTACACCGTCCGGAAGGGACCCACCGTGGGCGTGGAGAACTCGCAGATCACCAGGCGCCCACCGGGTTTCAGCACCCGCCGCAATTCGGCCAAGGCCTTCGGCACGTCCTGGACGTTGCGCAGCCCGAACGAGATCGTTGCGGCGTCGAAGGACTGGTCGGCGAACGGCAACGCGAGCGCATCGGCAGCGACCTTGGGCACGTCCCGATGTGCGCCGGCCTTCAGCATGCCGAGCGAGAAGTCGGCGGCGATACAGTGTGCCCCCGACGATGCCAACTCCACCGTCGACACCGCGGTCCCGGCCGCGAGATCGAGCACGATATCCCCGGGCTTCAGCGCGAGCGCCTTGCGCGTCTTGCGCCGCCAGCCCCGGTCCTGACCGAACGACAGCACCGTGTTGGTGATGTCGTAACGCTTGGCCACCCCGTCGAACATGGCCGCGACCTCGGCCGGATCCTTCTCCAAGCTCGCGCGGTCCTGCGCGCCCGTACCCATGCCGACCACGCTACCGGCCGCCCCAGAGAGCGGAATCAACCGGCCAGCAAGATCAACCGGCCAGCGAGATCAACCGGCCAGCGGCATCTCCTGCTCACCGTCGATCACCGCGCGATAGTGCCCGAGCAGCTGATCGCAGATCACCGGCCAGGTCCGCGCCCGCACCGCGGTCAGGCCCGCGCGACCGAACTCGGCGCGCAGCGCGTCGTCGCGCAGCACGTCGATCACCGACGGCAACCGGGCAGCGAAATCCGACGGCGGCAGCAGGTATCCGGTCCGGCAGTGCGCGACCAGATCACGCGGCCCACCCGCATCCGGCCCGATGACGGGCAGCCCGGACGCCATCGCCTCCTGGACCGTCTGGCAGAACGTCTCGTGCTCGCCGGCGTGCGCGAACACGTCGAAGCTCGCGTAGGCCTTCGCCAGCTCGGCGCCACGCAGCACCCCGGTGAACTCAGCGTGCGGCATCAGTGTCTCGAGTCGTCGTCGTTCCGGCCCGTCCCCGACGATGACCACCCGCACCGACGGATCACCGTCGAGTCCCGCGAGCCGCTCCACATGCTTTTCCGGAGCCAGGCGCCCGACGAATCCGACGACGAGCCGCCCCGTCGCGTCCCACCGCGCCCGCAGGTCGTCGTCACGATGCGACGGGTCGAACAGCTCCACGTCGACGCCCCGACCCCAGTGATGCAGCCGCGGCACACCATGTCCGGCCAGCGTCTTCAGCGTCTCGGTCGAGGGGGCAAGCGTGCGGTCGCACATCTCGTGCAGCCGTCGGGTGTAGCGCCACGCCAGCCGTGACGTCGCGGACAGCCCGTAGCTGGCGGCGAACCCGGCCACGTCGGTCTGGAAGATCGCCACCGACGGCAGGTCCAGCTTCCGTGCCGCCAGCGCCCCGGCCAGCCCGACGACGAACGGCGACGCCAGGTGCACCACGTCGGGGTCCACGTCGCGCAGCGTGCGATACAGCGACGGCATCGGCACCCCGATGGGCAGCGACGTCACCTTGGGGAAGTTCACCGACGGCAGCAGGTGGACGGGGGTGCGACGACCCACCATCCGTGGTGCCGGTGCCTCCCCGCGTGGGGTGTCCGGTGCGATGACGACGACCTCGTGCCCGGTGCGCTCGAGATGGTCGACCACCCGCAGTACCGAGTTGACCACTCCGTTGCACTGCGGCAGGAAACTCTCTGCGACGATCGCTACCCGCATGGCGACAGTGTCACGACGACGGTTGTCGCGCACACAGGTTTGACGTGACCGTGTGCGGAAGTTCCGGTGAACTCGCGGGCAGAATGGGTCCATGGCCGAACTCCTTCTGGTCAGCCGGTGGCTCGATGCGGTGCCCGAGTTCGTGGAGAAACGGGTCTCCGGGCGGGTACGCGTCGCCTTCGTGCCGACCGCGTCGTCGATCTACCGGGACCGTTCCTGGGTGGACTACGACCGCCGCACGCTGCGCGGATTCGGCTATTCGGTCGGCGACCTCGACATCGAGCGCCTCGATCACGCCGGCATGGTCCGCGGCCTCGACGACGCCGACGTCGTGTTCGTCTCCGGCGGCAACGTCTTCTATCTGCTGGCGGTGATGCGGTCACGGGGGTTCGCCGATCTGCTCACCGAACGCGTCGAGGCCGGTCTGCCCTATGTCGGGGTCAGCGCGGGGGCGTGCGTCGTCGGCGCCGACATCGAACCGCTGAGCCTCCTCGACGACCCGGAGGAAGGGGCCGGCCTTGCATCCACGAAGGGTCTGGGCTGGATCGACGAGGTGGTGATCCCGCACGCCGACGGCATCGTGTGCGGCAGCGAGGTGATCGACGAGATCCGGACCCGCTACGGCACCCGATACCCGCTGCGGTTCCTCACCGACGATCAGGCGTTGCTGGTCTCCGGCGATTCACGTTCGGTAGTCACCGTCTGATCGGCAGTCGCTGCGGCGTCTGTGCCACCCCACTCGTCGTTTTCGGTGCGGGACGCCCCGGGGAGCCGACGATTGATCTCGGCGAGCAGCAACATCACCGCGCCGACGACGATCCAGCCCACCACGGCCACCGACAGAGCCGGGATGATTGCCAGCGTCCAGTCACGTCCTGCGGGCCGCGCGAGGTCGGGGTTGGTGGCGTCGTACTCGACGCTGATCCGCTGGCCCTGGGTCAGCTCGGTCGGATACAGCAGCCCCAACCGCGGGCTATGGAACTGCCCGTCCGGGGTTTGGAAGTTGACCGCTGCGTGCAGTCGGCTCGCCGACACCACGTCGGCCATCACGGTCGCCTTGTGCGCATCGATCTGGGTGTCGTTGCGGTGACAACCCGCGACCATCACCACGGCCATCGTCGTCACGGTCAGCCCGACCAGCAGCAGCACGATCTGGGTGCGCCGCAGGATGGTCGGATTCATGACAGCAAGGGTAACCGCAGCCCTGAACAACAGACGTTAGGGCTTGACCGCGGCGAAGTAGGCATAATTGCGGTCAAGCCGGGTCCGTGGCACCAAGGTGATCAACTTCGGCGTCAGTCCGTTCTTCTCGAGCTCTGACCAGAACTCGTCGATACTGAAGACTGTCATGTTGGCGAGGTTTCGCCGATAAGCCCGCTTCACCGGGCCAACGAAGCGTGCGTTTGCCCGGTACTTGACCTGGAAGACCGCCATGCCCCCTGATTTCAGCATCTGCGTGGCGATTCTCACGATGCGCAGTGCTTCTGCAGGATCAGCGGTCAATTCGATGACATAGATGCAGATGAACGTGTCGCATTGATTCGCGTACGGCGCCGCTGCTTTCTCGGGGTTGGCGAGATTGACCTCAAGTTTGTCAAGTGGAGTGTCAGAGCCTGACCGTATCTGCGCTTCGCACTCCGCGAGGGTCTCCGGGACTACGTCCGCGATGAGCATCCGGTTGGACAACGGAGCAAGGGCAGCAGCAACCGCTCCACCGCCGCATCCCCAGTCGACGACAGTCCCGAAATCCGCGGCCGAACCCCCAAGAGCGGTCGCGAACATTCGAAGAATGCTCAAGTGCTCTTCGCCGACCTCACGCCAGGTCTGGTCCCCGAGCCCACTACGCCAGTGGGAGTTCGACTCCCAGTGTCCGCCCTCTCGTGAGGTCCAGTAGTCACTGGCGTCGCGCACCTTCTCATCCAGGCCTTGGTCCGGGCCCATGCGATCCGCCGCCGCGACCGCTGCGGCCCGGATCCGCCCAATCAACTTCCCAACCGACCGTGCT
The DNA here is from genome assembly GCF_000298195.1 of Gordonia rhizosphera NBRC 16068. GTDB lineage: Bacteria > Actinomycetota > Actinomycetes > Mycobacteriales > Mycobacteriaceae > Gordonia > Gordonia rhizosphera. The sequence goes on along the minus strand of NZ_BAHC01000050.1, from coordinate 30,746 downwards.
GAATTGTCGACGTTGTCGATGCTGTCAGCGGACACGAGAACCTCCGACCCCTGCGTTGGTCTCTATCAATCACGACATGAGGAGCGCGACCGAGCTTCAACCGGATACTACTGAGCACAGACCAAGGAAGACTATCCAACTGGGGCGAAATCGACTGGATGAAGGACTACCGACGCATCCGCGCCCCGATCGCCGCATGCACCGCGCGCAGGTGTTCGCGGTCGGTGACCACCTCGATCACCTCGACACCGCCCTCGGGGGCATCCTCGCCGAGCACGCCCGGCAGATCGCCGATCGCCACCCGACGATGCGGCAGATGGAAGCCTGCGCAGAGCGCCGCCAGATCGGTGCGGTGCGGGGTCCCGAAGACGCGTTCGTACGCCCCGGCATAGGGTCCGCGGTTGTAGCGCGGGTCGCCCTGTTCGAGGAGCCCGAAGATGCCGCCGCCGTCGTCGTTGGCGACGACGATGCGCAACGACTTCGGGCGCGGCTCCCCCGGCCCGACCAGCAGGCCGGTCGCGTCGTGCACGAAGGTCAGGTCCCCCATCAGCGCGACGGTCCGCGCCCCCGACGACACACTGTCCAGGGCCATCGCCGCCCCGATGGCCGTCGAATTGGTGCCGTCGATACCGGCCACCCCACGGTTGGACAGCACCCGCACGCCGTCGGTGGCCCGGCCGGCCAACGCGACGTCGCGGATCGGGTTGGAAGCGCCCACCACCAGCTGGTCGCCGGGCCGCATGGCCGCCGAGACCACCCTCGCCACGTGCAGCCCGGTGGTCGAGGCCGACTCGTCGAGTTCCGCGTCGACGGCCCCGAGCACCCGTTGTTGCACCTCCGCGCAATCCTTGAGCCACTCCTCGCGGGGCTCGCCCAGAGGCTCGACCCGGGTGCCGGTCGCGTACACGTTGCCCGACACATCGGGCCAGCGCGGTCCGGTGGTCAGCGCATAGACGCGGACCTTGGGGTCGGCCAGCAGCCGCGCGACCCCGCGATGCAGGGTCGGACGGCCGCAGATGATCGCCTGTTGCGGATGCAGTGAATCCAGCGCCAGCGGATGCAGCGGAGTCTGGGCGTGCGGCGCCGTCGGTTCGGCGACGGTCGGGATCCCGGCGAGCGCCGGATGCTCCCCCGCGCCGTGCCCGGAGACCACGACGGTGTCGAGCGACAGGTCGATGGGCAGCGGCACGTCGAGCTTGCCAACCGGGGCCTGCGTCCACGGCAGGCCGTCGGGCCGGCCGGCGAAGGTGCCGAGGTCGTCGTCGGGCAGCACCTCGGGGTCGGGGACCAGCGGTTCGCGGATCGGGATGTCGAACTGGACCGGGCCGGCGTTGCCGGTGCGGGCACCCCGCGCCGCCGCGAGGACACGTCCCACCGCCGAGCGCCACTGGCTATTGGTGTCGAGATCCTGCTCGGCCAGCCCGAGGCTGATCGCGGCGCGCACCTGCGTGCCGAAGATGCCGAACTGCTCGACGGTCTGGTTCGCGCCCGACCCCAGCAGTTCATACGGCCGGTTCGCGCTCACCACCACCAGCGGCACGCGGGCGTAGTTGGCCTCGAACACAGCGGGACTCATGTTGGCGACCGCGGTGCCGCTGGTCATCACGATCGGCACCGGCTGCCGCGACGAGATCGCCAGACCGAGCGCCAAGAATCCCGCCGACCGCTCGTCGATCCGCACGTGCAGACGCAACCGGCCCGCGACGTCGGCGGCGTGCAGCGCGAACGCGAGCGGCGCGTTGCGCGACCCGGGGCACAGCACGGCCTCGGTGACGCCGCCGCGGATCATCTCGTCAACGATGACCCGGGCCTGCAGTGTCGAGGGATTCATGCCTCCAATGTAGGGGCACTCCTGGCGAGTCGGTCACGCGCGTACGGTGGTGCACGTCACGTCACAACCGGGGGAAAGTGGACAGACGATGAACTTCTACGACGCGCACATCCTGCCGCGGGCGATCAACCTGGTCTGTGGGTTCGGCGCGCTCCGGCCGTCGCGCGACCGCGCGTGCGAGGGGCTGCACGGGCGGGTCCTCGAACTCGGCTTCGGCACCGGGCATAACGTCAAGTCCTACCCGGCGGCGGTGACCCGGGTGGACGCCGTCGAGCCGTCCGATGTCTGCTGGAAACTCGCGCACGACCGGGTGTCGGCGTCTCCTACCCACATCGAGCGGTCCGGGCTCGACGGCCAGCAGTTGCCCTTCGACGACGACACCTTCGACTGCGCATTGTCGACCTACACGCTGTGCACCATCCCGGACCTGTCCGCGGCGCTGGCCGAGGTGAAGCGCGTACTGAAGCCCGGTGGCGAACTGCACTTCCTCGAACACGGCCTTGCCCCCGACGAGAACGTCCGCCGCTGGCAACACCGCCTCGACCCGATCCAGCAGCGGATCGCCGGCGGCTGCCACCTCAACCGCGACATCCCCCAGGCGCTCACCGATGCGGGGTTCGTCATCGACAAACTGGACACCTTCTATCAACCGGGTGCCGCCAAGACCGCGAACGCGATGAGCCGCGGAGTCGCCTACCCCGCCTGAACTGGGATATCGGTCCGCCCAGGCTGTGGTGTCCGTCATCCAACCGGAGGACAATTCGGACATGGGCTTCTACGACGACCGCGTCCTGCCCCACATCCTCAACTTCATGTGCGGCATGGACGTCGACAAACCGTTCCGCGAGAAAGCCTGCGCCGACCTCACCGGTGACGTCGTCGAACTCGGTTTCGGGTCCGGAACCAACGTCGAGTTCTATCCCGACACCGTCACGCGGATCGCCGCGATCGAACCGAACGACGAGGCCTGGAAGATCGCCGCCAAACGGGTCGCCGGCTCGAGCGTGCCGATCGACCGCGCCGGCCTCGACGGCCAGCACCTGCCCTTCGACGACGACTCCTTCGACCACGCGCTGAGCACCTTCACCATGTGCACCATCCCCGACCTGCCCGCGGCGCTCGCCGAGGTCAAACGGGTCGTCCGCGACGGCGGCACGCTGCACTTCCTCGAACACGGCATCGCACCCGACGAGAAGGTCCGCACCTGGCAACACCGCCTCGAACCGATGCAGAAGCGCCTGGTCGGCGGCTGCCACCTGACCCGCGACATCCCCCGAGCCCTCGCCGACGCCGGACTCACCGTCGAGTCACTCGAGCAGTTCTACGAAAAGGGTGCGCCCAAGTCCCTCGCCGCGATGAGCCTCGGGGTGGCCCGTATCGGGTGAGCGGGATCTCATGAGCCCGGCGAGTGCGCCGGGTGCTGGGCGAATACATTCGAGTGAATGCGTCGCTGGATCCTGTTGGCCGTTCTCACCGCGACGGCGACGTACCTCCTCGACCTGATCGACGTCGACGCCGCCGCGCTGTTCGCGGGTCTCGTCGTCGCCGCCGTGCTGGCCATCGCCGGACGAGCGCCGCGCGCCCGGCCCACCGCCACCGTCGACCGTCCCGAGGACCGCGCCTCCGACGCGCCCGTCGTGCCACGCAAGTTCATGCTGGCCGCCCAGGGTGTGCTGGGGGTGTTCATCGGGACGATGGCCGACCCGGAGACACTGTCGGGGCTCGGGTCGTCGTGGTTCCCGGTGCTCATCATCGGTCTCGGGACGCTGGCGTTGTCGGTGGGCGGCGGCGCGCTGCTCGGTCTGCACCGACTGGTAGACCCGCTGACCGGGTCGTTGGCGCTGGTCGCCGGCGGCGCGTCCGGGCTGGTCGCCCTGACCCGCGAGTTGGGTGGCGACGTCCGGATGGTCGCGGTGATCCAGTATCTGCGGGTGGCGCTGGTGACCGTCACCATCCCGCTGGTGGCCACCGTCGTCTTCGACACCGACCCTGGCAGCGTGTCGACCGCATCGCCGTCCTGGTCCGATCAGGGCGGCGGCCTGATCCTGCTGGCCGTCTGTCTCGCCGTCGGAATCCCCCTCGGTCACCTGCTTCGCATGCCCGCCGCTGGTCTGCTCGGCCCGATGGCGCTGGCCACCATCGCCGAACTGACCGGACTGGCCGGCGACGCCGCGGTCACCCCCGCACTGCTGACCATCGCCTACGCGATCATCGGCTGGCAGGCAGGACTTGGCTTCACGTTGGAACGCCTGCGTGCCATCGGCCGGGTCCTGCCGCTGGCGACGCTGCTGATCGTCGCGATCGGTGTCGCGTGCGCAGGCATGGGTGTCGCACTGTCGCTGTGGACCGGCGAATCGATGTTCGACTGCTACCTCGCGACGACGCCGGGCGGTATCTATGCGGTGCTGGCCGCGGCGACCGCGGGCGGAGCCAACGTCGCGTTCGTGGTCGCCGCGCAGATTCTGCGGGTGCTGCTGATGCTGTTCGTCGCGCCCTTCGCCGCCCGGGCCGCTGCGAGGCGACTCGCCCGTTGACACCCCTCACCCATCCGCTGGTCGAGTAACGCCCCATCCGCTGGTCGAGTGCGACGCGCGAACGAAGTGAGCCCGACGCGTATCGAGGCCACCCCACCCGCACCGCTATCGACCGATCTCCGCACTCCTGATTAGAGTCGGGACCATGACTGGGGGACCCACACCACACACCGCCCGCGAGTTCGACATCATCGTCTTCGGCACCACCGGCTACGTCGGCGAACTCATCGCCCGCTACCTCGCCGAGCACGCTCCGCGCGGCACCAAGGTCGGCCTCGCCGGGCGGTCGGAGACCAAACTCGCCGCCACCCGCAAACGCCTTCCGGCTCGCGCCCACGACTGGCCGCTCGTCGTCGCGGACTCGTCGTCGCCGGCCTCGCTGGACGCGATGGTCGCCCGCACCCGGGTCATCTGCACCACGGTCGGCCCGTACCTGAAGTACGGCGAGTCGCTGGTCGTCGCCGCCGCGAACGCCGGCACCGACTACGTCGACCTCACCGGTGAGGTGCCGTTCGTGCACTACTCCATCGAGAAGGCACACGACTCGGCCGTCGCGAACGGCGCGCGCATCGTGCACTCCTGTGGATTCGATTCGGTGCCCTCGGATCTCGGCGCCTACCTGCTGTACCGCAAGATCTCCGACGACGACGCCGGCACGATGACCGACACGACGTTGATCCTGAAGTCCTTCCGCGGTGGCGCGTCGGGCGGCACTGTCGACTCGATGCGGGTGATCGCCGAGGAGGCCAAGGACGCCGAGACCCGCCGGCTGCTGCTGAATCCGCAGGCGCTGTCGGGCACCCCGGGCAACACCCCCCGGCCGAGCATGTCGTCGCAGCCCAGCGACATCGCCATCATGAGCGCAAAGAAGGTCGATCCGTCGCTGCGCGGCACTCTGGCCCCATTCTTCATGGCGAGCTACAACAGCCGCATCGTCCGACGCTCCGACGCCCTACTCGACCACGCCTACGGCCCGGATTTCCGCTACGCCGAGACGATGGCGGTCGGCAGCATCCCCGGACTCTCCACCCTGGCCGCCGGCGCGGTGGGCGTCGGAATAGGCACGTTCCTCGGGGCGATGAGCTTCGGTCCGACCCGCAAGCTCCTCGATCGGCTGCTGCCCAAGCCAGGTGAAGGGCCCAGCGAGAAGTCGCGGGAAAAGGGTTCCTTCGTCACCCAGACCTACACGACCACCACGACCGGTCGCCGCTACCGTTCTGAGATGCGCGCCCAGGGCGATCCCGGCTACAAGGCCACCGCGATGATGATCGCCGAGAGCGCGCTGGCGCTGGCGCTCGAACGCGACCGATTGCCGAACCTCACCGGCGTCCTCACCCCGGCCGCTGCGATGGGCGATGTACTGGTTGAGCGTCTCCGCGACGCGGGCTGCACGCTGGAGGCCGTCGAGCTGACCTGACGCGGTCCGCGCGGGGCGGCTCGGTGCTCGATGTGCGGTGTGGCCTCGATACGCGTCGGGCTCACTGCGTTCGCTCGGCGCAACTCAACCGGCGAGGGGTGCGTCGGCGCGACTCCTTGGATCGAGCCGCGAACGAAGTGACTACACCTGATGGTCGAGTAGCGACGCGCGAACGCAGTGAGCCCGACGCGTATCGAGGCCACTCCCGGGCGCTACGCGACCAGCATCGTCGGCCCCTGCGTGATCGTCCCGTACTGGTCTTCGGGCAGCAGGTCGATCTCGTTGACCGACGTGTCGTCGCCGGTGCCGAGCGCGACGAACCCGCCGTACAGGGTGGGCTTACCCGCGTCCGGCCCGTCGGCGACGCGTTGACCCTGCACCGACGTGAACGCATAGGAACCCTCGGTCAGCTCGATGGTGTGCGTGGTGCCGGCCTCGATGACATACATCTCGGTCTGCGGAATCAGCATCGAATCCTGCGTACCGCGGAACACGATGATCGCGATGTCGGAGTCGCCGTCGTTGTGGATGGTCACCCCGTCGGCGCCGGTCGTGTAGTAGACGCCGTCGGTGCCCGCGTTGGCACCCACTGCGTCGAACGGCCAGAGCAGCCCGGTCGCGAGCCCCTCGGTGGGGTCCCAGAAATTGTCCTCCGGGTCGATGATCGGCGCGTCGGCATCACGGATCGCGCCGCCGTACGGGTTGAAGTTCTGGCTGAGCGTCGCGTCGTCCTGCACCACGACCATGCCGTAGATGACCGCGTGCCCCTCCGAATCACGTTCGCCCTGAACGACGTAACCGGAGATGTCCTCGCCGGTGTCGATGGTCATGGATTCTCCGGCGGGGACGACGTAGATGCCGTCGCCGTGCGGGATGTTGTTCTGATCGACCGCGATCACCGCGACGTCCTGGTCGGTGGTGTTGGTGAATGTAATGGTGTTCGCGTCGGCGTCGTAGGTGTAGGTGATCCCGTCGGCGTCGGCGATGCGGTAGTTGTCGCCGATCAGCACCTGGAAATCGGACGGATCGTAGTAGCGGTCGTCGGCGTCGATGCCGTACCAGAGCAGCGGCGCGACAGCTGACCGGACCGCCTGCACCAGCAGCGAGTCGTCGATGGCGTCGGCCAGCGGTGAGTCGCCGACGCTCAGTTCGGCGACCGGCCGCACCGGCAGCGTCAGCTGTTCGCCGGGACTCAGAAGCCCGAAGTAGTCGGTGCCGTCGCCGCGGCTGCGGCGGTTGAGCACGCCGGCGACCGTCAGGTTCTGGTTGAGGAAGATCAGCCCGGCGCCACCCGAGTTGTGGGTCAGCCGGTAGAAGACACTCGAGTCGGCGACAATCGGTGCCATCGCCGCGGTCGTGCCGGGCTCGGCGACGAACTCGTCGATCACCAGGACGGGGTCGGGGACCTCGGGGACCGGCGCCGACTGCGAAGGACCGATGGCGTTCAGACCCGAGTCCAACGTAGAGTCCGCCCGGTGCCGACCGGTCGGCGCCTCATCGGCGCGGTGTCGGCCCATCGGGGCCGCATCGGATTCGCGGCCCGGAGGCGTGAAGTTCAAGTGCGGCATCCGTGGTGTCGGCGCTGTTGCGTCCCCGGCTGTCTCGGCCACGTCCTCGGACACGGATTCCGGCGGCGCATCGGCAGCGTCCGGAGATTCCGAGTCGCCAGATTCCGCGTCGCCAGATTCTGGTTCGTACGTACCGGTTTGAGCGGGCGGCTCGTCGGCAGGCGGCTCGTGGGCCGACTCCTCCTCCGCAGGCGATTCGGTCGGTTCGTCGGCCGCCTCATCGTCCGCGGGAGCCTCGTCCGCAGATTCCTGACCCGCAGATTCCCCAGCCTCCGACGACTCCGCAGACTCCGGCGAACTCGTTTCCGTCTCCTCGGTCACCGAGTTCGGCGACGACGTATCCGACCCGATCAGCTCATCCGCCACGGCCACGCCCGCAGGAGCCGCCATCAACAGCGCAGCGGCGATCCCCGACGACATGACAATCCGGCGTGTGACTCCCACCCCTTTGACACACATGTCTCCCCCATCGACCCGTTTGACCGAATCGTTACCGAAGTGATTACGGCTGACCGGGATTCAGCTTGATGAACAACGCGTCCATCTCCGCGCAGAGCCGGTCCCCGTCGTGAAGCGTCCCCTTGATGAACACCTTGCGCCCCTCGATCTTCTCAGCCCAGGTGCGGGCCCGCAGCGGTGTGTTCAGCGGCGTGATCGAGCGGTACTGAACCGTCAGGTAGGCCGTGCGGCTCACCCCCTCGATGGCGATTGCAGAGGCGAAACCGCCCAGGTCGTCGAAGGCCACCGCGATGTGACCGCCGTGCGCCGCGGCGTTGCCGCCGAGGTGGAAGTCGCGGAAGGTCAGCGTCGTGGTCACTCCGTCCGGCCCGAAATCGATGACCTCATACGGCGGCAACGTGATGTTGCCTCGCGAGGGCAGATCGATGCGGGTGCCGGCCGGCGAATGCCATTCGTCGATGCGGACGGTGGCGAGCTTGTCGTTGATCTTCTTGAGGTCCTCGATCAGTTCGTCGGCCATCTCCGGCGTCGGGCAGGCGTACCGGGCGTGATCCATCAAGGTACGGACCTGCTCGCTGAACTCGGCATACCGTGGTCCGCCGCGCGACGTCGTGATCGCGGTGTGGGCCCGGAACCCACCTTCGTGCGGATCCTCGTCGTCGGGGTTTTCGGAGATGTCAGGGCCGTCGATCATTTACCAAAGGTAACGACCAATACGGCGGTTCGCTGAACCGCCCTACAGAAAATGAGACCCGGTCGGACTCTCTCAGCGAGGGGGCTTCGACGAGGATTCCTCCGGGCGACGGGGGGTCTCGTGGCGATCCCGCAACACCACGGCACGACCGACGACCAGGGCACCGACGACGGCGATCATCACCCAGACGGTGACGATCAACGCTACGCCGATGTAAACGGACACGAAAATACTTTGACAAAGTAAGTAACGGGAAGCAATGGGATTTGCGCTACATATGCAGCGCCGATGTGCTGTAAATCGAGTGTGGCCGCCAGCGGGAAACCCGGCCATGGATACCCTGACCCCATGCCTGCCGATTCTCAGCCGTTCGATCCGGACTCATGGACCACTGTCGCGGGGTTCGACTTCACCGACATCACCTATCACCGTCACAGCGGGCCGGGACGGGCGAACGGGATCGTGCGGATCGCCTTCGACCGGCCGGAGGTGCGCAACGCCTTCCGCCCGCACACCGTCGACGAGCTCTACCGCGCCCTCGACCACGCGCGACGCTCCCCCGACGTCGGAACCGTCCTGCTCACCGGCAACGGACCGAGCCCCAAGGATGGCGGCTGGGCCTTCTGCAGCGGCGGCGATCAGCGCATCCGCGGGCGGTCCGGTTATCAGTACGCCACCAGTCACGATTCCGATGTCGCGGCGGCCGGGGTGGAGGGCGTCGACGAGGCGCGCGTGAAGGCCGAGGGCGGGCGGCTGCACATCCTCGAGGTACAGCGCCTCATCCGCACCATGCCCAAGGTGGTCATTGCGGTGGTCAACGGCTGGGCCGCCGGTGGCGGGCACTCGTTGCACGCGGTGTGCGATCTGACCCTGGCGTCGCGCGAACACGCCCGCTTCAAGCAGACCGACGCCGACGTGGGATCCTTCGATGCCGGCTACGGCAGCGCCTACTTGGCCAAGCAGGTCGGCCAGAAGTTCGCCCGGGAGATCTTCTTCCTCGGCGAGGCCTACGACGCCGAGACCATGCATCAGATGGGCGCGGTCAACCGCGTCGTCGACCATGCAGATCTGGAGACCACCGCCATCGAGTGGGGTCGGAAGATCAACGGCAAGTCGCCGACAGCGCAGCGCATGCTGAAGTTCGCGTTCAACCTCACCGACGACGGACTCATGGGCCAGCAGGTGTTCGCCGGGGAGGCGACGCGGTTGGCGTACATGACCGACGAGGCGGTCGAGGGTCGCGACGCGTTTCTGGAGAAGCGCAGCCCGGAGTGGGAGGCTTTCCCTTACTACTACTAACAAACGACCACGTTGGCGCTGATCAGTACCTTTCAGTTCCGTGTCCGGAGCAGGTCGGGCCTGAACCTGTCGTCACTGGTTGGACAATCGACTCCAGTCGGCCCCCGTCGTGGGAGATACTTTGCACGTGTCTGAACGACTGAAGGTGGCCGTGGTGGGGGCGGGCTATTGGGGCCCGAACGTCGCCCGTAACTTCCGCTCTTCCTCTAACTGGAAACTGGCCTACATCTGCGACCTCGACATTGAGCGCGCCCGTGGTCTTGCCGACCGCCTCGGTGATATCCCGTTAACGGGCAGTCTCGAGGAAGTCCTGGCGGACCCCACTGTGGACGCGGTTGCCGTGGCCACACCCGCCCGCACCCACAAGGCCATCGTGATGGCGGCACTCGAAGCCAGTAAGCACGTGCTGGTCGAGAAGCCTCTCGCAGACACCCGCGAGGGTGGCGCCGAGATGGTAGCCGAAGCACGGGAACGCGGCCTCGTCCTCATGGCCGACCACACCTACTGCTACACGCCGGCCGTGCTCAAGATCCATGAACTCATAGAGGACGGATTCATCGGAGAGGTGCTGTTCATCGACAGCGTCCGGATCAACCTGGGCCTTATTCAGCCCGACGTCGACGTGTTCTGGGATCTCGCTCCGCACGATCTCTCGATCATCGACTTCGTCCTGCCTGGCGGCCTCAATGTGGCATCGGTAGCCGCGCATGGAGCCGACCCCTTGCAAACAGGGAAGGCGTGCATCGGCTACCTCACGCTGCCGCTCGCCAACGGGGCGATCGCACACGTTCACGTCAACTGGTTGAGCCCTACCAAGATCCGCCGGATGGTCGTCGGCGGGACCAAGCGAACCCTGGTGTGGGACGACCTCAACCCACAGCAGCGCGTCAGCATCTACGACCGAGGCGTCGACCTCGAACTACAGTCCAAGGAGACCGCCGACGCCCGCGCGTCCAACATTTCTTACCGACTGGGCGACACCTGGGCCCCGGCACTCGAGGAGCGCGAGGCCCTGGCCAACGTGGTCGCCGAGTTCGCGGCTGCCATCCGAGACGGTCGCGCAGCCCGCACCGACGGAGCGGCCGGTCTCCGGGTACTGTCCGTGCTGGATGCAGTCGCCGGGAGTCTCCGCGCGGCCGGAGCACCGTGCCCGGTCAATTCCGACGACGTCACGGGGGTTGGCCGATCATGACCCGACTCGAAGGAAGCTCCGTCCTGGTCACCGGCGGCGCCGGCACCATCGCCTCGACCCTCGTCGACCAACTCGTCGATGCCGGGGCCGCGCACATCGACGTCCTCGACAACCTCGTCCGCGGCCGCCGGGCCAACCTCGACGATGCGCTTGGGTCGGGCAAGGTCACGCTCATCGAAGGCGACATCCGCGATCGGGACCTCGTCGATGAACTGACCGCAGGCAAGGATGTCGTGTTCCACCAAGCGGCCATTCGGATCACCCAATGCGCCGAGGAACCGCGCCTGGCGCTCGAGGTGCTCGTCGACGGAACGTTCAATGTTGTCGAAGCGGCTGCAAAACATCGAGTCAACAAGTTGATCGCGGCCTCCAGCGCATCGGTCTATGGCATGGCCGACGAGTTCCCGACCGACGAACGCCACCATCACGAGAACAACGACACCCTCTACGGCGCCTCCAAGTCCTTCAACGAGGGCCTGGTCCGCAGCTTCCGCGCTATGCAGGGGCTCGACTACGTCCTGCTCCGGTATTTCAACGTGTACGGGCCCCGGATGGATGTGCACGGCCTGTACACCGAGGTGCTGGTGCGGTGGATGGAACGCATCGCCGACGGCAAGCCCCCGCTGATCTTCGGCGATGGCAGCCAGACCATGGACTTCGTCTGTGTTCCGGACATCGCCCGCGCCAACGTGCTCGCCGCGCAGAGCGGCATCGTCGAGGGCACCTACAACATCGCCAGCGGCACGGAGACCAGCCTGCTGGAACTGGCCAAAGCACTGCTGAAGGTCATGAACGCCAAGGACCTCGGCGTCGAGCACGGGCCCGAACGCACAACGAACAACGTAGTCCGTCGACTCGCCGACACCAGCGCCGCGAAACGTGACCTCGGATTCGAGGCGACGATCGGCCTCGAAGAGGGTCTGAGGCAACTGGTCGAATGGTGGATGCCACTGCGCGACGAGATCGCCGCAGGCAAGGCGGCCACGACGTGACCGCCCACATCAACTTCGTGACGACCGAACCCGTCATCCAACAGCGGAAGCGTCGCGCGAGATCCACCCCCGCAATCCGCGACCATCAACCGCCCAACGAGCACGACACCCAGGCCAGGGGTGGACGGTCCGCGCCATCCGGTGCTATGAAACGACCGCCCGGCACCGGCCACTATGAGCCGGTCTATCGCTCTAGACCGTATGCAACCGAGACAATAAGCACACTAGGCTGAACTCAACTTATCCCTATAAGCCAACACAGCTAGTCTGCCGTAGCTAGCACGGACCATGCGACGCTGCACAACGAGAAGTTTAGACAAGGCGACCGGGAGGAAAACATGAACCACGATCATTCGACCGGATCCGAATCCCAGCACCCGAATACCAATAGGCGGCGCGAGGCAACCGAGCTTGGTCAGACTAATCGTGCAGGTGGAGCAACAGTCCACTATCTTGGCCACGCTGGGTTCATAGTTCATAATTCCCGTTGCCGAATTCTAATTGATCCATGGTTCTTCCCCGCATTTCTCAAGTCCTGGTTTCCATACCCAGACAATAGGTTCCTTCTCCCCGAAGTGTTGGGTCAGAAGTTCGACTACATTTACCTTTCGCACACTCACGAAGATCACTTCGACGCAGTGTTCTTAGAACAGCTACCACGCGACATAAGAGTCATCGCGGCAAAATATCGCTCCCGCTCACTCAGTCGACGAATGCGTCGACTCGGATTCCGAGATATTATTGAGTTGGATCACAAGCAAGCGGTTCCGTTGGACGCTGGCATAACGGCTACCATGTATATGGACACCAGCCACAAAGAGGACAGTGGCATCCTCCTTGATATTGACGGGTTCCGATTCCTTGATCTGAACGATTGCAACACCCAAATGTCAGAACTTCCATCGGATATCGACCTACTTGCCGCACAGTATTCGGGAGCGATGTGGTACCCGAATTGCTACGACTACCCGCCACGAGAGATGGCGAAGAGGGTTGCCACCGTGAGACGGGACTTGATGGATACCTTGATACAGAAGGTCAACCTCACCCAAGCGAAGGCCTATCTACCATCCGCTGGACCGGCATGCTTCCTCGATCCCGAACTCGATTGCCATAACGATCGCGACAGTACGATCTTCCCTATTTGGGAACAAGTAGCGGGCGACTTTGCTGTGTCCTGCGGTCGAACTGACGTGATTCGCTTAGCTCCCGGAGATCGGATCGAACTCGGCAGCTCACTCAAGGTGGTCCCGACAGCTAATCGAAAACTCGAAGAGGACATCCCGGCATACAGAGAACGTCGGAAATCTGAATGGGATTCCTACTATACAAAACCAGATCCACCCGTGTCCGCTACCGAAATTGAATCGTACTTCATAAAACTTCAGAGGAAGAACAGGAACTTCCTTGCAGACTACAGAAAGAACATCCGGGTAATATCGGACTCCGATTTCTGGGATGTCCAACTCGGAAGATTGGCCGAGGACTTCGAGATAGAAAGTGAGGAACCCTACGATCCCGAGTATACGGTCCTCGTCCCAACTCGGGTGCTCCACTCGATCTTGGACGGAGAGACCGGATGGGAAGAAGCCCTATTGTCAATGCGCCTCGGCCTTCATCGTGATCCAGACGTCTTTGACCTGACCCTGATGGGCCTCCTTCGGTATGGCAACCACCCCGTCCAGACAATGCAAATGCTACGCGAACGCCAGAACACGGAGAATATCGTTCGCGACGGCCTCAAGATTCAGCGATACTGCCCTCACGCAGGTGAAGATTTGTCATTCGCAAAGATCGAGAATGGACGAATCGAATGCCCGCGCCACCACTGGATCTGGGACGCGGAAACTGGGGAATGCTTAGAGAAGGCTTCGATTCCACTTCGCGTCAAGGTTCTTAATGATTCCGACGATGCAGCACATGCGATTGATCATATCCCCGCGGAACCTGATGAAGCGATTAACGAGAAGCTGGGCGAGTAGAGTGAGTAATGTCGACGGCGTACCGTATTTGATGGCACGAGACGCAGTCAGTGCCGACTCGACTATCGTCGACCGACGCCTATTGCGCCGGCGTTGGCGAGTTCTGCATGTTCGGCCACCACGACGTAAGAACCCTACGGTGATGCTCGACCGTCTCGTCACCGGCCTTACCGCGAACGACCTGCGCGACTGCGGTCTCAGCCGCACCGCGGATGTTCCACTCTTCAACACCACCCAGCGCCGCCCGGCCGAGTGGTCAATACCGCGGCGCGAGAAAGTCGCTGCCGGATTCGTCGCTGCGGGCATGGCATGACCCGGATCAACGTCATGAAGCCATGGCTAGGCGCGGAAGAAGTCGCAGCGGTCGCGGCGGTTATCGAATCCGGCTGGGTCGCCCAAGGACCGAAGGTGGCCGAGTTCGAGACTGCATTCGCCGCCCGAATGCAGGCGGAGCACGCCGTCGCGACCACGAGTTGCACCACTGCGCTGCACCTCGCGCTGATCGTCGCGGGCATCGGGCCCGGCGATGACGTCGTGGTCCCGTCGTTCTCCTTCATCGCGACCACCAATGTCGTCCGCTACGTCGGTGCCACGCCGGTCTTCGCGGACGTCGACGCGGCGACCGGCGACCTCACCGCCACGACCGTCAAGACCGCGCTCACCCCGGCCACGAAGGCCGTCATCGCCGTCGACCAGGGCGGTGCCCCGGTGGACCTTGGGGCCATCCGGGCGGTCACCGACCCGCTCGGCATCATCGTCGTCGAGGACGCGGCGTGTGGTGCCGGCTCGGCCTACCGCGGCCGGCCGGTCGGCGCCGGCGCCGACATCGCTGCGTGGTCCTTTCATCCTCGCAAACTGTTGACCACCGGTGAGGGCGGGATGATCACCACCTCGCGGCAGGACTGGGCAGACCACGCCCGCCACCTGCGCGAACATGCCATGAGCGTGTCCGCGGCCGACCGTCACCGATCGGTCCTGCCGCCGCCCGAGACCTACGACGAGGTCGGCTACAACTTCCGGATGACCGACCTGCAGGCGGCCGTCGGGCTTGTCCAGCTGGGCAAGCTGCCCGATCTGGTGGCCCGACGCCGCGACATCGCCAGCCGCTATCAGGCCGCAATCGCCGAGATCCCCGGCCTGCGGGCCGTCGCGGACCCCGAACACGGCACCTGCAACTTCCAGTCGTTCTGGGTCGAGGTCGGCGACGACTACCCCACCGACCGCGAGGGGCTCCTCGAGGCTCTGGCGAAGGCCGACATCTCCGCGCGACGCGGGATCATGGCCGCGCACCGGCAGCCGCCCTATCGTGACCTCGAACCGACCACGGGACTTCCGGTTACCGACCGACTCACCGACAACACGCTGATCCTTCCGGTGTTCCACGCGCTGAGCGAGTCAGATCAGCAGCGGGTGATCGCCGTACTGATCGGCGGCTGTCCGTGACCCCCAGACCGCTCATCCTAGTAGCCGCGAGTGGCCTTGCACGAGAAGCCCTTTCGGCAATTGATGCAGGCGGTGACCGAGTGGTCGAGGCAATCCTCGACGACGACGCCGCACTGCACGGAACGTCCGTTGGCGGCATCCCGGTCTTGGGTCCGGTCCCCCGTGCCAAAGGTTACCGTGACGCCGAGTTTGTTGTGTGCGCTGGGAAGGGGTCATCGCGGTCAAGCATTGTCTCAGCCTTGGCCGCCCAGGGAGTGTCACGAGATCGCTTTGCGTCCATCATCGATCCGACCGTGCGGATACCCGCGTCCTGCACGGTCGGCGTCGGTGCAATCCTGTTGGCGAACACGGTATTGACTGCTGACGTCACACTGGGCGATCACGTCGTGACCATGCCGGGCGCGGTGATCACCCACAACTGCGTACTCGAGGACTTTGCGACTTTGTGTGCCGGCGTAACGCTGGGCGGTGCCGTTTGTGTGGGCCAACGCGCATACCTGGGCACAAATTCCTCAGTCCGGCAAGGTGTTCGGGTGGGTTCCGATAGTGTGCTGGGTATGGGGGCGGCGCTGCTTACAGATCTGCCTGACGCTGAGTGCTGGGCCGGGGTGCCAGCGGAACGGCTTCGCTGACTTCGTAGGTCAACGCGACAAAGGGAACCTGAACAGCGCGCTCAGTTCATCACGATCCTGCATTCCATCGCGCTGCGACCGGGCGCGAGTTGAAGTCATCTGTTGCTTGGCGCCCCAGTGCTCGCCGAAGTCGCTTCGCCCCGTAGTACTGCACATATCGGCCGAAGGCCAGTCCCTCGGCGGTCAGTCGTCGACGTGCACCCGCCTCGACCGCGAGACGGTAAATGTCTTCTTGCCGTCGTGCAGCCTGGACGAGCGAGAACCTCTCGCGCACCAGGCGCAGGCCGAACTCGCCTGCCTCCTTCCGTCGACCGTGATCGACTAACACCGACAATTCGGATTGCAGTGCCGCCGCCCCCACCTCGGGCCCGGGCCCGATCCCGTACCACCCCGTCCATAGGAACTGATCGACGGTGTCCGCTCGCAAGGTCCGCCAGAACCCTTGTTCCCCTTGCACGATAAGTGGTTTCCCGTACGCGAGGGCGCGGAGCGCAGACCCACCCATGCCGAGCATGATATCGGCTGCGGCATAGGCTGCTCGGGGATCAGTCAATTCCCCGGTGAGAACGACAGTTCCGACACCGTGTCGTTCGTTAGCCCTGCGTGCAGCACGCTCCACGTCGGCGCGCGCAGGGCCGTCACCGACCAGTACCAGACGGATCGGCACGCTCTCGGATAGCTCGGCGATCACATCGATCGCCGTCAACGTACCCTCGAGCTTGAGTTCTCGAGCAAATCGCGCAACCGAGACAACCAGAATACGCTCGTCGTCCAACCCAAACCCTGAGCGGAACCCGGCCATATCTAGATGGCCGCTTATGTCGTTGTGAGACAGATCCACCGGCGGCTCGACGACGGACACGCGGCGGCGTCCGGCCGCACGCTCCGCATCAGCGATCTGCTCTGTTCCGACCACCAAGTCCACGTTGTGGGGAATGAAGGGCGGCACCGACATCGACATCACCGTGGACACCACCGCAGCGCGCGACCCCTGAAAGCGCGCGAGAACCGCGTCCAGTGTCGGTGGCCACTCGTAACCGTGGATGAGGTCGACCTGTCGGGTGCGAACGAGATCTGCCAACGCCTTCGCCGTTGCCGGCGATGGTCGCCGACCAAGTGGCGGCGCCTCGATGAACTCGAGGCCGAGCTCCTGGATGCGGCTCATGAGCTGACCCCGCCGACCGAAGATGGCCACCTCGTGCCCGAGGTTTCGCACACCAGCGGCAATTTCGATCGCATTCAATTGACTACCACCGATATTGAGGTCATGTGGATATACGAGAACCCTCACGCCGAACTCTCCATCCTTGTCGCCCCACGAAGGGTACGAATGCTGCTGCGGACCATCCAGACCGACATTCCCATGACCGCGAGTGAAAAGAACCCGGCAGTCAGGTCAGCAACCAGATCACTGTCGACCATCCTGGTGATGAGAATGCTGCCGGCTCCCGCCACGACTCCCGCGACCACGGGTAACAGCGAGGACCGCACAAGTGCCCACGCATCGACGCCGGCGCTCGACAATGCCCAACCGTAACCTACGATCAGGATGAGGGTCGCAACCACGAACTGTGCAGCCGCGACGCCACCGATCCCCGACAACTGAGCACCCACCAGCAACGCCGGCACCAACGCGGTCAACCACGCGATCTGGATAGCCATCAACACTGTTGACCGGCGCTTAACTGCGAGGAAGTCATACGACAACTCGAACAGGATTCGGACCACGGCGGCCAGCGCCAACCACTGAAGCGCCGCCGCCGCTGGCACCCATTCGGCGCCGAAGACGAGCGTAACGATGGGGTCAGCGGCGGCCGCAATGAATGCACAGACCGGCGCGGCAACGGCAAACACCACCGTGTACGCGGCCCGGTAGTTGACGCCCATCTGATCGCGATCCGTCTGGATGCGGGCGAAAGCCGCGGGCGCAACAGCACGAATGGGCTGCGACAGTAACGTCACCGGCCAACTGGAGAGATTGAAGGCCAGCAAGTAGAAACCGAGCGCCTTCGCACCGATGACCGAGCCGACCACGATCTGGTCGGCGTAGCCGACGGTGAACACGACGATACTGGCTCCCGCCAGCGGCAGCCCGAACCGCAGAAGCGGCCCCACGAGATCGCGATGCCACCCGAAACGCAGTGGCGCAGGAGAATATAGGATCAACATGATGGAGAACACTACGCTCGCCACCACGCGCCCAATCGCGAGACTCATAGCGCCCCAGCCGAGAATCACCAGGGCAATCGAAATGCCCGCACCGAGCCAGATGTTAACCTGGTCCGCGACGGTTCGCCTACCCTGCTGATACTCCCTTTGCAGCATCGCTGCCGGCGTGGCCACCAGACCGTTCAGTGGAACGCAGACAAGCATCAGCCTCACTACATCTGTCGCCCCAGGATCGCCCATCGCCTGGGCGAACTCCGGCGCAGCCACCAACCCAGCGGCGAAAAAGACTAAACTCGCGACCACCGAGATGGTGGTCACGGTCGGGCCTATGCTGCGCGGATCGCCCTCCCAACGAACGATAGCCAGGCTGACACCAAGTTCGTTGAAACTGAGCACTGCCGCAAGTGCCACCATGGCAACCGCAAACGTCGCGAACTCGTCAGGACCGAGCAGTCGAGCGATGATGACCGAGATCAGGACCGTGCCGAATTTCCCGATCGCGGTATTGGCAAAACTCCACACCAATGCCCGTTGCGCGTTTGGCGATCGCGTCGTCTTGCTACGAACCATCAGGTGCCGCGCACCGCCAACGCATCCACCGCACGCGCCAGAGCGTCGGCCACCCGGACCTGTCGAGCCTCATCCAGATGCGGAAACATCGGGAGGGACAAGATTCGGGTGGCTGCGGTCTCGGCAGTCGGGAACTCACCTTGGCGGTAGCCAAGGTGTTCGTAGGCTGGTGTGAGGTGCAGTGGGTAAGGGTAGTGGATGGCCGCACCGATCCCAGATTCGTTTAGCTCTTTCAAAACCCCGTCGCGATGGTCCACCTGGACGACATACAGGTGCCACACGTCGCTGTTCCCGGGCCGGGTGACCGGCAGTTGGACGCCAGACAGGTCCCCGAGCAACGCAGAGTACCGTACCGCGGCCTCGCGGCGCGCCTCGTTCCAGCCTTCGAGACGGCGTAGCTTTGCGCGCAGCATTGATGCCTGGATGGCGTCGAGGCGCGAGTTTGTACCCGCCCGATTGTGAACGTACTTCACTGTGCTGCCGTGCGAGGCGTAACTGCGAACGAACTCAGCGGCCGCTGGATCATCAGTCAAGACCGCACCACCGTCCCCGGCGGCCCCCAAATTCTTGCCCGGATAGAAGCTCGTGGCGGCGATCCGAGCCAATGTGCCAGCACCACCCGCTGTCGACGACGCACCCTGAGATTGTGCGGCATCCTCGATGATGACCAGTCCGTGCTTCTCGGCGATCGGTGCGAGATCCTCGACGGCTGCGGTCTGCCCATACAAATGCACTGGAACAATCGCTCGACTACGAGGAGTGATCGCTGCTTCCACCGACGGCACGTCAATCAACAGGTGTTCGTCGACGTCCACGAACACGGGGACGGCACCGATTCGCGTGGCGGGCTCAGCGGTAGCGATGAACGTGTTGACGGGCATGATCACCTCGTCGCCCGGTCCCAGTCCGGCCGCGCGATAGGCGAGTTCAAGCGCATCGGTGCCGTTCGCCACCCCGACTACGTGATCGACGCCAATGTACTCAGCATAGTCGCGCTCGAAGGCGCTAACCTCCAGACCGCCGATGAACCCTGCCGACATGAACTGCGCCTGCCAAACAGGCAGTACCTCGTCGGCGATTTCTGCGCTCTGCGCGGCAAGGTCTAGGAACGGAACATCCACGCGGACTCCCCAACACTCAGATCGTCGCGTCGCGTCCACGCCCGCCTTCGGACAGGTCGCGCGGCGCCCCCCACGAGAAGAAATATGCAGCTACAGGGAGTGCGCAGGACACGAACGCTGTACTTTAACATGGTCGAGTTCAGTTTCCATCGCCCATCAACAGACTCCTGCCGTAAACGGCAGGCACGCACCAACGATTCCCAGCAACGGCACATCCAGTTCGGCTCGATCGACCAATGGAGAGGGCGATGCCCGACCACTTCGTCCATGATCATGCGCTGTGCGAGAGCTCAGACATCGGCCCACGCACCCGGATCTGGGCCTTCGCGCACGTACTCGACGGCGCATCGATCGGAGCCGACTGCAACATCTGCGATCACGCATACGTCGAGTTCGGTGTGACGCTTGGCGATCGGGTGACGGTCAAGAACCGGGTACTCCTTTTCGAGGGCGTAACGGTGGAGGACGACGTTTTCCTGGGTCCCGGGGTCATCTTCACCAACGACATTCGTCCGCGCGCTGAGGTCAAGAAGTCCGGTGACGCCCTGGCCACGACGCTGGTTCGCCGGGGTGCAACGCTCGGAGCGGGAGCGACCGTTGTCTGCGGTCACGTCGTCGGCACCTATGCATTTGTTGGTGCCGGAGCAGTGGTGATCACGGATCTCGCACCGCACGGCCTTTACGTGGGGAATCCTGCGGTACGCCGTGGGTGGGTTTGTCTGTGCGGCGAGAAGCTGGATTCAGATCTGTGCTGCGCATGCGGAAAGACGTACGCTGCGGCGGGCGGTGACCTTGAGAAGGCAGGGTTGCAGCGGATCACGACCGGTTGACGCCACATCTTTGGCTGACCAGGCCACGATAGTCCCGGGTGGTTGGAGGTGGTTGGACTCCGCATCGCGCACGGCACAGGCGGTTGCCATGCGCTCCTATTCGCACTGGGGTGGTTGCGGTCGAACGCGAGCGGTAATTTGTGAAATACACTCGGCACCCGTCGAGTGCTCAGTCGGCGTTGTCCCGCGCGTGAGCTGCCGCAACTCGGACGACACCGAAAGGAGGCACGATTGGCCGTCTCCATCGGGTTAGGTGGTCGAGGCTCTCTCCTGGAAGCCTCGTCCTGTTCTGGAAATGCACTCCGTGGGGGTACTTTGGCGTTCCATAAGCGAGAACCCCAATCGGAGGCAGACACACGTCCTCAATTCGCATCAACCACACCACAAAGTGCCAGATATGACTCGTAGGTCTGTGATCGTATTTATCGCGGGCAGTCCGTGGGATGGCGTCCCCGGAACCGACGTGAATCTCGCGAGAGCCCTGTCCCAACACATCGATGTCCTCTGGGTAGAACCTCCCAGACCGTTGACCGAGTTTGTCAGATCGCGGCGACCTCCACCCAAACGAGTTCGCTTGCTCGGGGACCGACTGTGGCAACTCAATACGGTTAGCCCACCGGGGGTCTCTCGACCGGTGATCAGATCAGTTGCCGCAGCACAGGCAAGTTTTCAAGTTCGACGTACCGTCGCGAGGTTAGACTTCGACGTCGTGGCAGCGATCCTGGCCTCGCCGGAGGCTGTGTTTCCGCGAGGACTCGCGGGGGAGCGCATCTATTACGTGACCGACGATTGGATCGCAGGCTCCAAGCTGATGGGAATCGGGGAAGCGAGGATAGCTGCCCTACAGACAAAGAATCTCAGCGCCGCCACCTCGGTGTTCGCCGTCTCGCCGGTATTAGTCGAAACCCTGTCGGCAAAGGCGCCCAATAGAACGGTCAGACTGCTGCCAAACGGCTGCAACACGGGGCTTTACAAGTATACTTCCGGTTTCTTACCAGCCGACGCCCCTCGCGAGCCCTACGCGGTGTTTGCCGGGAAAATCAATGAGCGAATCGACATCGACGTTTTGTCCAGAATCGTTGAAATCGGAGTTCCATTGGTGCTTGTGGGCCCCCGCAGGGACCGCGATCCTCGGATACGAGACCAGATTAACAACCTAGTATCTGATCCTTCAGTCACCTGGGTTGGCCAGAAGAGCGCCGAAGATACCGCTCTGTATATTGCCAATGCCGCAGTTGGCCTGACTCCATATCGAATCGATGAATTTAACGTGGCGAGCTTTCCACTAAAGACCCTTGACTATCTTGCCGCAGGGATTCCAGCGATTTCGACAGCACTCCCTGCCGCACGATTGATGGCGACTGATCTGATCACCATTGCCGAGAACTCCAGCGATTTCGTCTCTCGTACAGTCGAATTCTGCCAGCTGGGACACAACAGTTCACAGCTAGCGCCTGAAAGGAGAAGGTTCGCACAGACACACGATTGGGATGCACGCGCGGTCCAGCTTCTAGGAGTCATTCGAGGAATCCACTCAAAGCCGTGATGTCTCATCCCGCTGCCAAGTGACGAAGTCTCGTCGTCTGATAACCGATCTTGCCCGTATCCGTGCAGCAACAGTGACAGCGGCAAACACTGGCACAGACAACGCCGCAGACGGCGACTGGCGAGCAATGCGAACGAGATCTCGCACCGAGGTCTTTGACTCGGTCGCGTTTGTGACCCCAAGCATCTCCGCCTGCACTATTCCAGTTATGACCCGAACGCGCCGGCGCAATAGAGCCGCCGTTGTCCTCGGCGGATGAATCACGACTGTCGAATCAGCGACGATCACGCGCTCTCGCTCGCTGAAAAGGTCGGAGATCGCCAGATCATCCGACATCACCTCAGGTATCGCGACGAAGCGATCGATCGCCTCATTTGCCAAAGCAATCACACCTCGCCCGAATAGCCCCGATTCCACCCGTGGAAGCCTTTCCCACACCTTGTAGTAGCTACGGACGATCCAGTTGGCTTCCCCGAGAGGAATTACTCGTAGTGGCGCGGACGCCAGCACGGACCCAGCCTCCAACGGACCAATCAGATGAGCGATATCGTCTACGCCGATCTCGACGTCCGCATCGATGAAGACCAAAGGTAAGACCGTCGCGGAAGCGCTCCCTACTTGCATGGCGTTGAACTTGGATGGCCGATCTAGTTCGATGACGTTGACACCCGGTTGCGCACGTGCGATGTCTGCAGTTCTGTCAGTACAGCCATTGCATACAACAATTACCTCATATGGATTGGCACCGACGTTTGGATTTAACGCAGCAAGTAACCGGCTGATCGCGCGTTCTTCATTATGGGCAGGTATCACGATCCTTGCTCTTGGCACGTGCGGATCCTTTCCCTCGACCATGGCCTTGAATCCTCTACCGTTTAAGTTAGTCCCGCATCTGTGATATTGGCATTCCTCGGGCGGCGATCAAGTTGACAATGAATGCTGTGGCGGCCACACTGATTGACTCCTCCTGCTGGAGCATTCGTTCGATCCACCCGCCATCTAATAACCCGCAATCTACTATGCCTCCAAGGGCTTCGGGTTCTCGACGCCAATACTCAACCACTTTTGCAGCGAGGACCGCGCCACCGTCTGGGGGCCTGTTAGCACGGCTGAAGCGTTGGATTACCTTACCGCTTACCTTTGCCGACGTCACTCTCGCGAGTTCAATGCGGTGACGAAGTGTTGGTTCTGCGTACGTTTCTGGGCTCGGGCGAGACTCAAGCGGAATCCGAGCAAGCTCATCATCGAGTTCGACCAGAATACCGCTCAGAAAACGGGCACGCGCTTTATATTGGGGTGGTACCGAATTGACGATGTCAAGAAATTCTGAATCCAGCATCGGATTTACGATTGTTCGTTCCATCGCACTAGCTGACGCAAGAGTGCCAGCCCATCGGTGCACCCGTTGGTGCAGGTAGAAGGAATCCATCGCATCAAACCATCCACGCTCTGTCTTGAGGAAGGCTTCGTAGACCGCCTCGAGCGCAAAGTTGAATCGTGAAAAGCGGAAATCCTCGGTGAACATTTCCGCGGGCGCCGACTCGTTCGTGAACATCCGCCATTTCGCGAGTCGATCGACACGTCGACGTGTCACAGGTACGTCCCTGGGCCGGCTAAGGTAATAGAAACCTCGGGCAACCTCGCCGCCTAGACCTGCGATGCGTGGCCGACCGCCCGAATGGAGTTCCGCAAAATCCACGGCTGCGGCCGCGATCGGGTCAACGGAAGATTCGAGTCTCCGCGCTGCGGTCAAGCAGAGCCGGAATGCCGCAGCGGGATCCAGAGCGTGAAGTCCATCCATCGATCGGACCTCATGGCGCATGTCGTACTTGGCAGCCAACTTCGCCGCGATTGCAGCATCGGCGCTTCCGGTCGTGGCGAGCGTCATGGTGTCGGTCTGTGCGCGCATTTCTCGTGGCATTGCCGCAAGCAACAGTCTTGAGTCGAGCCCACCAGTCAACTGCAGAACGCTCTCGGGGTGCTCTGTGACGTAAGCAACGACGATGTCGCGCAACAGCGCAGCCGCCCTGCGCGTTGCGTCATCGAGGTCTACGAACTCGTGATGCACGCGTGTACCCGTAGGTCGATGGTATTTGAGTGCGCCATCGGCAACGGTGACGAACTCACCCGGCCCGCATTTCTCGACTCCTTGGAACCACGTCTGCGCAGATACCTGCCAGCCGAGCAGACTGTTGGTCGCAATCGACGCCAGATCGAATTCAGTCTCCTCGATCAGCGCAAGTGATCGAGCTGATGTCGAGATACCGCACCAACCATCTCCAGCACGACGGTATAGGTGGCGGAAGCCCAACTCATCACATACTGCTGATGCACCGCCACGAGTGGCCACGAAGGCAGCGAATGGCGGTAGTATCTTCGCATCCACACTCGAATGCGAGTCTGTCGCCGCTGCGCGTACCGCATCGTCTGAAAGGTCCCCACTCGCCGTACGAGGGCCGACCACGAGGTTCAGCCAGC
The DNA here is from genome assembly GCF_000298195.1 of Gordonia rhizosphera NBRC 16068. Classification (GTDB taxonomy): domain Bacteria; phylum Actinomycetota; class Actinomycetes; order Mycobacteriales; family Mycobacteriaceae; genus Gordonia; species Gordonia rhizosphera. The sequence goes on along the minus strand of NZ_BAHC01000050.1, from coordinate 5,989 downwards.
CGTCACGACTCGTCGAGGGGATGCAGTTCCAGCAGATCAGCTGACATCCCGTTGAAAACTTCTCATTCAAATCTACTGATCCGCTGAACAAGTCGAGCGCAGATCGCCATTCGCTGGCTCCGAGGACGCCGCCTGGTTTTTCGAAACTCGCCAGAATTGCGCCACGCTCCATATACTCACCAAGCAATTCCTGAGTATCAGATCGCCAATTCACGGGGTCACCGTTTCGCCATTGTCGTCCCAGTAGTTTCCAACAAACAAATTTCCTGGATCGTCGATCGAAAATGAAGCTATTGGACCAAAGACACCGCAGTTTGGAAAAAAGTGTCGAGTCAACCGATTGTTAACAAATCTAATGTTGGAAGTTCGGCCACGCGACCCGGTTCCACCGTAGAAACAATAGCTCCCACCCGAGACGAAATTGTCTTCAACCAGATTGTCCGACTGAGCCGAAAAATCTTGATAGAACGCGATCGCGGCCGTCTGTGAAAACTGATTGAAGACAGTATTTCTCCGTATCGTCATTCCGCCCCCACCGTTTGATGCAATACCCACATTGTGAGACAGACCGGCCACTTGCGACATGTCGTGGAAATAGGAATCCTCAACGCTTCCTCCGCCCGATGAAACACCGGCACTGCATCCATGAATGTTCACTCGTCGAATGACTGGCTTCGCATCGCCGATATTGAGGATACAAGCGATATCCTGGGCTGTCCCCGGCGGAGTCAATATTTCCGAATCAGCAACTGTAAGGTTCTTTACACCCGGCCGAATAACAATCACCCAGTCCGCTGATCCCGCTCCACGGCCACCCGTCACGCGAGAGTTCTTGATCGTCACATTCGAGGCCGTGACGACGACCTCTCCTGTGACATTCATCCCGTCGATGACCTGCCCCTCTCTAGAAGCCGTTATCGAGCCCGAGGAGATCAACCTGATGTTGGCGGGAACGCCTGTGTTGGTTTGATCGGGATAGCCGCATGCACTTGGAATGGCAACGCAGTTTCTCATGTCGCGATTCACGACGGCGGGCGTGACGTCGCTTGTGGGCCGCACCGTTTCCCGCCTGGACGAATCCGCGCGTTTCGTCCCACCGGCATCACACGCCATACTCAGGACCGACACGAGTAGCAAGCAGACACCCAACGCGATGACGTTGGTTCGCACCGCACGATGGGAATCACGGAGGGCCATCAGCCAACCATGCACCACGTGCCGTCGTCCAGCAATCGAACCACGAAACATCGCGTGAGAATCATGAATCGCCTCGGGTTTGGTGCAAACCTGGTAGCCAGGTGTGCACCAAACCCGGAGCGATTCACCACCCGACCCAGGACGGTCTGCCGGCGGTGGCGGCGGTGACCCGGTCGTGCTTCGGTGGCTCGATCAGAAGCCTGCCCGACTCGTTGCAGCGGGTCATTGCCCGCAACCGGATTGCGGCCAAGTGACTTTTCGGGCCGTCGCCACCTTGTCGATGGTGAATCACCCATCGTCATGAACCGCAACGCCACACAGGTCTGGGGAGACCCATCGTCAACGCGCACTCGCGAGGACGTGTTCGAAGATCTCCGACAACTCATCCACTTTGCTGTCCCACATCAAGTACGTTTGGGCACGTTTCCTGGCTATCATTCCCATCTTATGGCGCAACGCGGAGTCGTTGACAAGAGTTCGGACAGCATTCGCGACATCCTGTGACAGGGCCTCAGGCGACTCGACGGCCAACCGAATTGCACAGTCGTCCGTGGTTGCGAGGCCGGGACCCCCGCGGTTACAGACGACGACAGGCAACCCGAAGCTCATGGCCTCGGGCACGACGTTCCCTCCTGGTTCCTGGTAGCTAGGGAAGACAAACACGTCCGCAGCCCGATATCGTTCAGATACCGCAGAGCGTGGTTGTGCGCCATGAAACACGACACGTTCACCGAGCCCGAGCTCGCGTGCTTCGGATTCACATGCGTCCCTGTCAGGTCCATCACCAACGATGTCGAACATCACCTCCAGATCCCGAATCAGGCTTAATGCCCGTATGGCGTCGCGAGCCCCCTTCGTCCGCACGAGCCGTCCAACGTAGAGGAGCCTCACAGGACCTGTGCGGTCTGATCTATCTACCGGCGGAGGTATTTCGGAGAGACCCGTCTCGCTCATCACCCTGAAGGCCTGTATCTCAATATCTTCGAGTTGGGTTCGAACATACTCTCCGATTCCCAGCACACAGGCGGCGTCCTCATAAGTGCGACGCAATAGCCAGTCGTGATGCAGCCGCCATCCATCGAGGGCGCGCAGTCGGACAAACCAAGGAGACGTATCTTCGTCAGCGCCGAATGCTGGCGGTGACGACAAGCCTCCGCCAACAGGCCCGAAAACAAAAGGGATGCCGAGTCCGGTCATGGGCGACGGATATCGCATCGCGACAGGAACCGGCTGAAATGCCAGGTCGAAGTGCTCCCCGCCCGCGATTGCGCGGCGCACCCAACGCCGCGCCTTGCCGCAGAATGGAACGTAGCCTGGTTTCATCATGCTGTTCAGCCGCTCATATCGCCCAACCAGTGGGGGATCACGCCACTCAACAACCCGCAAACCTGGAAGTTGCGGCGTCGCCAGGGGGCGATCTCTCTTGTGGTAGGTGAGCAGCGTGGTGTCATACCGCTCCCCCAAACGACTCGCCCAGTTGTACGCAACCCAGGACTCGCCCACGTCCGTTCCATCACAGGTCGGAGCAATCAGCAGGAGCCGCGTCACAACGCCAAACGGTAACAGTTTGGAGGTTTGGAAGGCGACGTTCTGGCCATGGTCGGTCGCGGCGTTCGGCGTTAGCCTCGAGACAGAACGATTACGCAGACGCGATCTGCAGTTGCGGGGCTAGAGTTCAGTCATGGTTTCGGTGAGCGTCGCCGTCGTGTCGTATAACAGTGCAGCGGTCATCACAGGACTCTTGGACTCTCTCATCGCCGGCCTGTCGGGCTATTCGTTCGAGATCGTCGTCGTCGACAACGGATCTCAAGATTCCACACCCGAAATCGTGGAGGCCCGAGCGGACTGCCTGCTCGTCCGCTCGAACAACATCGGTTATGCGGCTGGGATCAATCTCGCAGAGCAACATTGCCGACTCGATGGGCCACTACTCATCCTTAACCCCGACGCGACAGTGGCGGAAGGCTTCCTCGCGCCGTTGTTAGATACGCTCGCTGCGCCGGCCGTTGGCATTGCCGCTCCTCGAATACTCAACGCTGACGGTTCTCTCGCCAAGTCACTACGACGTGAGCCATCGCTCGGACGCGCGACAGGATTGGGATTCACGGGCCTCAAGGCGTTTAGTGAGTACGTGAACGACCCAGCGGAGTACGAGTATTCACACTCCGTAGATTGGGCACTCGGTGCCGCCATGCTCATTGACCGTCGGTGCTTCCGCGAGCTCGGAGGGTGGGATCCAACCTACTTTCTGTACTCCGAGGAGACAGACTTCTGTCTACAGGCTCGCGACGCCGGTTGGCTGACTGTGTACAACCCGCATTCGACGGTAACTCACGTGGGAGGTCAATCGGGGCAGTCCCCCCGGACTCATGCGATGCAGATTGTCAACCGCGTGCGCCTTTACCGCCGGAGGCACAGCGCAGCTGGCGCGTACGCATACTTATTCTTGACGGTTCTAAGCGAACTGTCGTGGCTTGCGCGGGGACACCGAGAGAGCGCGGCATCTACCGTATCTCTTCTGATGCCCTCAAGGCGTCCCCCGGAAATCCAGTGTTCGGACACCCTGCTTCCTAGGTGAGGTGACCGGCATCTACCCGGTTGCCGCCTCCGGGTCCATTTGCTTGAACGGATCCGGTCTCGCTTTCGCGCTGCAAACGCCAGATTGCTCCAGAAAGACCAACGATGAGAAAGAGTAGTCCCGCCGACATCGGGAACGCCAGCAGGTCGTACAGGGCCATGCAGCACCCACCCGCGCCGACCGACGCGGCAAGCGCGTAACCGAAGTGACGCACACGCTCATCATCGCTGCGCCGCGCGGCGCGGCGGGCAACAAGCAATGCAGTCATGATAAGAGCAATCATCGCCAGCGTGCCGAATATCCCCGTCTCGACCATTAGATTCACGTACTGGTTATCAAAGATCCAATACGCTGGCAAGAATGTTCCAAACCCTCGACCAACAAAAGGCGAAGTCTGGATAAAGTCCCACGCAATTGCATAACTGTCTGTCCGCGACCTGGCGCTTGGGTCACCCGAAATACTCGTGAATAGCCCGCTGATCGTTCCAAGTATTCCCGGTACGGAAAGAAATAGTCCGACCACGAATACCAGTCCAACCGGAATTGCCCAGCGCCGAGTTCGTGAAGTCCAACTCGGCAACAGTATCAGCATAGCCACGGCACTGCCAACGATTGCAGTACGCGAGATGGAAAGCGGAATCGCAGCGCCAATCGCCAAGGCCGGCAACCAACGGAGCAACCAGTACTTATCTTTTAGCACGATTCCACAAGTCACTGCGATCGGAAGAATAACCGACATAACCACGCCAAATTCTATTGGATGGACCGCGGTCGACGCCGGCCTGGTAAAACCTTCCCGAACGGAGACGGCTGCGTACACCTGGTTCTCGCTAAGCCCCGGTATTTGAAGGAGGTTAACCACGGGTTGTTTTGTCACAAACTGGATAATTCCAATAACCGCGACAATTCCACCCAATAACGAAACCCGCCAAAGCAACTTCCAAAGCTTCTCAAACGTCGGAATTCCGTCGTTTGCCAAGAGAATGATCCCAGACCAGGCGAAGAGGGATAGCAGTCCGAGATCTGCAACACTAATTTCAAATGGTTTGATCGGCCGGATCATTGCGGCCACATAACTGACCATGGCCGCGACCACAAATATTCCCCAGGCAACACGAACGGGTTGGCGCCGAGTTTGAGCTGTCTCACTCCTATGCAGCAGGTTCCATAGCCACCAAAGCGCGCCAAGCAACGCGACCAATCGAGACGGGTGTCCTGCGCCTCCGAGGGCGGCAATACTCTGTTTCGACGGTATGAGCAAAGCTAACACGGCGTAGATGCTCAGAAAGGCCGTCGCGTCGAGCCTCGCCTTCGTTTGAGAGCGCCGCCGAACGACATCGGTCACTGCTTCGAAACCCCACTGTCATTGCTCGACATGAGTCCGCCGTGGTCCTCGCCAGGAGAAGCCTCCGATTCGTAGCCATCGTCATCAGATTCTGAAAGTACGTCCGTCGATTCGTAGCCATCGTCATCAGATTCTGAAAGTACGTCCGTCGATTCGTAGCCATCGTCATCAGATTCTGAAAGTACGTCCGTCGATTCGTAGCCATCGTCATCAGATTCTGAAAGTACGTCCGTCGATTCGTAGCCATCGTCATCAGATTTCGACGGTACGTCCGTCGATTCGAATCCGCCATCATCTGATTCACTGCCAGCCAGAGTCTTTCGGCGAGATCGACGCGCCGCAAGCACTGCATCCACGACGGCCACAACACCTGCAGTGCCAACCAATCCAATGCCAGCAGCAAAAATCACCGCGCGCAACTGCTGCTTACCCACGCGCACCGCCGTTGCATCCGAAGTCAGGATGGACGACGTAATGTAGTAGCGAGGCTCGATTCGTTCGTTCTCCTGAAGGCTTACCAGTACAGATTGCACTCGGTTCTCGGCCGCTGAAAGGGTTGCGAGTGCGCCCGCGGGCGTATCGGATGTCGCAGTAATATTCAGAATCGGACCTGTGGTTGCCACGTCTCGTGCGGTGACATAGGAACCATCCGGCGCTTCATTTGCGACTTCCCCCGCAACCTTCTGCGAGTTCATTGTCCTCGACAGGACGTCTACCGCCTGTTCAAGTCCCGCAAGTTGCAGATACGGATTGCTAACCGGTTGCTGGCCTCCCGCGTCCGGCTGCGCCTCAACCAACGGAGGGAACAGAACGACAGCCGCGCTTGCTTGGTAAGTGGGACTCACCGTGTTTGCCGCGACAAGACACAA
>NZ_BAHC01000051.1 GCF_000298195.1 Gordonia rhizosphera NBRC 16068 | reverse complement strand
GGACGCCGAGGCGCTGATCCCGATCACCTCGTAGAACCTGCCGATCACCCACCCGACCGGTGACCACACCTCGAAGGACGGGAAGTCCGCGGCCCGAATCCGCGCGCCCTCCTCGAGCAGGCCGGTCAGCAGGATCAGCCCGAGACCACCGGCGAACAGCCAGTCGCCACGGACGAATTGGCTGCGGTCAGAACCGCCGTCGGGTTCGGCGGCGCGGGTGTAGTCCAGCCGGGAGGGCTTCAACAGCCAACGCCGCACGATCAGATATCCCAGGCCAAGCACCGCGGCCAGCGCCACGGTGTCCAGCACCACCGAGTAGATCAGGTAGAACCAGCCGTGGAAGAACCGGATGTCGTGGCCGGTGAATGCCTTGCCGGCCAGCCGCACCACGTCGTAGTCGATGGTCAGGATCACCGTGCCCATGAACAGCACGATGAAACCCCAGAACACCCCGAAGTGGGCCAGCCCCACCATCGGTGACCCACGCGCGACGCTGGCGTTGGAGGCGACGACGCCGGCCGATCCCCGGTCGCCGCGCTCGCGCACCCCGGCGAACGGGTGGCCGAACAGGGCCTCCCGGATCGTCTTGCCGCGGCCCGCCGGCCGGCCCCTGCGGTACTTGCTCACCCTCCGCCACACGCCGTAACCGAACGTCGCGATGCTGGCGGTGGCGAGTACGTAGAAGATGATCTCGCCGGGGGTGCCCACCCCTTCGAAGATCGGCCGGGTCACCGACTGGTCGGCCACACTATCCCTCCAGTTTCTCGACCAGGGCCGGTGCGAGGTCGAACAGGTCGCAGGTGGTGCCGTAGTGGGCGACATCGAAGATCGGCGCGCTTGCGTCGGTGTTGCAGGCGATGATCAGTTCGGCGTCGCGCATACCCTCCAGATGCTCGGGGGCACCGGAGATCCCGAACATCAGGTAGGCCTTCGGTTTGACCTTCAGACCGGACTTGCCGACCTGACGGGATTTGGGCAGCCAGCCCGCGTCGATCACCGGACGGGACGCGGACAGTGGGACGTCGAGCGCGTCGGCGATCTCCTGCACCGTCTCCAGGTCGTCGGAGGACCCTATGCCGCGACCCACCGACACCAGCATCGTCGCGGCGGTGATGTCGACGTCACCACCCTCCGGTTCGATCAGCTGCTGCAGGCTCGTGCGCGGCGAATCGAGCGCGGCGGGCGGGTCGAGGGTCACGACCGGTGTGTCGCCCTCGACGCGGCCCGCGGCCGCCGGGAAGGCCCCGGCCACGACGGTGCAGATGCCGCGGTCGCCGGGCAATTCCACCTCGGCGCGGATCTTGCCGCCCAGGATCTCGCAGGTCGCGATCGCCAGGTCGCCATCGGCCTCCAAACCGACCACATAGGCGGCCTGCGGTGCCGCCCAGGTGACCGACAGGGAGCTGCCGAGGTCGAGTCCGACGGTGTCGTTGGGGAGCAACAACAGTCGGGGCGTCCGCTGCTCGAGGACGTGGCGCAGCGCGACCTCGTAGGCCTCCGGAACGTAATCCGATAGCGCCGGGTGATCGATCGACACGACCGTGTCCGCGGCGCCGAGGTCGATTGCCGGGTCGGCGGTACCGAACAGCGCGACCTCCACCTGGCCACCCCATGCGGTGGCGAGCTGTCTTGCCACGCCGAGCATCTCGAAGGTCGAATCGGTGAGCTCCTTGCCGGTACGTCCGGCCAGCACCATGACATTTGCCATCCGTGTCACTCCTTGATCAGTCCGCGGCCGCGGAGCAGCTCGATGATCTTGTCGGCCACCTCGTCCTCGTCGCCGGTCAGCATCTCGGCGTGCGAGGCGGATTCGGGGGCGTAGATGCGCCGGACGGTCAACGCGGGCGGGCCGTCGCCCGATGCCACGGCGACGTCGGTCAACCCGCCGGCCTGCTGGGCCGCGCGAACCTTGCTCACCGGCGCATAGCGGGGCGTCTGCCGCGACGCCTGCAGTCCGACGACGGCCGGCAGGGTCATCTCCAGATCCGCGGCCCGGCCGCCGCTGAACTCCTGGCGCACCCGCACCTTGCCGTCGGCCGGCTCGACCGAGACGACCACCGACGCGTGCGGCGCACCCAGATGTGCGGCCAAGGCCGGTGGCAGCTGGCCGTCGAGATCATCGGGTGCCTGCACACCGGTGATCACCAGGTCGGCGGGATTGTCCTTGAGGTAGGCCGCGAACACAGCGGCCCGCGTGTGGGTGTCGGCAGGTGCGTCACCGTCGGTCGACCGGTCGAGTTTGACCGCGCCGTCGGCGCCCTTGGCGATGGCGGTGTAGAGCGCCTGCTCGATGTCCGGGTCGTCGGCCAGCGCCACGGCCACCACCTCGGCGTCACCGGCGTCCTTGATCAGCAGCGCCTCCTCCAGCGCCTGGTCGTCCCATTCGTTCAGAACGAATTTCAGGTACTCGCGGTCGATGTCGGTTCCGTCGTCGGTGAGCTCGATCTCCTCGACGAGATCCGGAACCGCTTTGAGCGGCACGATGATTCGCATCAGCACTCCTCAGTTCGTGGTTGCAGGTCCAGTGGGACACCCAGCGCGAGCTGATCTCGGATCTCGATCAGGTCGTCGCCGGTGGGTGGGAACGGGAAGTCGCGGAACGGTTCGGTGGGCCGATAGGAGCCGTAGGGCCGGGTACAGCCGGGCTGCCCCTGCTCGCCGGGGCAGCCGTTGGTCATGAACGGGATGCCACCGTCGATCGCCTCGGTCACCGTCACGGCGTCGGAACCCATGTCGACCAGATTCCCGTCGTCGTCGAAGGTGAAATCGGCCATCCCGTAACCGGATTCCTCGACGAGGTGGCGAGCGAGCTGGACTCGTCGCCACCGGGTGATCGGCGACTTGGGATCGTCGGCCATCCGGGAGTCCGGTTCGGGGTTGAAGCAGAACAGGTACGAGTAGATCTGCTGGTCACGCAGTCGGCAGAAGATGTCGATCAGGTCGGCGTCGGTCTCACCGAGGCCGACGAGGGTGTGCACGTTGACCTTCCACGGTCCGAAGATCTCCCGCGCGTCCGCCACCACCTCCCAGTACTTGCTCCATTTGAGCCCTCCGGCCGGCACGTCGGTCCGGATGCTGCGGAACAGGTCTTCGGTGACGGCGTCGAGGCCGATGCCGATCATGTCCACGCCGAGTCGCTTGAACTCCTCGAGGCGATCGCGGTTGAGTGTCGGCGGCGCGACCAGGATGGACAGCGGCGCCGACACTTGCTCGACGATGCGCCGGGTGATTTCGCAGGTGTCGCGGTAGGCGTGGCCGTGCGTGACCATCGAGATACACAGCCGGGTGAGGCGGTCGGAGTGGCGCACCATCCGTTCGACGAGTTCGTCGGTGCTGACCAGCGGCCAGTCGACCCGGATGAACGACTTGTCGTTGTAGGTGCCCGGCCTGGTGCGGGCCAGACCGCAGTAGCCGCAGTCCGACATGCATCCCTCGTCGTAGTTCAGCAGCAGGTTGATGCCGCCGAAGTCGAAGTCGCGGGTGAATCGCCCGGAACGAAAACGCAGGGCGTAGGCGCTCGCCATCGAGATGCGCACCCACTCCGGGCTGATGCGCGCGGGCGCGGGCGCCCCGTCGAGAAGCGGAAGTGGCGTCAGGGTCACAGATGGCTCCCTTGCTCTGGGAAGTAACAGGATCCGGTCGGGCGGACCGGTGCGGCACACCGATCCATGGCGTCGGCTCCGGCACTGAGGACGGCCGCCACGACGTCGGAGTCCCGGCGCCAGCCGGCGT
>NZ_BAHC01000052.1 GCF_000298195.1 Gordonia rhizosphera NBRC 16068 | reverse complement strand
AGTCGAGGTAAGGATCTGGGTCGGAGGCCGTGCGGCCCGAGGACCGACGCCCGGTGCTCAGCTCCCGGTGAAGATTCCCAACCCGGGAATATAGACGGGACTGAACGGCGAAATCGGTGACGGCGACGGTGCCTGTTGGTCCGCAACGCGCTGGGACGGATCAAGCAGCGGCGGGAGCTTCCCCTTGTCGGAGGGATCGTGCGAAAACGTCAGATCGGCGGCGTTGCCGCCCTCGGCTTCGACGTAGCGCTTACCGGCTTGTTCGATCGCCGCTCGAAGTTCCCGAACGGTCTGAAGGTGTTCCTCGAGTGCCTGGCCGAAGTGGCCCGCGTCCATGTCGGCTCGAGCTCCAAGGCCGGTCGCCAACATCCGGGACGACCCAAAACCTTCCATCCCGTGGACATTCTGCAGACTCTGCACTTTGACCTGAATATTTGCCAGGACGTTGATGAGGTCTGTGCAGGCCCGAACTGCAGGAGTGAGCGCGTCTTCCGAGAACTCCAGGGCTTGGCCCGCCGACGTAATAGCGGCGCGTACATCCGAGAGATTCACGCCCTCGCTCATATCACCCATGTCGATTCACCTTTCTACTTCGGCACGTACGGGTACGCAGCCCCGACGAACTTCTCCAGGATCGGCTGCACATCGAAGGGATCCGAGCCGCCCAAGGGGCTGATATCCACGGTGACCGTCCCATACGAGGTTCCCCACCCGATTCCCATTCCCGGCCCCGAACCCACACCGGCGCGGTCGGCGATGAATGCTGGATGCCCGTCGCCGACCCTCGTCGGGCGGACATTCGAGTATGCGGGGTTGCGGCTCACCTCGTCGTACGGCTGTGTCGTGACCCCGACGCTGATCCCATACGATGCGTCACCAGGGTTATCACCCACGCGTTGGTACTCGCAGAACTGCCACGGATCCAGTTGGCTGACGCCAGGATCGTCCTGCAACGCAACCGAATCCGGCACCGACTTCGGCAACGAACACGGATCCCACAACGACAGATACGGCGCCGGATTCTGCACCGTCGCAGTCCCTTCAGGACCGGTGATCACCACCGACGTCGACGGCACCGATGACGCCGCAGAAGAATCACTGTCGGAATCCGACGAACAACCCGCCACCGTCACAAACCCGATCGCGACCGCTGCGGCCACCGCTCCCGTCGCACGCAACCGCGCCATCCGCCTCACCACGAACTCAATCCTCATGCTTCCTTGATCACCGCAGCCGTCACCGCCGGCGGAGCACCCACCAATTCCTCACCATTGGCTGTGGTCCGCAAGAACTTGTTTGCCTTGTGCTCTTTGTCCTCACCACCGGCGCCACGTCCACCACCGCCGCCCATCGGACCCGCCGCCGTGGGCGATGCCCCGCGCGCCGCCGACAACGCCGACCGCTCGAGGTCCGCAACGGCCTTGGCGCCACGCGTCAACGCGGCCTTCTCCAACTCCGACAATCCCCTGAGCGCACCACCTAGTTTGCCCAGCGACGCGCCGCCCTTGCCGGCGCCTCCCCCGCCACCACCGCCTTTGAGGAGGCCGGCAATACCGCCGGGCATGCCCTTCTTCAAAGCATCCAGTGCGTGGAGTCCCGCCGGAGTCGTCAGCGGACCATTCCCCAGCGACTTCAGTTTGTCCACGGCACTCTGCGCCTGGTTGGCCGCGGACGAACCGAGCCCCGCCGCCTGCTGCAACCCCGATGTCAGACCCGCCGGCGCCGTCGTCGTGGCGCCGGGCGTGGCAACCTCGGGTGTCGTTGGCGTGGTGCTCTGCTTCATCAACGAGGGAAGGGTGGCCGCTCCGCCGCTGGGCATGCTGACCCCGCCACCACCGCCACCGGTGATGCCTCCTCCGCCGCCACCGGATACGGACGGCATGCCGGACCCACCACGACTCGTCGGCGCCCCGAACATCGGAGCCGCCGTCGCCACCTGACGCACTCCCTTGTCGTAAACGGTCTCCATCTGCTTTGCTGCCCAATCGAGCAGCTGTTGCTTGGCGCTGTCCCGCTGCGCATACGTCGCGCCGGCATCGGCCAGTCTGGAATTGACCTCACTGGTCGTGGGAATGCTGTTCTTGGACACGTTGATGACGTTGGCGGCGTTCTGCATCACTTCACTCATGAACCGCGTCTGCTCGTGCAGGTCAACCAACGCCACCGCGTAGGTCGCCATGGCTTGTTGCGCCGCCTCGGAACCCTCACCCTTCCAATGAGTGACCCTGGCAATAGCGTCAGAGAACGCGCCGTGTTGGACCTGCAGGGTAGCCGCGATGGTTGACCAATTCTGCGCAACCGTGTGAACAAGCCCCTCGTTCATTGTGTGCAGCGGGTCCGCGATCTGCGAATATTCTGAATAGAAGCCGCGATTCGACCACGGTTCCGTCGAGATGGCCGGCATGTCGTTCTCACCGGTGGATTGTGGGGCGCGGTCCCGCTTCAATTGCGGTGCGCTGCCCAGCGTGCTCGGATCTTCTGGGTCGAACTTGGCAAAAGGGTTCTCGTACTCATGCCCAAGACACATCGCACCCCCCTTACGCACGCCGCCCCGCCGGCGCGCATCAGCACGCCGCTAGACTACCCAAGGTCTGACGGCCAGGCGAGAAGGGGGCTCGGCGATGACCAGCGACAATGATCTCCGACCAGTGGGCCGGGTGGATTCATTGACCGTTCGGGTGTTCTGCCAGGCCTACGGGCTCGACACGATGCCATACCCGTTCATCGCCCAGATCGATGCCCGTGACGGGGACGAACTGGCGCGTCAGGAAGCGGTGATTCTCGAAGCGCTACAGACGAATCCGCCTGTGCACCTGACCCGTTGGATTCAAACGTCGATGCATCCCGACATCAGCGCACAGCTCTACGGAGTCTTCGTCAACGACGACGCGGTCACGTCGAGTATCAGGATCAATGCGGTCCGGCAGCGAGACGACGGCTTCGTCGCGGTCCAGAAATCGGGCCCCACACAGGCAACCGACATTGTCATTTATCAGACCGACGCAACGCACCTCGGCACCGCGATGCTGGGCTTCACTCCCGAGAGAGCCGCCGGAGGTCTCGGCGAGGTCCAACTCGAGGCACCCACCGACACCCAGAAGACGCGAACCGGCAGCATCCTGTCGCGAAATGACCAGGATTCCGACGGCGCCGCTTCGGCCTTCCGGCACGCAGCGACCGAGTTCTCGGCGTTCGTGCAGGTAACGCCGTTTCGTCTCACCGACTGGGGCTACGACGAGAAGTGTTACCACGTGCACTGGGAGCACAAGGCCGGCGACGGCCAGTACTTGATCCTGCAGGGCGACGGCACGTCGGCCGTTCCGGCCGATCGCGCACGGCTGCGGCGTGAGGTCGACCGGTGCATCGCCAAGTCAGTGCAGGTCGTCCGAGAGCAGCGCGACTCCTTCGCCGACGGCTGACCCGGACCGGCCGCGCTCAGATCCTGAATGCGACGTTCGGGCTTCCGGTCCCGAACGGGTCGATCCCCGAATCGTCGCCCTCGGTGACCGAATCCGGACCAGTGCCTTGCCCGTCAGCTTGTCCTTCGCCCTCGAGCTGCGCGCGCGCCGAGGTGATCGCGCGCCCGAGCACCTCTTGATCCCGCCCGTTCAACAACCCGGCCGCGTATAGCTCTCGCAGCGTCAGCACAAATCTCGCGGCGGCCTCATCCGTGCCCGAGTTCTGTATGTACGCGCCGAGAATCACCGCGAGCGGCCCCCAGGAGTCGGCCGATTTCAGCGACGACACCAACTCGAAGAACTCCGACGACGCCCCCTGCGGGACGAAACCGGTGGCCGACAGTCCCTCATAGATCGTGCAGTGCAGCACCATCGCCCGGTTCGGATCGAGGTGGAGGTTCTCCACGGCATCGGCCGCGAGAAGGTAGACCTGCCGGGCGGCCTCCGCCGCTCCAGACACCAACAGCGCACCGGCATAAGCGATTTGCAGTGTCGGGAGCAACGCGTAGACGCGCTCATCCCCGACCTCCGCCAGTTCGGCGGCGAGTTCGACGCTCAAACGTGTCCACTGCACACGTTCAGCGCTGTCCGCAGCCGACCGGGCACGGTAATGCGCAGCCAGACACCGGTCGAACACCGACACGGCACTGTCGCAGGCTCGCTGATAGCACTGCGCCGCGTCGTCGAACCGACCGGCCATCTCGGCTGCGAGTCCCCGCTCGCACAGTTCTCCGACGGTGTCGATGCTCGTCATCGTGGCCCCTTCAATGTGATTCCCCACGCCCCTCGTGAGACCGAGACCTCGTTCCGAGACCTCGTTCCGAGATCTCGGTCCTGCGCGCGAGGTCGCCGACGAGGATCTGTCCGCCCCCTGGACAGTTGCGAGCGAGATTCTACGTCGGAAGTCTTCAGCTCCGACGCGAGCACATCAACCCCTCATCACCAGCGTGCCGGCGTCGTGCCAGCTCGCACGCCAAAACTCCCCCAGCGGGCCGTCCACCCGGCGCCGCCGGTGTCATGTCAGCGAATGAATTTCCGCGAACCTGCCACCGCATTCCCGCTGACCACAGGTTCCACGATTCGAGTCTCGTGAGCCTGGGTTGGTACCGTCGACACCGGGGAGCAGAGGGGGGTCAGGGGTGGAATTTCCGTGCAACGCCGACGACGTCGACACGTTGATGGGCGATCTGAACAAACTCATCGGCGACATCACGGTCGCTCAGCAAAAGGCATTGACGCTGACGGCGACCGCGACCGGTCTCGACGGCCGCATCACCGTCTCGGTCAACGCGCGCGGCATCATCACCGAGGTACTGGTCGACGACGACACCCTGACCCAGGTCACCAGCCACACGCTCGGCACCGTGATCACAGAAGCCGCCCAAAAAGCCGCGGCCGAGGTCGACCAGAAGATGACCGAGGTCTGGGCACCGATCAACGCCCACCAGAACGCACTCCCGAGCGCGAAGGATCACCATCTCCGGGGAGCACGGCACCTACCGAGTATTCGCGCGCGCAAGCACACTGCTGGCCGGAGTTGTCTCAGCGAACGCAAACGCCCACTGGCGCATCTATTTTCAGGTCGAGGACCTGGCAACTGCGGTGCGTCACGCGGAATCACTGGGCGCCACCCGACTGGCGGAGCGAGTTGATCTGCCGATCGGCGGGACGGTACTGCTCCGGGATTCCGTCGGAGCGTTGTTCGGGGTGATCGAACCGCGGAGTGCATCAGATCGCGGCGAGCCCATTGCGTCTGCCACAGGCGCTGCAGACGACAATGCCCGGCTATCCGACCACACTGGCGTTGTGAGCACTTCCCCGATCGCCGAGATCGTGCGAACCGACGCACGCGTGCAAAGCGGATACACCATCCCGTCTGACGGGTGGCTGGCCGCCGCCTACATGCAGCCCCGCCGGGGGTTCCCGATGACCTACGTCTTCGCGGTGATGGCAGTCATGAGTTTCTTCATGTTCCTCGGGTTCTTTGCCGGCGAAATATCTGGTCTCACCCTCGGCGGGATGTTCATGGCGTGGATAGTGGCGTTCGCGGGGGTCCTCGCCGTCAACGGCGAATCGCCCAAAGTCGCCAAGGTCATCCGAATCCCGATTGACCGTCTACGTCATCTGGGCCGGCATGTCGTCATGACCGAATCCGGGATCATCCTCGACACCCCAAACGTGACACGGTTCCTCCCCTGGGAGGGTGTCCGTTGGGCACCACCCGCATTCCGGGATACCAACGCCGAAGCGTCCCCACGCGATCTGATGACAACGTCAACCGAGTGAGATCATCGGCGATGGTTGGATACTCCCGCGACGTGGGCGGTGGCGGTTCGTCGGCGTGTGGACCGACCATGCCGACGCACAACCTGCGCTCATACGCATCGACGTGGCCACTTTCCTCGAGTCCGTCCAATATGCCGCCCTCTTGAGGGTTCTGGAGCGGCACTGTCACGGACTACCGATCGCGACGAGTTCCCCACCACCGCAACAGAACGTGACACCGGTTGACGAGGCCGAGCCTGACGAGTGGCTCGCCGAGACACAGCTCAGCCAAGGAGGAAGAGTGCTCCGCGCAGTACTCGTAGGACTCACTCTGATCTACGTGTCGATGTACGCAGTCACCGCAGTAGCCAAAGACCCACCATTGCAGGTGCTGATGACACTCGCGGTGATTGCAGTCGCCTTGGTGGCGACACTTCCCCTTCCCGCTCCGCCGAATCGGCAGACCCTTTCGCGACCCGGAACACCGCCAGACCGTCGCAATCGATCCGGCCGTCTTCGTCAGGCCCAGCCTCCAGAGTGAGATCGGCCGTTGCCTTTGGAGGTGTCGTCCGGATATCGCGACGGAACTCGGCTTAGAATCGCCGCTGCTCCGACCGACGCCGGACGTGCGGCCGCAGGATTTCGAGACCTACCGGGGAAAGCTTGGTCGGGCGAGCTCAGTAGGACCGACGATGTCGGTTCACCTTCCAGCATGCGGAGAGGTGATCGTCGAGCAGCGCCGCAGTGGTGCCGGGTTCCGCGTCTGTGGCGATAGTGCCGACGGTCGAGATCGATCGTGTCGGCGAGCAGCAGACCGACCACGCACCAATCGGAACCTTCGACCCGACTCACCTGCGTCTGACGATTGACGGGACACCCGTATACCTCACCGACGTCGTTCGCGGCCTGCTGACACCCATTCCTCACCAGTTCGTGGTCAACGACGGGCACGGGCACATTCTGCGCCTCGTGGCCGATGGCCGAACCCGAACTGAGTACATGCATGCGTATCGAGGTATCCGGGAAGAGATTGTGGCACTTGCCGTGCACCGTCACAACGACGGCCGCATCGATGTCATGGCTCCGACATCATGGGCCGAGTCCCGGGCGCCGAAAACGGGGGAACTCGCATTGGCCGTCGGCCTGGCAGCCGCCCTGGGAACCCGCTCGGTCAGGCTCCGAAACCTGCACATATCGATACTGAGCCTCCCGTTCAACCCATCCGGTCGATGATCTGCCGCTCGGCTGCATCCCCCGGAAACCTCACGCCGGCAAGCCACCATCAACGATGTGGCGTCGACGCCCAGCTCACACGTGGTTGTCAGGGGCACACCCACGACAAGCTACGGCTGCAATCGCTCCACTCGCCAGCCGCCGTCGGGCTCTCGGGTGATCCGCACCCGGTTGTGCAGTCGGTTGGCCCGTCCCTGCCAGAACTCGACCACGTCGGGAACCAGCCGATATCCACCCCAGGTCGCCGGGACGGGGACCTCGGCGCCGCCGTCGAAGCCGCCGAACTGCTCGGCCACCGCCGCTGCCCGCGCTTCCAACTCGGTGCGGCTGCCGATCGGCCGCGACTGTTGTGACGCGTACGCCGACAGCTGCGAACCGCGCGGCCGCATGTACCAGTAGGCCTCGGTCTCCTCCATGCTCACGTGGTTCACCGGGCCGCGGAAGTGCACCTGCCGCTCCAACCCGATCCACGGGAACGTCACCGACGCGTAGGGGTGCGCGGCCAGGTCGCGGCCCTTGTCGGAGTCGTAGCCGGTGTAAAACACGACACCGGAGGCGTCGACCCCCTTGCACAGCACGGTGCGGGTCGCCGCGTGCCCGTGTTCGTCGACCGTGCCGAGCACCATCGCGTTGGGTTCGGCGATCCGCGCGTCGACTGCCTCGTGCAGCCACACGGTGAACAGATCCAGCCACGGCGGCTCGCCGCGCAACCAGCTCGGGTCCAGATTCTCCCGGATCCCGTCGGCGCCCGCGGCACGATCGCCCTCGCCGATGTTCGGCGGGATGCCCCCGCCATAGCCCACGCGCATGTTCGGGAGGTCAACGCGCATATTCGGGGGGTCGAAAGGTTCCTCGGACACGATCGAG
Organism: Gordonia rhizosphera NBRC 16068; assembly: GCF_000298195.1. GTDB lineage: Bacteria > Actinomycetota > Actinomycetes > Mycobacteriales > Mycobacteriaceae > Gordonia > Gordonia rhizosphera. The sequence continues at coordinate 5,271 of NZ_BAHC01000052.1, read as the reverse complement.
AAGGCTACTCCGCGCGCTCTGGTTACTCTCCGGTATGCCCGGTCGACCCACCTGTTTTAGAGTCCTAGGCGATACACACGACGCAGTGTCGACGTAAGGCGGTCTCGATGTCCAACACAGTGCCCGATGACTTCGTGTCCGGTCTGGAAGGCGTGGTCGCGTTCACCACCGAGATCGCCGAGCCCGACAAGGACGGTGGCAACCTGCGCTTTCGCGGTGTCGACATCGAGGACCTCGTCGAGAACCACGTGACCTTCGCCGACGTCTGGTCGCTACTCGTCGATGGCCGCTTCGGCGACGGGCTGCCGCCGGCCGAGCCGTTTCCGCTGCCCGTCCACACCGGCGATGTCAGGGTCGACGTGCAGGCCGCGTTGGCGATGCTCGCCCCGATCTGGGGCTACCGGCCCCTCCTGGACATCGACGACGCGACCGCGCGCGCCAACTTGGCCCGCGCCTCGGTGATGGCACTGTCCTACGTCGCTCAGTCGGCACGCGGAATCCACCAGCCCGCGGTCCCGCAGAGTCTTATCGACGAATGCGACACCGTCACCGCCCGCTTCATGACCCGATGGAAGGGCGACCCGGATCCGAAGCACATCCGCGCCATCGACGCCTACTGGGTCAGTGCCGCCGAGCACGGCATGAATGCGTCGACCTTCACCGCGCGGGTGATCGCCTCCACCGGCGCCGACGTGGCGGCATCCCTCTCGGGGGCGATCGGTGCCATGTCGGGCCCGCTGCACGGCGGTGCCCCCGCCCGCGTCCTCCCGATGATCGAGGAGGTCGAAACCACGGGAGACGCCCGCGGTCTCGTCAAGGGCGTCCTGGACCGCAAGGAGAAGCTCATGGGCTTCGGCCACCGCGTCTACCGCGCCGAGGACCCGCGCGCCCGGGTCCTGCGCCGCACCGCCCAGGAGCTCGGCGTCCCCCGCTACGAGGTCGCCGCCGCCCTCGAGCAGGCCGCCCTGACCGAACTGCGCGAACGCCGCCCGGACCGGGCGATCGAGACCAACGTCGAGTTCTGGGCCGCGGTCATCCTCGACTATGCCGAGGTGCCGACGCACATGATGCCGGCGATGTTCACGTGCGGCCGGACCGCCGGCTGGTGCGCCCACATCCTCGAACAGAAACGGCTCGGCAAACTGGTGCGCCCGGCCGCCATCTACACCGGTGCAGCACCGCGCCGTCCCGAGGACGTCGACGGCTGGGGTGACGTGAAGCCCGCGCCCGGCCTCTGAGTCCATGGTCGGCTGAGTCCATGGTCGGCGTTCAGCCGACGTCGCGGCGCCGGAAGCCGACCAGCCCCGCCGCGGTGAACACGACCGCGATCGCCAGCATCACCGCGACCGGTGTCCACTCCATCGGCGTGACCGGCACCTTCGGGGTGTGTGTGAACGGCGACAGGTCGTCGACCCACTGCGGGAGATCGAACATCCCGGCCAACGGACCGAGCAGGAATGCCGCCACCACGATCAGCCACCCGGCCGGGACCAGTCGCGGCGCGAGCCCGTACAGCGCCACCGCGAAGGTCGCGATGACCAGCGCGGCGGGGATCTGCGCCGCGGCCGCGATGACGGTGTTGGCGACCGCGGTCGTCCACCCGCCGCCGGCGATGCCGTTGCCCACCACCATGCCGACGGCAGCGGCCGCCAGCACGACGACGACCCCGAGCGCGGCCACACCCGCGTAGGTGAGGAAATAGCTCGCCCGCGACGTCGGGGTGGTCAACACGAACTCGGCACGCGACTCGGTCTCCTCGCCGCGCAGGCGGGTGGCGACGCTGACCGCCCAGGCACTCGCCGCGACCGCAAGGAACCCGATGATCGTCGTCCCGAACAGCTCGCTGAGGGTCGCGTCGATGCCTGCCATCTCGATCAGGCTCATGATCTGCTGGTTGTCTCGGGCGAGGTCATCGATGGAGGGCTGCATGAACCCGACGACGGATGCGTAGACCACGATGGCGCCCGCCCAGGAGGCGAGCATGGGACCGGAGAGTCGTCGCGCCACCGCCGGCAACGACCCCAGCCGGGCCGTCTCCGCCGGTCCCGGACGCGGCGCGATCAGGCCTGCATCCATGTCCCGATGGGCAACCACCCATCCCGCGATCATCAGACCGGCGGCACACACCGACAGCGACAGCAGTGCCCAGCCGACGTGGTTGCCGTTGAACGGCGCGATGAGTTCTGCCCAGCCCATCGGCGAGACCCACCGCAGCCAGTCCCAGCCATGGATCGCGTCGGCGACACCGCGCAGCGCGTATCCGATGAACACGACGGTGCTCGCCGTCAGATTCGCGATATGGGAGGTGGTGGCGATCTGCGCGGCGACCGCCGCAATGCCCACCCCGGCCAAACCCGTCGACACGTACTGGATGAACACCGCCGCCACGTCGATCCCGCCGGCGCCAAGCGGAAGGAGCATCAGCGAAACCCCGAGCGCCACCACGACACAGAACACGGCCGCGACGATGACCGCGGCCGCCAACGACGCCAGCGACCCCGTCGCAGCGGCCCGCACCAGTTCCGAGCGGCCGAGTTCCTCCTCCTTGCGGGTCTGGCGAACCACCATCAGCGCGGCGCACACGGCCAGCGCCGCGACCAGGAACAGCCCGGCGCGCCACACGGTGACCGCGGCCGCGGAGTCGATGTCGCGCAGTGGTCCGAGCAGGAACCGGAACGCCGCGTTCGATCCTGGCCCCATCTGCAGCGAGACCCGTTTCTCCGGCGTCGGGTACATCGAGTTGATCGAGGTGGCGGTGGCCAGGTTGATGAGAAGAAACACCGCCAGCGTGATCAGTCCGATCTTCCACTCCCGACGCGCGACGAGCCGCAGCAGCGTCGTCAGGCCGGCGAAGTAGTGCGCCGGATAGCCGTCCCGGGAGGTGGTCGGCGCCGACGGTGGGCTGTGCAGAGTCGTCATGAGGTCGCCGCCGCGTTGTCGTAGGCGTGCAGGAACAGTTCCTCGAGGCTCGGCGGCTCGACCGCCAGCCCGCGCACATCGTGACGCGCTAGCGCCTGCGTCACCGCCGGCAGCCCGGAATCCTCGACGGTGAACGTCACCTCGGAGCCGTCGACGACGAAGTCATGCACACCTCCGACGGCGGCGAGATCGGAGGCGCCCGTCGGGATCGTCGCGGTCACACGTGACCTGCGCAGGTGCCGCAGGTCGGCGAGCGAACCCGCCTGCACCGTCTTGCCGGCCCGGATGATCGTGACCGACTCGCACAACGCCTCGACCTCGGCGAGCAGGTGGCTCGACAGCAGCACCGCGGCACCGGTGGCCGCGACGTCACGCACGCATTCGGTGAACTCGCGGGTCATCAGGGGATCGAGTCCGGCGGTCGGCTCGTCGAGCAACAGCAGTTCGCACGGTGCGGCGAGTGCGGCGACCAGAGCGACCTTCTGCCGGTTGCCCTTCGAGTAGGTGGACGCCTTCTTGGTGGGGTCGAGTTCGAAGCGCTCGATGAGTTCGGCCTTGCGGGTGGCCGATTCCCGTCGCACCCCGCGCAGCGAGAGCAGCAGATCGATGCACTCGCCGCCCGACAGTTGCGGCCACAGGTTCACATCACCAGGGACGTAGGCCAGCCTGCGGTGGATCGCGACCGCGTCGGCCATCGGATCGGCGCCGAAGACCGTGGCCTGTCCGCCGTCGTGGCGATACATGCCGAGCAGGATGCGGATGGTGGTGGATTTCCCGGCTCCGTTGGGTCCGAGGAATCCGGCAACCTCGCCCTGCCGCACCGTCAGATCCAGTCCGTCGAGGGCCACGAAGGATCCGAACTTCTTACGGAGACCGGATATCTCGATCACCGGTTCATGCACCGTGGTCATGGTGTGCCTCCCGATAGTCCAGCACTGCATCGAGCAATGTCTCGTCGGCCATCACGCCGTGCACCGCGACCTCCGTCGCCGGGACCACCACGCGATCGACGTACGACGAAAGGATGGTGCCTGCATCCGACCAGTCGTCGGGCGGATTCATCACGACGTCGACGAGCAGTGCGCCCATCGACTGCGCGACCATGTATCGGGCCCGCGCGGTCTCGTCGATCGAAGGCCGGATGGTGCCTCCCTCCACACCGCGGCGAAACGTGGTCTCGGCGTCCTCGGCCAGTCGCTCCAGCAACTCGCGGGCCATCTCGCCGCCGGCCTGCAGACTCCTGATGAGGTAGACGATGCGCGGTCCGTCCTCGTCGATCGAGTCCATCTTTGCCACGATCCCGCCGAAAGGTTGTGCGCCGGGGGTTCTTTCGAGACTGGCCTCGTTGACCTCGCGGGTGCGCTGCAGCACGTGGGCATCGCATTCGGCACGCAGGTTCTGCTTGCTGCCGAAGTGGTGGATGACCAGGCCCGGACTGACGCACGCCTCCTCGGCGATCGTCCGTACCGTCGCGGAGAAGCCGTCGCGGGCGAACACCGCGATCGCGGTGTCACGCAGACGCGCGCGGGTCGTCCGGTCGTCAGCGTCGGTTAAACGCATGTTTAGTACATTAAACACATGTTCAACCGAGGTCAAGGGTCCTGCCGCCGCTCTCGCCGTGGCCCCAGACGGGACCACACCCCAGGTGGCGGGCACCACATCCCTAGAATTGGCGCTATGAGTGACACCGCCACCGCACCGATCACGATCCCCGCCGAGCTCCTGCCGTCGGACGGCCGCTTCGGCTGCGGTCCGTCCAAGGTGCGCCCCGAACAATTGCAGTCCCTGGTCGACACCGGCGCATCGGTGTTCGGCACCAGCCATCGTCAGGCCCCGGTGAAGAATGTCGTCGGCTCGATCCGCGCCGGGCTCGCCGATCTGTTCGCCCTCCCCGACGGCTACGAGGTCGTGCTGTCCAACGGCGGCACCACCGCCTTCTGGGATGCCGCCGCGTTCGGCCTGATCAAGCGCCGCTCGCTGCACCTGACCTACGGCGAGTTCTCGTCGAAGTTCGCCACCGTCGCCAAGAAGGCCCCGTTCCTGGATGCACCGAGGGTGGTCTCCACCGACCCGGGCACCGCACCCGACCCGGCCGCGCTGACCGCCGACGACTTCGGTGGCGTCGACCTGATCGGCTGGGCCCACAACGAGACCTCCACCGGCGTCGCGGTGCCGGTGTGCCGGCCCGCCGAGTCCGACGATGCGTTGATCGCCATCGACGCGACCTCGGGTGCCGGCGGTCTGCCGGTGAACGCCGCCGACGCCGACGTCTACTACTTTGCGCCGCAGAAGTGCTTCGCCTCCGACGGTGGCATCTGGATCGCGCTGATGAGCCCGAAGGCCCTCGAGCGC